>NZ_JAJEQG010000026.1 GCF_020687245.1 Faecalibacterium longum CLA-AA-H243 | reverse complement strand
AATCCACAGCACCCTGAAACTATTGTAGCATTCCGCTGGAGAGCGGTCTATAAATACTACTATTTTATTATACGAGGAGGTTCCTTTATGATGAACGCAGTTGTAAAACCTTACCATGAGATGTGCCTGAACAGCAGCGAACTGATCGTGCCGCGCGACACTTATCAGCGTGCTCTTCACCCCGCTCGTGTTGCCCGCATCGCAAAAGAATTTGACGAGCGGGTTGCCAATGAGCCGAAGATCAGCTTCCGGGATGGTCACTACTATGTGATGGACGGACAGAACACCATCGCTGCACGGAAATTTCTGAACGGCGGCGAAGATTTGCAGATTCGCTGCAAGGTTTATTTTGGTATGACAGAACGAGAAGAAGCCCTCCTGTTTGCACAGCAGACAGGCATTTCGGAACGGCTGAGTGCAGGACAGAAGCTCCGTGCCCTGATTTTTGCAGGGGAGCCTGCTGCCGTTGCATTCCAGCAGGCCACCGAATTGGCTGGCGTTCATCTTTCTTTTGAAGAAGGCCGGGGCAAGCAGCGGATCAGCTGCATCGCAACCGCCTATCACGAATTCATCCGGCTTGGTCCTGAACTGTATATCGAATCCCTTGATGTTTTGCTGAATGCGTGGGACGGAGAACCTGATTCCATGAGTTCTGCAAATCTGCTCGGCATCTGCCGCTTTGTAGAACTGTACCACTCCGAATACAGTAAAAGCCGTCTGATTGCCAAACTGCGGCAGGTCGATGCATTCACGATTTTTCGCCTTGCACGAACCGCAGGCGTAAGCCTTCCCGGCAAGACGAAGTACCTTCAGCAGGTCTATACTATTTATAATGGTGGCAGCCGCCGGGCTGCATTGCCGCTCAAGTTTTAACTTTAAGTATATTTAACGAGGTATTATCCAATGATTATCCATGAAGAACCTTCGCCCAACTCGGTTTCCTCCCCTGTTTCCACAGCAAAGGACAGCCGCTGCTATACCGTAGAAGACCTGATGGAAATGCTGCTCCTGAGCCGTCCCACTGTCTACCGTCTACTGAAGCAGAATGAATTCCGCTGGTTCAAGGTAAGCGGCGCTTACCGTATTTCCAAAGCCAGCTTTGAAGCATGGCTCAATGATGGCACTGTTGAACGCAATCCCGCTGTTTGACATCCTCAACATTTCACGCGAAATCTGCTATTCTTTAGCCGGGATGAGAAATCCCGGCTAAACTTTTACATAGATAGAGAGGTGTCTTTCATGGATGATATGCGGAATACTTCGGCTCCCTTATACGGAAAAGCTGAACCTGCCACTACCAAAACCACCATGTCGGTTCGTGAGATGCGGCAGCTTCTCGGCCTTGGCAAAACAGACAGCTATTGGCTGCTTCATAAGAATCTCTTTGAAGTCATTCTGATAAACGACAAAAGGCGTATCGTTATTTCCAGCTTTGAGAAATGGTATGCCAATCAGGTCAAATATCATAAGGTCAATGGTTCGCCACCGGGCGAGGAACTTTGCAAACGGTCCTATTCCGTTCCTGACGCCGCCGAGATATTGAAGGTGAAACCCGAAACGATCTATACACTCATCCGACAGGGCAAGTTGAAAACAGAAACGGCAGACTTCTGTATGAGAATTCCCAAAGAGGACTTTGAGCGGTGGTACCGATCACAAAGTCGCTACCGCACAGCAGCCGACCGTGAGCGTGACCGGGAGATTGAAGCGCAAACCATCTCCATCCCGGAAATGGCAAAACTACTCGGTATCCCACGCAAGAATGTTTATGGGATTCTTGATTGCAAAAAATACCGAGATTGTTTCGTCATTGAGCGCGTGGCCGACAGGCCGCGCATTACCAAAAAAAGTTTTAAGGCATGGCTTAAAAGCCAATCTACATACCAACTTCAAAAACCGAAAAAAGAAACGCATGAGGAGCCGCCGCTAAAACTGCAATGTCCCAAGAATGGGAAATACTACAGTTTTCAGGAAATTCAGGCTTTTTACGGAATCAGCCGCCCAACACTTGACTCGTGGGTTCTCAAAGAAGGAATTCCAACGATGAAGTTGGGAAGGGTAAAACGCATCCAAAAAGACGCTTTCGATGAAGTTCTGAAGTCCAAACGTAAAGTAGAGGAGGATGTATAATGGCTAGCATTGTCAAACGCAATAACCGATACTGCGTTGTCTATACCTACAAACACACTAATGGAACGCTAAAGCAGAAATGGGAAACCTTTACCGACCTTGCAGATGCCAAAAACCGTAAGAAAGAGGTCGAATACAAAGAATCCGTCGGTACCTTTGTGGCACCCCAGTGCCGAACTCTAAAAGACCTGCTTAAAGAATACGTCACCCTGTACGGAAGAACCAAATGGGCACTTTCAACCTATCAATCAAACACTGCACTGATTTCAAACTACATAGAACCGCTTATCGGCTCAATGAAGCTGCAAGATCTCACCACCCGCGTAATTGAGGGATATTATCAGCGGCTGCTTAAATACGAAGCCGTTGACCCTATGTGTGGAAAGCGTCAGCATCAATACGTTTCTCCCGGCACGGTTCGTTCGGTTCACAAAATTTTGAGAAGTGCCTTTGAGCAGGCTGTAAAGTGGGAACTTATGGAAAAGAATCCCTGTATTTATGCCACCTTGCCCAAATACACTGCAAAGAAGCGTGATATCTGGACTGCCGAGACCCTGTTCCATGCCTTAGAAGTCTGTGATGATCCACGGCTCCGGCTTTGCATCAACCTCTCCTTCTCTTGTTCCCTGCGCTTAGGGGAATTGCTCGGTCTGACATGGGATTGTGTGGATATCTCCCCCGAAAGCATTGAAGCCGGGCGAGCCTCCATTTACATAAATAAGGAATTGCAGCGTGTAGATATTGCTTCGCTGAACGCCTTGGAAAATAAAAATGTCATCACTCGTTTTCCCTCGCTGAGTTCCCGCTGCACCACGGTCCAGGTTCTGAAAAGCCCTAAAACAGACAGCAGTATCCGAACCATTTTTCTCCCCAAAACAGTTGCTGAAATGCTTGTCCACTATAAAGCCGAGCAGGACATGACAAAGGACGCACTGGGTGCAGAGTATGCAGACTATAATCTCGTGGTTGCCGGCCCGCTGGGAATGCCGACCGAACAATCCACCATTAACGGTGCATTGAAGCAGCTGATTGAGGAAAACGATTTCCCCAAAGTGGTTTTCCATAGCTTCCGACACTCCAGCATTACATACAAGCTCAAGCTGAACGGCGGCGATATCAAAGCCGTGCAGGGCGATTCCGGTCATGCACAGGCTTCGATGGTCACCGAGCAGTACGCACACATTCTGGATGATGATCGGCGTTTGAACGCACAACGATTCGACGATTTCTTCTATCAGCATCATGGTGCAGAGCCTGAAGTCCTCCCTCGCGCAGAGCAATCCACTCCCAAAGCCAGTCCCGTCGATACAGATGCGGCAGCAGCTCTTGCTAAACTGCTGGCTGACCCCTCTATGGCTACACTCATTAAAAATCTTGCAAAGAACCTATAAGCCTCTATACATAAACAGCGGCAGTTTTCCGTATATGGAAAACTGCCGCTATCTGTTTTAGGATGATCCCGTTTCTTTGTGTTTTTTCGCCTTAGCTTCCTCTATGTCCATCTTCAGCTGATGTGTAAGCTGTTTTACATAATCGAGTGAAACTTCATAGCCTTCTGCGATTTTTTCTGCCGGCATCCCATCAAGGATACGGGAGATCACAATGTTCTGAGTGGCTTGTTTTCTCGACTCTGCAATCATTTCCTCAATAGAGGGGCAATGTTTATTATGCATCCAATTCAAGTAATCCAAGCGTTCAGCTTCTATCCGCGATAGAAGCCTGACTGCATAGAAATTGTCATCTACCTCGAAGCGAACTTCCTCTCCGGGTTTGACTTCAAGTTTTTCCAGAACCGCATCTGGGAGTTTTACAGTTCCATCTTCACCGACTACAATATTAAATTTCTTTTCCATCGCACACTCCTAAAATCACGCAAAGTTCCTTGCATCCAGTGCCTTTACTCCCGTAAGAATACCATAAGCCCCTTCCTTTTACAAGACAATGCGCATTTCCATTCGCACTGTTACATAGACCAGAGTTTTCTCGCAGAAAGCTCTGGTCTTTTTCTATTGAAAACATTTGTCCATCACACCAGCTACGGCTGTATGGTCTGGTTCACGAATGCTAAACAAGCAAATATCCGTAGGGAAACGTACACTTCCCAGCTAATGAAAGGTGGGCATTTTACAATGAACCTTCCACTTTTCATTAGCTCTGCTAATTTTCTGCTAATGAAAAGCCTTTTACTCGTTTTATTTCGGGGTTTGTGTTCTTTACTCAGATTGACAGCGCAACAAAAAATCAATTGATAAAACGTTACTTGTTTTACCTACTCTTGCCTAGGATTTATGGCTTCAGCCCCTACTCCTAAGGGGAAGGCCGCAGGTTCGACTCCTGTCTGGGACATATTGCAAAAACGCGAAGGACTTTTCTTTTAACGGGAAAGTCCTTCGCGTTTTATTTTATCCTCCCTGCGCAGTTTTCCACTTTTGACCCCTGTGCAGTTCAAAACCATAGTCATCCGGACACGACAAAGGCGGCTTCGATCTCTCGAAGCCGCCTTATCAACTGTGGAAGTGGAAACTCATTGGGTGAACTCAGTTTTCCAGCCAACCGTAATCAAATTCTGTAAAGTCGTGGATGTAGTGGTCTGCTCCCAGTGCCAGCAGCTCGGGCCCGTCTGCCGTCTCTCCGACGCCCACGATCCGGCCTGCGCCGTTTCGTTTTGCCAGAGCGATGGCGGTGACGCTGTCCTCAATGACCAAGCACTCAGAGAACGGAACACCCAGCCTCCGCGCAGCTTCCAGATGCATCTCGCCTTTGTCGGCATAGCTTCCGTCGTCGTACACGACGTCCTGTTGTTTCAGCCAGTGACCGATTGGAAACGAGTCAAAGTAGAAATCAACATTTGCTTTTATGGAAGCACTCGCCAGCGCAAACGGGATGCCGCGCTTCTGTAAGCCTTGCAGCAGCTCTTCAGCACCTGCTACGAGGTGTAAACTGGCAGGATCGTTCCTGCATGCCTCCCGGTACAGCGCCTCTTTCTTTTCTGAATACTGCTGGCGCTCCGCAGGGGTGAGCCACGGGGCCATGTTCTTCAGGATGACATCATTGCAGGGACCGCAAATCTTCGTCGATGCAAGAGGGCTTTTATCTTCGGGATGCAGTTCATGATAGATCTTTGACCACGCCTCCATGTGGAAGCGGGTATCAAAGAACATCGTCCCATTAAAATCAAGAAGTACCGCGTGCATTGTGATTCCGGCTTATGTCTTAAGCAAAGATGCCGAAGAATGCGCCGACCAGACCGATGACCAGCAGCAGAGCGATGCAGGTAACGGGCTTCCAGTTCTTCTTCTTCATCAGGAAGAACAGGCCGAGGGTCAGAGCCAGAGGGATCAGCTTGGGCAGGACGCCATCCAGAATGCTCTGGATAACGATGGGGCTGTCGCCGTTCTCGATGACGGTAGCAACGGTGGTGCCGCCGTAGTTGGAAGTCAGAGCACCGACGATGAAGACGCCCAGCATGGAAGCTGCACGGGTGAACTCCTTAGCGTTGGCAGTCAGGATGTCGATAGCCTTGGTGCCCAGGTTGTAAGACCAGTACATCAGGAAGAAGCGGCATGCGAACTGCACGATGTTAAAGATCAGCAGGAACAGGATGGGGCCAGCCAGCGAACCGTTGATGGCCATGTTCGAGGTGATACCTGCGGTGATGGGAACCAGAGTGAACCAGAAGATTGCGTCGCCGATACCGCCCAGAGGACCCATAGCGGCAACACGCACGGCACGAATGGTTTCGATGTCAGCCTTCTGCTGCTCCAGAGAGAGGATGATGCCCATGACGAAGGTGACCAGGAACGGGTGAGTGTTGAAGAACTCCAGGTTGTGCTCCATGGAGAGCTCCAGGTCTTCCTTGTTGTCTGCGTGGATCTTCTCCAGACCGGGCAGGATGCAGTACAGCCAGCCGGCGGCCTGCATACGCTCGTAGTTGAAGGATGCCTGCAGGTTCAGGGAACGAAGCACCATCTTGTTCAGCGTAGCCTTATCCAAAGGCTGCGCGGGAGTCAGATTGTTGTAATGAGTTGCATTAGATGCCATCTTCGTCGTCGCCTCCATTCGCAGCAAAACCAGAACCAGCAGCCTGCTTGATAGCAACGCGAGTCTGGTAGTCATACAGAGCGATCGCAACACCAACGAATGCGATCAGCAGCAGAGCAGAACCGGACAGCTCGGGGATGTAGCCGATGATGGTTGCCAGAGCGAAACCAGCAAAGTAGATGCCCCAGAACTCGTTGGAGAGCATGATGCGCAGCAGGGTTGCGAAACCGACGAAGCGCATCATACCGCCAGCAGCGCCCAGACCAGCCATGATCCATGCATACTTGGCGGCCAGGTTGCTCAGGGTAGTACCCATTGCAGAGCCGCCCAGCATACCGAGGGTGCAGACGATGGCGAACAGCAGGCCCAGAAGAGCCATTGCCAGATAGTTCAGACGGACAATGCCCTTAGTGTCGCCCTTTGCTGCCAGCTGGTCAGCCTTGGACATCATGGGGGACATGAGGGTGAACAGGAAGGTAACCATGTACTGGCCGATCAGAGCGAAGGGAACTGCCAGACCGACAGCAGCGGTGGTATCCAGATGAGAAGAGATCGCAAACACGGTAGCCATGACGCCGCCGATGACTGCGTTTGGCGGCTGAGCGCCGCCGACAGGCATGTTACCGATGGTCATCAGCTGGTAAGTACCGCCGACGATCAGACCGGTGGGAAGATCGCCCAAGATCGCACCGATGACAGCACCGGAAACGATAGGCTGGTACAGGGATTCCAGGAAATCAAACTGGTCGATGGCGACGATGAACACCCACACAAAGACCAGAATGATCTGAAGTGCACTAAAGCCCATAATAAATACTCCTTTTCAAGTATTTTCGAAAGCACCCGGAAAGCTTACTTGAACAGCTTTTCGATGTTTTCAGCGTGTTCGGTAGGAACGCGGCGGATCTCCAGTTCCACACCAAGCTCCTGCAGCCGCTTGAACGCAGCCACATCGGCGTCGTCAACTGCGACAGAACCTGCCACCTGGCGCTTGCCTTCTGCCATGTGCATGTTGCCGATGTTGACTTTCTTGATGGGAACGCCACCCTCCACCAGCTTCACGACATCCTGCGGGTTCTCGCAGACGATGAAGATCAGCTGCTTGGCGCTGGCCTTGTGGATGGTATCGATCGTCTTCTGGATGGTCCAGTAACGCATTGCAGCGTAGGCAGGAGCAGCCATATTCATCAGACCCTGACGCAGGCTGTTGCCAGCCACCTCGTCGTTGGCCACCAGAATAAGGTTTGCACCAATGGCGCCACACCACTGCGTTGCGACCTGACCGTGAACAAGACGGTTGTCGATCCGCGTAAGAACAATGTTCGGCATTCTCAAATTCCTCCTTGAGTTTTTTGTCTGAGTTTCCAATTCAGAGTAACTACATTATAGGCTATATTTGAACAAATGTCTTTATATTTTTTAACAAATTGTTTCGAAAAAACGGTTAAATTCGGTGAGTCTCATTACAATCTACCAAAAAAGTATAAATAAGACTAGTCAAAATGCCAAAAAAATGATATACTTTTTCAGTAAGGAGGGATTTGAATGCAACGCGAAACTTCCAACGACACTTTTCTGGACTACGGCTCGGTCTACCACCAGCCCATCGACCGCGAGCACCCGGAGCTCATCCACCAGACGATGGTTGCCATCACCCGCCGCTATGTCTCCCAGTTCTACTGCTTCAACTGCGATACCTATTTACAGGTAAAGAGCGGCATTGGCGTTCTGCTGGTCTCCCACACGGCGGAGGCTGCCGATGTGCAGGAGTTTGCGATGAACAGGCTCATCCACATCAAGCCAAATATCTACTTCGCCGTCGTCTCCACGACCCAGAAGCTCGAGTACGACCTTTACGCCGAGAGCAGCTACTTGCTGCATATCACAGACTTTCCTTCCCAGTACGAATTTCTAGCCGTCCTGCCCCGCATCGAGATACAGAAAATTCTGGGCTACTACTACCGCATCCGCACTGAGAACTACTGTTTCCATGGTGAGCGGCACGATTTCTTCGAGCTGACCTATGTGGACACCGGCGAGCTGGAGACCGAAGTGGACGGCACGCTCTACCACTTAAAAGAAAAAGACCTGATGATATACGGCCCGGGCCAGTTCCACACCCAGTACACCGACGAAGAGCACAGGGCCTCCTATATGACCATCCTCTTCGATATGCGCAACCTGACTCCCGTGGAGCGGGAGGTCTGGTATGACGCCCTCATCAACCGGGTGTTCCACTACGACCAGAAGATAAACACCTTATTAAAAACCTTCGTCCGGGAGAGCACCACCGGCATCCCCTATATGAACAGCCTGATGCTCTGCCTGCTGACCGAAACCATCATCCGGCTGCTCCAAGGCACCTACGCCTCCCCCATGGCCCCCGCCAGCAGCACAGCCCACCAGAGCGCCATGGACGAGCTGTTCGACCGCATCATCGCCTATATCGACGACAACATCTACGACCCCCTCACCATCCCGGAGATCTGCGAGCACTTCTCGCTGTCCCGGTCCGCTCTGCAGCTGCTGTTCAAGAACTCGGTGGACCAGTCGCCCAAAAAGTATATCAACGACAAGAAGCTGGAGCGCAGCTGTCAGATGCTCCTCGAGAACCGCTATACCATCAGCGAAATTTCGCTGCGTCTGGGCTACAGCTCCATCCATTATTTCTCCAAGTCCTTCAACATGAAGTATCACATGTCCCCCAGCGAATTCGTCAAGCAGAACTGTCAGAGCAGCGTCTGATACCCATTATATATAAGGAAGGGCGTTCCTATGAATATCGGCATCCTCGGCACTGGCTCCATCGCCCGCACGATGGCAGCAGAGTTTGCAAAGGTCCCTGCGTTCCGCTGTGAGGCGGTCTGCTCCCGGCAGCAGACCACCGGCGAGGCGCTGGCACAGCAGTTCGGCATCCCGAAGGTCTACACCGACTATGACGCCATGCTGGCCGACCCGGACATTGAGCTGGTCTATATCGCCACTCCCAACAGCCTGCACTATGCACAGACCAAGGCAGCGCTTCTGGCCGGAAAGAACGTCCTCTGCGAGAAGCCCTTCGTCCCTACCGTGGCGGAGGCTGACGAGCTCATCGCGCTGGCGAAAGAGAAGCACCTCTTCCTCTTCGAGGCCATCACCACGGCCCACCACCCCAACTATGCACTTGCAAAGCAGTACCTCGACGACATCGGTTCTCTCCGCATCGTCTCCTGTACCTTCTGCCAGTATTCCAGCCGGTACGATGCCCTGCTCTCCGGGCAGGTGTCGCCGGTATTTGACCCGGCCTGCTGCGGCGGCGCGCTGATGGACCTGAACCTTTATAATGTACATTTCGTGGTGGGGCTGTTCGGCGAACCTATGCTGGTGAGCTACCATCCGAATCTCTACCAGAACGGCATCGACACCAGCGGCATCCTCCTGCTGGAATACCCCGACTTCATCTGCCAGTGTACCGGCGCAAAGGACTGCGCCGCGCCGGGCAGCGTCCAGCTCATCGGCGACGCGGGCCGCATCCTCATCGAACCGGGCAGCAGCAACTGCCAGAAACTCCGCCTCGTCCGTCCCGGACAGGAAGATATTTGCAGCGAGTACAGCGAGTCGCCGTGGTTCTACGAGGTGGCGGAGATCGCCATGATCCTGGCCCTCAAGGACTATGATGCCTGCTACGCCGCACTGAAAAAGACCCGGCAGGTGGTCACCGTTCTGGAAGCCGCCCGGGAGGATGCACAGCTGGGCTTCTGAGCTTTCAACCGCAAATGACAAACTCTTTGGCGTTTTTTGCTCTTGCCAAATTAGCCAAGACTATCTATAATAAAGATGAATCGTTAAACTCTTAACGCTTTTTGAAGAAGGTAAAGTTTTTGGAGGTTTTACTATGTCCTTAGTTACGACCAAAGATTTGATGCTCGACGCTCAGAAGAACCATTACGCCATCGGCGCGTTCAATGCCGAGAACATGGAGATGGTGCAGGCCATCATCGCCGCTGCTGAGGAGCTGCGCGCTCCTGTCATCGTCCAGACCACCCCGGGTACCCTGAAGTACGCTTCTCCGGCCATGTTCCACGCCATGGTGGCCGCAGCCGCTTCTGAGGCAAGTGTCCCCGTCGTGATGCACCTCGACCACGGCAGCAGCTATGAGCTGTCCATGCAGGCATTCCGTGCCGGCTACACCTCCGTCATGATCGACGGCTCTCACCATGTGTTTGAGGAGAACATCGAAATCACCAAGTCCGTTGTCCGCGCCTGCCACGCCGCCGGTATCCCGGTGGAGGCTGAGCTGGGCAAGGTCGGCGGCAAGGAAGACGACCTTGATGGCGGCAATGGCAACGGCTACACCGTCCCCTCCGAGGCTGCTGAGTTTGCAGAGCGCACCGGCGTCGATTCTCTGGCTGTCGCCATCGGCACTGCCCACGGCGTCTACAAGGGAACTCCCAAGCTGGATATGGAGCGCCTGAGCGAGATCCGCAAGGTCGTGTCTGTGCCTCTGGTGCTGCATGGCACCTCCGGCGTGCCGGATGACGCTGTCCGCGAGTGTGTCGCACGCGGTATGTGCAAGGTCAACTACGCCACCGACCTGCGTATTGCCTTCAGCAAGGGCCTGAAGGAATACCTCGCCAAGGACCCCGAGGTCTTCGACCCCAAGAAGTACAGCGCCGTCGGCCGCGAGTACGTCAAGGAATACGTCAAGAGCAAGATCCTGGTCTGCGGCAGCAACGGCAAGGCTTAATCACATAAAATCGCAGCGGGAGCGGATGTCCTTCGGGATGTCCGCTCCCGCTTTTTGCTGCACAAATGACAAGGCCCCCGCAGAATGCCGAACATTCTGCGGGGGCCTTGCCGTTATGAAAGAAAGGTAAAAGTAGCAAATATGGGGGAATGCCGCCTTATTTCAGGAGGCTCTGGACTGCGTAGCGGGAGATGGTGATGACGACCTTGGGGGCCACCTCCACGCGGAGGGTGTCCTCGTCGTCGATGCTGACCACCTTGCCGTAGACGCCGCCCGCGAACATGATGCGGGAGCCGACTTTCAGCTCCGTGTGTACCTCACCCAGCTCCTTGCGCTTGCTGCGCACATTCTTGGCCGAGATGGCGTAGAGGATGAGGCCGATGATGCTCATGAGCACGGCCAGCGTGATGCAGGTCCAGATGATAACTTCCCAGTTGATCGTCATAAATCAGATCCCGTCGCTTTCTTCAGATTCGGTCTCGGCAGTGGCAGCCTCCAGCTCAAACAGAGCGATGCAGTCCCTGCCGGTTTCGATAAGCTCGTCTGCCAGCGAACGGGGATCGTCCTCCATGTCCAGCATGGTCACGGCAGTGACGATCATGGGCAGGTTGGTGCCTGCGATGACTTCGATTTTCTGCTCCGGACGTGCATACTTGCACTCCACAGCAGTCTTGAAGGGAGAGCCGCCGGGCAGGTCGGACAGCACCACGACGCCGTCGCAGCTCTTGAACTCGTCAAAAGCGGCGTTGAACTTCTCGGCCAGCTGCTCGGGAGTCATCCCCTCTTCAAAGTTGATGTAGCGGACATAATCATTTTCGCCCGCGATCATCTGCGCAGAGGTGTGGATACCGTCTGCAAAATGGCCGTGGCCGGTAACTACCAAACCGATCATACTCGTTGCCCTCCTGAATTTATGACGTTGTTTTGATTATTTCAGCGTGTAGGGGTACAGAGTGACGCCCTTGACCACGCGGTTCACCTCGCCGGTGGGGCAGGGGTTATCCGGGGTGATGCCCAGAGACAGGGACTTCATCAGAGCGATGGTCTGTGCGAACAGGATGAAGTCCAGACCCAGCAGGACGTTCTCCATATCGGCACCGACCTTGATCTGGACGGGATAGTCGGCCAGCTCCTCGATGCCCTCGCAGTCGTGGTTGTAGACGACGGCGATTTTGTTGCCCTTGCGCTGGTGTGCCATCTCCTTGACCAGATCCAGCTCGTAGCGGCGGCGGTACTCGTCATCGCTCAGGTAAGCGACGGTCAGGGTGTTGTTGTCGATGATGGACTTGGGGCCGTGGCGGAAGCCCAGCTCGGAGTCGTACATGGTGGCCACCTTGCCGGCGGTCAGCTCGAGGGTCTTCAGAGCGGACTCCTGAGCGACGCCCTTCAGGCCGATGTTGCCCAGATAGACGATGCGGTTGTAATCGAACTCGTCCACGATCTTCTGTGCCAGACCGAACTGGTCATCGAGGAAGTGCTGACCGGCGACGGCCAGCTTCTCCACCTCAGCGGTGATCTCGTCCAGCTTGTCGAGGTTGAAGGCCAGATAGGTAGCCAGATACATATTGCTGTAGCTGGAAGTCATGGCGAAGGACTGGTCGTGGGTCTCGGGGGTCAGGTTGATGGCGAAGCAGTTGTGACGGGTGTTTGCCAGCTTGGACAGAGTACCCTCGTGGTTGCAGGTCACGAACAGGTGATACAGATTCTGGCAGACGACCTCAGCGGCCTCCACATTGCCCAGAGACTCGGGGGAGTTGCCCGAACGGCCAAAGTTCACCAGCAGGGTGGGCTTGGTGCGGGAGAGGAAGTTCTCGGGGGAAGGCACGAGGTCGGTAGAAGCGTAGGACTTGACCTTGAAGTCGTACTTGGGGTTCAGGGCCTGGAACAGGGAGTTGCCGACGAACTCGCTGGTGCCGGCACCGGTGAGGACGATGTCGAAATCATCCTGCTTGACGACCTGATCGATAAAAGCCTGAAGCTCATCCTTGCAGGCAGCGAGCTGTGCGCAGGTCTTGCGCCAGGTGGCAGGCTGCTGATAGATCTCATGGGCCGTAAAGGTGGAAGACGTCTCCTTCATCTTCTCATCGGTCAGATTAAAAATGCTCATCCTAAATCTACCTCCTAATGGACACGGTAAAACTTTTTTCTGATAATTCCATAGCAGAGCTGTTCCGCTCTCTTTTGTTTGTTATATCACAACCAAACCGCAGAAAACAAGGGGGTAACTGAAAGCCATAACTTTTTGGTTGAAAAAGACAAACCAGCCGCCGCGCATCGGCCTGTCAGGCCGTTTTCTCCATCATTTTTATGTCTTTTTGCCGAAACGAATAACAAATCGATTGAAAATTATAAATATTTTTCCGAAGCCGTGCGGTATAATGAAATTAAGCTATCAACCCCAGAAGGAGGGCATTTAAAATGGTAATACAAAGCAAAAAGGTCTGGCTGGCAGACCAGTTCGTCCCTGCTGCCATTGAGGTGAATGACGGCAGGATCACCGCCATCCTGCCCTATGGCACCAAGGATGTGGACGACGATTACGGTGACAAGCGCATCGTCCCCGGCTTTATGGACATCCACTGCCACGGCGCCTACGAGTTCGACACCAACGACGCCAACGAGGACGGCCTGCGCTACTGGGCAGAGCACATCGTCTCGGAAGGCGTCACCAGCTTCCTCGCCACCACCATCACCCAGAGCGTAGAGGTGCTGACCAACGCTGTCACCAACGTGGCCAATGTCATGGAGAGCGGCTACGACGGCGCAGAGATCCTGGGCATCCACTTCGAAGGCCCCTATCTCGACATGAAGTACAAGGGCGCACAGCCTGACCAGTACATCGTCAAACCCACCATCGAGCAGTTCGAGCACTACCAGAAAGCGGCCCGCGGCCACATCCGCTATGTCACGCTGGCAACGGAGCATGATGAGGACTTCGCCCTCACCCGCTATCTGACGGCCCACGGCGTAGTGGTCAGCATCGGCCACAGCGGCGCGACCTACGAGCAGGCTGTCATGGCCTACGCCAACGGTGCGCGCTCCATGACCCACGTTTATAACGGTATGTCGCCCTTCAACCACCGTGCAAACGGTCTGGTGGGCGCAGCTTACCGCATCCGCACCATGTACGGCGAGATCATCTGTGACGGCTGCCACTCCACCCCCGCTGCTCTGAACAACTACTTCATGAGCAAGGGTCCCGACTACGCCATCATGGTCTCTGACGCCCTGATGGCCAAGGGTACGCCCGTGGGCAGCAAGTACCTGTTCGGCGGCAACGAGATCATCATCTACCCCGACGGCAGCGCCCATCTGACGGCCACCGGCGGTCTGGCAGGCTCCACCCTGAACATCAACAAGGGTCTGCGCATCCTCGTGGAAGAGGCTCTGGTCCCCTTCAACTACGCTCTGAACGCCTGCACCATCAACCCGGCCAAGTGCCTGCATCTGGACGACCGCAAGGGCTCCATCCAGGTGGGCAAGGACGCCGACCTCGTGGTGCTGGAAGATAACTACGACGTCCTGCAGACCTACTGCATGGGCCAGCCCAAACTTTAATGAAAACCATTCAACGCATACACCCAAGCAAACACGAAGGAGATAGCAAACATGAAACACCCGCTTCAGGAAATGATGGACAAGCGCCGCCAGGGCATCCGCTGCGGCATCCCCTCTTATTGCAGCGCCAACGAGCTGGTCATTGAGATCGCGCTGCGCCGCGCCAAGGAGCGCAACATCCCCGTCCTGATCGAAGCCACCGCCAACCAGGTCAACCAGTTTGGCGGCTACACCGGCATGAAGCCCGCCGACTTCTACCAGATGGTCCTGAAAATGGCCAAGGACATCGACCTGCCCGAGAACATGATGATCCTGGCAGGCGACCACCTCGGCCCCCTGACCTGGCAGAAGCTGCCCGAGGCCGAGGCCATGAAGAACTCGGTCGAGCTGGTCTACCAGTACGCCCGCGCAGGCTTTACCAAGATCCACCTCGACACCAGCATGAAGGTGGCTGACGACGCTCCCGGCCTGCTCAAGACCGAGGTCATCGCACGCCGCGGCGCGCAGCTGTACAAGGCAGCTATGAAGGGCTACGAAGAGCTGAAGGCCGAGAAGCCCGATGCAATGCGTCCCGTCTTCGTCATCGGCAGCGAAGTACCCATCCCCGGCGGTGCTACCGAGGCTGAGGACACGCTGGCTGTCACCAGCCCCGATGCTTTCCGCGACACCGTCTCTACTTACCAGCGCGTCTGGACCGAAGAGGGCGTGGGCGACGGCATGAGGGATGTCATCGCTGTGGTCGTCCAGCCCGGCGTCGAGTTTGGCGACGAGCAGGTGTTCGACTATGACCCTGCCGCCGCTGTGGACCTCTGCGCAGCCCTGAAGGAGTTCCCGGACATCTGCTTCGAGGGCCACTCCACCGACTACCAGACCGCCACCGACCTGTACAACATGGTCACCGACGGCATCGCCATCCTCAAGGTCGGCCCGGCCCTGACCTACGGCCTGCGTGAGGCCCTGTTCTCCCTGAGCATGATGGAGAAGGAGCTTGTCCCTGAGGAAAAGCGCGCCAACTTCATCGAGACGCTGGACGCCGTCATGCTGGCCTCCCCTGCAAACTGGGAGAAGCACTATCACGGCGACGAGAAGCATCTGGCACAGTGCCGCAAGTACAGCTACTCCGACCGCGCCCGCTACTACATCGGTCAGCCCGAGGTGGTCGCCGCCATGAACAAGCTGTTCGACAATCTCCGCGAGTACCCCATCCCGATGAATATGCTCCACCAGTACATGCCCATCAGCTACGCAAAGATCCGCGAGGGCAAGCTGAAGCTCGACCCGCGCGAGCTGGCCATGGACGGCATCGTGCAGTTCATGCTGGACTACGAGAGCGCTGTCTGATTTTTTGAACGACCCGAATCCCCCTTTTATCCAACAAGGAGACTATGAGCCATGAAACAGTTCCAGTATACCATCAAAGATGAACTCGGCGTCCACGCACGCCCCGCCGGCCTGCTGGTCAAGCTGGCCAAGCAGTATACCAGCGCCATCACCATCGAGAAGAACGGCAAGACCTGCGATATGCGCAAGCTGATGGCCGTGATGGGCATGGGCATCCGTCAGGGCGAGACCATCACCGTCACCGCCGAGGGCGAAGACGAGGCAGCTGCCATTGAGGCTGTCGAGAAGTTCCTGACCGAGAACGTTTGAGCCTTATAGCAATACAAAAGGACCGCCGTGCAGCTGCACAGCGGCCCTTTTTATTTATAAGAGCTTGATAAAATACAGGATCGCCATCAGGACGATGGCACCGCCCGCCACAACAAGGAAGCTGCGGTCTTTTTTGCCTGGCTCCGGCGCAGGGGCGGCAGGCTGCTGCCCCTTTTTCAGCGAAGTGATGCCGTCGCCCAGCTTCTTGCGCTGCGGGTTATTGTTCCGGCGGTAGATGCGGTTCAGGGTCCCCATGTAGCGGCCGTAGTCCTCGGGTTTGGGCGGTTCCTGTGCCGTCTCCGGCTCTTTCTTTTCGTTTTCGTCCATGCGTTCCTCCGGGCCTTACAGCAGGCTCAGGGCCTCTTCATCGGCCACGAGGATGCAGTCGGGGTGCATCTGCAGGATGGAACCCGGGCATTCGGGGGTAACGGGGCCGGAAACGACAGCCTTGACGGCCTTGGCCTTTGCCAGACCGTTGGCGACCACCAGCACCTTGCGGGCCTGCATGATGGTCTTGATGCCCATGGTGTAGGCCTGCTTCGGCACAAGGTCCTCGTTGCCGTCGAAGAAGCGCTTGTTGGCCTCGATGGTGGCGGGGGTCAGGTCCACACAGTGGGTCTCCAGCTCGAATGCCTCACCCGGCTCATTGAAGCCGATGTGGCCGTTGGGGCCGAGGCCCAGCAGCTGCAGGTCGATGCCGCCCACGCTGTGGATGATGTCGTTGTACTTGGCGCAGGCGTCGGCCGCGTCGGGGTTGGTGCCGTCGGGCAGATGGATGGCCTCGGGGCGGATGTTCACATGGTCGAACAGGTTCTTGTGCATGAAGCTCCAATAGCTTTCGGGATGCTCTTTGGGCAGGCCGCGGTACTCGTCGAGGTTGACGGTGGTCACTTCGGAGAAGTCGAGGTCGCCCTTGTTATACCACTCCACCAGCTGTGCGTAAGCGCCCACAGGGGTGCCTCCGGTCGCCAGACCCAGCACACAGTTCGGTTTCATGATGACCTGCGCGGAGATGATGTTTGCCGCCTTGCGGGACATATCCTTGTAGTCTTTTGCACGAATGATCTTCATTGGTAGAACCTCCTGATGCATTTTTGCTATCCTATCGTTTATTATATCACACTTTTTGCCAGTTTTCCTCATATCATGTTGCAATTTTGTGTCATATTTTTATAATTTTCGGTTATTTATCAGAAAAGCAGGAGGTTTGTAAGGATGCCGAGGACGAAAATGTGGGCCGGATAGAACCAGTAGAACGCCCACTGCTCGAGTTTGGAGCTGCCGCCCCGCTCGCCGCTGTAGAACCAGACCAGCCCGAACGCCAGCGGTGCCACCGGCTCGAAGAGGGAGAAAACTGCGCCCGCGATGCACTGCGCTCTTTTGTCCTTCCGGGTCATGTAGAGGGCGAGGATGAGGGCCAGCCCCAGCACGTCGTAGTCACAATGGAGCAGCGCCGCCGCGAGGAAGCAGGCTGCCGCCCCGAGGATGCCTTTCAGCGCCGGCATCCCCTCCGGCGTCTGGTGTGTATCCAGAGCCTTCATAGCCAGCAGCCCCAGCAGGAGGGTGAAATAGACATTCTGATGCCCCCAGTAGACGCCCGAGAAGAACGCCCAGTCGAAGGGCCACTCGCTGATGAGTGCGAAGCCCAGCATCCGCAGGGCGTATTTTTTGAAATCGTGGGTGTGGAGGAAGCCCTCCACCAGCAGAAAGCAGTAGATGGGAAACGCCAGCCGCCCCGCCAGCCGCAGAACGCCGTCCAGCTGAACATCCCCCGGCCAGAACGCTCCCTGCTTGAACAGGCCGTTCTCGAGCAGGGACGCGCCGATGTGGTCCAGCAGCATCGACAGGCAGGCAATGCGTTTCAGGGCCGTGCCGCTGAGGGAAAAGCCCGGACGGGAAAGTGTGTTGTTTTGCATTTTGTCAGACCTCACATTTGAACTGTCCCCATTATATCGGTTTTGGGGAATCGTTTTCAACCATTTTCCCTTCCTGCGTGAAAAAAGACCTCCCCGCACCATTCGATACAGAGAGGTCTTTTGTTGTTATCTTCTCACCACAGCCGGATGACCTTGATGACGCCCTCAGCCTTGTCACGGGCGATCTCCAGATGTTTCTGCAGGGCATCGGCGGCGGTGTTCCAGTCGCCCTTCAGGGCAGGCTCGAGAATTTCCAGATGCTCTTCGCAGGTCTGCTCCCGGTTAATCATGCTCACCTTGCCGGTCATGATGCGGAAACGGGTGTTCAGGCCGGTGATCCGGTCGTAGGCCGAGCGCATATACTTGTTGGGCAGAGTGCTCATCAACAGCTCGTGGAAGTCGTCGTCCGCCTTGCAGAAGTCGTCGATGACGTCCGGCTCGTGCATCATCCGCACAAAGTGTTCCAGCTCCTCCCGGGGGATGTCCGCGCCGTAGGTGCGCAGCGCATAAGGCTCCACCAGCAGGCGCATCTCGAACATGCTGTGTACGTCCTCCTCGGTGATGCCCGACACCATCAGACCTTTCTTGGGCAGGATGGTGATGAGTCCTTCCTGTTCCAGGCGGCCCAGCGCATCCCGCATGGGGGTACGGCTGATGTTGCCCATCTCGGCGCAGAGCTTCTGCTCGTTCAGGAACTCATTGGGGCGGTACTCACAGTTCAGGATCTTGGTTTTCAGGTACTGATACGCCTGTAATTTCAGGCTCAGCTTTGCCTGTGCTTCCGTCTCTTTCATCTTCTTCTTCCTCTTCTCCAGTCTATCTCCGGTCGGATGTTTCGTCTTCTGCTTGTATCCCTGAAACCATCCAACTATCATCTCGATTTTATTATCACACAACAGGATATTTTTTACAAGAGTTTCTGCTGAAGTTTGGCTTGATTTCCGTTTTGACCAAATATCTTAACTCATTTTTGCACATATTTCACAACCGTTTTTGTGCTTATTGCCAGCGTTTGGCTGTTGTTTTGCATCGAAAGATAAAATGTGGTACACTACAGACAGAAAGAAGGTATCAGCATCATGGCACGAAGCGACGGCTACAACACCAAGACCCGCCAGCTCATCCTGGATTATCTCATCCGCAACCGCCAGCACGCGGTCAGCGCGTCCAATATCCTCGAGCACCTCGAGGCCGAGGGCGCCAGCCCCAACCCCACCACCGTCTACCGCTATCTGGACAAGCTGGCCGGAGAGCAGCGGGTGATGAAATACGTCGCCGACAAGGGCGAAAAGGCCGTGTTCCAGTATGTGGACGAGGGCCGTCACTGCCGGGAGCACCTGCACCTCAAGTGCGTGCGGTGCGGGCGGATCTATCATCTGGACTGCCACTTCATGGACGAGGTGCGCGCCCACCTGATGGCAGAGCACGGCTTCACGCTGCAGTGCGAGGGCAGCGTTTTGTACGGTTTGTGCCGCAGCTGCGCTGCAAATGAGGCCGAAGACGGGCAGGCTGCACAAACCTGTAAAAATTGCTGTGCAGATGTTGACACGGACAAAAAGCAGTGATACAATTTCTGCATAAAAAGCGATGAACGGGAAAAGTAAGGCCCTGAGCGCCCTCTTCCAGAGAGTGCGGGCAGGTGTGAGCCGCACAGATGGCCGGGCCTGAACGAACCCCCGTGAGCTTCCCCCTGAACCCCCGGATGCTGTGGCATTGCGGGCAGTAGGGGCAGACGTGCGCCGCTCGTTATCGCGGCAGTGCTTTCAACGGGGAGAGCGCACAAAGTGACTGGCACGCTGTGCCGGTAATTTAGGTGGCACCACGGATACGGCAGCATTCGTCCTAGCAAAAAGGACGTTTGCTGCCGTATTTTTTTATATTTAAGTAAACCTCTCAGTCTCGCTTCGCTCGACAGCTCCCCTACCGAGGGGAGCCTCTGGCGAAGAGGGAAAGCTTTACCAGAATGCCAAGGCCTCTCCTCGATAGGAGAGGTGGCACGCCGCAGGCGTGACGGAGAGGTTGGAAAACAACACAAGAGGGGTAAGAAATATGTGCTGTGTGATAGGCTATACCGGGCATGATATGAGTGCCGACAAGTTCAAAGAATATCTGATGCGCACCGTCTCGCGCGGGCCGGATGACCAGCGTGTGGTGGAAGGGCCTTTCGGCCTGATGGGCTTCGGGCGCCTCGCCATCATGGGCCTGACGCCGGAGGGGATGCAGCCCTTCTACCGCGGGGCCGACTGCGTGGTCTGCAACGGCGAACTCTATGGCTTCCGCTTCGAGAAAGAGATTTTGAAGCGCCGGGGCTACAAGTTCACCTCCGACTGCGACTGCGAGATTTTGCTGCCGCTCTACTATGAGTACGGCCTCGATATGTTCCGCCACATGGACGCCGAATTCGCGCTCATCCTGTACGATTCCCGCAAAGACCGCCTCATCGCAGCCCGCGACCCCATCGGCATCCGTCCGCTGTTCTACGGCTACTCCAAGTCCAGCCACAAGATCGCATTTGCCTCTGAGATGCAGAACCTCATTGGCTGGTGCGATGACATCCGCCCCTTCCCCATCGGCAGCTACTACTGCGACGGACGCTTTGTCCGCTACGAGGACATCGCCGACGTTCCCGCTCCGATGCAGGACGACATGGACACCATCCTGACCAACATCCGCGAAAAGCTCATTGCAGGCGTGGAGAAGCGTCTGGACGCTGACGCACCCGTGGGCTTCCTGCTGTCGGGCGGCCTCGACTCCTCGCTGGTCTGCTCCATCGCCGCCAAGAAGCTGGGCAAGCCCATTCGCACCTTTGCCATCGGCATGGATACCGACGCCATCGACCTGAAATATGCCCGCCAGACCGCTGAGTATCTGGGCAGCGAGCATCACGAGATCATCATCAACCGGGATATGGTCATCAGCAGCCTCGAAGAGGTCATCCGTCTGCTGGGCACCTGGGACATCACCACCATCCGCGCCAGCATGGGGATGTACCTGCTGTGCAAGGCCATCCACGAGCAGACCGATGTGCGCGTGCTGCTGACCGGTGAGATCTCCGACGAGCTGTTTGGCTACAAGTACACCGACTACGCCCCCACCGCAGATGCATTCCAGCAGGAAAGCCAGAAGCGCATCCGCGAGCTGTATATGTACGACGTCCTGCGCGCCGACCGCTGCATCTCCGCCAACAGCATCGAGGCCCGCGTGCCGTTCGGTGATCTGGACTTTGTGCGGTACGTCATGGCCATCGACCCCGAAAAGAAGCTGAACAGCTACGGCAAGGGCAAATACCTGCTGCGCAAGGCGTTCGAGGGCGACTGGCTGCCGCCGGAGATCCTGTGGCGTGAAAAGGCCGCTTTTTCCGACGCTGTGGGCCACAGCATGGTGGACGACATCAAGGAGTACGCCGAGAGCCTCTACACCGACGAGGAATTCCAGCTCCGCCGGGCAAACTACTCCGCCCATTGTATGCCGTTTACCAAGGAGAGCCTGTTCTACCGCGAAATTTTCGAGAAATACTACCACGACCAGAGCCGCACCATCGTGGACTTCTGGATGCCCAACAAGGCATGGCCGGGCTGCAACGTCAACGACCCCTCCGCCCGTGTGCTGGCAAACTACGGTGCTTCGGGCGTGTAATCCTCTGAGACCCGCAGGTTATCTTGCGGAGTTCCACTTTTTGCTCGATATTACGTCCAGAATCGAACATCGCACGCTTTGCGGAGTTCGACTTTCGTGCGAAGTTGGAACACCGCAAACCTTGCGGAGTTCCAATTTAAGACGATATTACATCAAATATTTGGAACATCGCAAGATGTTTTACCACAGTAGCGCAGCTGTAAGAGCATAACAAAGCAGGCACGCATTTCCGGCTTTTCCGGGTGCGTGCCTGCTTTTATTTTGATATTGTTTTTCAGCTGCCGGAGACTGCCAGCGCCAGCGCACCTACGAGGACGGCGAAACCGCCAAGGACGCCGAGGGCGATCTTTGCCTCATCGGCCTCGATCTGTTCCTGAATCGCCACCTGCGTGCCGCAGTAGACATTGCAGCAGGCGCTGTGGCCGTCCGGGGTGGTGGCGGTGATCAGGGCCTCCCCGTCCCCCACCGCCGTTACCAGACCAAAGGGGTCTACGGTGGCGGCGGCAGGGTTGCTGGTAGTCCAGGTGATGGGTACTGCGTCACCGTTCTCCACGGCTACGGAAGCTCTCAGGGCCGCCGTGCCGCCGATGTTCTCCAGATACAGCCGCTCCTGGTTCAGGGTCACCCGGCCCACGTTGGACACCACCGTTACGTCACACCGCAGGGTGGTGGTGTAGGTGTTGGCCACGATGGTGGTCTTGCCGGGCTTCTGGGCCGTTACGAGGCCGTTGCGGTCCACCGTCGCCACAGCGGGGTTGGTGCTGTACCACTGGTACACCCAGTCGTCGGGGGCGGCGCTGGACAGATAGAGCTGATAGACCGGGTTCAGGTCATCGTACTCGATCTCCATGTCCAGCCAGCTCTGGTTCAGGCGGCTCTCTGCCGCCGCGGTATTTTCTTCGTCCAGTATCGCCGTGGGTGCCGCCGCAGCCGCACTCAGAGGGCCGGCCGCAGCGCCGAAGAGCAGTGTCACTGCCAGAGCGGCAGCAAGATGGGCTAAATGCTTTTTCATCCGATGTTCCTCACAGTCTTGCGGGGCGCTGATCGGCGCGGCCCGCAGTCCACCAAAAATCTCTTGCGTTCCGGGACAGAGCGCCGCAGCTCGTTCCCATTCTTACCTTTTATTATATCATCCCGCCGCTGCGTGAGCAAATAAAAGCTCTTGCGCAGTTTTTGTGCAGATGTTACAATAAGGGCAGCAAGTATTTCGGCCAACAACAGGAGGATTTTATTATGGTAAAGCACATCATTCTCTGGCAGCTCAAAGACGAATATTCCGACGCCGAAAAGGCAGACATCAAGGCCGGCATCAAAGCGGGCCTCGAGGGTCTGGCCGGTCAGATTCCCGGCCTCGTGGAAATCCACGTCAACATCAACGGCCTCCCCTCTTCCAACGCCGATTTGATGCTGGACACCACCTTTGAGTCTGCCGAGGCACTCAAGGGCTACTCCAAGCACCCGGCTCATGTGGCCGTCGCCGACAGCAAGGTGCGGCCCTACTATAAGAGCCGCGTCTGCCTGGATTACGAGGTCTAATTTTCAAGGTGTCTTCCGCACCGGCAGGCTTTTTCTTTGTACAACCTCTCAGTCTGCTTCGCAGACAGCTCCCCTAGTAGGGGAGCCTCTGGCAAAGAGATAAAGCTTTACGGAATGCCAAAGCCTCCCCTCGGTAGGGGAGGTGGCATCGCGCAGCGATGACGGAGAGGTTTCCACATTATTATATTGACAAACCCACCGATTTTGCGTATATTAGATGTAATAATGTAAATTGGCTGTGAAGAGAAGAGTACGCCTCGTCTGCGCCTGACAGAAAGCCCGAAGGATGGAACCGGGCAGGCCGCGCGGAGCGGAACATGGTCTCTGAGCTGCGTGGGCGAAGCGTTATGTCAGCCTGCGACGGGTGCGCCCGTTACTGCGCTCGCCGGGAGTTCCGGCGCAAGGCCGCGTCTGCAAGGGTGCGGCGAAACAAGGTGGTACCACGGAAGTTATACGCTCTCGTCCTTGTCCGGCACAGCCGGCAGGGCGGGGGCGTTTTTCGCTGTTAGCGCCAAAAGAAAGGAAGAATCGTTTTCATGAGCGAGCACAAGACATTCTACATCACCACACCTATTTATTATCCCAGCGACAAGCTGCACATCGGCCACAGCTACACCACCGTGGCCTGCGACGCACTGGCACGCTTCAAGCGGATGCAGGGCTACGACGTCATGTTCCTGACCGGCACCGACGAGCACGGCCAGAAGATCCAGGACAAGGCCGCCGACGCAGGCGTGACCCCCAAGGAGTACGTGGATAAGATCGTCGCCACCGTCAAAGATCTGTGGAAGCTGATGGACATCAGCTACGACCGCTTCATCCGCACCACCGACGACTACCACATGGAGTCCTGCCAGAAGATCTTCACCAAGCTCTATGAGCAGGGCGACATCTACAAGGGCGAGTACACCGGCCACTACTGCAAGCCCTGCGAGAGCTTCTGGACCGACAGCCAGCTGGTGGACGGCAAATGCCCTGAGTGCGGCCGCGAGGTCTACGATGCCCACGAGGAAGCCTACTTCTTCAAGACCGGCAAGTATGCTGACCGTCTGCTCAAGCTCTATGAGGAGAACCCCCAGTTCATCCAGCCCGAGAGCCGCAAGAACGAGATGATCGCCTTCATCAAGCAGGGTCTGCAGGACACCTGTGTCTCCCGCACCTCCGTCAAGTGGGGCATCCCCGTACCTTTCGACCCCAAGCACACCATGTACGTCTGGGTCGATGCTCTGAGCAACTATATCTCCGCTCTGGGCTACGGCAACGAGAAGTACGACGAGTACAGCAAGTTCTGGCCTGCTGACCTGCACATGGTGGGCAAGGAGATTCTCCGCTTCCACACCATCCTGTGGCCCGCCATGCTGATGGCTCTGGATCTGCCGCTGCCCAAGCGGGTGTTCGGCCATGGCTGGCTGCTGATGAACGGCGGCAAGATGTCCAAGTCCGTGGGCAATGTCGTTGACCCCGTCATCCTCTGCGACCGCTATGGCGTGGACGCCATCCGCTACTTCCTGCTGCGTGAGATCCCCTTCGGCAACGACGGCACGTTCACCAACGAAGCCCTCATCAACCGCATCAACAGCGACCTTGCAAATGACCTTGGCAACCTGCTGAGCCGCACCGTCGCCATGTGTGAGAAGTACTTCGGCGGCACTGTCCACAAAGTGGCTGGCACCGAGGCCATCGACACCGAGCTGGAGACCATGACCAGCGAACTGCTGGGCAAGGTCACGGCAGACATGGACAACCTGACCATCCCGCAGGCTCTGATGGAGATCTTCGCCGTCATCCAGCGCGCCAACAAGTATATCGACGAGACCGCCCCCTGGGCTCTGGCCAAGGATGAGGCCAACAAGGAGCGCCTTGAGAGCGTGCTGTACCATCTGTGCGAGGCTCTGCGCGTGGCCGGCATCCTGCTGAACGCTTACCTGCCCTCCACCGCTCCCAAGATGATGGAGCAGCTGGGTCTGGACGCTTCCGCTATCGACGTGGAAAAGGCCGCTTACGGCGTTCAGGAGAGCTACACCGTCCACAAGGGCGAGGCACTGTTCCCCCGCATCGACGTGGCAAAGGAGATCGCCCACCTGAAGGAAGAGGACGAGAAGCGCAAGGCCGCTGCCGAGGCCGCTAAGAAGGCCAAGGAAGAGGCTGAGAAGAAGGCCGCTGCTCCCGCTGAGGAGAGCAATGTGGACTTCACCCACGAGGCAGAGATCTCCTATGACGACTTCTGCAAGGTGGAGCTGCGCGTGGCCGAGGTCCGCGCCTGTGAGAACCTGAAGGAGAGCAAAAAGCTGCTCCACCTGACCGTCTTTGACGGCGAGCGTGAGCGCTGCATCCTGTCCGGCATCGCCAAGTGGTTCAAGCCGGAAGACCTCATCGGCAAGAAGCTCGGCATCGTCTGCAATCTGGCACCCCGCCCGATGATGAAGGGCAAGTATGTCAGCGAGGGCATGATCTTCGCCGCTGACACTGCCGACGGCGGCTGCTCCATCCCCTTCTACAGCGACGACACCCCCGTGGGCGCGCGCATCCACTGAGCGATGGAGAACAACATGACTCTTTCCCGCGCCGAGAAGCTGGACAAAATTTTCGGCACACCGCTGTTTGCGGTGCTGCTGGCCATCTTCTGCAATGTGCTGTGGGGCTGTGCGTTCCCCTTCATCAAGATGGGCTACCGCCTCTTTGAGATCGATCCGTCCAACACCGCGTCTATCTTCTGCTTTGCCGGTGTAAGGTTCATGCTGGGCAGTCTGCTCGTCCTGCTGGGCAGCACCCTGCTCCAGAGCCGGATGCCCACCTTCCCGAAAGGGAAAGTCTTTGCCGAGTGCTGTGTACTGGGCCTGTGGCAGACCACGACCCAGTACGCCTTCTACTACATCGCCGTGGCGATGCTCACCGGTGCGTTCGGCGGCATCCTGAACAGCACCCAGAGCTTTCTGGGCGTCATCTTTGCCCACTTCATCTACGGCAATGCCGATCGGATGACCCCGGCAAAGACCCTGGGCTGCGCCGTCGGCTTTGCGGGCGTTCTCATCGGCACACTGGGCAACCACGGCGGCGGCAGCGGCTGGGGCGTCTTCTGTATGCTGTTTGCAACGGTGGTCTTCACCCTGTCCGGCCCGTGGAACAAGTCCGTCACCAAAAAGGCGGACAGCTTCGCGGTCTGCTTCCTGAACCTGTTCGTGGGCGGCGCAGCACTTTTCGTGCTGGGTACGGCTCTCGGTGGGCGTCTGGGCAGTGTGACGCCGCTTGGCATTCTGGTGCTGCTGTATCTGGCCTTCATCTGCGGCGCCGGCTATCTGCTCTGGGCTTTGCTGATGAAGAACAACCCCGTCAGCCGCATTGCCATCTTCGGCTTCGTGAACCCGGTGGTCAACGTGCTGCTGAGCGCTGTGCTCAACGGCGAACCGCTGTTCCGCTGGCAGTATCTGGCCGCACTGGTGTTCGTCTGCGTCGGCATCTGGCTGGTGAACAAAGCCCCCGCCAAGAACGCCAAGAAGGAGAAACAATGACCGGCCCGATTTTCGACACCCACGCCCACTACAGCTCCCGCGCCTTCGATGCTGACCGCTTCGCTCTGCTGGACAGCCTGCCCGAAAAGGGCGTGGTCGGCGTCTGCGAGCAGGCCACCCACTCGGGGGACGCGCCCCGGGTGCTGGAACTGGCTCACCGCTATCCGTGGGTGTATGCCGCCATCGGCATCCATCCCGAGAGCCTGCTGGCCCCCGAGGACTGCGGCGAGGAAGGCCCTGCCCCCACTGTCTCGGTCTTTGGCGGCGACTGGGCCGCTGAGATGAAAGCCCTTGCCCCCTATTACGACGACCCGAAGGTGGTCGCTGTGGGCGAGTGCGGGCTGGACTACCACTGGCCTGTGCCGAAAGACGCACAGCTGGCGCTGTTTGAGGCGGAGATCCGCCTTGCGCTTGAGCTGGACAAGCCCATCATCGTCCACGACCGAAACGCCCACGCCGACGTCTACGCCCTGCTGAAAAAATACCGTCCCAAGGGCATCGTCCACTGCTATTCCGGCAGTGCGGACGACGCCGTGTGGCTGGCCCGGCAGGGGCTGTATTTCGGCTTCGGCGGCGCCTGCACCTTCAAGGGTGCCAAACGGGCGGCAAAGGCCATTGCGGCTCTGCCTTTGGAGCAGATCGTCCTCGAGACGGACTGCCCCTACATGGCCCCGGAGCCGGTGCGCGGCATCCGCTGCGACAGCTCCCTCATCCGGTACGTCGGCGAGTATGTCGCCAGCGTCAAGGGCATCAGCCCGGAAGAAGTCTTCCGCCAGACGGCGCAGAACGCCCGGACTGTTTACCAACTGTAAGATTCAGGGCATTTTCCTGTTTCTGTATAAATTCGAAATCATATTTTTTCATAAGGAGATTCTATTATGAAAGCTCGTATCCCTTCTCACCGCGAATTCATCATCAACTTCCCCGACAGCGTTGACCAGGCAAAGGCCAACGAGGGCTGGGCAAAGCTGCAGCAGATCGTTGAGGACTACAAGAAGGCCCACAACGGCGCTTCCGTCTACGCTCCCACCTTCATCGAGGACTGCGAGCCTGCCGTCAAGAAGCTGCAGGAAGAGTACGGCTTCGAGTACACTGTCGAGTACGTAAAGTAATTTTTTCTGAAGATTCAACAAAATGAGAACAGCCGCCGCATGGAGCTTTCCGTGCGGCGGCTGTTTTTGCCCGGCGGGACGCGAAGCGCCGGGCCGCAGCTGTTCTCATCCACCCGCCTATGTGAGTCTGACATTTGTGCAAAAGAAAACCGCCAGTGTATCTCTACACCAGCGGTTTTTTCATGGGCGCGGGTGGATTCGAACCACCGAAGCTGAAAAGCAGCAGATTTACAGTCTGTCCCCATTGGCCACTCGGGAACACGCCCATATTCTTTTCGTGTCCGTTGCCGGACGACTTGCTTAGTTTATCATAGGTTTCTGGATTTGTCAACCTCTTTTTTCATTTCTTTTTCTTTTATCGCAATTTTCAAAAATAGTGCCGGTCAAAACGGCATCTTTGCGATATGCAGTTTGCGGATGTTGCTTGTGCATTAAAAACGCAAACTGCTATAATGTATAAAAAGCCCGGGAGGCCGTGTCATCACAGCTTCCCGGGCTTTTCCTGTTTCAGATTCAGTTTTCCATGCAGGCACGGATGGCACTGAGCGTCACGTCATACTCCCGCTTTGCCTTGTCCATGTCGGCTGCGGCCGCAGCGATATTGCCGCCCCGCAGCGCCTCGGTGATGGGATTCAGTGTGCCGCACAGCTGGGTAAACGACAGGCTCTGACAAACGCCCCGGAGGGTATGCGCCGCATTGAACGCCGACTGCACGTCGCCCTCGGCCATCGCCTGTTCCAGCGCACGAAAGCTGGTGTCGTCGATAAACCTGCCCAGCAGGCGCTTTATCATTGCCTCATCGTAAAAACGGCTCAGGACATTGTTATAGTCTCCGCCCATCTGGCTGTAACATTCCTTAACTGTCATTATTTTCCTTTCCTTCAATCGCCCGAAAAAGCCATAGACACAAAAAAAGACTGCAACAGCCACCCCCTTGCGGGGAAAACTATTGCAGCCGAACTACCTTCTGCTTGCAGGAAATAAAAGCAGAAAGCTCCTAGCTTTGCGTCCCTGACTCACATCAGGTTTGCCAACAACGATTCTGTTTTCAGAGTCCATTCCGGAAGCACTATGCTGTTTTCTTTCGACGCACTCCGAAAGCGCGTCGTCCGGCGCAATGCTCCATTAAACTGACCTCTGTTTTTATAGTATAGCACCGACATTTTTTAATGTCAACTCGTTTTGCGTTTTGTCAATACAATGATTGATTTTTTCATGCACGCTTCACAAAAGCCCCGTCCGAAAAGTCATACTCATTCGTCAAATTTTGCAGAATTGTGAATTTTTTGTATTTTTCCGGTGGACAAGCATCCGGCGGGAGTGCTACAATAGTCTTTGTTCTTTCCCGGCCGCTTGCGGGCGGCGGGAGTTTCACACACAAACAGGAGGAACTTTCATGTTCGAAAAAATCTTTCACCTGAAAGAAAACCACACCGACGTCAAGACCGAGGTCATGGCAGGTATCACCACCTTCATGACGATGGCCTACATCCTTGCGGTCAACCCCAGCATCCTTTCCGCTTCCGGCATGGATGCAAATGCCGTCCTGATCGCCACCTCTCTGGCATCCTTCGTCGGCACTGCCCTGATGGCTCTGCTGGCCAACTACCCCTTCGCGCTGGCTCCCGGCATGGGCCTGAACGCCTACTTTGCCTATACTGTCGTCCTCACGATGGGCTACAGCTGGCAGCTGGCCCTGATGGCCGTCTTTGTCGAGGGCATCATCTTCATCGTGCTGAGCCTGACCAACGTCCGTGAGGGCATCTTCAACGCCATCCCCATGACCCTCAAGAGCGCAGTCAGCGTGGGCATCGGCCTGTTCGTTGCCTTTGTCGGCCTGCAGAACGCAAAGCTCATCGTCAACAGCGACTCCACCCTCGTCACCTACCAGCACTTCAAGGGCGAGACCTTCTCCTCTGTGGGCGTGGGCGCCATCCTCGCACTGCTGGGCGTGGCCATCACCGCCATCCTGCTGGTGAAGAAGGTCAAGGGCGGTATCCTCTACGGCATCCTCATCACCTGGGTGCTGGGCATCGTCTGCGAGCTGACCGGCATCTATGTGCCGAACCCCGACGCCGGTATGTACACCGTCATCCCCACCAGCTTCGTCAGCTTCGACTTCTCCGCTCTGGGCAAGACCTTTGGTCAGGTGTTCAAGACCGATTTCTCCGGCGTGGGCATCCTGAACTTCTTCGCCGTCATGTTCTCCTTCCTCTTCGTTGACCTGTTCGACACCCTGGGTACCCTCATCGGTGTTGCTTCCAAGGCCGATATGCTGGACGAGGAGGGCAAGCTGCCCCGCATCAAGGGCGCTCTGATGGCCGACTCCATCGCCACCTGCGCCGGCGCTGTGCTGGGTACTTCCACCACCACCACCTTCGTCGAGAGCGCTTCCGGCGTCACCGAGGGTGGCCGCACCGGCCTGACCTCCATGACCACCGGTATCCTCTTCCTGCTGGCCGTGGTATTCAGCCCCCTGTTCCTGACCATTCCTTCCTTTGCAACGGCTCCGGCCCTCATCATCGTGGGCTTCTACATGATGGGTTCTGCCATCAAGATCGACTTCTCCGACCCCAGCGAGGGCATTCCCGCCTTCCTGACCATCCTGGCTATGCCCACTGCCTACAGCATCTCTGAGGGCATCGCCATCGGCGTCATCTCCTGGACCATCGTCAATGTGGTCACCGGCAAGGCCAAGGAGAAGAAGATCAGCCCCCTCATGTATGTGCTGACCGTTCTCTTCATCCTGAAGTACGTCCTGCTGTAAGCACCTGCTCTGAACCCGGGACCATCCCCAAAAACAAAACCAGAGCCTCCTGCCCTTGTGCGGAGGCTCTGGTTTTTTGTTGTCTGCTGCAGAGGGGCGGCTGCGGGGGGCTTAGCCGCCAAACAGCCCGAAAAAGCTGGTATGGGTGAATCCCAGCACCAGAAACAGGACGATGAGGGCGAACAGCACCCCGATGATGATGTCCATCTGGTGGACCGTCAGCGGGAACTTATCGTAGAGCTTCTCTTTCGGGTTGACGAAATCGGGGTCATTGTTGTTGAGGAACGTTTTGCGGCCCTCCGGAGCCTCTGCACGGGCTGCTTCGAGCTTGGCCTGCTCCTGTTCCAGCTGAGCTTCACGAGCTGCCAGAGCGGCTTCCCGCCGGGCCAGCTCCGCCTCACGGGCGGTTTGTTCTTTTTCGGTCATAGTGTTTCTCCTGCCTTTAGATGAAGTTTTCCTTTTCGGAAAAGGCTCGTCTCCGTACAACCTCTCAGTCTGCTTCGCAGACAATGCCGGATTGCGGCTCCCAGCGTCTGCTGCGCTGTCGCTTGCATCCTGCTGGCCGCGGCCCCAACAGCGACTCCCTGTTTCCGCCGCTGGCGGCGGTCGTCGCCGTTGCCCC
>NZ_JAJEQG010000025.1 GCF_020687245.1 Faecalibacterium longum CLA-AA-H243 | reverse complement strand
AACCTGTATCGAAAGAGCCTCAGTCTTCGCAAAACTAAAACCGATCGTGTGGATGCAAAAACGATTGCAACTATGCTATTGTCCGATGTAGACCTTAAGTCCTACACAGATACAGCATATCACAACGAAGAACTAAAGTCACTCACGAGATACCGATTTGATAAAGTTCAGGAACGCGCCAAACTAAAGCAGTCGGTGTCCAGATTGGTTACGATCCTGTTTCCAGAATTAGAACAGCTTGTTTCGTCTATCCACGGCACTTCAATCTACGCACTTCTCAGGGAGTATCCCGGTGCAAAGCAGATTTCAGAAGCTCATCTGACCAGATTGGCTAACATCCTCGTGACAACATCCAGAGGCCATTACCGAAAAGACCGAGCTACTCATATCCGAGATGCAGCCAGAACATCCATTGGTTCTGTTATGCCTGCTAAGTCTTTGGAATTAAAGCACACCATTAAGCTCATTCAAGAACTTACCTCCGAAATCAACGAAATAGAAGATGCCATTCGGAAAATCATGGATGAATTGAAACCGCCAATCCTTTCGATTCCCGGAATGGGATTTTATTCTGCTGCGATGATTCTTGCAGAGGTGGGGGATTTTTCAAATTTCAACTCTCCTGATAAAGTTTTGGCTTATGCCGGATGTTCTCCGTCCACATACCAGTCAGGAAAACTCACAAACTGCTATGCACACATGGAAAAGCGTGGCTCTCGTTATCTTCGATACGCTCTTTACACTGCAACCAAATACGTCTGTTAACAAGATCAATAGAAAACAGCCTTCTGGCGTGCTCCAGCGCTTTTACATGATTTAGGCTGATATTGAGCTGCTCGGCAAGCTGCATTTGTGTGAGGTTTTTGCTTTCGCGCAAAGCTTTCATTCTCTTTCCGCATTCCACAGGATTAAAGCGCATGGGTTTACCCTCCAGATCTTGACGTGTGAATGAACGTGCAAAATCTGGCGCTCAGGGATATCGGGCGATGTACGTCTCCCAGCCTCGGCGCATACGTCACTCCCAAAGGGGCGACGGAAGCAGATCCCGAAACGCAAAAAAGACCGGCAGACAGCCGCAATTTCTCTAAAGAAATCGCTTCCGTCTGCCGGTCTCGTCCGGCCTATAGCCGGTCCAGTCCTATCTGACAAACTCTTGACTCCTGAATTCCGTCCCTGAGGGCTAAACCCAATCCGACGCAGATACAATATGTCTCATGCAATATTCAGTTTGAATGGGTCTCAGGCAAACTCTTCAAAATAGAGGGATGCCCGTGTGACAGATATTTTGTTCTTTTCCATCTGGATGACCCAGTGCCGGTTGCACTTGGAACATTTTTGCAAACCGGTGACGATGATCTTTCCACACATGAGGCGGGTGCCGCATCGGGGGCAGGTAGAAATGTACAGCTCGGATCGAAAATCGTTCTGCATAAGGACCTCCTTTTCATGTGAGAAAGATCTGCGGTGAAAATAATAAAAAAGACCGCAAACGACTCTTCTGTATATTCCAAATAGGGATATGGGAAGCTTCGTTTGAGGTCTTTGTGTCCATTATTTTACTTGTTGGGTTCTTTGGGAGGAGTTTCATGATCCGGCTGGGGATAGTTACAAACGGGACGCTCGGGCTGATATACGCCTCCCATGCAAGAAGGAGGCCAGCCAAATCGCTCGAGAACAATGGCGCGGTTCAGGATTTCTTTTCCGATGTTATTCAACAGCTTCATACAAAAAACCTCCATGCTTCTGTTTGATTTTCTCGGCCACTATAAGCAGTATACTGACTAGTATGCCATTAAAACTAAAAATCAGTACCTGAGGGAACCCAAGCTGGACAGAAATGACTTGTATGATTGTAATACAGACAAGTGTGAAATTCTTTTTTTTCCGGTTTGAAGATATGATTTCTTGTTCAAAGTGTAGTTGCGGCGGATAAATAGGGTTGGTTCTAAATGCAGCTAGAATCAATAGAATATCAAGTGTCCACATGGTGAGCGAATTTATGCGCATCAGAACAGGGGCGAATATATAAAGAACAATGAAGGTTGTTACTGTTGTCAGCAGAATACACATCCAATTATAAGGAGCATGCCATCCACCCATTCGCCGACGCAAAAAATACATTGTTGCCATAAAAACAAGCGTGTTGAAATATTGATTGGAAATAATGCAACAAATCGACAGGATCAGAAGAAAACAGAATTGAAGAAGTTTTTTTTCAACTACATAAAGACACCAGGTGTAATTGTTTTCTTCGACCCAATTGTGCCGGAAAAACCATTCGGTCAATCGGCGGGAAATGCTATGAAGCATCTGTTTTATACCTCTCTTTGGACAGTATATAACACATTTTTAGAACTATATGTAGATTTTGCAGTGAGATTGGCTATTTTTGCAGTGAAATCGGTATACGCTTATGAAAGAGTTTCAGGAATTTGGGCAGAGAAGCAAAATAGGCTCGAATCTTCTTTATAGGCTACGGCAAAAACGGCCTTATAACGATTTAGAATTGCAGCAACATTCTTCAATCCGTAGCCGTGTTCTTCGGATCGTTTGGAAGGCAGCACAACTTGATTGTCTAAAACTTTTACAGGAAATGCGGTCATATTTTCAATATAAAGAAAACTGCTCTCTTCTTCTACTTTCATCACAAGGGTGATTTTTTTACTTTTATCATCTGTGATCTTCTCACAAGCTTCAATGGCGTTGTCAACCAAATTAGAGAGGACAACAACAAGATGCTCATCTTTCAGTCCAAAACAGGTGAGATCATCCAATTGAAATAAGAAGTGAACCCCTTTTGACTGCGCGATATGGTATTTCTGACTCAAAAGCACATCTACAACCAGCCTGCCCGTCTTAACGATCAGTGAAGTGCTCATACTATCTTTCATGACCGTTTGAATATAGGGCAACAATTCGCTATGAGGAGCTTCGCATTCTGCCAAGCCGTAAATGATGCTGAGTTGATTTTGAAAATCATGGGTCATTTTTCGCTGGTTCTTATAGGCGGTTGCCCAAGCTTCAACAATATCGTTTTGATATTTGATGTTTTGTGTCAAAACTGTATTATCTTGGATAAGCTGCTGTTCTCGATCCAAATAATTTAGCGTAATAAATGCAAAAGCATTCATTATAAACAAAGCAATTGTGCAGAATAAGATTTCTCTTGCAGCAAAAGGAACGATCCAATATAAATGCCACAAGAAAACGGAAATAAACATAGAGACAATGGGCAAAACAAAAATTTTCAACCAGTGTTTCCATGTGGTGTGATGAAAATAAAATCGCTGTTTTACAGCTGATTTGAAAATCGTAAATAGCAATATTTCAAAGATCTTTGCAATATAACAAATCAGATAGTATCCATATGGGTCACGATACAATTCTTGCATGGTGATATTTTTCAGAATTGTAATGGCCATAAAAAAGAAATTGTCGGCAATGTTTATAAATGATGAAAACAAAACTGAAATTGCGATACATTTTATCGAAGGAACACGGTATATTACAACGAGCCAAAGCGAGTCAACACAAGTGAGAAGCACCAGCTTGAAAAGCACATTTGACTCTGAAATCGCCAGGCAAATAAAGTTCAGACCCGTCAACACAACGGTAGAGAGTATAAATTTACTTGAGGTGATCTTTTTCTGAAAGAAAGCGCCGGAAAAAACCATAAAAGCTAAAACTTCGATAAATACTACAAAATAGTTTAAGAGGAGGGATAGTTCATAACTCATAAGCGGCGGCCTTTCCACATAAGATACTCTGCACAGATTGCTTTGTAATCTTTTTCAGAGACCTTTAAGATCTCGCCATTTCGTAATTGCGCTGTATATCCTGAAATTTTGCTGATATAAGACATATTAACGAGAAAACTTTTTTGCAGGCGAATAAAGCCTTTGCCAGACAACCGTTCGGTATAATCGTTCATTTTTCCACGGCACTCTAATACAGGGGAAGCAGCTTCTGTTGTGTGTAATAAAACACAACGATAGGGAGTACCCTCAACGTATAAAATGTCTCGTAAGGGAATTTCAATCTGAAGGTTTTTTGAGTCAACCACGATCGTTTCCTTGCCGTCCAAGAGTTTGTCTTGAATCGCATCCAGACAGGAGTCAAGTTCTTCTATATAGTTTTCTTTCAAAATATAACGGAAAGCACTAACTTTATATCCACTGGGGGCAAATTGCAAAAAGGCCGTTATAAATACCAATATAAGGTCGGGGTAGTGCTGACGGATTTGAGAGGCAACCTCCAGGCCGTTCATCTCTGGCATATCAACATCCAAAAATACAGCGTGCAGAGTGCCAAGATTAGAATTTAGCAGATCTTGCGGATGGGAGAAAATACGGCAGTTTAAAGCCCAATCTCGTTTTGCAAACTCCATACTGATTTTCTGATATAATTTATCAGAGAATCGCGGATCATCATCAAGAATAGCAATTCTCATAAGAGACACGCACCTTTCGACTTGCCTTTTTCTTTTTACCATACAGCTATTTGCCTCACTCTGTCAATGATTTTTTAAGATGTGCTTATCTTTAGCACAATTAAAGCTTGGATTTATGCTAAAGTCAAGAAAAGTTCTGATGATTAGCATAAAATGAGGCGTGCCTATGAAAATCTATGATTTTAATGGCAAGAAAAATATTAGCGGAGAACGCATTCGAGAAGCTCGAATCAAGATGCATCTATCACAGAAAGCGTTGGCTGTACGGTTAAAGCTGGAAGGAGTGGAATTAGAAAGAGACTGTATCAGTAGAATTGAGATCGGCACTCGCTTTGTTGCTGATTATGAGATAAAGATGATAGCAAAGACGTTGAATGTTTCCGTTTTGTGGCTCTTAGGGATCGAGTGACCTTGGTGAATGAACCAAGGTCACTTTTGTTATATATGCGTTGATTTACCAGAAGTGGCGCAGCAAGAAGCCGCGTTTTTGGGGATCTTTTTTTGTGTAGAGGAGGCCACAGCTGCCACAATTCCCTTTTTCACTGCACAAAAGCCTGTTTGTACTGAAAAATGCCAAATTCATCTCTCAACAGTGCTAATATAAAGACGACCAAAGCGCTGGAATAAGGGCTGCCAGACAAAAGTTGTTCACAGGAGGGATTAAAATGCACCTAAAGGAATCTGCCTACAACTTCATTTATGATGACCTGGGCAAAGATCAGATTGTATTTTACAACTCACGCACTGGTGCACTGGCAGTAGTGCATGAAGATCAGTATAAGCAGTATAAGGGGTTTCAGGAGAAAGGAAAAGAAATTGAGGATGCGGAGTTCCTCAAGAATCTTTTGAAATGCGGTTATCTGCTTCCAGCAGAAGTGGACGAGAAGTTCCTAATCAAAACCAATATGATGCAGGGGCGGTATAACAAGAATTTGCTATCCTTAACTATTGCACCTACGATGGCGTGTAATTTCAGATGCATTTATTGTTTTGAGAAAGGGCATTATGGCAATTCCCTGATGGATGGGGAAACACAAATTGCATTGATGAACTTTATCAAATCCCACTTGGATGGAGTGAAAAACATTAATGTTACTTGGTTTGGTGGAGAACCTCTTTTGGGAATGTCTGTCATCGAAAGCCTGTCCGAACAGATTATAGCTTTGTGTGAAGAGAAAGAGCTTCAATACCAAGCGGGAATTATTACAAATGGGTATCTTTTGACGCCGGAAAATGCAGAAAAGCTGAAAAAATATAATGTACGATATGCACAAGTTACTGTGGATGGACCAAAAGAAATTCATAATGAACGGCGTCCAACGGTTAATGGACAGGGAACATACGATGTTATTATGAATAATCTAAAAAGTATCTGTGGTATCTTACATGTGCATCTAAGAATCAACGTCGATATTAAAAATATCGAATTAGCCAACGAGGTAGTATCTCATTTGAAGCAAGAAAACATGTTGGAATACATCCACCCCTATCTCGGGCTGGTTATTCCATACAATGGAACGTATGAGGCTGATAAATGTCTTACAAATGAACTCTATTCAAAATACAACTTGTATTTTATGAAGAAAAACAATATTCCGTTTCAAACAACATATCCGAGACCTCGTGGCAATCACTGCGTTTCTGATTTCTATAACGGGTGGGTCGTTGATGAAAAAGGATATTTGTATAAGTGCTGGAACGATATTGGTGAGATTTCAAAAGCAGTCGGGAATATCAACTTTGGAGAAAATAGTCTGCAAAGCACAAAATTGATTTCCGAATATTCATCTTGCGATTTCTTTGAAGATCCCAAGTGCAAAGAATGCAAGCTGTTGCCGGTGTGTATGGGAGGCTGCCCCCATAGTCGTGTGGAAGGTAAAACAATTTGTCATCAATTGAATTTTCGCATGAAGGACTACCTTATTGAATATACACGAACCCTTGTTTCCACAACATAATGTCTGAACAAAGCTCAAATATTAAAGGGAGGTAATAATATGCCTGTATCGCGATTCTTGATTCCCTTGGTTTCTACTGTTTGGATCTTTAGTGTGATGGGGGGGATGGGAATGCATGTATTGGCAGAGCAACCCACAGAAGTACAGGCGGTAAGGCGACAGTTTTCAACATTGGAGGAAGTGACCGCTGTCCAAGTCCAGGAGGAGGGGTCGACGGTCCGCTTCCTACCGGGGGAGGGAGAGGAAGTCTGCGTCCGCTATGCGGATACGACAGCGGAAGCACTGTACGAGATTCAGGTCGAGAACGGCACCCTGGTCGTCCAAAAATTAAAAGCCCCACCCCCGAAAGTTGTCACCATCAACGGAACGATTATGCAGTTTGAGGTGGACAGCGCCTATGACCTGGAGATTGTCCTGCCCCAGCGTCAGTATAAGTCGATCGTTGTAGAAAATCCGTCCGGAGGCAATGTAGAGATGGATTCTATTACAGCCAAGGAAATCTGCACTGAGTTAAAAAATGGATCTTCGGTGTTTTCAAAAACACAGTCTGACAGAATAAAATCAGAAATTGAAAACGGCTCCGTAGTGTTCGAACATCCAACTTCCTCTCAATACGATTGCACGGTGAAGAACGGAGAGATCAAGGGAGATGTTGTAGGCAGGTATGAGGATTACACGGTAAAGGCTAGGGTCAAAAATGGTTCTTGTATGTTGAAATCTCGCTTGGATGCTGCGAATCAACACGCAATGAATCTCTACGTGGAGAATGGTCGAATCGAAGTCCATTTTAAAAATTAATGATGGATGAGAATAGCATCGGTAGATGCATGCTAATATTGATGTTATCTCTAATATTATAATCGAAAGGAGAACAGTATGAACATTTTAATTCCTCCCATTGTTAACATGCCGAGAGTATGCGATGAATGTCCTGAGGATTTGTGTCTCATTGGATACACACCGCCTTGCCCGAGTCAGTGTTACGATTTTGATTTTACGTGCGAGCCGATTTACAATTCGTATGAGTGTTCAGGCACATTTACCATGAGCTGACACAATTATATGAGCAAGGGCATTGTGATTCTTTTGGGAATTCTCTCCATAGGGTTGCAATGCTCTTGCTTTTTATGATATTGATTGGTGATAAAAATGTTTTGCTTTTTAATGAGTAAAATCAAGGAGGTTAGGCGAGAAGCGATTGCCTATCTTTCAATCACATTGTTTTTATGGCTTATTGGAATATTGACTCCATACATATCTGGACTTTATATTGATTTTCTGATTACAGAGATATCTTTTAAATTGCTTATTTGGTTTGTCGTAGTTATCGCTGTTATTGGAAGTCTGCAAATGTTCTGTCGATATTTTATGTCGGTGGCATCAACAAAATTCAATCAGAAGCTAGTTGCAAGTATCAGTAGTAATATCTATCAAAAAATTTTTAACTCAAGATACAGCGAGTATACGAATGTTGATAATGCTTATTATATAGATCAAATCAACAAAGATACTTCTACACTTGTAACTTTTTTCTCTGCCAACATACTAAGCTTTTTCTTTCAAATTGCGACAATTATTATTAGTGCTATAATTGTGCTAAGAGCAGATAAATTGCTTTGTATGATTGTTTTCTCTGTGATACCGGTATATATTATTACATTTCTCTGGAATCAGAAGGGATTGTATATCTCTCGGAGGATACAAAAAGAAAAATCGAATGAGTTTTTTTCACGCTGTTCAGAACAGATTAATAAGTTTGAATATATTAAAAGAAACACCTTGAATATTGAGATGAAAAGTCGATTTCAAGAAGCTTTTGATAAAATGATGGGATCATCGATACATGCAATCAAAGTAAGCTACGTATTTACAAATTTAAATCAATTTGTAGTTTTATTGATTTATGTGTGCATTGTCGGGATTGGCGGCTACAAAGTAAGTACAGGTAGTCTTAGTGTTGGTTTCTTTTCCATAATAAACACGTATTTCAATATGATTATCAGCTCAATTTCATACTTTATTGGATTGGCTGGAAGTTATCAGGATGCCAAAATATCTTTTCAACGTATTGAAAAGATTTTGAAATCACCCGACGAGGAAAAAGGGGAACAGGGGATCGATTCGATTCAAAAAGTTGAATGCAAAGACTTTTCTCTCCGGCATGGAAGCCATATGCTCTTGGATCATTGCAGCATTACATTTTATCGAGGAAGAATTTATGGTCTGTACGGCCAGAATGGAACTGGCAAGACAACTTTTTTGAACGCCCTTATCGGTCTTTTTTCGGGAGAAACGTCTGGAATCGTTTCCTATAACGGAATTGCGATCGATCGGCTCAATATGCCATTGCTCCGGCGGCAGAAAATTTCCTATGTTGAACAAACTCCAGTCATGTTGAATATGTCGGTCAAGGCATTTTTGAATTTTGGAATTGAGCAAAGCCAATCTGTCGCAGAGACACAAAAAATGCTCATAGAAATGCTGGAAATAGACGATCTTCTGACAAAAGACATCAATGAAAACGGCAACAATCTTTCAGGGGGAGAAAAACAAAAGCTGTCAATTGTAAGAGCATTAAGTAAAGAAAGCTTTTTGATCCTGTTGGATGAGCCGACTTCTGCTCTTGACAAAGATAGCATTGAAAAGCTGATGACGCTGCTCAAACAAAGGAAAATGCAGGCGATCATTTTATTGGTTTCACATGATCAGAAGGTATTGGAACAATGTGATGAGGTAATCGATATTTCCGATCTTCGAGGCAACTAGAGGAAAACGAGGTGGCAAGCAGGGCGAGCTGGTACCAACTCGCGATTTTTGAATCAGATTTTTCAAATCCAAATTCAAAATGCTTGTTGGGCTGTGCCCAATCCCCTATCGTTCCGCATCGTGCGATGCAGGCTGCGCGTTTGTTCCAAACACTTTTATAACAAAAAAGATAGCCTAGGGCTCTTCCATGAGGGAAGGGTCCTAGGCTATCTTCGTTTATCGGGACTTCGTTTTTTCGGTGCTGCTCTTTTCCTCTGCAAAGAACAGTTCTACGTTTCTCTTTGCACGAAGAAGCTCCTGCATTTCTTCTTTCGCTTTACGATAGTCCGGGTAGAGTGCTTTCTTTTCCGTCAGCAGCTTGGAATATTCCGTATCCAGTTCTTTCACCTTGGGGAGCTTTTTCAGGTTAGCTTCATCGAATGCCGCTTTCGCTGCCTTGTGCAGTGTGATCTCTGCACGATGACCTTCCAGAAAGTGCTTGCTGTATCCGGTCTTTCGGTAGGCATCATAGACTGGTCGCGTCTTGGCGTAGTTGATGATGTGTGCTTTCAGCACCGCAATTTCTGCCAGTCGATTTTCAGAATCTTTAATGGAATCGCCCAGTTCGTGATAGTGAGCAGTAGCAGCATCCACACGCTCCTGCATCTCCTCAATGCTGCCGATTTTATTTTCCTGCAAAAAAATCAGGGTCTTGGACATCTCTTTCAAATTGTAGCGTTTAGCCCACCGTGCATAGCCTTCGCTTTTGCCCTCGGAGAGTTTTGCCTGAATGTCCACCAACAGGTGGAACGGCTGCTCTTTCGGTGGCTGCTTCTGATACGGGCGGTGTTCGGATTCTCCGGCAATGACCGCCTTGATTTCATCTTCACTGTATCCCGCGCCCAGTGTCCGAAAACGGATAAAGCGTTTCTGCCGTGTTCCTTTGACCGAAGTGTACTTTCCCCGTTTGATTTCGTAGCCCTGCTGTTCCAGCTTCTGAAGAAAGCCCTCGAAATTTGCGGGCCTCTCGTTCAGCAGGATGTTGTCGATTACGGCACACAGCTTATCACGATTACTTTCTCTGGGTGGATAAAGGGTGCGCTTCTGCCGCTCTCGGTACGGCTTGATTTCAATAACAGACAGCTGATGTTCCAGACAAATCAAATCGCTCAACCGCTGCACGGCCAGCCCGGATAATAAAAAATCCCGAAATTTTCGGGTGCTGTCCAGCGCAGTGGAGTTGTAGATAATGTGATTGTGGATGTGTTCCCGGTCTGTGTGGGTGGCAACGATAAAAGCGTATTTGCCCTTGGTAAACCGCATGGCAAGTTCATAGCCCACCTTGTTGGCTTCCTCGGCGGTAATCTCACCGGGCTTGAAAGACTGTCGAATTTGATAGGCGATCACATCATTTTTTTGTATGCGCCCAGTGACAAATTCATACTGCCGCTTGGAAAGCATAAATTCTTCGTCTGCGGTCAAGGGGCTGCACTCATAGCTGCTGACCAGTTCTCCCTTGTTCGTTTTGTCAGGATTCTTCGCGTAGTCCGTGCGGCTTTTCAGGCAGGCCGCAACCGACTTGCCCCTGTTTTTGTGCAGCGCAATCAAACGTGTTGCGGCCATCGAACGCCCCCTTTTCTTAAAAATAAATTGGAATTGACTTCAAAATCTGATACACTGGTAAAAATATCTGTGAAAGGAATCTGTCCCATGAAAAAGCACGGACATTATTGTAAAGTCTGCGACGAGTACAAAGCAAATGAAAAGTTTTCGGGCAAAGGTCATACAGCGCACATCTGTAAAAAGTGCGCTGCTCTGCCGCCAGATGTACGCTCTGCGCAGATGATCGAAAACAAGCTGCTTTCTTTGCCATGGAGACTTTCCAAAGAACAAATAAAATGGCTGAACAACAAAGCCCATGACAAGCGGCCTGAGATTCGGAAGCTTGCGCAGGAGCAGCTTGATATGCGCTTCCACCCGGAACGGCTTGCGTCGGATGATGCCGATGAATTTGAAGATTTACTGCTCAATAAGGATGACGAGGACGAAGATGAGTGGTAATCCTTATGCTAATAAAATTTATGTAACCCGCAGTGTTTGACTGCGGGCAGTGTTACAGCTCGGTCAGCTTTGCAAGAATTTGCTTGCTGACGCTGATCAGTTCATCCAACCGGGCGCGCAAATCCTCCAGATCGGCAGTATAAATCTGACCGTTTTCATTGGCTACTTTGGCGTACTGGTTCAGATTGTTGCTACACATCTGCAAAAGATACGCCATCCGGCGCAGCTGCGGCAGATCCAGATGCAGACAATACCCGTCCAGTGCCATCTTGCGCAGATAGGAGCCAATGCTCAGGATGCCGCTGGCTTCCATTTTGTTCCGAATCCGCTCCAATTCCGGCTTGCTGACCCGGAAATGGAGTTGCTGGTCGCGGCGGTCGCTCACCGGGCATCACCATCCTTGTCGTAATAACTGCGGAAGGGCTTCACCGGCTCCGTCTTGTCCGACTTTTCTTCCAGTGCCGCCAGCACCGAGGGACGGCGAGGTGCATCCTCCTGTTCTTCCTCATCCTGTTCCGGCTCGTGGCTCTTTTCGTCCACATCCAACTGAGCGTTCAATTCTGCAAGTCGTGCGGACTTCTCTGCCAGTTCTTCCTCCTGCGGGAAGGGCTTTTCCACCTCAATCTGTGCCGCTGCCTGCTGCTGATGCAGGGTATCCAGCTCGTTTTCTGCGGCGGTGATACGCTCCGGGAAGTTGTTCAGGGAGTTATCCAGACGGATGATGTTGCCCAGTGGGTCGGTGCCCAAGGGCACCGGGTACCTCCGCTGCCCCTTCAGAATCGCCTGATATTCGCTGCGGAAGGTATCGAACCGCAGAGACAACTCAAAGCCCCGGTAGCTGCCGATCACTTTTTCTTCGGCGTTGGGCAGTTCGGAGCAGGCAAGCACCAGACGCTCACCGGCGGTCTTTTTCTCATCGTAGGCAACACCTTTGATGGTCATGCCGCAAAACTCCTCCTTGCCCTGCGGATAGGCGTCGGCAAGCTGTGCATCCCCTTTCAGCCCGGCAATATAGGCGTTCGTTTCCTGAATGTCAGCCGGGAATTTTGTGAGCAGCTTGTCTTGCAAGCGGAATTTCTGGCTCTGGTGGTCGGCTTTCAACACCTTCAGCTTTGCCACCTGCACGTCCAAATCCATTTTTTCTTTAATCAATGGATTTCCAGCACACAATGCCTTGATCTCCGCATAGGAAAGTGCCTGTTCGTCCACATCCTCGCAGGAGCGAACAGGAGATTTGGAAGTCATGATTTGGCTGATAAACCGCTGTTTATTCTCAAGGGTCTGAAACAAGTACGAGTCAAATGTCCCTTCCGTGACGTAATTGAACACCTTGACTTCCTTATTCATATTGCCCTGACGGATGATGCGACCATTGCGCTGGGTCATGTCGCTGGGCTTCCAGCCAACATCCAGATGATGCACCGCCACAAGCCGGGACTGGACGTTGGTGCCCGCTCCCATTTTCGCCGTGCTTCCGAGCAAAACTCGCACATCGCCGGAGCGCACTTTGGAGAACAATGCCGCTTTTTTTGCTTCGGTATCTGCGTTGTGGATAAACTCGATCTCGTTTTCCGGCACACCGGCAGCAACCAGCTTTTTGCGAATGTCATCGTAGACGTTGAAATTGCCATCGTTCTTTGGTGTTGAGAGGTCACAGAACAAAAGTTGGGTCAGCTTCTGGTCTTTGCCTTCCTCCCAGATCTTCAGCACGTTCTGAACGCATACGTTCAGCTTGCTGTTGGGGTCGTCCGGCAGCATGGGGTTCATCAGGCGCACATCCAAGCCGATCTTTCTGCCGTCGTTGGTGACACAGAGCATATTGTCCACTGAGGCATCCACGGTACCGGAGTGGATTTCTGCGGCACGTTTGCTCAGTTCCTGCACCATTTCCTTTTGGATGTCGGACGGTTTCGCCACCACGGTTTCAAACTTCGCTTCGGGCACAGGCAGATGGAGCTGGTCGGATGTTTTAATGTCCGCAACCTCCTTGAACATGGACATCAGTTCCGGGAGGTTGAAGAACTTGGCAAATCTCGTTCTCGCCCGATAGCCTGTACCTTCCGGCGCAAGCTCGATTGCAGTGGTGGTCTCTCCAAAAGTGGATGCCCAGCAGTCGAAGTGGGTCAGCTTTTTCTGCTGCAAGGTGCTGTACTGCAAATACCGCATGACCGTGTACAACTCGGTCATGGAATTGCTCACGGGCGTGCCCGTGGCGAACACCACGCCCCGCCCGCCGGTGATCTCATCCAGATAGCGACACTTGCCGAACATATCGCTGGATTTCTGCGCTTCGCTGGTGGATAATCCTGCGACATTCCGCATTTTTGTGGTCAAAAAGAGGTTCTTGTAAAAATGGCTCTCGTCCACAAAAAGCCTGTCAACGCCCAGTTGTTCAAAGGTAATTACATCGTCTTTACGCTCATCGGAGCGCAGTTTTTCCAGCTTGGTTTCCAGCGTTTTCCGGGTCTTTTCCATCTGCTTGATGGAGAAATTCTCACCTGCATGGGCTTTCAGTTCGTTGATGGCGGCAAGCGTTTCATCAATTTGCTCCTGAATGATGCGCTCCTGCCGTTCAAAGGACAGCGGGATGCGCTCAAATTGCGAATGGCCGATGATGACGGCATCGTAGTCGCCGGTGGCGATGCGGGCGCAGAATTTTTTGCGGTTGGCAGTTTCAAAGTCCTTGCGCCGTGCCACCAAGAGTTTGGCGTTAGGATAGAGATTCAGAAACTCCGATGCCCATTGCTCCGTCAAATGGTTGGGCACTACAAAAAGACTTTTCTGGCACAGCCCCAGCCGTTTTGCTTCCATAGCGGATGCCGCCATTTCGTAGGTTTTGCCTGCGCCAACTTCGTGTGCAAGCAACGTATTACCGCCATAAAGCACATGAGCAATGGCGTTGCGCTGGTGTTCCCGGAGAGTGATCTCCGGGTTCATGCCGACGAAATGGATGTGGGAGCCATCGTATTCACGGGGGCGGGTGGAGTTAAACAGCTCGTTGTACTGCTTCACCAGCGCAATGCGCCGCTGGGGGTCCTGCCAGCCCCAGTTCGCAAAAGCGTCCTTGATGACCTGCTGTTTCTGCTGCGCCAGCATGGTCTCCCGCTTGTTCAGCACACGCTTGGGTTTGCCATCAGCATCCTCGATGGTGTCGTAGATGCGGACATCTTTCAGGTTCAGGGTTTCTTCCAGAATCTTGTAGGCATTGGCACGGGATGTGCCGTAGGTCTCGGAGGAGATAATATCGCCCCGCCCGGTGGCAGTTTTACCCTCCACACGCCACTCTGCGGTATACGGAGAATATCTCACCTTGACTGCATGACGCAGATAGTAGGGGATCTGGAAAGTCTCGGTCATAAATTTTTGAATGATTTCAGGCGCAAGCCATGTGGCACCCAGCCGCACATCAATTTCAGATGCTTCCAGTTCTCTGGGCTGTGCCTTAATCAGCGCATCCACATTGACCGCAAATTCCGGGTTGGTTTCGGCGGCGAACTGCGCCATTCGCAGCTTTGCCCGTACATCGCCGGACAGGTACTCGTCTGCCATCTGCCACCCCGCTTCCGGATCGGCAGGGTCGGCACTGGGGTCTTTGAAGATCACACCGGACAGTTCGGTGGTAATGCGCCCGTACTCACCGGGAGTGCCCAGCAGCTCTGCCATATAGGGCAAATCCACCTTGCCGCGTTCCCCGATGGACACTGCCAGCGCTTCACTGGGGGTATCCACGCTGGTGACGGTGCGCTCCGGGCGGATGGTGCGCTTGGTGAACATCGCCGCCTTGGATTTGAGCTGCCCCTGCTCGTCCAGATTTTCCAGCGAACACAGCAGATAGTAGGAGGAATCCTGCTCAAACAGCCGCCCGTTTTTGCGGTCGTTCAGCAGACCGTATTTTGCGGTAAAAGCATCGTAGGCGGTGTTCAAACGCTCCTGTGTTGCCTTGATGTCCTCGTCCGGGTAATCGTTCAACTGCTGTTCGATCAGCTCGTTGACGATCTGCCGCAGTTCCACCATGCCGGTGACGCGCCCCTTGGCGGTGTCAGACAGCTCCACCTGCGTCATCACGGAATTTTCCCGGTAGAACACTTCGCCGTCCACCACCGTGTAGGAGAAGTTTTTCACGTCCGGGTCAGCCGGGAGAATGTGCTTCTCGTTTTCGACATCCGCAATATCTGGTGTTTCTACCTCAACTTCGGTGTATTGCCCCTCAATATGCTGTACCGCTTCTGCAAGCTGGTCGGCAAGGCTGGTGCCCTCGATAGGTGCAACGGTCAATTCCTCTCGTCCGTACTGGGTGCTTTCGGTGGTCAGCTCGCCCAGAACCATTTCCGGGTGATCTACAAAATACTGGTTGATGGCAAAGCCATCCTCGGTCTTGCCAAGCTGCACCCAGTCCGGCTCAATATCCGCAGGGCGGTCACGCTTCTGCAAAAAGATAATATCGCTGACAACATCCGTACCAGCGTTAGCACGGAACGCATTATTCGGCAGACGGATCGCACCCAGCAAATCGGCACGTTCTGCCATGTGCTTGCGGGCGGTGCTGTCCTTGCTGTCCATGGTGTAACGGCTGGTGACGAACGCCACGACACCGCCCGGTCGCACTTGGTCGATAGCTTTGGCGAAAAAGTAGTTGTGGATGGAGAACCCCAGCTTGTTGTACGCCTTATCGTTGACTTTGTACTGACCAAAGGGCACGTTGCCCACCGCCAAATCGTAGAAATCACGGCGGTCGGTGGTCTCAAAGCCGGCAACAGTAATGTCAGCCTGCGGATACAGCATCTTGGCAATGCGCCCGGTGATGCTGTCCAGTTCTACACCATACAGGCGGCTGCTCTGCATAGAATCTGGTAACATACCAAAAAAGTTGCCCACGCCCATAGACGGTTCCAAGATGTTTCCCGACTGGAAGCCCATCTTCTCGACCGCATCATAAATAGAGCGAATCACCACCGGAGAGGTGTAGTGAGCATTCAGAGTGCTGGAACGGGCGGCGGCATACTCGTCCTCGGAGAGCAGTCCTTTCAACTCTGCATATTCCTTTGCCCAACTATCTTTGCCGGGGTCAAAGGCATCTGCCAAACCGCCCCAGCCTACATACTGGGAAAGAACCCGCTGTTCCTCAGCGGTGGCACCACGGTGCTCCTCCTCCAGCTTGAACAGGGTACGGATGGCTTCGATGTTCCGGGCGAATTTCTGTTTGGGGCCTCCGACACCCAAATCATCATCCGTGATGTGGAAGTTCCCGGCAGGTTCTGGCGCAGGTTCAGCATTCAGGGCTTCATCCAAGGTTGCGGCATCCGGGAAGGTCTGCACCTTTCTGTCCATCACGGCAGAAATGGGTAGCGCATCCAGTTCTTCGTCAGTCAGTTCCGGCGTGACCTGCCGCAGACCGTCCTCGAATTGTTGCTTATTGATAACTTCGTTATCCCACGACTGCCCCTGTGCGCTGGTGTCGATGCGCACATCCGTTTCGCCTACATAGCCGATTTTGCCTTCGATAGTTCGGGTAGGAAGGTCAACGATAACATTGTCACCGACCTTGTAATCGGGTAGGGGGTGTTCCATCACATCCTGTTCCTGCTCGTACAACTCCCGGACAAGAGCCAGCGGTTCCTCCCGGAAAATCGGCATCCGCATTTCTGCCAGTGCCACATCCTGCAGGGTAACGCTGTCCTTATCAAAGTTTACCGTATCCACTCGGAAGGTACGCCCTTCCATGTGGATGGTAGCACCCAGCGGCAGATAATCCTCCCGGCGCAGGTACTTGGTCTGGTGATGAGTGCCGTCCTCGTTCAGCCCGGCAAGATAGACGTTCTCGCCGCACTGCCACAGCTGCTTGGCACGGTATGCCCACTGGTTGCGGGGAAAGCCGGTGACCGGGACGGTGCCCAGTGGCGTTTCCTTTTCCAGAAGCTTTCCGCCCAGAAGTTCACTGACTTTTTGCGCGTCATCTGCGTAAAACTCAAACTGTCCGTTCTGCTCAAAGCCCACCAGCGCATCCGGGTGCTGCTCCTTCAGGGCGTTGTACTCGGTAGCGGCATCCAGCGGCAACAGTGCCGGGCGTTCCTCCGCCTTACTGTGGTAGTGCTCCAGTTCCTCGTCCGTGACGCTGACCAGTTCCGAAAAATCCAGCGCCTCCAGCTCGGTTTCGGCCAGGTCCTCCAGACTTTCATACTGCCGCTCGTCTATCAGCACCTCGCCCAGATACCGCTCCACACGGTATCCCACCAGATCGACGTTGACCTGAATGGGGATCTCCTCATCCGTGGCGTTGGTGTAGGCAACGCCGATCTTGGACAAATTGGAGAAGTCCGGCTCAGAGTCGTATTCCTCCTGACAAAACTCCCGAATCAGGTTTTTGGCACGAGCAAGCTCAACATCCGGCTCTGCGTTGACAGGCGCAGGGGGCGTGTAATGCTCTTTCTCTTTGTCCGTCAGGTAACGGTCGGACTGGATCATCAGGTCGATATACTGTTCCACCTGTGCCCATTTTAAGGTGATTTTCTGGTGGTCGGGGTAATGGTCGAATTCCAGTCCCTTCCAGTCGTGGTTGACAAACCCTCTGCTGCCATCCAGATAATCGTGGGAGTGCCCACCGATACCGTACTCCTTTGCCAGAGCCTTGGCACGGAGGCTGCGGTCAGGCTGGGTCTGGTACAGTGCCATAATGCGCTGTTTACCGCCCATAAATCCTGAACCGTGCTTGCGCAGTTCGTTCTCAATTTCCGCTTGAGATAACGAAAAAGCGGAGGGCGTTTTTTCGCTCTCCGCTTGGTCGATTTTTTCAATTTGCTGGACTTCGGTGGGGATGTGGGCATCAAAGAAACTTAACTGTAAATCAATTCCATCAGCACCAGTTCCTCTGCCTGTGCCCGCAGGCTGTTCATGTGCTGCACCCATGCCATCTGATTCTGCTCCTTGTCCGGGGCGGGGGTCTGTTTCAAGAGCTGTGCTATGGTCTGCTGCATCCGGTCCTCTGCTGTTTGCTCCACCTCCATCAGGTGCGGGTACAGGCTCCCGTTCAGGAGCATCGTGTTGTACAGCACTGGGCGATGGTCTTTCAGGTACGTCCGGCGCAGCCTGCCGTACTTGCCCAGCGGCTTCCGGGGCTGGTTCAGAATCAGGTTCGGGAGCTGGTAGTCCCCGACGGTCGAGTAGGTCACGTTCCTGCTGTTCATATTCATACTGGCTCCTTTCTGCATTGCGGCGGCGAATGGTTGTTTTAACGGTGCGCTCAATTTGGCGTAAGACCTCCCGGCTCATGTCGCTGACGGCTGCGCCGAGGGCGTAGACACTATCCGGGGTAGAGAAATTGTAGATTGCCTGAAAATCGTCCTTGTCGAACCACCCGGCAGGCTCAAAGCCGCAGCGTTCCAGCAGCGTGTAGGTGACACTCATTGCTGCTGCGCTTTTGAACTGCATCTCCACTCCGGCTTCATCATAATCCATCAGCAGCGAGCCGTCAACGATGGCGCGGATGTCTCCGCCGTTGTTGTCCCAGTAATCTGCCACCAGTTTCCCGGCAACATCCGCAAGCTGCTGGCTGACACGCTCTCCGCTGATGCCGTAGGTCTTGCTCAGCATCTCCGAAACCGGCTGTTTCAGATCGTCGTTAAACTGCCACACCTCCGGGTCACGGGAATTGCGGCGCACCCCGGTGTCGCTCACATCAAAGACATAGTGCAGACGCGGCACACTGCTGGACTGGTCTAACAGTGCGATGCCCTTGGAGCCGCGCCGGACATAGCGGTTCATGCGATTGTTCCAGATGTCGAAGCTGGCGCAGGCAGTGGAATCAGGCCGCTGGGCGTAGATCATCAGCTGGTCTGCAAAGGGGTACTTGTACAGCCGGGATGCAGTGGTCAAATAGTTCGTCCAGCTTTCCCAGTACCGGGTTAAGCCATTCGCCGTGCGCTGGGCAAGGGCGAGATATTCTTCGGTTTTGCTTGGCATAGCGTTCCTCCTTTTTCGGATTTTAGGGTAAAAAAATAGCGGACAGCTATCGGCGCTGTCCGCAGGGGGATACTGTAAGCGATTTGTAGTTTGGCAAACTGGAATTTCTTGCCGTTTTACTTCCAATGCTTTAGTGTAGCTAGAGATTCCATATGTGCTCTGACTTGCTCAGCAGACCAATTCTCATTTGCCATATGTTCTACACAAAAATCAATAAGCTGTTCTTTGCTTCCGTATGTGAATTGACCATCACTGTAACACCATTTACAGTAATCTTCATTGAATTCGCCATCGGGTTCTTTGCTAAGTGTTTCATCGTCAAGAGGCATTCCGCAGCATTGGCAAATAAGCTGTCTCGGAGTTCCTAACAATGTATTGATAGACACATCGAACAATTTTGAAAGCTGTTTTAAGGTTTCTGTATTTGGAATCGTTTCACCAGTTTCCCAACGAGAAACTGCCTGACGAGTAACAAATACCTTTTCAGCCAGTTCTTCCTGAGAGAGATTATTTTTATTTCTCAGACTTAGTATCACATCTTTTGTTTCCATTTATATCACCACCTTGACATAATTATAATGATTTGCACCGGCAAACACAAGCAACCGGCTGTTGCCTTAAATCTGCGAAAATTTTATTTCAGCTTTCAAACTATAGTGCAATCTTTTTCATCGGTGGCTTCATCAAGCCCCTCGTTTTGGATTTCAAAGCCTTATGGAATGATCCACTTTCTTCATACATATGGACACCATCATAACTTCCGAATGCAAACCACCCATCTGCGCGAAAGAGCCTATGTACGCCGCCCGCAGGCGGCAAAAATCAGTCCAGTGGAAATTCCAGTTCGGCAAACTCAGCATCGGTCAGCAGTTTCAACTTTTCGATAACCCCCTCCGACAGTTCCCGCAGGGCGGTTTCATCGGGCATCAGATAGCACTGCATCAGCCGCAACTCGTGTACCAGCCCCAGCCGGGTGCCGGTGTTGTAGAGCATCATCAGGGTCAATTCCTCGTGGTCAAAGTTCATGTTCAGCCCTCGCTTTCCGGCATCCAGTTGGGTTGCACTCCGGGGCATCGCACTTCTCCTTGAGGTTTTGCAGAACAGAAGAGTGCTCCGGCTTTTTATCCAGAAACCCCGGCAGCTCCTTGAAGCCGATGCTGTCCACATAATGCACAGACACTTTGCCATTGCGTTTGAGTGCGATCACATCGCTGACCGACAGGCTGTGCCCCTCAAAATCCTGCGGACGGGAGAGGTTGAACATCTGAAATAGTTCTTCCAAAATCTCGTTGTTCGGCACATCCTGCCACATGGCGGGCAGATCAGCATAGTAGGTGACCTCGTAATGCTCCGGGTCTGGCATTTTGCCCCGACGATGCAGTTCCCGCATGGAAGCAAATCTTTCATCGAGGATTTTTTCGTCATGCCGCAGCTGCATCACCATATAAACATCGCACCCTGCGTTCAGAAACTTCTGCGGGATGTCTGTCATGGGTTCACCGTCAAAATTCTGGTTCCATTTTTGCTGCATCGTCCACCTCACAGTTCCGGTGCAGAATGTGCAGAGGATTTTGGCGCAGACGTATCACTTGCCAGTTCTGCCAGCTTTTCCAGTGTGGAAGGGCGATGGTCTGCACTCAGTTCCTCGGCTTCCGCAACTTTATCCATGACTGCATCGTAGTCCTGCAGTAGCCGCCGGCCCTTTTCCATGTGGTGTGCTTCCAGAATCTGCTCACGGGCTTCCTGAATGGTCAGTTCCGGGGCATTCAGCTGCCCGCCGTCCATCACAGAATAATCGCTGTGGTAAATGGTGTAGTCCCATCCATCCTCATAGGACTGGATGGCAAGGTAGCCTTTGCCGCCCAGTTCCCATGCAGCCTGCTCGTCCTGTGTTTGAATCTCCGGGTAGAAGTCTGCATGGTTTCGTTCCATGACCTCGGCAAACTGGCAGATGTGGAACACATTGCCCAGACCGCCCATGTCAAAGTGGTAATCATCCAGATGTTCCAGCCGTGCCGTGAAGCTGCGCCCATCCGGGTAATCCACCTGAATCACGCCGCCATCTGGAATGCGGTAGAGATCGTCATAGTGGCTGTTGATGAGACGAATATCCTTCGGCAGCGTTTCCGGCTCCCAGATGCGCCGTCTGCCGATGCCCGCCTGCGGGATGTTTTCGAGGATCTTTACGCTTTCCTGTTGGATGACCTTGCGGTCATCGTCCGAAAGTGCAAACAGATACCAGTTCCGGGCGGCAGGGATGGCGTTCCGTCCATCGGGCGGCAGATTCTTTTCCGAGATCTGCCCACTTTCCAGCGGCTCACCAGTTACCTTGTTGTAGGTGGCAAAGCCGACCCCTGCACCGTTTTCCCGGAGATGCAGATAGCGTTCATCGTTGATAAGGTAGACCGCTTCTTTTATCTGTTCCATCAGCAGCCACCCTCAAATTCCAGAGAAAACTTGCTGCGGCCATCGGCTTCACAGGACAGCAGCACGGTGGCATTGTAGGTCTTGCCCTTGGCACTCTTGCAGTCCTTCAGCCGGACACGCCCATCCCGCAGCAGCTTGTCCGCCACATGGGAATCCAGTCGCTTACCCAGACGCTTGAAGAACGCATTGTCCTTCCACAGCACGAAACGGCACTCCCTGTTCTCACAGAACCAGCCCTTTTCACGTTCCACAACATTTGCACCGCAGTTCGGACAGACACCAATAATCTTGCTTTTCATAAGTGCATTCGCTCCTTTTTTCATTTCCGTGTTCTTTACCAGTTCGGTAATCATCGTATTGATCTCAGTCATAAATTCACCCGGCTCCATTTCGCCACGCTCGATTTGCAGCAATTTCGCTTCCCAGTCAGCCGTCATATCCGCAGACTGAATCTCTTCGGGCATTACGGTAATGAGGGCTTTTCCCTTATCCGTGGGCAGCAGCACCTTGGTTTTCTTGGTGCCCTTGCGTTCCAGAAAGCCCTTCTGCACCAGCTTTTCGATGGTGGCGGCTCTCGTTGCCGGGGTGCCGATGCCCTGACGTTCTACGCCCTCCGGCATACTGTCTGCACTGGCGGTTTCCATCGCATGAAGTAGAAGGTCCTCGGTGAAATGCTTTGGCGGAGACGTTTGACCCTCTTTCAGTTCGACACCGGCAACGCTGCACTGGCTCTGCTCCTGCACATCGGGCAGAACAGCCGGTTCTTTCTGCTTGCCCAACAGTTCGCCCAGCATTTTCCGCTCCATGGCTCTCCATCCATCGGACAGCACCAACTTGCCTTTTGCGGAGAATTCCTCTCCGGCGCAGATGGTGGTGAGCGTAGTTTCTGCATAGCAGTGCGGTTCGCCCACAGCGCAGAGCAGCCGTGCGGCAATCAGCCGCAGGACATTCCGCTCCCCGGCAGGGAGGGCGGCAATATCTGCGTTTGCCATGCTTTTCGTAGGCAGCAGCGCATGGTGGTCGGTGACTTTGCCGCCATTGATGACCTGCTGCACATGGATGGGAATCGGCTCCTCCACGGCAAACGCCCTGCCCGTGTCCGTCACCAGTCCCGGAAGGGAAGCCGCCATATCCTCCGTCAAAAACCGGCTGTCCGTGCGGGGGTAGGTGATAAGCCGCTTTTCGTAAAGACTTTGGGCATAATCCAACGTCTGCTGCGCCGTAAATCCCAACAGACGGTTTGCATCCCGCTGCAATGCGGTAAGGTCATAGAGTTGTGATGGGCTTTCGGACTTCTCCTTGCGTTCCATCTTTTGCACCGTGGCACGCCCCTCCTTTCGGCATTTGGAAAGCAGCAGTTCGGAATCCGCTTTCTGGGCAAACCGCTTGCTGGATGCGGTGCCGCCGTCCGCAAGGGTCAGGGCAACCGTGTAGAATTTCTCCGGCACAAAGGCGGCGATGGCGGCTTCCCGCACTACGGTCATAGCAAGCACCGGGGTCATAACACGCCCTACCGCCAGCGGTTGACCGTACAGGCACGAAAAAAGCCGGGACGCATTGATGCCGACCATCCAGTCGGCGCGTTCCCGGCAGAGTGCTGCGTTGTACAGCGCATCGTATTCAGGTGACGGTTTGAGGTGGGCAAAGCCCTCCCGGATAGCGTTTTCCTCCATGCTGGACAGCCACAGACGAGAAAAGGGCTTTTTGCAGCCTGCTTGCTGGTACACCAAGCGGAAAATCAGTTCTCCCTCACGTCCGGAATCGCAACTGTTCACGATGCTGTCTACGTCCGGGCGGTGCATGAGCTTTTGCAGGATGCCAAACTGCTTTTTGGTGCTGGCAGACACCAGATACTGCCACTTCTGCGGTAGGATGGGCAAGTCTGCAATGCTCCACTTAACGTATTTGGCATCGTAGACATTAGGCGGAGCCAGTTCCACCAGATGACCAACGCACCAGCTGACGAGATAGCCGTTGCCCTCCCAATAACCATCCTGTCGATTGGTCGCACCGAGGACCTTTGCGTAAGCTGCCCCGACAGAGGGCTTTTCCGCCACTACCAAGCAATAAGACAATAAGCATCAACTCCTTTTTATAAATGGTGTCATCTTGTAAAAAAGATTGGATTATGGTACTATGTTCTTGAAAGAAGAAAGAAAGCGGGTGAACCAATGTCTGAAAACAAAACACAGCAAGAACTGGATTTTGAACGTAAACACGAGCAGGATTTACAACGTCTGAGAGGCCTGCGCCTGATTGATGACGATTTCATGGCGGCGGTTTTTGAAGACCCTGCTTGTGCAGAATTTTTGCTTCAAATCATTCTCAAACGAGCGGATTTGAAGGTTCGTGAAGTGCATGGTCAGTACAGTATCAAGAATTTGCAGGGACGCTCCGTTCGTCTGGATATTCTGGCTGTTGATGAGCAGAATCGGGCATATAATATCGAGGTGCAACGCAGTGACCGTGGGGCAAGCGAAAAACGCGCCCGCTACAACAGCAGCCTGCTGGATGCAAACCTCACTCATTCTGGCAGCAATTATGATGCCTTGAACGAAACATATATTATCTTCATCACGGAGAACGATGTGTTAAAGGCTGGATTGCCGATTTACCACATTCATCGTATGGTAGAAGAAACCGGTGCAGTTTTCAACGACCAGTCACATATCATCTATGTGAACTCTCAAATCAAGGATGAAACTGCCCTCGGAAAACTGATGCATGACTTTTTCTGTACCGATGCAAAAGATATGTTCTATCCGGTGCTTGCAAATCGGGTACAATACTTTAAGCACGATGCGAAGGGAGTGGCAACTATGTGCAGAGCAATGGAAGAAATGCGTAAGGATGAACGAATCGAGTGTGCTTTGGAGATGCTCGCAGATGGAATGCCTTATGAAAAGGTGGCAAAGTATTCTAAATTGTCTATTGAAGAAGTCAAAGAACTTGCCAGCAAGAAATCTGCCTGATAAAATAAAATACTGTTATGTGCCGAGTAATGGAAGAAATGCGTGGAGATGAACAAATCGAGTGCGCTCTCGCCGATGGGGTGCTTTGTGAAAAGGCGGCAAGGTATTCTAAAATGCCTTTTGGTAAGACATTTTATATGATGCATTTGATAATATAAACGTTCTATGGCAACATAAGATATAATTATCTAGATTTTAGAGCGATTATTTTATGTGATGAAAGCGACGAATGTATTACTCTATTAGCAGACAGACACTCATTTATGTGAGTGTAGGGTGGGTGCCATGATGCATTGACTTACGGTTGTTGTTCACTTCGGGTAGGCGTCAGTTCGTCTATTTGATTCTCTGTTTTGAATGCTGAGTTCCTATTTGAATCCACAGTGACAAATAGGAGGTCTAGTATGAACATCGTAAACATTATCTCTTTCTTATGCGGTTTATTTGGCGTGTTTGCATTTTTCTTTGATCACAGTGATTTGAAAATCACTTTGGGATGGAAGGCATTATGCATTGTTATTCTCGTCATTTTTATCGTAATTGGGGTGGTTTTCGGGCAAAACAGGCGTTAATGCATCTGGTAAGTGGGTCTTTTCAACTGGATGACTTTCAGTTTGTTTTAATATTAGAATGGGGTGCTATTTTTATGGCATCCCGTTTTTTAGTATGTAAGGCGGCAAACGCCGCCATAAAATTATTCTTCTGTGTTATCCTCCTTGCCGGTGTCCTCCGGCTCGTCCTCGGTCGGAATCTCAAAATCGCCCTTGTCTTCGGTGTAGTTTGCATCGGGGTCAAGGGCTTCTTTTTCGGCCTGCTTTTTCTGCTTCTGCTTTGTGAACGCATAGAAAATGCCGCCTGCCGCCAGTGCGATCAGCACGACCACACCCAGAAAGCCGGATGCGATCTTTGTGACCTTGTTTTCCTTGGGCTGTTCCTCGCCGGATGCCGCCGCTTCTTCTGCGGCTTTCTTGGCTTCTTCCTCGGCTTTCAGCCTGTCCTGTTCCGCCTGCGCCGCTGCTTCTTTTTCAGCGGTATAAGCATCGGCAGCATCTTCCTCCATCAGAGCCAGAAGGTCGGCTTCGTCCACAAGGTTCATAAAGTGAACGGTCTGCTGCCCCTTGGCGTTGCGGTCAATCACCAGATAGAAGGTAGCGCCCGATTTTGACACCAGCGTAATGAACTGCTGTCCGCTGCCATCGGAGTAGTTGGTGTAGTAATCGTCCACCAGCGTCAGATTGCCCTCCGGGGTCAGGGCACCAGAGGTTTCGTCCGTGACGGTGACAACATCTTCCTCCACGACTTCCGGCAGAACCGGCTGCTCCACCGGGGCAGCTTCGCCTTCAAAAGCAAAAGCAGGAGCCGCCATGCCAGCGCACAGTGCCGCCGATACCAGCAGCGCGCCCAGTTTCTTAATCTTCATCTGCATCGACCTCCTTCTCGAAAGTTGCACCCACGGCAGACAGCGCAGCCGGGTTCGGGGTGGCGGTAGCCGACTGCCGCAGCAGGGCGGCGAGCTGTTCCGGCGTGACCTTTGCAGTCCGCACCATCTCGTTGACCTCGGCGGAATCCTCCTCCTGAATGCGCCTCTCCAAAATCTCGATACGGTTGTTCAGTTTGATGCGGCGTTCCTTCTCTTTTGCCAACATCGCCCGCAGCTTATCCGATTTTTCACTCATAGTAATTCCTCCAATCATTTTGAAAGTCGTCCGAACCCGGCGAGATGCTTCTCCCAGTAGGACGAGTGAATGTTTGCGTACTTGATGGGGTCTCCGGCACTGACCATCATGCCATTGCCCAGATAAATCCCGGTATGGCTCATGCCGGGGGTGTCGTAGGTTCCTTTGAAAAAGACCAGATCTCCGGGCTTTGCTTCGGCTTCGCTGATGTGCTGGCTCTTGTTCCACAGACCGTTGGCGGTCGTTCTGCCCACGTTATATCCGTTCTGGTTATACACCCAGCAGACATAGCCGGAGCAGTCAAAGCCGGTTTCCGGGGTGGAGCCGCCCCACACATAGGGTGTGCCCACATACTTTTGGGCTTCCTTGTAGATGGCGGCAAACTCGCTGTCGGTCAGGGCTTCTGCCGGAACCTGATAGTCGATGCCCGGTGTGCCGGAGCCATCGGAACCACCGGGCGGCAGACCGCCGTTAAATAGATAAGGCCGACCACCCAGTGTGTCCTGAAAGATCTCGTACCGTTTCCATTGGTCGGCATTCAATTCTTCCCGGATAACGACTTCCAGTCCTTTGTTCACCAATTTGGTGTGGAAGATTTTGTACTCGTAGGGCACCTGCGTGGGAACCGGGATTCCTGCCGGGCTGATGACCCAGACGGTCTTATACCGTATCTGCACCTCTACCCATGTGGTCAGCTTGTACTGCTTTTTGAAGGTCTCCTTCAGCTTGCCCTGCACCTCCGACCGGGTGTAATCGTCATACAAGGTGGTCAGGAACGAGGTCAGCTGCCACGGGTCATGCTCGATGGAATCAAGGTGATACTGGTACTCATTGTAGCCGGGGTGGTTGGTAGGGGTGCGTTTGATTTTTTTATCCAGTTCCTTTTCCAGCTTCTTGTAGTCCTGTTCTGCGCCCCGGATGTCTCTGTCCTCGGCAGAGTACATGGTCTGCCCGGACACCTGTGTGCCGCTACCAAATAAGATGCCACAGGAGGAAAAGCCAGACATGACCATGAGGATGAGCAAAAGAAAAACGCCCACGATCACCAGAACGTGTGCGTTGCTCTTGGTGGCATTCGCCAGCCCTTTCACGGCAGTGCTGACGGCGGTTTTACCTTTTTCTACGGTTTGTTCCACGCCGGACCGGGCAGCAGATGCACCGTTGGATGCCGCTTTGCCGCCTGCGGTCTGCGCCGCCGTGCCCGACCGTGCGGCGGCATAGTAGTTTTTGTGGATTTCTTGCCGCTGTTTCCAGCGGGAAAGCCAGTTGGAGCCGCCTTCACCGGTGCCGAATGCGCCTGCATCTTGTGCCGAAGTCGGCTTCTGTGCAGAAGATCTTGCGGTTTTGGCACCCTTCTTGCCCTGCATCTTGGCTTTCTTTTTCAGCTTCCGGGCATAGATGCTCTTGGAAATATCCCGGACATTTCCTGCTGCCTTTTCGCCCTCGCTTAAAGCCTGCGTGCCCACATTATCGTCCTCGTACTGGTCAACCTCCCGATGCACCGCAGACCGGGCAGCATGGGCTGCGTACATTTCTCGTTTCTGCGCCTTGCTCAACCGGCTCAGTTCGTCCGGGGTCAGTTCCGCCTTGCCAAACCGCAGATGCTGTGCCTTTTCCGCAGCTTTATCTGCATCGGTTTTCAGCTTTTTCGTTTTGGGCACCGTCTGCTCTACCTTGGTTTTCTTCGGGGGAGAACGGGTCTTTTTTGCGGACGTTTCCTCTTTGATGTTCAGCTTCGGTTCACTCATTTCTGCGCGCCCTCCGAGACTTCACCCAACTTGGTGGTCATAATGCGGTAGAGTTCCAGATCGGTGGGGAAACGGTCCACAAACGGCAGAATGACATTGCCGAAAAACAGCAGCCCTTCGCCCTCGCCGGAGTGGGTCACATAGGAAAGCTGATGGGGCGAAATATTGAGCTGCTTTGCGAGAATTTGCCGGTCTCCCGCCGCCTGATTCAGCATGATGATCATGTCACTGTTCTCGAAAATATTCTCGACTTCACGGGAAGAAAGGAGGTCTTTCACGTTCTGGGTCAGCCCCGTGGGAATACCGCCCCACTTGCGGAAACGCTTCCAGATCTCCACGGAATACGCCGCAGTCTGCTCCTCTTTCAGAAGCAGGTGCATCTCGTCCATATAATACCGTGTGGACTTTCCGCTGCTGCGGTTTGCCGTGACACGCCCCCAGACCTGATCCTGCACAATGAGCATACCGAGTTTCTTCATCTGTTTGCCCAGTTCCTTGATGTCGTAGCAGACGATGCGGTTATTGACGTTCACGTTAGTGCGATGATTGAACAGGTTCAGGGAGCCTTTCACATAGATTTCCAGAGCCGTGGCAACGTGGTGGGCTTCCTTTTCGTCCTGCTGAAGAAGGGCATTGTACAAGTCCTCAAGGATGGGCATATTCTCCGGGCAGGGGTTCGCAAAATATTTGCGGTAGATCAGATGCACACAGCGGTCAATGACGGTTTTCTCCACCGGCAGCAGCCCTTCCTTGCCGCCCACCACAAGTTCGCACAGCGAAAGGATAAAGTCGGCTTTCAGGGACAGGGGATTATCCTCCTCAGAATAGTTGGCATTGATGTCCATGGGGTTGATGAACTGGGTGCTGTTGGGGCTGATTTTGATGACCTGACCTTTCAGCCGGTTCACCAGCGGAGAATACTCTCCCTCAGGATCATTGATGATAATATCATCATCCGTCACCAGAAACGCATTGGCAATCTCACGCTTTGCCGAGAAACTTTTGCCGCTTCCCGGAGTGCCCAAAATCAAGCCATTCGGGTTCTTCAGCTTCTTCCGGTCCACCATGATCAAGTTGTTGGACAGGGCATTCAGCCCGTAGTACAGGCTCTCTTTGCCGGACTGGTAAAGTTCCTGTGTGGTGAACGGAATGAAGATGGCCGTGCTGCTGGTGGTCAGCCCTCGCTGAATTTCGATCTGACTGTCAGCCAGCGGCAGGCTGCTCATCAAGCCCTGCTCCTGCTGGAAATCCAGCCTGCACAGATTACAGTTGTGCTTCTGGGCGATGGAGCTGGCCTGAAAGACGTTGTTTTCCAGTTCCTGCTCCGTGCGCCCGGTGTTCAGCACCAAAAAAGTGACAAGAAACATCCGTTCGTTCTGGCTCTGCAATTCCTTCAAAAGAGCCTTGGCATCTCTGCCGTAGGTTTTCAAATCTGACGGCAGAATGTCTATATCATACCCGGCACGGATGGCTTTTTTCTGCTCTTCAATGGTACTGCGATCCAGTTCCGTGATGGTGCGCTTCACCGTCTTGATGGCACGGTTCTGGTCTACGGACTGGATGTGCATTGTAACGATCTGGCTGGAATCCATATCCAGAAAATCCTTCAGAAGCTGGTCGCTGATGTCGGATGCCGTGATGCTCAAAAAGCTGGCGGCGCAGAAGATGCCGCCCATCTGGAACGTCCGGGAGTTCTTAAACGCAAAGGCAGTCGGTGCAATGGCATCTTTGACGGAAAGGCCGCTTTTCACAAGGTCTTTCCAGTCAAAGTGAAACTTGCTGGCACCGTCCATGTTGAACATATCGTGCATGAGCTTCAGCCGCTGGACACCGTTCAGGGGCTTTGCCTGCACCCCCAGCCGGTGGAAGTTGTTGAGCAAATCGTTTTGGATGTGGTCAAGCCGGGGCTTGACCTGTGCCATGTTTTCGCCCTCCACACCAAAGGTGATAAATTTGGTCTTGGTCAGACCATTATTGCCCTTGGCAAGCTGCTGGCGCAGCATCTGGGAATACTCCGCACGCACATCATCGAAACCGTCCTTCTGGAACGGAATGCGGATGCTCTTTTCAAACTCGGTGCTGTCGGTTGCCATGTTCACAAAGGACAGTTCAAATTTGATGCTGGAATCAAAGAAGTTCAGAAAACTGCACCATTCCTCAAAAATCGCAGTCCTATCCTCCTGCTGGGCGAGCTGGTAATTGATGTCCTGATACTGGATGGTGCGGGTGTAGTAGTTGGGCTTCACCCGGCAGGTGCCATCCTCAAACATCCGCTGCATGGGGATGGACTGCTGGGCGGTCCGGGGAACAGCAGGCTTTGCGTTCTGCCTGCGCTTCTGCGCAGACTGCGGCTTGTTGTGCTTACCGTTTTTTTTCCAAAACGGGATCATGGGTCATGCCTCCCTTCATCAAAATCGCATAGTAGTTGTTGGTCTTGTAGGGGCGAATCTTCGGGCGGAGAAACCGGGACTGCACATAGTACGACAGCAGCTTTTCCATGGGCTGACCGTTCTTTTCGTACATTCCAAGGAAGAACGCCGGCAGCATCACCGCCATCATGCCGAGGGTGGCGGCAGTGTTGCCGCCGGAATCTCGGAGAACAAAAAACAGCGGCACTCCAATGAGAGCCGCTGTGCCAAAGCAGACAAGCTGCCGTTTGGTCAGGTTGAATGCGACCTTCGATTTTACTTTCGTCAGGTCACGGGGAACGGAAATATACGCAGCCAAGTAAGCACCTCCTTTAGTGCGCTCCGAGGACGGATTTCGTCACGGAGCTGGTCTTGAACAGGCTGAAACAAAGCAGAACGGTATAGCCCACAATGCTCCAAATGGAGTTGATGGCATCCCCGGAAATTGCCACGCTCTGGATCAGCACGGCATAAATTGCCACGCAGATGAGGATGAGAAAGCCTTGAAAGCCCAGCGCAAACAGGCATTTCAGGTAGTTCTGCCCCATGTGCGACTGCTCGTGGTTGCCCCATGTTGCCATGGGGATGGGCGCAAGGCTTACCATGCAGTAGATTTCAATCATACGCCCGTAGACGATCACAAAAATGATGATGCTCAAGATCCGCATAGTGATGCCGATGAAGAAACTTTGCAGGAATAGCCCGAACAGGGGGCCTACGTCCATCTGCATCAGGCTGGCTTCCAACATCGACAGGCCAATGTCGTTGACACGGGTGTTTCCGGCAATGATGCCGCTGGAATCGGACACTACCTTCTGGGTGATGTCGAACACCGCCATCACAATATCGAAGGTGTTGCTGATGAGCCACACCGAAACAGCGGTCTTAAAAATCCAGCGCATGATGAGGGCAGGCTCAAACTGCGCCATGTTGTTGTGCTGGGTGATCATCTCTATCAACTCGTAACAGGCGATGAAGGTCAGGATGATGCCTGCAATGGGCAGCACCACATTCCGAGAAAGAGCTTCGATCATCGCAAAAACGCGCGGCTCAAAGCTGGAGGGTTTGGTGCCCACCTGCTGTGCGATGTTGCCGACCTGCGTGTTCACATCGTCGAACAGACCGGAAAGGTTTGACATAATGCCTGCCGTCAGGATGCCTTTGATCCAATCGGCAATGGCTTTGAGAACGGTTTCCATTCAGCATTCACCGTCCTTAGCTGAAGTGGTTGATGAGGGTCTTGAGCAGGTTCAGAAGAAAAATAATGTGGGTCAAAAACTGCATAGAAAACACTCCCTTTCAGTTATCAGGTGGATATTCGATGCAATGCGCTCCTTATTATAAAGGGCTGTTATCCACAGCAGAGATGGAGCGATTGCGTATGTACAGGCGGGAAACCCCGCCTGCGGCTCTTAGCCGAACAGACCAGACAGCAGAGGAATGAGGGTGATGCCCACCAGAGCGACACCGCCGCCAGCCATGAGCTGCTTCATGCCCTGAGACTTGGAGCCGGGGTTGTCGTTACCGTAACCTTCCAGCAGGTTGATGGCACCCCACACGCCGAGACCGGCACCCAGAGCGACAACCAGAGTCTGAAGAACTTCGATAGCAGAGTTAAAGAATTCCATAGTCGTTTCTCCTTTATTTTGAAAAAATTGTAGACCATTCGTACACACCTGAAGCTGCATAATGAAGCCGCAAACTGCGGCGGGAGTGGGCTTGCTGGTGTACCTCTCTGGTCCGGGTAAAATAAAACCGCCTACCGGGTTAGGCAGACGGGAGCGAATCAGCGTCCACCACGATGAACTCATCACCGGGGTGGATTTTTTCTTTGCGGTTCAGATACTTTTCAATATCGAAGGTGTTTTTGGGGTCATAGTCCGAGGTCAACTTGTAGTTGGGGTGCTGGGTCAGGTCGTATTTGTTCGAGAGAAACGGTCTGACGCCACGCAGCTGCAAAATACACTTGCCGCCGTCCAGCACCGCCAGCTCGTCCCGGCTCAATAATTCGTGCCCCATCTTCTGGAACGTAGTGCCGTAGCTGGGGCTGTTGCCACGGGTATCCGAGGTGTTGAAGGCGTCGATGGTCTCCTTGCCTAGCATTTCGGACAGGTCTTTCAGGGTGGTAGGCTCACTGCCGCCGAGGAAAATCTGGCTGTCCATGTTGCCTACGATGGTGTCCGCATTGTCCTTGTAGATGGCTTTCAACTGGCTTCTCGCCTGCAAAACAAGGCAGGCTGAGATCTCACGGCTGCGGATGGTTGCTACCAGCTTTTCCAGATTGGGGATCTGCCCGATGTTGGCACACTCATCAATGAGGCACCGCACATGAATGGGCAGCTTACCGCCGTACACATCATCGGCTTTGTCGCACAGCAAGTTAAAAAGCTGGGTGTAGATCATGGAAATCAGAAAGTTAAAGGTGCTGTCCGTATCGCTCATGATAAGGAACAGTGCCGTTTTCCGGTCACCCAGCGTGTCCAGTTGCAGTTCATCGTACATGGTAAGGTCTCGCAACTCTTGGATGTCGAAGGGGGCTAATCTGGCACCGCAGGAAATGAGGATGGATTTTGCGGTCTTGCCGGCAGCCAGCTTGTAAAGTTTGTACTGCCGCCCGGCAAAGCTGTTGGGCTTCTTTTTTGCCAGTTCCTCAAACAGCAAGTCCACAGGGTTCTGGTATTCCTCGTCGTCCTCCAGTACCTGCATGGTGTTCAGCATTTCCAGCAAAGTAGCGAAGTTTTGTTCCTCCACCGGGGCTTCATAATGCAGATAGGCGATCAGGGCAGTGAGCAAAAGACGTTCGCTTTTCTCCCAAAATGGATCGCCGCCGGACCCCTCGCCCTTGGTGTTGGTCATCAGGGTCGTGACCAGTTTTAGAATGTCCTTCTCGCTGTGGACATAGGCAAAGGGGTTGTAGTGCATGGACTTTTTAAAATTGATGGTGTTCAGAACTTTTACCTTATAACCATTTTTCAGCATGGCCTGCCCACATTCAAGCACGATTGTACCTTTCGGATCGGTTACGACATAGGAACTATGGCATTGCAGGAGGTTCGGTTTCAGCCAAAATCTCGTTTTGCCAGAGCCGGAGCCGCCGACCACCAGCACATTTTTGTTCCGGGCGTTCTTGGGGTCAGGTGGACGATTGCTCATCATTAACCGCTCTGTCTTGGTTAAAATGATGTTGTCGGAAAACTTGGGAGCCATGAATGGTTCAATGTCTTTCGCACTGCCCCACCGGGCAGAGCCGTACTCCATGCCGTGGCGGTACTTCTTGGCGTTTTTGCCACGCAGATAGACCGCCAGCCGTAACCCTGCACCGCAGCACAAACCCACCAGAATATCAAGCGGATGCAGGCTGGGCAGAGGGTTTGCAAACGCCAGCGGAACGGTGCCCATCATGGACATGATCTTATCGCCCAGCTCTTTGCCCTCCGCAAGCCGCCACGCCTCACCAAGGTTGGTTGCCACCAGCCCCAGCAGAAGATAGGGCAGGTACAGCGCCAGCAGCTTTGTCAGCTTTTTTGTGGTCACAGCCCACGCTCCTGTTCCTTGTGCCGGACTTTGCCGGGGAGTTCTGCCGCCGCCTGCACCAGCTCCTGCAATCGTGCCAGCACCGAGGGGCGTTTGTCCTTGTTCAGCAGGGATGCCGAATACTCCTTGAACGCCGATTGGAAGGCTTCTGCATCCGGGGCTTTGAAAAAGACCAGATACCGGGGCGGCACCTCGGAGGTGTCCTTTCGGATGGCGTAGTCGATGCCGTACTTTTTGGCGTAGCGTTCCAACCCACGGATGCCGGTCTTGCTGATCTCCACGCTGGAAACGCCCCGGTTTTGCCGCAGAAGGGTGCGGACGCTCTGCTTGCCTTGGGATGCCTTGGACTGGTACAACCGAATCGCCGCTTTTACCGCCCGGAGAACAGTCCGGGCAGACAGCTTGGTGGTGGAGATCATAATATTG
>NZ_JAJEQG010000024.1 GCF_020687245.1 Faecalibacterium longum CLA-AA-H243 | reverse complement strand
ACTTTGCACTTTCGCACTTTCACGATAATTAGCGTCAATAACTCAAAAAAGCACTTGACAAAACGCTTCATGGGGCACCGCCAAGGATATTGAGCCGTTCATGGCACCCAAGTTTGCCGACAACATTATCCTGACCAAAACGGAACGGCTGATGATGTCCAACCGCCCACCGGACCCCAAAAACGCCCGGAACAAAAATGTGCTGGTGGTGGGCGGCTCCGGCAGCGGCAAGACCCGGTTTTGGCTCAAGCCCAACCTTTTACAATGTCACAGCTCCTATGTGGTCACTGACCCCAAAAGTACGATCTTGCTTGAATGTGGCAACGCAATGTTGAAAAACGGCTACAAGGTCAGGATTCTGAACACCATCAACTTCAAAAAGTCGATGCACTATAACCCCTTCGCCTATGTCCACAGCGAAAAAGATATTCTGAAACTGGTCACGACCCTGATGACCAACACGAAAGGTGAAGGCAGTGGCGGCGATCCATTTTGGGAGAAAAGCGAACGTCTTTTGCTCACTGCACTGATCGCCTATCTGCATTATGAAGCCCCTGTGGAGGAGCAGAATTTTGCAACACTGTTGGAAATGCTCAACACCATGCAGGTGCTGGAGGACGATGAGGAATACCAGAACCCGGTGGACTTGCTGTTTGAGGAACTGGCAAAAAAGAAGCCAAACAGCTTTGCCGGGCGGCAGTACAAACTTTACAAGCTGGCTGCCGGTGATATATGCTCTAAGTGACTTCTTAATCATGATTTTGTCATGGTTAGTGAAGCAATCACTTAGAGCATTTTTGTTTCAGGAGGTACAGCCATGAGAAATGAAAAAATTACCCCACTGTACGAGCGCCTGAGCCGGGACGATGAGTTACAGGGCGAGAGCAATTCCATATCCAACCAAAAGCAGATGTTAGAGGATTTTGCCCGCCGGAATGGGCTGCCCAACCCTACGCACTTTACCGATGATGGTATCTCAGGCACCCGTTTTGACCGCCCCGGATTTTTGGCGATGATGGAGGAAGTGGAGGCAGGGCGTGTAGAGGCAATCGTCATCAAGGACATGAGCCGGTTAGGGCGTGACTATCTGAAAGTCGGCCAGGTCATGGAGATTTTGCGGCAGCGCGGCGTCCGGTTAATTGCCATCAACGATGGCGTGGACAGTCTGAAAGGCGACGATGATTTTACGCCCTTCCGCAATATCATGAATGAGTTTTACGCCCGCGACACCAGCCGGAAAATCCGCTCTGTGTTTAAGTCAAAAGGCATGAGCGGTAAGCACCTGACAGGCACCGTGATTTACGGCTACTTATGGGACGAAAAGCGGGAGCATTGGCTGGTAGATGAGGAAGCCGCCGAAGTGGTACGCCGTATCTTTTCCCTCACGCTGGAGGGATATGGGCCTTATCAGATCGCTTGCAAGTTGTCCGCAGACCGGATTGAAATTCCTGTCGTACACCTTGCCCGATTCAACGAAGGTGTGAACCGTTCAAAGCCGGTCAAAGACCCCTATGGATGGGGATCATCTACCATCGTGAACATTTTGAAAAAACGAGAGTATTTAGGGCATACCATCAATTTCAAGACCCGCAAGCACTTTAAGGATAAGAAAAGCCACTATGTTTCTGAGGATGAATGGACGATCTTTGAGAATACCCATGAAGCCATTATCGACCAGCAGACCTTTGATTTGGCGCAGAAAATCCGCAGCAATGTACGGCGTTATCCAAACGGCTGGGGCGAAGCGGCTCCCCTCACAGGTTTGCTCTATTGTGCCGATTGTGGCGGCAAGATGTATGTCCACCGCACCAACAATGGCAGGCGGATTTCTCAATATACCTGTTCCAATTATACCAAAGTTCCGTGTGGGACACTATGCCCTACACAACACCGTATCAATGAGAGTGCTGTTCTGACATTGGTTTCTGACACGCTCCGGGCTATCGCTGAATATTCCAGAAATGACCGGACGGAATTTATTCACACCGTTCAGGAAACGCAGGTTGCTCAACAGAGTGCCGATATATCGAAAAAGCGCAGGCGTCTGGCTGCTGCTCAAAAGAGAGCCGGAGAACTGGAAAAACTGATTTGCAAAATCTATGAGGACAACGCCCTCGGCAAGCTGCCGGATGCACGATATAGGGCGCTTGATGCACAGTATGCCAAAGAGCAGGACGCACTTGAGATTGAAATTGTGGAGCTGGAAAAGGCTGTTACCGGCTATGAGCAGAGCCAGAAATCCGCAGAGAAATTTATAGCCCTAATTGATAAGTATGAGAATTTTGACACTCTGACAAACACCATGCTCAACGAGTTTGTAGAGAAAATCCTTGTCCACGAACGCGCCCGAAAAGGCAGCCAGGACACCACGCAGGAAATTGAAATCTACTTCAATTTTTTAGGACGCTATATCCCACCATCCTTACAGCCGGTTCCTTTAACCCCGGAGGAACAGGAAGAACTGCAGAAAAAAGAAGAACGCAAGGACAGGCTCCATCAGAACTATTTGAAGCGGAAAGCCAGCGGTGCACAGAAACGGTATGAGGACAAAATCAAGGCGAAGAAAAAAGCGGAAATGGACGCTAAGAAAGCCCTGATCCGGGCTGAGGATATGAAAAAAGGTGTTTTTTCTACTATCGGTCAGCTACCAAAAGAAGAACCGCGCAAAGGCAGCATAGCAGCCAGCGCAGCAGTCTAATCATCACGAAGCAAAGGAGAATGAAAATGAGTAAGTTGACTTACATTCGTTGTGGAGATTATGATATACCCAACCTAAAACTTTCTGAACAGCCGGGAACTTCTATCGGCAAGTACGGCAGGATGAGAAAATCCTACCTAAAGAAACATCGCCCCATTCTCTACAACCAACTGCTGATGAGCGAGAAGCTGTATCCACACCTGTTAGAGATTGACCGGACAGCGCAGGAGCGCGTGGACACCATGTTGCCTCACATGATGGAGACTGCGGGTGTCACGGAAGAACTGAAAGCCTGTGACCCTATGCGTTGGGTGGGGCTGATGAACACATTAACGGCACAGATTGAGGAAATTTTAATCAGGGAACTGATTTGCAGCTGAATGGGAGGTGCGGGAAATGCTGACCTTTGAAAAGATTTTGAAAGTGTTTCAGGCATATCTGGATGATGATCCACTGTATGAGGTGGTTCAGACCAGCCACGGTTATACATTGATGGCATGGGAACCCCACCGGAATGACTGGTACAGCGTTGAAATACAGAAAACCCCGGAGGATTTACGGAACGCTTTGTTGGGTACATACGCCAACTTTCTGGAAGATAAGATTACTGGAAATGACCGTGACCTGACTGTGACAGAAACCGGAGAAATCCAGCAGAGGTGCCGGGAACTTTTGGAAAAGTGCAGGGAAACATGATACAGAAACGCCAGAAGGAGGCCGCGATTATGCGTCCTCCTTCTGCTTCGCAGTCTGTTCCATTTTGAGCGCCCCGTCTATGGCACCTTCGATAATCGGCAGGTATTCTTCAGGGCAAAGCTTCAGCTTGTGGCTGGCCCGTTGCCGCTGTTCGCTTTCTTCTCGTATAATCTCCGGGTTAAAATACCGTTCCACGGGAAGTCCGCAGACCTTAATCAACTGGATCATCACAGGCAGGCTCGGAATCGCACCTTGATTCTCAATGTTGGCAAGATACCGCCATTCAATCCCAACCATTTCTGCCAATGTTTTTCGTGCCAGACGCTTTGCCTCTCGTGCAGCTTTGACATCTGCGCCGAAGGTTTCAAAACCGGGACAATCTTCAACTTTCGCCATATAACATCACCCAGTTACATTGTATAATTCATACTTTGCCTGTGGAATGTTGCTATATGCAGGTTAGTTGAAGTTTATAATTCACATTTCGTTCCTTGCATTGTTCGAGAAAGAGAACTATAATGTACTCTGTGGAGGTGCGAAATGGACTATATGACATTGAAAGAGGCCGCCGAGAAGTGGGGCGTGACACCTCGTAGGGTAAACTACTATTGTGCCGGTGAGCGTATCCACGGCGCTGTGAAGATGGCTGGTGTTTGGCTGATCCCTAAAACTGCGGAGAAGCCAGTTGATGGCCGGACAAAACAAGGAAAGGTGCAGAAAGCATGAAACTATCTAAAATTATGATAATTGAAGATGATCCTGTGATACAGGGAGAATTACAAACTTTATTGAATGGAAATGGATATACAACGCTTGGAGTAAGGAATTTTTCTGCTGTGACAGAACAGATTCAGGATGAAAAGCCACATCTGATTTTGTTGGACATTAAGTTACCCGGAGAGAATGGTTTTGCTTTATGCTCTAAAATTCGTACCTTTTCCGAAGTGCCAATCATCTTTGTGACAAGCTGCAACACGGATATGGACGAGCTGAATAGCATTATGTTGGGTGGAGACGCTTTTATCACGAAGCCCTATAACACAGCAATCCTGCTTGCGAAAATTGCTTCTCTGCTGAAGAAAACCTATCCCGCACAACAACGGGAGAAGATCGTCTATGGAGATGCGGTGCTGCATCTGGAATCCAGCAGTTTGGACTATAATGGACGGAGCGTAGAACTTACTAAGAACGAATTGAAAATTCTCTATTATTTGTTCAAGAACGGTGGAAAAATCTGTTCTCGCGGAGATATAATTGAGTATTTGTGGGACAATCAGCTATATGTGGATGACAATGCTTTGAGCGTCAATATCAACCGCATCCGGGAAAAACTGGCGGGCATCGGTCTGACGGATTTTATCAAGACAAAGCACCGACAGGGGTACACGATATGAACAGCAGACGATATTGGAAAAACAGGCTACCATTTCTGCTGACGAACCTTGTTTGTATGGCTGCACTCACTGTATTTTTGCTGGTGTGCGGCAATTCGGTTTCCGCAGTAGTATTGATTCTGATTGTATGGGCATTGATTTTGCTGACGGGACTTGTCCTCACTTACTGGAAACGGAAGCGGCAGATGAAAAAACTTCTGGATATGGCGGAGCAGCTTTCCGAAAGATACCTCATTTCCGAAGTGATGGAGCTGCCGGAACAGGCCGAGGATCAGGTTTACTATCAGCTTTTGAAAATGGCTGGAAAATCCATGTTGGAACAGATTGGAGAAGTCGAGCGGGAACGCCTGGAGTACAAAGAATACATTGAGCAATGGATTCACGAAATCAAAACGCCCATTACTGCCATGAAACTCCTATGTGAAAACCACCGGACGGACTGGACAAAGGAACTTCTGCTGGAACTGGAAAAGACCAACCGCTTTACCGAACAAGCTCTTTATTACGCCCGCAGTGAGCATACAGAGAAAGATTATTCTGTCCGGGAAATGGCACTGTCCCAAGTGGTGCATCAGGCGATTGCAGATAATAAATATCTGCTGCTCCAAGGTGGTATGCGTCTGGAAGTGGAGGAAATGCAGGACACGGTTTATTCAGATGAAAAGTGGGTGCGCTTTATTCTGAACCAACTGATTGCCAATGCGGTCAAGTATCGTACGGAACAACCGGTTCTCCGCATTTCTACTCATAAACGGCAAGATCAGGTTGTTCTTGTCATGGAGGACAATGGAATCGGGATTGCTGCGTCCGATCTGCCCCGTATCTTTGAAAAGGGATTTACCGGTCAGAATGGTCGTATGGTCCAGCAGTCCACAGGCATTGGCCTGTACCTATGCAAACGGCTCTGTGAAAAGCTGGGCATTGGCATTGCGGCAGAATCATCGGAACAAGGAACCGCCATTTCCCTGGCGTTTCACATCAACTGTCTGATCCATGAAGTGCAGGGCTGATTGCGGTCCTGCACTTCTTACATTTTTGTTAGAACTTTGTAAGAAAACTTGATACAAACGAAGCCACTCTTATTCTACAATAGAGATCAGAGGTGATAACAATGAAAGAAATTTTGAAACTGGATCATATCCAAAAATATTACGGAAATGGCGGGAATGTTACAAAAGCAATTCAGGACATCAGCTTTTCCGTTCAGGAAGGGGAATTTGTAGGAATCATGGGAGCATCCGGTTCCGGCAAGACTACCCTGCTCAACTGTATTTCCACCATTGATACCGTCAGTGCGGGACATATCTATCTGGACGGAACCGATGTGACGGAAATCAACGAAAAACAGATTGCCCGGTTTCGTCGGGAGAATCTTGGATTTGTATTTCAGGATTTTAACCTGCTGGACACTCTGACAATCTCGGAAAACATTGCCTTGGCACTGACTATCAACAAGGTTCCTGCAGGTGAGATTGATGGGCGGGTGCGGGAAATGGCCGGAAAGCTGAATATCACGGATATTCTGGATAAATATCCCTATCAGGTGTCCGGCGGTCAAAAACAGCGGTGTGCCTGTGCCAGAGCTATTATCAACCAGCCAAAGTTGATCCTGGCGGACGAACCTACCGGCGCGTTAGATAGTCACTCGTCACAAGCCTTGCTCTCCACAATCCAGAGTATTAACGAAAGCCTTGACGCCACAATCCTGATGGTAACACATGACGCTTTTTCGGCAAGCTATGCCAATCGTATTCTCTTTTTAAGAGATGGTGCAATCTTCACGGAAATTCTCAAAGGCAGTGATTCTCGTAGGGTTTTCTTTGAAAAAATCTTGAATGTCCTTACCATGATGGGAGGGGGTGTGAATGATGTACACTAAACTCATTTTCAAAAATGCAAAGCGGTCAGGAAAGGACTATTTGATTTATATTGTGACCATGGCACTCTGTGTCACATTGTTCTATGCGTTTTTGTCTATCAGCAGCACCCATTATCATCCGACCATTGGTGCGGAATATAATATTTCCCTGCTGGCTGGAGGTATGAAACTGGCGATTTGCGGGATTAGTCTGCTTCTGTTGTTTCTGATCCACTATGTCAATCGTTTCATGCTGAGAAAAAAACAATCGGAGTTTGCAGTTGAGGCAACCCTGGGAATGGAGCAAAAAACCATAGGACTGCTCTTTTTTGGAGAGACTTTTTTCCTGCTCATATTCTCTGTGTCGGTGGGAATCCTTCTGGGGATGGTCGTTTCTCAGGTCATTACGGCTATGCTGCTTGCTTCTTTTGGGGAACCCTACGCTTTTTCTTGGTCTTTTTTTCCAGATACCGTGCTGCTGACCGTGGGCTTCTTTGTTGTTTGCCAGATTCTGGTTGGAGTCGGGAATGTCAGAATTCTCAACAAAAGCAGGATTATTGAGCTTATGACGGCAAACCGTCAGAATGAAAAACCGCTTCATAAAAGCAGATGGATGCCGATGATCTGTATTATCTATGGCATTATGCTGCTGTGGATGCTGGAGGTAGGTGCTGTAAAATATCATTTTTACTCCGATCCCAGACATCCGCTTCCTGTAAAGCTCATGTATTGGGGGAATGTCCTTTTCCCTGCACTGACGCTGCTTTGGGCAATCGCAGGTGCTGTTTTACACAGAAAAATAGGATTTTCCCGATACCTTTGCGGGCTTCTGGCTGGTGCAGTATTGACCGCTATCCCGATTTTTTCCATCGCAGAACTGGAAAAAGCCTACTTCCTTGGATTTGATGCCCCAACTCTGAATCAATATTTGCTGTTTGGGGTTGCGGATATTTTGTTTATCATTTCCGCAGTCATGTATTTATCAAATGCGGCGCTCCTATACTGGAAGGAATCTAAAGTGTCCCGCAAATATCACAATACGAGTTTATTTCTGTTTGGACAGCTTTCCTCTAAGCTGGCTACCAATACGAAAACGATGACGATCATTTGTGTGACCCTGACTTTTTCTATCTGCTTGTTTGTCATTGCGCCGGTTTTGACAGGATGGAGTCTGGGCTATTTGGATAGTCGGGCAGTCTATGATATTCAAATTTCAAGCCGCTACAACGATGTTTATGAAGTGGAAAATCTTCCGGATACAGACTATGGGGAAATTACTGCGTTCATAGAACAAAACAACATAGCGATAAAGGACGATTTGACTTTTTCGGAATATCTTCCCCAAAAAAGCGACTTTTACCAGCGGGCAAAGTACGATTTTCCTCCCTTGGCGATTGCACTGAAGGATTATAACGCTGTTCGGAAAATGTTGGGATATGAACCTATTATCTTACAAACGGATGAATTTGCTACCCACTGGCATCGTGCGGCAGAGGAGAAGGATATTGAAAACTACATCGCTGAGCATACCTTACTGGAAACTGACGCAGGCACCCTGAAACTCAGTGAGAACGCCGTGTTTCAGGAGCCTGTGGGGGAATCCATCTATAATCTTTATACAGATGTGGTGTATATCATACCTGACGAGATAGCGCAAGTCTTGCTTCCGGTACAGAGCAACCGATTTGTGATGACTCAATATCCGCTTCCCTTCAAAACGGCAGAAATGCTGGAACAGCTTCTTGGGCGTTCTTATCCAGAAGATCCTGATAAAGACAATCTGGCAGGATACAGTACAACTGTCCATACTACGGAAGTGAACCGTATAATCGCCCTTAACTTTATCCTAAAAGCGTCCTTGATCTATGGTGCAATTGTGCTGATGGTGATGTGTCTTACCGTGCTGGCTCTTCAGCAGCTCCTGGATGCAGAAAAAAACAACTACAGATTTTCGGTTCTGCGAAAAATGGGAGTGGAAGAGAAGGACCTGCATACTTTGGTTCTAAAACAGCTTGGTGTTTGGTTTGGGATGCCGATCACAGCGGCAATCGTTGTAGCAATTATTGTGATTGGCTATTTTCTTCAAAGTGTTTCTGCTGAAATCTCAGCTTATATTGGCTGCGGAGCCTTGATGCGGCAAATAGGTATCATTGTTGGGATTTTCGCTTTGCTGCTGAGTTGCTATTTTCTCAGTACATGGCTGCTGTTCCAGCGTTCGATTCGCAACAACTCCAACAGCGGAAGGTGATGGGATATGTACTGGAAGTTAGCAATTCAAAATATCCGCAGAAACCTGCGGGATTATATCATTTACTTTGTGACACTTACCTTGACTGCGCTCTGTGATGTCCTTCTATTTAGGGATGAGCTGTTCTATTATGAGAGCTTCGGTCTGTTTGCTGTTCTAATTCTGGTTCAGTTGGCAGCGACTGGAGTAGCAGCGTTTCATATTTATCAAGAAAAAAGAAAAAAGATTGAATAGAAAATACCTATAGATTCATACATCTGCCGGACGACGGCAAAAGAAAAAAAGCCGTCGTAAAGCAGACACATTTCCACGCGCCTATGAAGCGGCGGCTTTGATTTTCAGAGCCGCCGTTTCTTTTCGTCTATCCTAAACCAACGACGACCTAACACCGTGTAAATCCACGGCGGCATATAGGAGGATTGCCGCCGTGTCTATTCTTGTCTTTTTTCACAGTACCCATGACCTGCACCAGCTAAAAAAAGCCTGTTTCCAGCAGCGGAGCAATGCGGCCAGCAGTATGCACTATACCATGTAACCAAACAGCAAAATATATTCCATTACGCTCGTATGGCTTTATGCCGTCCGGGCGCTTTTTTGTCCCTGTGGAGCCGGAACATCGGGTCAGCATGGCCCGAACTTTATCCCCGGTGCCGCTCCCCGCCGCCCCATTCAGATTTACCCAAAAAATCTGAATGGAGGAAAGGCAGATGGAAGTTACCATCAATTATAACGGACAAGCTGTGGCCGTGGAGGTCACGCTGGAAGTCTATGAATTTCTTGACCGAGCCGATCACAAAACGGAGAACCTGTTTCATGAACAGCGGCGGCATTGGGATGGCCGGGAATTTGACGAGTACATCATTACCACCGAGGGCGTAGGAGCCTACGGCGAAACGCCGGAAGAATACCTTTGCCGCATGGAAACGCTGCATGAGCTGATGGCTGTTCTGGACACCTGCACCAATGCCCAGCGTAGCCGGTTCCTGCTCTATGCGCTTGAGGGATTGAGCCTTGCAGAGATCGGTGTGCTGTGCGGCTGCTCCAAAGTGGCTGTGTATCAAAGTGTGGAGGCGGTCAGAAAAAAATTTATAAATTTCTTTGAAAACAGGCTTAACGAATGACCTGTTTTCTGGCTACCAAGTGAAAGGGATCATTTCCCTTATCTCAGCGAGGGGCGGACAGCGGACGAGCTGCCCGCCTCTCCGATTTTCAGGAGGTAAGCCTATGAAAACAATCAATCTGCGGTGGATGTATCCCCACTACCGGCATGACGAGTTTGTGGATGTTACGGACGAGGTATGGGCAGCGATGTATCAGGCCAAGCGGGAGATGGAGAACTATGAGCGTCGGAAAGTCTACCACTGCGCCTACTACTCTCTGGACGCATACAGCTGGCTGGAAAATTACGCGCTGGAACACAGCAGATCGCCGGAAGATATTTTGCTGGAACGAGAAGAAATGACCACCCGCCTGCACCTGATAGCAGCTCTGCCGGTGGCTCTGGCTCATGCCACTCCGACACAGGTCCGCCGTGTTCACGCCTACTACATTGCCGGTATCAAGCAGCCGGAAATCTCCCGGAGAGAGGGCGTCCACAGCAGCAAGGTCAGCGTTTCCATCCGTCGGGGGCTGCGGAATATGCGCCGCTGCTATGATGGCCTTTTCCAAACAGAGTGAGGGCGTGCCTATGCAGACCATCAATCTCAAACAATATTATCCATTTTGCAAAGAGGACATTTTTGTGGAGGTGTCCGATGAGATCGTCGAAGCGTTTCTTCTGGACAAGAGAGCCGAGGCCGCCAGAGATCGCAAGATGTTCCGGTATAAGGCGTTTTATTCCCTCGATTGTAACGATGGAATCGAAAATGCCGCCATCGGCTGGGCGCAGCCATCGCCGGAGGACTACCTGATAGAAAAAGAGGAATTAGCCGAATATGAAGAACTGATACGGCGATTGTATGAAGCCATTTCTTCCCTGCCGCCTATGCAGGCTCGCCGTGTCCATGCCCGCTATATGCTGGGTATGAAAGTGAAAGATATTGCCGCAATGGAGAGTATCACGCCATCACAGGCGGGAAAATCCATCCATGCCGCACTGCGGAGGCTACGCCGGTACTTTGCGCGTCAGAAATGGACGGTCAATCTATGAGTATTTCCAAAGAAAAGAGGTGCCTGACATGAACGAAAAAATTACAGCCCACCACCAAAAAGAAGAACGGGAGAAAGTCCTGAAGGAGATCCGGCAGCTTGAAAACCGAAAGAAGATTTTGGAGAACAAGCAGCGGAACGAAGAACGCAGGGTTCGCACCCGCCGCCTGATTGAGCGTGGAGCCATTTTGGAGGGGATTTTCCCGCTGGCTCCCGACCTTTCCGGCGCGGAGGTCAAAGCATTTCTGATTGCCCTGTCCCATCTTCCGGGGGCTGCGGAATTGACTGCAAACCTGCCAAAATCCGGGGACACGCCATAAGTCCCTTGTTTACAAGGGCGCACTTATACACCGTTGCCGGTGTCGTGCGCCCTGCCGGGGGCTGTTGCGTACTTCGTCCGCGATGGGGCGCTACACTCCCCAAACCCCTTGTGCGCCCCGCGCAGCCAAACACCCGCTTCGCGTTTGTTCGGCTCCACGGAGCCTGAAATATCCCCGCCGAAAGAAGGTGCCACCCATAGATTTTTGTCATATCCCCGTCAGTATTATCAAGCGCAGCGCAGGCCGTTCTGCTGTTGCCGCAGCTGCTTACCGCAGCGGAACCAAGCTGACAAATGAATGGGATGGAATGACCCACGACTACACCCGGAAAGGCGGCATTGTCCATGCGGAGATCATGCTGCCTGCCCACGCGCCGCCGGAATTTGCAGACCGATCTATCCTCTGGAACAGCGTGGAGCAAATCGAGAAAGCAAGGGACAGCCAGCTTGCCCGCGAGATTGAAGCAGCCCTGCCCCGTGAACTGTCCGGCGAACAGCAGCTTGCCCTTGTGCGTGCCTATGTGAAGGACAACTTTGTAGGCAAAGGAATGTGCGCCGACTTTGCTATCCATGACAAGGGAACCGGCAACCCCCATGTTCATATCATGCTGACCGTCCGGCCCCTGAAAGAAAATGGCGCATGGGGCGCAAAGTGCCGCAAGGCATACGACCTGGACGAGAATGGACAGCGTATCCCGGACGGGAAAGGCGGCTGGAAGAACCACCGGGAGGACACCACCGACTGGAACGACAAAGGGAATGTGGAGATTTGGCGGGCGGCATGGGCGGCCTGCACCAACAGGGCATTGGAGGCCGCCGGTCATCCCGCCCTGGTAGACCACCGCAGCTACAAGCGACAGGGAATTGATAAAATCCCCTCTGTCCACCTGGGGCCAGCGGCCAGCCAGATGGAGAAGCGCGGTATCCGCACCGACAAGGGAGAAGTCAACCGGCAGATCGCCGCCGACAACAAGCTGCTGAAAGAAATCAAAGCCCGCATTACCCGTCTTTATCGCTGGTCGAAAGCCGAAACGGAAAAACCACAAACACAGCAAAGCAGCTTGACAGCTTTGTGGGAGGCTCAGCAGCAGTTGAACGCTCCCCACACCCGCACCGGCAAAATCCGGACTTTGCAAGAAAGCGCTACACTATTCAGCTTTTTGCAGGCAAACGGCATCCAGTCTATGCAGCAGCTTCATGAAAAAATCGCTGATATGAACAGCCGTTACTATGACCTGCGGGGAAAGATCGTCAAGGCCGAGCGCCGGATCACTACCCTTACCGAGCGCGGGGAGATGTGGGAACAGTACACCCAGTACAAGTCCATCCACAAGCAGCTTGCCAAAGTAAAGCCGGAAAAACGGGAACAGTTTGAACAGCGCCACAGCCGGGAACTGATTCTGTATGACGCAGCGGCCCGGTATCTGAAAGAACTGAAAGACAGCGGCGAGGCAATCACCCCGAAGGCATGGCAGCTGGAAATCGACCAGCTGGCCGCTGGAAAGCAGACGGACACGCTTGCCATGAAAGCCATGCGGGAGGATTTGAAAGCAGTGGAACGGCTCCGCAAAACCGCCGAGCAGCTGTCCAGACAGGAACGGGACAAGTCTCACGACCGGGAGCCGGAGCGGTAAGGGCTACCGCGTTTCACGACATACTTTTGCACACAGAAAAACCGCCGTACAGGTTTCCCCATACGGCGGCAGACTGTTTATTTGCCGAACAAGTCGCTGTGTGTGCCGGTGCGGGCCAGCGTCAGCACCAGAACATCATCCTCTATGCGGTAGACAAGCAGCCAGTCCGGGAGAATGTGACATTCCCGATGGCCTGCCCAATCGCCGGACAGGTCATGGTCACGGTTCTTATCCGGCAGCGGTTCGCCCATTGCCAGCAATGCTACGACCTGCTCCAGCAGCTCAATCTTCAAGCCACGCTTTATGGCTCGTTTGTAGTCCTTTTTGAAACTGGTCGTGTACTTGACGGTATATTTGGTTTCTTTCATCTTTTCAGGTCAGCAAACAACTCGTCAAGGTCATTGTAGCCCTTTACAGACGGGTCTTTTGCAATCCTTTCCGCTTCCAGCATGGCAGCAACCGTTTCTTTGTTCGGCTGTTCCAGCCTTACTTCAAAGGGAATGCCGCCTTCACGAAGCGACTGGCGCACAAAGATGTTAAACGCCGTAGTCAGGTTCATGCCAAGTTCAGTAAACAGTGCGTCCGCCTGTGCTTTCAAATCTGCGTCCATGCGGATGCTGATGTTTGTGGTATTTCCAGCCATACGATCAACCCCTTTCTGCTGGCAATTATAGTATATGCCATTTGCACGAAGAAAACAATACTTTGCACGAATATTTAAAAATAAATTCATTCAAGGAGGTTAGCTACACTATGAAAGAAATCATTTATGAAGAACAATAAGTCTGAACCTATCCCTGTCATGGATTACCGCCAGTACCGCAGAGCGCGGAGGCTGGTGCATGAGTGCTGTAACTACATCGACGGAAACTGTATCGCCCTGGACGATGGGGAGGAATGTGTCTGTGTCCAGTCTATTTCCTACTCCCTGTTGTGCAGGTGGTTTCGGGCGGCGGTATTGCCGCAGGATAAGGAACTGGAAACGGCGCTGTTCCACCGGCTGAATGCGAAGAAATGCGCCATATGTGGGGCGCTGTTTACCCCCGGTTCCAACCGGGCCAAATACTGCCCGGAATGTGCCGCACGCATGAAGCGGGTCAACGCCGCAAAGCGTAAGCGAAAACAACGGGAGAAATGTCACGCTTTAGGGGCTGAAAAACCCTTGTAAATCAAGGCTTTTTTCGAGGGTGTCAAAGGCAGGCTGATAGATTTATCCTCTGACCCCTAAAACGGCCTTAAAATGCGTATAGAATCCCCAGAGAACCCCCAAGGAGGAACCCTATGTCAGACAACCGAAAATATTATTACCTGAAACTCAAAGAAAACTATTTTGACGATGATTCCATCGTGCTGCTGGAAAGTATGCAGGATGGTGTGCTGTATTCCAACATTCTGCTCAAGCTGTATCTGAAATCGCTGAAACATGGCGGGCGGCTCCAGCTTGACGAGGACATCCCCTACACGGCGCAGATGATCGCCACCATTACCCGCCAGCAGATCGGCACTGTGGAGAGAGCCTTGCAGATCTTTTTGAAGCTGGGTCTTGTGGAAGTGCTGGACAGCGGCACCTTCTACATGAGCAATATTGAACTGCTGATCGGCCAGTCCTCCACCGAGGCCGAGCGAAAGCGTGCGGCGAGGCTCCAAAACAAGGCTCTTTCCGCGCCCCGGACAAACGGCGGACATTTGTCCGACATTCGTCCACCAGAGATAGAGATAGAGTTAGAGAAAGAGATAGAGATAAAGAGAGAGATAGAGAAGGGACGCTCCGCCCGCGCCTATGGCCGTTACCAGAATGTTTTCCTGACGGACGAGGAAATGGCAGACTTGCAGGCCAGCTTTCCTGCTGTATGGGAACAGTACATCGAAAAACTGTCCGAGTACATGGCTTCTACCGGCAAGCGGTATCAGAGCCATGCCGCCACCATCCGGCGCTGGGCCGGTGAGGACGCGAAGAAAGCAGCCCCGCCCACCCGCAACCGGGATTACAGCGTAAAGGAAGATGAAACCGTATGATTGAGATTACCGCAGAAATCCGGGCGCTGATCGACAAGGCAGCCGCCGGTGTGGAACTGGCCGGGGACGAGTACATAGACCCGGCAGACGGCCTCATTCACTGTAAGAAGTGCGGCGGCCAGAGGCAGACCGTTGTGCCATGCTTTGGAAAACCAGGCTACTTCATGCCCCGCTGCATCTGCCAGTGCCAGCAGGAGGCCGAGGAACAGCGCAAGGCTGCTGAAGAACGGCAGCGCCGCATGGAGCGTATCAAACGCCGAAAGGCACAGGGCTTGCAAGACCGCTATCTCTATGACTACACCTTTGCCAACGACAACGGCCAAAACCCATTGATGGACAAGGCCCGCGCCTATGTGGAGAACTGGAAGGAGGCATATAAAAACAACACCGGCCTGCTGTTGTTCGGGGATGTGGGAACCGGCAAGTCTTTTTTCGCCGGTTGCATCGCCAACGCCCTGCTTGACCGGGATGTGCCTGTGCTGATGACGAACTTTCCCACCATCCTGAACCGCCTGACAGGGATGTTCTCCGAGGATAGGGCCGACTTTATCGCCAGCTTTAATGAGTATGACCTACTTATCATTGACGATCTGGGAGTAGAGCGCAGTACCGAATATGCTATGGAGCAGATGTTTTTCGTCATCGACAGCCGCTACCGCAGCCGCAGGCCCATGATTATCACAACAAACTTGAAACTGTCCGAGCTGAAAAACCCGCCTGATCTGGCCCACGCCCGTATCTATGACCGTATTTTGGAACGGTGTGCGCCGATTCTTTTTGACGGGAAGAATTTCCGGGAAGAAAATGCCGGGGCTACCCGACAGACAGCAAAAGACATTGTAAACAGTAAGCACGACTGATTTTTTACCGGGCGGCACAGACCCGTTCGGAGAAAGGAGCGCCATGAACAGAGAACCCCGTACTATGCAGGTGGCAGACGCCGCTACTGCGTCCAGAGCGCCGGAAAACACGCCAGCGATGGTAAAGAAAATCGGCAAGACAACCTACAAGGTTCATGTCCATTTCAGCAATACCAGCACAGAAACCATGAGCGATAAAATCAAGCGTATGCTCAAAAATGAAATTCAGCAGATGTGAAAGACTGATAAACGAAGCCGCCTTGTGCTAAACTGATGATGGTACGCACCAAAATTTTTGTCAAGGAGGATACGAAAATGCTTTACACAGAAAAAGAAAAACATGAAATTGAACGGGTAAAGGAGGTCTTTGCGGAACATCTGCGGCAAAGCCCTGATTTTGAACTGCTCTGGTCGGACAAGGTAGGCTATGTCTGGCTGACGATTGGCGTAAATCCAGTCTATGTGGATACCGGTATCAGAATCGAATCTGCCTCCGATCTCTGTTACAGGTGTTTGGACGATGTAGCTACGGATGTTTTATATATGACGGGCAACGATCACGCGCTGGAAGCAGCCGATCCGCTGGAATTGGCCGAAATCAAGCGGCGCTGGGAGCCATATATCAACCAGCTGCCAGACTATGCGTATCTCTGCAAAGACCTGCTGAACGGAAAAATGTAATCTATCAAACGAGGTGTCAGGAGCCATACAATGCTTCTGGCACCTTTTTTGTGGATTTTTTGTGAATTTGATGAAAAAGTCCTTGACAATTTGTCTCTGGCAAGACCGCAAAATCCATCCTCATTTCCTGCGGTGCTAGGCTCGCCCCCTTCGACATCCAAGAACTGCGGGACCTCACCATGTACGATGAACTGCAACTGGACACGCTGGGTGATAAGAAAACAGCTCTGTTCCTCATCATGTCGGATACGGACAGCACCTTCAATTTTCTGATTTCGATGGTCTACACCCAGCTTTTCAATCTGCTGTGCGACAAGGCAGATGATGTGTACGGCGGCAAGCTGCCCATCCATGTACGCTGTCTGATCGACGAGTGCGCCAATATCGGGCAGATTCCCAATCTGGAAAAGCTGGTGGCGACCATCCGCAGCCGTGAAATCTCTGCCTGCCTTGTTTTGCAGGCAAGAAGCCAGTTGAAAGCCATCTACAAGGACAACGCAGATACCATTGTGGGCAACATGGACAGCCAGATTTTCCTCGGCGGCAGTGAGCCGACCACCCTGAAAGACCTGTCGGAAATGCTGGGAAAAGAGACCATTGACGCATTCAACACCTCAGACACCCGTGGCAATAGCCCCAGTTACGGCACTACGTTCCAAAAGATGGGGCACGAGTTATTGAGCCGGGATGAGCTGGCGGTGCTGGACGGCGGCAAGTGTATTTTGCAGCTGCGAGGTGTGCGCCCCTTTCTTTCGGACAAGTACGACCTGACCCAGCACCCCAACTACAAGTTGACCTCGGATTACGACCCCAAAAACACCTTTGATATTGAAAAATATCTGAACCGAAAAGAAAAAATCAATCCCAATGATGAATTTGTTGTGATTGACGCTGATTCGCTCCCGTCTGCCTGACCCGGTAGGCGGTTTTATTTTACTCGGACCAGAGAGGTACACCAGCAAATCCACTTCTGCCGCAGTTCGTGGCTCAAAAATGTACGATTTCAGGTGTGTACGGACGGTCTACAATTTTTTCAAAATAAAGGAGAAACGACTATGGAATTCTTTAACTCTGCTATCGAAGTTCTTCAGACTCTGGTTGTCGCTCTGGGTGCCGGTCTCGGCGTTTGGGGTGCCATCAACCTGCTGGAAGGTTACGGTAACGACAACCCCGGCTCCAATGCTCATATACGGTAAAGAAGCAACAACACAAATTGAGAACAGCGTACCCTACTATTCTGTATCAAAGTGGAGCAGTAACACGAAAATGTTGCTGCTCCATTTTCATGCCCCTTAAATAATTTCCTTGAATCTGCTTGACTTATATTACGGTTAGTGATATATTTATTACAGTAATCGTAATAAGGAGGCTGGACTATGAGAGACAATGCAAAAAGTGGCGCACTTACAGAAGTGACCTTTTATATTTTACTCTCTCTTTATACACCAAAACACGGATACGCCGTTATGCAGTTTGTTGAAGAAAAAACGGGCGGGCGGCTTTCGTTAGGCGCAGGCACTTTATATGGAGCATTAAACTCTTTGCAGGACAAGAAGTGGATTGAACCTTATGGAGATAGTGAGGGAAGAAAAAAAGAATACCACATTACAGCACAGGGAAAAGAAATTGCAGAAAAAGAGCTTGCAAGACTAAATGAACTTGTAAGCATTGCAAGTGAAATTATTGGAGGTGCAGTATGAGTAAAAAATGTTATCGCTTTTTTGGCGGATTGCTAAATACGCAGGAAAAATGGCTAAACAAAATGTCTGAAAAGGGTTATCGACTTGTTCGGACAGGAAAACTGTTATACGAATTTGAAAAATGCAAGCCCGATGAAGTGACCTATTGTGTAGAGTTTATCGGAGAAAAATCAAAAGAGAGTTCAATAGATTATGCTAATTTTTTGGAGGATATGGGATATAAGGTGTTTTTTAAAAATATCAATCTAAACTATTCTGTTGGAAAAGTTCGTTGGCGCCCATGGGCAGAAAGGGGCGGTCGTATTGCGACAAACACAACAACTTTTAATCGAGAAATCTTGATTGTGGAAAAAGCAAATGATGGAAAGCCTTTTGAACTCCATACCTCTTATGACGATAAAGAAAAATATTATCGCAACTTACGTAATCCGTGGCTATTTCTACTGCTCATGTTTGCACTATTCGCAGTTACAAAGCAATCTATAATCTTTGGTATTTTTGCGTTGGTTTCTGTAATTCCTGGCAGTATATATCAAATACAGATAATGAAAATCCGAAAGGAAGCCAAGACACAGGAATGGTGAGGAAATAAATAGCAAATCCAGCCGAGCCTGTCAACGGTCAAGATGAACGGCGCAAATGCGCCGCCGTTGACAGCCCCGCCCGTCTTTGCTGTTCGGTAATCAAGAGGGCGACAGCATAAAATGCTGCCGCCCTCTGCCATTATTCAGAAAGGGGGGATTTTCCATGACCGAACACGAAAAGTATCAAGAACATATCCGGCATACACACGATGCCTTTTGCAAGACCGTTATTCGCCACGCTGCCATAGACGCAGCCCGGAGCATACGCAGCCGCCGCAAGCGGGAAATCTCGCTTGAATATCTGATAGAAGAAAAACACTATCCATTCAGTACCACAGATAAATACTTTGCGGAGCAATCCGGCATGACCAGCTATCCGCTTTTCGTCTGTGGTCAGATGGTGCTTTTGGAAAGTCCAGAGCTTGCCGCAGCGCTGTCCGCACTATCACAGATGGAACAGGAAATCATTTTCCTGTACTACTTCCAACGATTGACGCATAGGGAGATTGGACGGAGATATGGACGGGCTGGCAACACAACCGGGCGGCGTATTCAGATGATTTTACGGCGGCTACGGGCAGAGTTGGAGGGCTTGTCCTATGAACCAGCTACTTCCCTATGAGACAATCGTTAAGGCAAGCGAGGGCGACCCGGAAGCTGTTGCCGCCGTTCTATCTCATTATGCCGGATATATCCGCTCTTGTGCGAAAATGGACGGACAGATTAACACGGATATGCAGGAGCATATCGTCAGGCAACTGATAGAAAGCCTGTTGAAGTTCCGCTTTGACCGCTAAACAGAAAAGTTGTATAATTAGAGCCTGACAAATTAAACTTCAATGAGGGTAGAGCAAATGGAACAGATTATCAATTATAGAGACATACCCACAGATAAAAGGATTGACATATTAAATGCTCTTGAGCGAATAGGTTTTTTTCCGGCATACGGCGGCGTGAAAACAATGCAGCAAATTATGGAAAAGTCAGTTCCAGGTTCAGGCCCACAATTCTATTTCGTTTTCCGTGAAAATGAGTTGATAGGGTACAATTTTCTCATTGGGGACACTAAGAAATATAAAGCGTTCCCATGGCTTGCTATTAGCAATATGGATGAGCAGAAGTTGACTGTTTGTGAAGAACTGATGAAAATACAAATTTCCTTTTTTGAAGAACTCGGAATGCAAAAGATAGCAGATCATTGCGTTAGGATTATGGAAGATTACAGAAAAGGAATTGGAAAGCAGAAAGAAAGCGATTGCAGATAAATTCCATTTGAAAAACGGCTGACAATTTAATACCGCCGCCCATCACAGCGGCAGATAAGCAGTAAATCTTGAAAAGGTTTACTGCTTTTTTTGCGCCCATTTTCAAAAATCTTTGGCAAACCACACCGCCGGATTGTTGTAGGGAGCAGACAGGGAAAACAAAAAATTTTCCGTGCGTTTGCCAAAACGCCCCCTTTTCACCGTTGTAGTGGTGAACAGCGGGCAGAACACGCCGCCGCAATCGCTATATTGGTGGAGCAAGCCAGTATATCCGCAAACCAGAGCCGCCGAGGAAAGCGGTAGTTTTTTAGAGCAAGATTCTACCACGGTGCCAAAATCCGCATATCTGCGGTTTTGCCCCCTTTGGTAAATCTTGTTGGGGAGTGCCTTCCCCAAACCCTGCTCATGCGCCCTGTCGGGCGAGAAAGGAGGTCAACGCTTGAAGAAAAAATACAACACACCCCACCGCTGCCATGTGGTCAAAACCCGCATGACCGAGGAAGAATACGCCGACTTTACCGAGCGGCTGAAACACTATGACATGAGCCAATCCGAATTTATCCGGCAAGCCATTACACGGGCGACCATTCGCCCCATCGTTACCGTTTCCCCGGTCAATGATGAACTGCTGTCCGCTGTTGGAAAGTTGATAGCCGAATACGGAAAAATCGGCGGCAACCTTAATCAGATCGCCCGTGCCCTCAACGAATACGGAACGCCCTACAATACGCTGTCCGTTGAAGTGCGAGCCGCCATTTCCGACCTTGCTGCCCTAAAGTTTGAAGTCTTGCAGAAAGTGGGTGACGCTGTTGGCAACATTCAAACATATCAGCTCTAAAAATGCCGACTATGGCGCAGCGGAAGCCTACCTCACATTTGAGCATGACGAGTTTACCATGAAGCCCACCCTTGATGAAAACGGGCGGCTGATACCGAGGGAGGATTACCGCATTTCTTCCCTTAACTGCGGGGGCGGGGATTTCGCTGTTGCCTGTATGCGAGCCAATCTCCGCTATGAGAAAAACCAAAAACGGGAAGATGTGAAAAGCCACCACTATATCATCAGTTTTGACCCACGGGACGGGACAGACAACGCCTTGACCGTAGACCGGGCGCAGGAGCTGGGCGAGCAGTTCTGCAAAGAACATTTCCCCGGACACCAAGCCTTAGTCTGCACCCACCCGGATGGGCATAACCACAGCGGGAATATCCATGTGCATATCGTCATCAACTCCCTGCGGATTTATGAAGTCCCGCTTCTGCCCTACATGGACAGACCAGCCGACACAAGGGAGGGCTGCAAGCACCGCTGTACCAACGCCGCTATGGAATATTTCAAGAGCGAAGTCATGGAGATGTGCCACCGGGAGGGGCTTTACCAAATCGACCTCTTGAACGGCAGTAAGGAACGGATAACAGAACGGGAATACTGGGCGGCAAAGAAAGGGCAGCTTGCCCTTGATAAAGAGAACGCCGCCAGAGAAGCCGCCGGACAGACGACCAAGCCCACCAAGTTTGAAACGGACAAGGCGAAGCTGCGCCGGACGATACGGCAGGCACTTTCCCAAGCTACCAGCTTTGACGAGTTTTCTTCCCTTTTGCTGCGGGAGGGCGTGACCGTCAAGGAGAGCCGGGGGCGGCTTTCCTACCTCACGCCGGACAGGACAAAGCCTATCACAGCCCGGAAGCTGGGGGACGATTTTGACAAGGCTGCTGTCCTTGCCCTGCTCACGCAGAACGCCCGCAGAGCTGCCGAACAGACCACAGCCATACCCGAATACCCTGCCGCAGTTAAAAAGCCGTCACAAGGGGAAAAAACCACAAAAACCACCCCGGCAGACAACACCTTGCAGCGCATGGTTGACCGGGAAGCAAAGCGAGCCGAGGGCAAGGGCGTGGGCTATGACCGTTGGGCGGCAAAACACAATCTAAAGCAAATGGCAGCTACCGTTACCGCCTATCAGCAGTACGGCTTTTCTTCCCCGGAGGAACTGGACGAAGCCCGTTCTGCCGCCTATACCGCCATGCGGGAAAGCCTTACGGAGCTGAAGCAGGTGGAAAAGACGCTGGACGGGAAAAAGGAGCTGCAACGGCAGGTGCTTGCCTATTCCAAGACCCGCCCTGTCCGGGACGGGCTGAAACAGCAGAAAAACGCCAAAGCAAAAGCAGCCTACCGACAGAAGCACGAAAGCGACTTTATCATAGCAGACGCAGCCGCCCGCTATTTCAGGGAGAACGGCATTTCCAAGCTGCCGAGCTATAAAGCCCTGCAAGCAGAGATTGAAACCCTTATCCAAGAGAAAAACAGCGGCTACAACGATTACCGGGCAAAACGGGAGGAATACCGCCGCTTACAGACCGTCAAGGGCAATATCGACCAGATTTTACACCGGGAGCGCAAGCCTGTGAAAAGGCAGGAACAGGAACGATAAAAACCGCCCCAAAATGTACCCGAACCCATACAGAACAAGGGGGCTGCCCCGCACCCTATCCGCAATACCAAAGGATTTTTTAACGGGCTTACAGGGCAGAAAAACCCCGAAAATGATACCGAGATGATACAAAATTACCGCCGATACCGCCACACCAGCGGAAACGGCAGAAAGGAGCGCACCCATGCCAAGAATGAGCAAGAAACGGCGGCTGGAATGGTCTTTTTTCCTGCGACAAGTAAAAGTCGGGAATACCACCTGCGACCGTATCACATACAACGACCTCTGCCGGGGCTGTACCCATAGCTGCAAGCAGAGCTTCCGGGCGGTTATCATACTCTGCCCCCACTACTACTCCAAACGCCGGAAAAAGGAGGACAGGGACAATGGCAGATAACCGCAAGTATTACTACCTCAAGCTGAAAGAGAACTTTTTTGACAGCGACTCCATTGTGCTGCTGGAAGATATGAAAGACGGGATTTTATACTCCAATATCCTCTTGAAGCTGTACTTAAAATCGCTGAAAAACGGCGGGAAATTGCAGCTTGACGAGCATATCCCCTACACAGCGCAGATGATAGCGACACTGACCCGCCACCAGATAGGGACGGTTGAGAGGGCTTTAGAGATTTTCCGGCAGTTGGGGCTTGTGGAGCAGCTTGACAGCGGGGCTTTTTATATGACCGATATTGAGCTGATGATAGGACAGTCCTCTACCGAAGCCGAGAGGAAACGGGCTGCAAGGCTGGAAAACAAGGCACTTTTACCGCCCCGGACAAAAGGCGGACATTTGTCCGACATTCGTCCACCAGAGATAGAGATAGAGTTAGAGAAAGAGATAGAGATAGAAAAAGAGAGAGAGGGAGAAACGGGACACCCCGCCCCCGCTGCTTATGGCAGATACAACAATGTGATACTGACCGATACAGAGCTTTCCGGGCTGAAAACAGAGCTGCCCGACAAGTGGGAGTATTACCTTGACCGGCTTTCCTGCCATATCGCTTCCACCGGGAAGCAGTACCACAGCCATGCAGCCACCATTTACAAGTGGGCGCAGGAGGACGCTGCCAAAGGCAAGGCTGCCCCGAAACAGGGCATACCCGATTATTCATGCAAGGAGGGCGAGAGCTTATGAAAAACGAGATTGAAGCTATGATTACGGACATTACAACCACTACCACCGAAGCGGAGGATTACACAGGCGAGGACGGGCTTTTATACTGCGGTAAGTGCCATACGCCCAAAGAAGCCTATTTTGCAGAGGGAAAGACTTGTTTCGGGCGTGACCGCCACCCAACAGACTGCGACTGCCAGCGGGCAGCCCGTGAAAAGCAGCAAGCCGCCGAAAGCCGACAGAAGCACCTTGAAAAAGTGGAGGACTTGAAACGCCGGGGCTTTACTGACCCTGCTATGCGGAACTGGACATTTGAGCATGACAACGGCAGAAACCCACAGACCGAAACCGCCCGCTTTTATGTGGAGAGCTGGGAAACCATGCAGGCTGAAAATATCGGCTACCTGTTTTGGGGAGGCGTGGGGACGGGAAAAAGCTACCTTGCCGCCTGTATCGCCAACGCCCTTATGGAGCAGGAAGTCCCGGTGTGCATGACAAACTTTGCAACGATACTGGGTGACCTTGCCGCCAGCTTTGAGGGCAGGAACGAATATATTTCCCGCCTTTGCAGCTACCCCCTGCTGATACTTGATGATTTTGGTATGGAGCGAGGGACAGAATACGGGCTGGAACAGGTTTACAGCGTGATTGACAGCCGTTACCGAAGCGGCAAGCCGCTGATCGCCACGACCAACCTCACGCTGGAGGAATTGCAGCACCCGCAGGACACGCCCCACGCCCGTATCTATGACAGGCTGACTTCCATGTGCGCCCCCGTCCGCTTCACGGGCAGCAACTTCCGAAAGGAAACCGCACAGGAAAAGCTGGAACGCTTAAAGCAACTGATGAAGCAGCGAAAGGAGAGCCTATGACAGAAACGAAACAGACAAGCACCACCAAAACAGACCGCCGCCCGGACTGTGTGACGGAAATCCGCATGGGCAACTCCGTCCTTACCGTTTCCGGCTTCTTCAAGCAGGGCGCAACCGACACCGCAGCCGACAAGATGATGAAAGTGCTGGAAGCGGAAGCTGCTACACAAAAAACGGCGATTTGACCGACCATAAAGAAGCAGATTTGACGCTTTTGCCGCTATACAGACAGCCGCCCCATGTGGTACAATCAAGGTACGGAATAGTGGGGCTGGCTGTCGGAAACGGAGGATTTTATGTTAAGACAGACCAACCAACAACCAATTACCGCCCTTTACCCAAGACTATCCCATGAGGACGAGCTGCAAGGCGAAAGCAATTCCATTTCCAATCAGAAGCGTATCCTTGAAACCTATGCAAAGCAGAACGGCTTTTCCAATCTGCGCTGGTACACGGACGACGGTTATTCTGGTGCGAACTTTCAAAGACCCGGTTTTCAAGCCATGCTTGCGGACATTGAAGCCGGAAAAGTCGGGACAGTTATCGTAAAGGATATGTCGAGGTTAGGGCGAAACTACCTGCAAGTGGGAATGTACACGGAAACATTATGGACAAGGACACAAAAGGCAGACCGAGAAACGGGGGCTGCTGACAACAAGTAAAGGCTGAGTATCAAGCACCGGGAAAGTGCGGGATATTCAGCCTGTTTTGTTGTCAGGGGTTTCCAAAGGGGCTTGCCCCTTGGCACACGACTTTGCGTAGCAAAGTGTAGTGTGTTATACGCTCTGTCGGCGTTGCCGTGAAAATACCGTTGCCGCCGGGGAGGGCAAGGGCATTTGAAGCGGCAGGAAAACAGGGCTGTGATTGCGTGGCGTGGAGCCGCAAGCGCAGGACTGGTTTCAGCAGCAGACAGGGCGTATATGAAAGCCCCGTCCCTCGTCCTATGCCGGACTATAGGACAAAGTGTCCCAGCCGGATAGCCACACCCACGAAAAAGCGGACGGACTTTCTTCTCAAAATCGGAATGGGCGGGAAAGCCATTTTAGGGCTTTCCCGCCTTGATTACCCATCAGCAAAGACGGGCGAGGCTGTCAACGGCGGCGCATTTATGCGCCGTTCATCTTGACCGTTGACTGACACGGCTGGCTTTGCTATCCGTTCCTAATCTGTATGTAATCAATATAATTTACGAGGAAGATTTCCAAATAGACTGTCTAATTCTTCATGGGTCATTGCTCTAATAAGTGCCCAATTATCTTTTTTCATAAGAATAAATGGTTCAAGTCGTTTTATGGCTTCGTGGTATTCCATTTGCCCGATAATTCCACCTTGTGGATTTGTAAGGCTAACCATTGTAATAATCCATTCGCTAATTGTCTTGCCCTCTATTGCCCACTGCTCCTCCGGCACGATTGGGAAAAGAGAATCGGTATCTTCTGTAAGCGCAAGCCCTATCAAAAGTGTACCATCTTCTTTTTCGTAACACTTAGGATTAGCTTGATATGCTTCTTGTAAAAGTTTTTCAATATCCGGCTTTGTTAGCTTACTATTTGTCTGCGAGTTCTTTTTCTTAAAGAAATTCATGTTTTTGATTTCCTCCATTCTGTAATTTCATATTTATTACTTTCTCCCTCGCTGTGGGGTTGGATTTTTCAGCAAGTCCGACTTCTGTGCAATCTTTTTCAGCCACTTCTTTTCTTCTTCGGACAGCTTCTTCAAATTCAATTTGAGCCGCTTACAGATAAACGCCAAAGCTGCTTGCTCCGGATCGCTGTCTGGGCTGGCGGTTTCCTCGGCGGTCTGCAAAAAATCTTCCAGAGGATTGTCCTCCGGGACGCTGAAAAAATCGTCCTTATGCGCTTCCCGCAGGTCAAGAGCTATCTTGTTTATGTCCTGCTGTATCACATAGCGGCAAAAGCTGTCATCATCAATATGGGCGGCGATAAGCTGTCTTAACTGCGGGTCAGACAAGCCGGGATTGTGCTGCTTCATAATGGTTGTGCTCACAGCGTCTACAATGGCGTTTGCACTCTGCACCTGTTTGCCAGCGATACCGTTTACATAGATTTCAAGGTCAGCCATGAGCCGGGGGAAATCCGGGTGTGCCGCCAGCTCACACAAGAGGGAATTATCCACCCGCCCACTTTTCAATAGTTCAATCATATCATCGCTCAAACGCAGGTCTGCAAGATCGGCGTTTGGGTGATTTCTTGTTTGGGACAGTCCCAGCAGATAATCGGCGGTCACGCCGTAAAACTTCGCCAGCTTGATAATGGCATAGTGGCTGATGTCCTTGAAGTCCTTTGCTTCATAACTGCCCAACGCAGACTTGGAGAGATTTACCTGTTCTTCAAGCTGCTCCAGCGTCAGCCCACGCTCCACACGCAGGTCTTTTAGTCGTTCTTGTATGGATAATTCCATGCGCTCCCTCCTTGTCTGCCCAATAAATGGGAAGCTATCGCTTACATCATATAAAGAAAAATTATATTAAATTCTCAATAACTGTTTCCGTCATTTTCAGTGCTTCGGTAATGTTCGGAGCGACATAATAGATAAAATCCGGGTCATGCACATAACAAATAATTTGACCGATTTCACCTTTCTCGCTTGGGTTATAGTCCAACATCAGATAAAGAGAACCGGCATACTCAGCAAAGGGAAACCAACGCTCACAAAACAGATATGGCTTTATGCGTTCGTCTAATTGTTGCAGTTGTTTTTCACCAATTACATTTGGAAACTCTGTCATTTTACAGTTTTTATTTTGAAAAAGAGATTTTAACTTGATTATTTCTTTTAGTGACAGTAGGCGATACCCGCGATAAAATCCCTCCTGCGGCCAAATTAAGCTCATATAGCCGCTGCCGTTTTTGTATGAATATACGGTTTTAAAATCCTCTGGCAATCTTATTTGAAATTGATTTTCAAAGGCGCTTAATTCTTCTTTTGTAGCACCTTGAATTTTAAGATACTCGTCAATATCTTCCTGTTCTACTTCCTCATCATTTAGTGCTTCAGCATTTTCAAGGAGAAGCTGCTCATTTCTCTTGACAAGTTCCACTATGCTATCCATTTTGAACACCTCACAACTTCCGATTTATCGTCTTGTATTTATTATTTTACCACAATTCCGAGAGCGTGGAAATAAAGAGTTTTCCGGGCTGATTTCCGACCTTATGGATATACGGGGCGGGCGGTCTTTTAGGTGTAGACTTAGGGTAGTTCATCGATGAGCTGCACCTTGAAAAATGAATAACCGTCCGAAAAGGAATACCCCGGCAGGGGAAGCACCGCAACGAGCCACTTCGGGACAAAATGTCCCGAAGTCCGGGGAGCGTGCCAACGCCGGAACACGCCGCAGGAATGGGGCAGGAAGCCTTTTCGGGGAGAACGGCTAAGGAAAAATGGAGGGAACACATGAGAGAGAACCCATATAAACGACTGCCGCCCATAGAGCGCAGGCAGGACGGTTCCCTTTACCGCATGACACCGGCACAGAGGAAACAGGCAAACGCCCTGATCTGCCGGGAGTGCTGCTGTTATGAGGATGGGAACTGTATGCTCCTTGACGATGGGGACACCCACACCTGCCCCCAGACTATTTCTTTCTCGGTCTGCTGTAAGTGGTTCCGCTGGTCGGTCTTGCCGCAAATCGGAACGCTGGAAGCGGAGATTTTCCGGGATAAGGAGCTGAAACGCTGTGCGATCTGCGGCAGAGTGTTTGTCCCAAAGTCCAACCGAGCGAAATACTGTCCCGACTGTGCCGCCAGAGTTCACAGGCGGCAGAAAACAGAAAGTGAACGGAAAAGGAGGTCTTGTGTGGACAGTTAGGGGCTGAAAAGTCCTTGATTTACAAGGCTTTGCAAGCACAGAACAGGGGCAGGCAATAGAAACTACCGTCTGCCCCCGGAAACAGGCTTCTAACCGTCCACAAAACACGATATGACAAACACCATTTATATCCATCAGCCGGAAAAGGCGGTCAGCTTTACCCGGCTTCCGAATTTCCTTTTTGAAGCCCCCACATTCACACCCCTGTCCAACGAAGCAAAGGTACTGTATGCCTTTATCCTGCGCCGAACAGACCTATCCCGGAAAAATGGCTGGGCGGACGAATACGGGCGGATTTACCTCTACTATCCCATCAACGAGGTGGTGGAGCTGCTCCACTGTGGGCGACAGAAAGCGGTCAATACCCTGCGGGAGCTGCAATATGCCGGACTGGTGGAGATCCAGAAGCAGGGCTGTGGAAAACCCAACCGCATTTACCCAAAATCCTATGAAGCGGTTCCAAACACCGACTTCAAGAAATCCCATTCTGGTACGCCGGAGGGCTGAAAACCGTACTCGATGAGTACGATAATCAATCCTCTTGAAGTACGAAAACCAGACGGTATATAGAAATACAGAGATAAAAACGATTTTATTTATATCTTATCCATTCCCTTCCTATCTGAGATATTTTCTGTGGGATTTTCCTGTGGAAAAGTCCCGGAAAGGAACGGAATGGGGAAAGGAGTTTCATGGCACAACACGCAATTTTGCGATTTGAAAAGCACAAGGGCAATCCGGCAAGACCGCTGGAAGCCCATCACGAACGGCAAAAGGAACAGTACGCCAGCAATCCCGACATTGACACCAGCCGGAGCAAGTACAATTTCTACATCGTCAAGCCGGAGGGACGCTATTACCACTTCATTCAAAGCCGCATTGAACAGGCTGGCTGCCGCACCCGCAGGGATAGCACCCGGTTTGTGGATACGCTGATTACCGCCAGCCCGGAGTTTTTCGAGAAGAAGTCCCCAAAGGAGATACAGGAATTTTTCCAGAGGGCGGCTGATTTCTTAATCGGGCGGGTAGGGAAAGAAAATATCGTGTCGGCGGTGGTACACATGGACGAGAAAATGCCCCACCTGCATTTGGTCTTTGTTCCGCTGACAGAGGACAACCGCCTGTGTGCAAAGGAGATTATAGGGAACAGAGCCAACCTCACAAAATGGCAGGACGATTTTCACGCTTATATGGTGGAGAAATATCCCGACTTGGAGCGTGGGGAAAGTGCCAGCAAGACAGGCAGGAAGCATATCCCCACCCGTCTGTTCAAGCAGGCGGTCAATCTCTCCAAACAGGCAAGAGCCATTGAAGCTACGCTGGACGGTATTACCCCATTCAATGCCGGAAAGAAGAAAGAGGAAGCCCTCTCCCTGCTGAAAAAGTGGTTTCCGCAGATGGAGAATTTCTCCGGTCAGCTCAAAAAATACAAGGTCACAATAAACGACCTTTTGGCAGAAAATGAACAGTTGGAAGCCAGAGCCAAAGCCAGCGAAAAAGGCAAGATGAAAGATACGATGGAACGGGCAAAGCTGAAAAGCGAACTGGACGATTTACAGCGGCTGGTTGACCGTATCCCGCCGGATATACTGGTGGAACTGAAACGGCAGCAGCGGCAGCATGGAAAGGAAAGGTGATTTTATAAGTACCACTATCAGATACAAAAAGGAAACGGAAGTCGTGACTTTTCAAGGCAGGGAAATCACGCTGGAAAACCTCTCCCCGGTGTTCACGCCGGAACAGGAAGCGGTCAAACGCCGGGAACTGGAGCAGCAGCTTTATGAGGTGTTCCGCAAATATGCCGATAAGCGGCAGAAAGAGGAAGCCGGGGCATAAGGTTTTCCAAAGCCATCGTTGATTTGCGGAGCTGCTGGCGGTATAATGAAACTGTCAGCAGCTCCGTTTCTTTTTTAAGAAAAGGAGCGACAATATGAACAATCGAATAGACGCAATCTATGCAAGACAATCGGTAGACAAAAAGGACAGCATTTCCATTGAAAGCCAGATTGAGTTTTGCAAATACGAATTGAAAGGCGGGAACTGCAAAGAGTACAAGGACAAAGGGTATTCCGGGAAAAATACGGAGCGTCCACAATTCCAACAGCTTATGCGGGATATTGAAAGCGGCCTTGTGCGGAAAGTGGTGGTTTACAAGCTCGACCGCATCAGCCGTTCCATTCTCGACTTTGCGAAGATGATGGACTTCTTCCAAAAGTACGAAGTGGAGTTTGTGTCCTCTACGGAAAAGTTTGATACCTCCACCCCGATGGGGCGGGCGATGCTGAATATCTGTATCGTGTTCGCCCAGCTTGAACGGGAAACGATACAGAAGCGGGTGCAGGACGCATGGTACTCCCGCTGTCAGCGGGGCTTCAAAATGGGCGGCAAAACGCCCTACGGGTTTCGGACAGAGCCTTATGTGATGGACGGGGTGCGCACAAAGAAGCTGGTAATAGAGCCAACCGAAGCGGCCTTTGTCCGGCAGATGTATGAGATGTACGCTGACCCGCAGGTATCGCTGCATGACATTACAAAGAAGCTGACGGCGGACGGTATGCGTACTTATCATGGCAGGCCGCTGTCAAGGGCTACTTTGAGCGTTATTCTCCGAAACCCGATTTATGTCATGGCTGACCTCGACATATACGAGTTTTACAAAAGCCAGGGGACGGATATTTACAATGATGCCGCCGACTTTGCCGGGACAAACGGCTGCTATTACTATCAGGGCAAGGGGAATACAGAGGACAAGCACAAGCACCTGCAAGGACAGACGCTGGTACTGGCTCCACATGAGGGGTTTATCCCATCGGAGCTGTGGCTGAAATGCCGGAAGAAGCTGCTTGCCAGCCACACTTACCAGCCCGCAAGGAAAGCCCGGAACACATGGATGGCGGGAAAAATCAAATGCGGGAATTGCGGGTATGCCCTTATGAGTATCTTCAATCCCTCCGGCAAGCAATACCTTCGCTGTACGAAACGGCTGGATAACAAGAGTTGTCCGGGGTGCGGGAAAATCATTACTTCGGAACTGGAGGCGGTTGTTTATCAGCAGATGGTAAAGAAACTGGCAAGCTACAAGACGCTGACAGGCAGAAAGAAAGCGGCAAAGGCAAACCCGAAAATTGCAGCACTGCAAGTGGAGCTTGCCCATGTGGACAGCGAGATTGAAAAGCTGGTGGACAGTCTGACGGGTGCAAACAATGTCCTGCTCTCCTATGTGAATGTGAAGATAGCAGAACTGGACGGGCGCAAGCAGGAACTTCTGGCGAGGATAGCGGAACTAACGGTGGAAGCCATTAGCCCGGAACAGGTCAGCCAGATTTCCGGCTACCTCGACACTTGGGAGAATGTATCCTTTGACGACAAGCGGCAGGTGGTGGATTTGATGATTACCACCATAGCCGCCACAAGCGACAGCTTGAATATCACATGGAAAATCTGACGGGTGGAACCCCTCCCGTCAGATACCTACCCTGTGTAGTCCCTTGTAAACTGTACTTTTTATAATTATTAAAAACTGTTGTCGTGTTTAACTTGTCAAGCAATGGCGTCGAAGAATCCGTCACACTCTCAGAATAGTCAATATTATATACAGAGAATTCAACCATAAGAGCCGCACATTCATATCCCTTATCCCGTGCAATTTGCGCAGCTGCCAACCATGCAAGCTGTGTATTATTTAACAAATTTCCAGATGCACGTGTTTGATCTTCATCTTTCATCTTATCGATAAACTTATTTAATTCATCTATCGACATTCCCGAAAAATCAACATGATACTTATCATTCATGCTTTGAATAACAGGATTGCTAGCTTTACGGCTGCTTATGTTAGCAGCATAAGACACAGTATTTATCGAAAACAAAAAACACACTGAAAGAATTAATGATACGAACCTCTTCATAACGAACCTCCTTAAATTCTGTACTCTACTATATAAATTGTGTGCTTCTCATCATCCCAGACAACGAGACTAAAATTCACATCTTCAGAATGTAAAAGCAATGTATTCATTTCGGCTTCCGAGCGTAGTTCCTTATGCTGACTATTATCATAAAGAAAAAAATTTCCACTTGCAATTTCAGGAATCACAAAATCTAATCCAAAATATGACGACACATTTTTTAATATAGAAGATATGGTTGGAGAATCATTAATTTTCTCCCATGAATCGAGTTGATGAATAATTTTGGCTGCATCCACATCGTAGTATACCGCTAACATTATCCCATCATTTTGCAATCCGCCATAAGCCTCATATATCAACGATTCAGAGTATGTTGCTTTTCCAATTTTGAATTGTTTCAAATAATCTCGTTTTTCATATTTGCTTTTTCTTCCAAGCATAAAGCCCAAAAGCAAGCACAGTGCGACTATAGCTAGGTATCGGATAACTCGCGTTGGTCTCGCCTTTATAATTACCTCACACCTTTCTAACTTGCTGAAATATATAACAAACTCCACTTATCTACTGGTACTTCCGGTAATGGTTTCGCTCCGTCCATCGGAATAGCTAAAGGTCGCAGAATACTCAAGCCTATAAGATTTTCCGGGCTTAGTGTTAAAGCTACTGCTCACCATGCAGGTTGAGGTCGTGCTGCTGTTTGAGCAGCTACTTACTTTTTGCCATGTTCCAATTGTCCCCTTTTCATAGAGAACGCCTGAAACGCTGATTTTCTTTACTCCAGTTCGAGTCTGGGCATCAACCTGATAGTATGTTTGGTAAATAGATCCGTTGACCGTACTATCGCCTACATACCGTTCAGACTTTTCAGCGGCCATTGCGGTGCAGGCAAAGCTCAAGAGAATCACCGCTGAAACAACAATGGACAACAAACGCTTTTTCGACATAGACATACACCTCCGTTTTTTTGCTCCCATCAAGAGCCTTTGTATAATCAACGCAATTCGCATTCGCTTCGTTTCAATTTTCAGGAGAAAATTTTTCAAATTTTCCATCTTTGTAAGTTCAGACAAAAAGAAAGCCAGACATTTGTGAACTCTCACAAGTGTCCAGCTTTCTTAACGGATACCTTCCGCAATTTTCATAATCTCATCGTATGGAATGTTTCCCATAACGGTATGTGTAATCCCCCGATGTTCCCAACTTAGAGTATAAACATTCTTTCCATGTTCATCCGTACTGGTTCCAAGTACACCATCTGCTTCTCCGACCTTTACGGTTTCGTACACTGTATGCTCATTATCAAACAGGGACTGCTGCCCTGGCTGGATAATTGAGCAACGGACTGTGTAGCTTTCCTCTGTTTCTTTTGACGAGTAAACATGTAAAAAGTTTTCTGCTCGCTCAAATTTCTGCACATCGTCCATTTCAAAGCCGTTCGGCACATAATGGTCGCTGTATCCATCCGGGAGCCACTCCAGCGGTTCGCCATCCACCTGATAAGTCAGCTGCATCTCAATGGGCAGAAATTTTTGAATCATCGTATAGACTGCCCTGCGGAAATCAGCGCTGACCGCAAGAGCACCAACCGTCAGCATTACGAGTGTCAATGCCGCAATTAGTACTCGTTTCAACACTGGGTGGTGCTTTTTCTTCTTTAAGGCCTCTGTCATTCGTTCGTCCCATTGGGACGTATCTGGGTAGATTTCCTCAAACTGCTTTGGCGTTGGAAGCGAATCCAGTTCTCTTTGCGCATCTGCACGAAGTGCCATCATCAAAGCCGCATCAAATGAAATGTCTGTCCGCTCACTCATGGCTGTTCATCTCCTTCCATAATAGTTTTCGTCCTCGAAAGAGCCGTGTTCGTACCACTTCATCCGTTAATCCCAGCGATTTTGCAATCTCACGGTTTGTATATCCCATTGCCAAAAGGCGTAGCGGATCACGGTACATCGGTTTCATTTGGCCAATCAGTTCTGTTAGACGTTCAATGTTATCGGTGCTAACTGCTGCATCATCCGGCACCGGAGCGGCATCTGGTTCGTTTGGGACATCTTCCAGCAATTCTTCTCGTTGTTTGCGAAGCATATCATATGCACGGCTTCTACTACAACTAACGAGATAAGCAGCGAGTTCGTGACAGTTTTCTCGATGAATTTTAGAAAAATTTTTTGCAACGTACAAAAATACCTTTTGTAGCACATCCTCTGCCAGATACGAATCATCCATGATTTTGTAAGCGGTATGGTAAACCAGCCGTTTGTATGTATTGTACACCTCGGTAAAATCTTCTTCAAAGTTTCGATCATCAAGCACACTTAGATATAACGCAAGCAACGCAGTCACCTCTATTCACATTGATTGTGTGTAGTGTACCACGAACCAATAAAAATGTCGAATACAACCAACTTTTGAAAAGGAGCGTGATGCCATTGACCCAACCGAAAACCGATCTCGCCTATCTCCGCAGCGAGAAAGCCAAAGCAGAACAGCAGCTGCGCTACTACCAGCACCGGGAGAAAATTCTGGAACACCAGATACCGGAGCTGACCCGCAAGGCCCGTGTGCATCGTCTTTGCACCCGTGCCGGAATGCTGGAAAGTTTTCTGGTCTGTCCGGGAGAACTGACCGACGATCA
>NZ_JAJEQG010000023.1 GCF_020687245.1 Faecalibacterium longum CLA-AA-H243 | reverse complement strand
CCTCCCTACCTCTGGCCCGCGCGGAGCGCAAGCCGCTTGACCAAAAGAAAAAACCTGCCCCGCGCCACCGGCGCGAGAGACAGCAATATACCTTTTTGATTAATGCTATTTTTGAAAATTGCGATAAGCTTTTGTGAAATGAGGATAAGTTTATGATCGATAAAAGCCGGCTGGAACAGAAATGTTCCACATGGAACATCGCGCTCACCGGAACCCAGCTCGACCAGTTGGACGCCTTTGCGGAGATTCTGGTGGAGTACAACCAGAAGGTCAATCTGACTGCCATCACTGACCCGGAGGGCATCGAGGACAAGCACTTCCTCGACAGCCTGCTCTTTGCCTCTCAGCCTGAGGTGGCAGGGAAGATGGTGGATGTCGGTGCAGGCGCGGGCTTCCCGGGCATCGTGACGAAGATTTTCAAGCCCGAGTTGGAGCTGACCCTGATGGAACCCACCGGAAAGCGGGTGGAGTTTCTGAAATACGCCTGCGGCCAGCTGGGCCTTACCGGTGTGGAATTCGCCAAGGAGCGCGCCGAGGAAGCTGCTCGCAAGGCGTGGCGTGAACAGTTCGATTTGGCTTCGGCCCGCGCGGTGGCGGCTCTGCCCATGCTGGCAGAATACTGCCTGCCGCTGGTGAAGGTGGGTGGAAACTTCCTTGCCATGAAGGGCGCTTCCGGCGAAGAAGAGCTGGCCGCAGCCCGGGGTGCCATCAAGAAGCTGGGCGGCGAGTACAAAGAGACCCGCACCCTCCATCTTCCGGGCGGCGATACCCGCACCCTCATCCTCTGCAAAAAGATTTCGCAAACTCCGACTGCCTACCCCAGAAACGGCGGAAAAATTGCGAAAAGTCCGCTGAAATAACGGAGCATCGAATAGAAAATGCAAGACCCTGCCGAACGAATCTTCTGGCAGGGTCTTTTATTTTCTGGTAAACTGGGGATGTAAGCAACTGACTTTTCCACGTTTTCCTGGGAAAAAGTTGAAAACTATGACGATTCCAGACGAAAAGGGGCGGTATCATGTTTGAGAGAAAGAAATCTGCCGGAAAAATCTACGCTCTCCCGATTGAGAGCATCCAGCCGTCGCCATTTCAGGCGCGGACGAATTTCAACGAGCAGGAGCTTGCGGGGCTTGCGGCTAGCATCCGGGAGAACGGCTTACTGCAGCCGATAGCCGTGCGCAAAAAAGAAGACGGCTATGAGCTGGTGGCGGGGGAGCGGCGCCTCCGCGCCTGCAAGATGGCAAAGATGCAGACCATCCCGGCCATCCTTTGCGACTATGCCGATGACAAGACGGCGGCGATGGGGCTTCTGGAAAATCTTCAGCGGGAGAATCTGAACCCCTTCGAGCAGGCGCAGGGCCTGCGGGATGTGATGGTCTTGTGGGACTGTACGCAGGCGGAGGCAGCCAAGCGGCTTGGCATGGCTCAGCCGACACTGGCCAACAAGCTGCGACTGTTGCAGCTCACCCAGGACCAGCGGCAGTTCGTGCTGGACAACGGCCTGACGGAACGCCACGCCCGGGCAGTGCTGCGTCTGCCGGAGAACCGCCGCAGTGAAGCGCTCATCACCATCGCCAAGCGGAAGATGAACGCCCGGGCTACAGACTTGTACATCGAGCAGCTGCTGAACGCAGCTGCCCCGGGACGTCACCGCATCTCAATGGTGAAGGACGTCCGCATTTTTGTGAATACCATCGACCACGCTATCCGCCTGATGACGGACAACGGTGTACCGGCAACGGCGCACCGGGAAGAGCGGGATGGGTACATTGAGTATACCGTGCGCATCCCGACGGCAGCGGCGCAGAGGTGAGGGGAGAGGGCCAGTGTTCCATGTGGAACATTGGCTCTCTTTCTTTCTGGTAAGGTGGGTGGGATTGCGCGCCGATGGCGTGGATTAAATCGTTCTTGCATTGGGGCAAAGTTCTCTTTTGCGCACCAAAAGAGAACCAGAAAAGTGCCCGCTACTTTCGAGGCGCGGGATCCGACGGGTTGCGGTACCCAGCGTCCACTTCGTGCCTTGGGCGGCACTCGTGCCCTGCTGACCGCGGCCCCAACAGCTCCTCCCTGTTTCCGCCGCAGGCGGCGGTCGTCGCCGTTGCAAGAAAGGGGCTGCTCGCCCCTTTCAGACCCCGAAGGGGAAGTCGAAACGGAAAAAAGCTAGCCGCTTCGCTAAACGCTTTTTTCTCGTTTCTCCGATTTACGGCTTCGCCGAAGATTTTATGTTTACGCAAGGCGAAAACTGAATCTGAATGCGAAAAAGAGCTGTGTGGCCATCAAAAAGAACGTAAAATTATAAAGAACCAGTTCAAAAAGCCGCGCTGATGTGCTATACTAAGCTGTATAAGGGACCTGCTGAGGGGAAAACGGCGGGCTTCGTCCTCGAAATGTTCCATGTGGAACAAATCTTTTTCCCGGAAGGAAGCAAGTAGCGTGGCAAAAATCGTTGCTGTTGCAAACCAGAAGGGCGGCGTGGGCAAGACCACCACAGCCGTCAACCTCTCGTCCTGTGTGGCGGCGCTGGGCAAAAAAGTGCTCATCGTAGACCTCGACCCACAGGGCAACACCACCACCGGTTATGGTATTTCCAAGCGGAGTGTAGATATTGGTACATATGAAATTCTCATCGGCGAGGCCGACGCGCGGCAGGCTGTCCGCAAGACGGAGTTTCGCACCGACGTCATCGGCTCCAACACCCGCCTCGCGGGTGCCAGCCTTGAGATGATCGATCTGCCGGGCCGCGAGAGCCGCCTGCGCAAGGCGCTGGCCCCCATCCAGAAAGATTACGACTTTATCTTCATCGACTGCCCGCCCAGCCTTGACCTGCTGACGCTGAACGGCCTGTGCGCCTGCGACAGCATCCTCATCCCGGTGCAGTGCGAGTATTATGCGCTGGAAGGTCTGTCGGAGCTTATCAGCACTCTTAAGACCGTCCGCAAGAAGTACAACCCCTATCTGGACATCGAGGGCGTGGTGTTCACCATGTTCTCTGTCCGCTATAACCTGACGCTGCAGGTGGTGGAGCAGGTCAAGAAATACTTTGGAAACAAGGTGTATCAGACCACCATCCCTCGCAGCATCCGCATCTCGGAAGCTCCCAGCTATGGCCAGCCCATCAACTTCTATGAGCCGAAGGGCAAGGGCAGCGAGGCATATATGGACCTTGCCATCGAGTTCGTGAAGAGCAACCGCCCCGCCGAAGCTGCACCCAAGCGCCGCCGCGGAAAAGCTGCAGCGGAACCGGTCGAGACGATGGGGCTGGCCGATGTGAAGATGGACGGCTGAGGGAGAGAGGAGACCAATGGCAAAAGGAAGAGGAGGACTGGGCCGGGGGCTGGAAAGTCTGTTTGAGGACGCCGCCCCCAGCTTTGAGTCAGATACCAGAATCGAGACGCTGCCCCTGCGGGAGATCGAGCCAGACCCCGGCCAGCCCCGCAAGACCTTCGACGACGAGACGCTGGCAGAGCTTTCGGCCAGCATCGCCGAGCACGGTTTATTGCAGCCCATTGCGGTGCGCCCGAAGCCGTCCGGCGGCTACCTCATCGTGGCAGGCGAGCGCCGCTGGCGGGCCAGCCGGATGGCGGGCCTTACTGAGGTGCCGGTCATCGTCAAGGACGTGACCGATGAGCAGGCCATGGAGCTTGCGCTGGTGGAGAACCTGCAGCGCGAAGACCTTGATCCTGTGGAAGAGGCGGCCGGCATCCGTGAGCTGATGACCCGCTGCGATTTGACCCAGGAGCAGGCCGCCCGCAAGCTGGGCAAGAGCCGGAGCGCACTGGCCAACAGCCTGCGGCTGCTGAGCCTGCCGGAAACAGTGCTGGAACTGCTGAAAAGCGGCTTCATTACGATCGGACACGCAAAGGTCGTTTTGGGCCTGCCTACGCCGGAGCTGCAGGAGGAAGCGGCTCAGATGATAGCGGACAACCAGCTGAACGTCCGTCAGGCCGAAGCTTTGTGCAAAAAGCTGGCAAAGCCCGCAAAAGAGCCTGTGGCCGCGCCGCTGCCGAGTGCGTTGCCGGTGGAGGTGGAAGAAAGCCTCAAGCAGGCGCTGGGCAGCGAAGTCCGCGTGGCCTACCACGACGGCAAGGGAAAGCTGACCGTCCATTTCTATTCGGACGACCAGCTGAAAGCCTTTGCAAATCTGCTGGGGCAGTACAGCGTGGAGTAACCTCTCAGTCTCGCTATCGCTCGACAGCTCTCCTAATAGGAGAGCCTAAGCAGAAAAGTTATTAGAAATGCGTACCAAGGCGGGGAACACCGCCTTTGAACGGCACAGCGGGGAACGCCCCCTGTGCAAGCAATAGAGTATAAGGAGAGTTATCATGCTTGACATCAAATTTGTCCGCGACAACCCGGATGCGGTCAAGGAAAACATCAAGAAGAAGTTTCAGGATGCAAAGCTCCCCCTCGTTGACGAAGTCATCGAGAAGGACGCCAAGTACCGCGAGTGCCTGAAGGAAGTCGAGTCCCTGAAGGCTGCCCGCAACAAGCTGAGCAAGGCCAACGGTCCTCTGTTCGGCCAGCTGAAGAAGTGCGACGACGAGACCAAGAAGGCTGAGCTGCAGGCTCAGATCGACGCCAACAACGCCGCTGTCAAGGCTGATGCCGACAAGATGGCAGAGCTGGAAGCCGAGGAGGCAAAGCTGGCTGAACGCATTCAGGAGATCATGTACACCATCCCCCAGATGATCGACCCCAGCGTACCCATCGGCCCGGACGACACCTACAACGTCGAGGCTCAGCGCTTCGGTGAGCCGGTCGTGCCTGATTTCCCCATCCCGTACCATACCGAGATCATGGAGAGCTTCGACGGCATTGATATGGACGCCGCAGGCCGCGTGGCCGGCAATGGCTTCTACTACCTGCTGGGCAACATCGCCCGCCTGCACGAGGCTGTTCTGGCCTATGCCCGCGATTTCATGATCGACAAGGGTTTCACCTATGTCATCCCTCCCTTCATGATGCACGGCAACGTGGTGCAGGGCGTCATGTCCTTCCCTGAGATGGACGCCATGATGTACAAGATCGAGGGCGAGGACCTCTACCTCATCGGCACCAGTGAGCACACCATGATCGGCCGCTTCATCGACCAGACTCTGGACGAGGCTACTCTGCCCCTGACCCTGACTTCCTACAGCCCCTGCTTCCGCAAGGAGAAGGGCGCTCACGGCATCGAGGAGCGTGGCATCTACCGCATCCACCAGTTCGAGAAGCAGGAGATGATCGTCGTCTGCCGTCCTGAGGAGAGCGCTGACTGGTACGAGAAGCTCTGGAAGAACTCCGTCGAGCTGTTCCGCAGCATGGAGATCCCTGTCCGTCAGCTGAACTGCTGCTCCGGTGACCTGGCTGACCTGAAGGTCAAGAGCTGCGACATTGAGGCATGGAGCCCCCGCCAGCAGAAATACTTCGAAGTCTGCTCCTGCTCCAACCTGGGCGATGCACAGGCCCGCCGCCTGCACATCCGCGTCAAGGGCAAGGATGGTAAGACCTATCTGGCCCACACTCTGAACAACACCTGCGTGGCTCCTCCGCGTATGCTCATCGCATTCCTCGAGAACCATCTGCAGGCCGATGGCAGTGTCACCATCCCCAAGGTCCTGCAGCCCTACATGGGCGGCCTCGAGGTCATGGTGCCTGTCCACAAGAAGTAAGCCTGCTTTCCACCATTCACCAATAAAATGTTGAAAGTCCCCGCCATTCATACAGGATGGCGGGGGCTTTTTGCGTACAGACGTATAAAATCAGAAAGAATGAAAAAATTGAAGATTTTTTTGAAAAAGTTGTTGACAAAACGGGGGTTGTTGGATATAATAATAAAGCACTGTTCAAGTGCAACAAATAAATATGGCGGTATAGCTCAGTTGGCTAGAGCATTCGGTTCATACCCGAAGTGTCACCGGTTCAAATCCAGTTACCGCTACCACATTACAGAGTTTCGCTAAGATAAGGGGGACGGTCGTCCGCAATAGTGGATGATGAAAGTCGGAGGTTTTAGCGAAGCTCTGTATTTCTAAGGCCCGTTGGTCAAGCGGTTAAGACACGGCCCTTTCACGGCTGTAACATGGGTTCGATTCCCGTACGGGTCATAAAAATCCTCTGCACAATGTGCAGAGGATTTTTTATTTGACCCGTACGGGAATTGCAACAATGACGACCGCTGCCTGCGACAGAAACAGGGAGTCATTGTTGGGGCCGTGGCCAGCGAGACGCGAGCGCCGCCCAAGGCACGAAGCGGATGCTGGGAGCCACAACCCGGCAGGGCGGCGGCGCGCAGCGCCGTAAGCAATCAGCCCAGTGGGCTGTTGCTTAGCCCGCGGGTTCCAATCTTCAGGAATGTCTACCGTGGTTGCTGATGTTCAGGTTTGCATTTTATTTGACCCAAACGGGAATCAGAGCAAAAATCACCCCCGCCTGCACCATCCGGCAGGCGGGGGTTCGTTATGCAAGGAAGCAGATGATGTCGTTTTACGGTCTCTGGCCCATGCCGCCTTCCAGCGTCAAGGTCTCGCCGGACATATACTTGAAATCCGGCATGGCCAGCTGGACGCAGACACGGCCAATCTCCGTCTCAGCGTTGCCGTAGTGGCCCATGGGAGGCATCTTGACGTTGGCCTTGAAAGCGTCAGGGTAGGCGTCCCTGAACTGCTCGAGCTTGGCCGTCCATGCCAGCGGGCAGACCACGTTGACGTTGATGCCGTCCTTGCCCCACTCGGTGGCGGCGACGCGGGACATACCGCGGATGCCCTCCTTGGCGGCAGCATAGGCCGACTGGCCGAAGTTGCCGAAGAGGCCAGCGCCGGAAGCGAAGTTGATGACGCTGCCGTGAGACTCAGCCAGATAGGGGTAGCAGGCTTTCATGTAGTAGAAAGCGGCGTAGAGGCCGGAGTAGATGGCCAAATCGAACTGCTCGGTGGTGTGCTCGGTCAGCGGCACGCCGGAGGCCGAAGCCTGTGCATTGTTGATGAGCACCTGAATGCCGCCGAAGGTATCGACAGCCTGCTTGACCACATTTGCCACAGTGGCCTCGTTGTTGCCGCCCGCGCAGACATCGGCCTGCACGGTCAGCACCTTGATGCCGTAGAGGCTTTCCAGCTCCTGCTTGGCTGCTTCCAGCTTCTTGACATTGCGGCCTGTGATGACGAGGTTCGCGCCCTCCTTGGCGTATGCGGTGGCGATGCCGTAGCCGATGGAGCCGCAGCTCCCATCCTTCAGGACAGCGCGCCCTGCGCCGGTAATGATGGCGGTTTTACCAGTTAAAAAGCCCATAAGTTGCAACCTCCTGTTTCGATGTCCCTCGGTGTTCTGCCGGGGGTTGTTCTATAGCTCGAGTATATCAGAAAATCGGAAAATTGTAAAATAGCGCTTTTGAATCGTTTTTTCTTTGCTTGAGGAATGGCGCAGACGCTCACTCGCGGTATTTTTTCATCATTTCCTTTTGCAAAAAAATACGGCCCTGCCAGGATGCATTTCAGAGTCCCGGCAGGGCCGTGCTTTTGTTTTTCAGTGCTGGTGGAGATACGTCAGAATATCTTCCGGCTTTGCGGCCAGAGCATCGGCACCGGCGGCGGTCAGCTCTGCTCCGCCCCGGAAGCCCCAGAGAACGCCCAGAGCGGGCAGACCGGCATTGTGTCCCGTAAGGATGTCTACGTCGCTGTCGCCCACGAAAAGGGTGCTCTGCGGGTCTGCGCCGAGGTCAGCCATCAGAGAGTAGACGCCAGCCGGGTCGGGTTTGGTGGGAACACCGGGGCGGCTGCCCCGCACCAGCGAAAAGCTGTCCGGGCCGAAGTAGTGCTCGATGATCTTTCCACAAAAAGCGTCCGCTTTGTTGGAAAAAACGGCGGTCTGGACGCCCTCGGCCTTCAGCGCGGCCAGCAGTTCCGGGATGCCGGGATAGGGGGCCGTTTTGTCTTCCTTGTGGGCGTCATACCGGGCCGAGAACTCGGCCAGCGTGGCGGCAAGCTGTTCGGGCGTCCGGGCGTTTTCCGGGGAAAAGCGCTCCACCAGCTTCGGGATGCCGTTGCCCACGAAGTGCTTGTAGGTCTCAACTGGAAAGGTCGGCCAGCCGTGCTGGGTGCAGACCCAGTTGGCCGCGTCGGCCAGGTCGTCGATGGTGTTCAGTAAGGTGCCGTCCAAATCGAAGAGAATGGTTTTTATCATGAGAATCAGACTTCCTTTTGTTTTATGTTTTCTGCTCCAAAGCGTTGAGACAGGGCGCAGCGTCCCGCACGGGGATGCTGCGCACCTTGAGCCGCACCTGCCCGGGCAGAGCCAGCGTCAGCGTCATGCGCTGATAACGTGCCGCCCAAGGCGATTGGAAGGTGTGCAGGCAGACATCCGGGTGGAACACACAGATGCAGTGGAGATAAACACCCTTCTGCCGCCGCAGGGTGAACCGACCCTCCCGGAGCCAGATGCCCTCTTTCAGCCAGCCCATCAGCCCGCCCGCCAGAAAGACGGCAAATACCGCTGTCGGGATGAGCAATGTCCCCGTGAGGGCAGGCAGAACGCTGCGGGAGACCAGCACCAGCAGCAGGCACAGCCCGAACGGGATGCCGGCAGGCGCAAAGAAAACGGCGCTGCGGTGGGTGAGGTCGTGCCGGGTGTCGGGCGGCATCCGGAACTCGGGCAGCAGCTCCCGGAACAGCTCTTCCTGCCCGGAGCGGTAGACGAAAAGCGGCAGTTCCGGGCGGCAGCTGCCTGCCACCACGAATACCGGCCAGCGCTTCATGAGCCGGGCGATGGGGGAGACGCGGACGTCCGCGTAGCTTATTTCACTGCTCCGCACCCGAAACTCGAACCGGGACAGCCAGCCGCCCCGGCTGCCCAGCTGGTCGGCAGTGTGCCAGACCGCATAATGGACGGTCTGGACAAAACTGCGGGCCAGACTGATGCCGAAGAGCGACCCGGTCAGCACCAGTATCCACGCCGCACCGGCGGGCAGCCAGTGGGCCGCGAACCGGACGAGGACGTTCAGCCGGGAGAGGGCTACCGCCTCGGCGGTGAGGGGAAATGGTCGGCTCTGCCGGATGGCCAAATAGGTCAGCGCCAGCGTGGACAGACCGTTAGCACCCAAAACCACCAGCGCGGCCCGCTCGCCCCCGGCAGCGCGGTGGCAGACCGGGTCCCGGACAGGCATCAGGCGGTCAGCAAGCTCCTGCGCGTCTTCTTTGTGCAAATAAAGGGTGACGGCTCGCTTGGCAGGCTGGCCCACCGGGTAGAGCACCACCCGGCTGGCCCCGAGCAGCCGAAAGAAAAGCGGCCGCTCAATGGTCAGTGCGGCCAGAGCTTCGCCCCGGATGATGCGCTCCCGCTTGGAGATGAACGCCCACCGCAGCCGGAGCACACCGGCCTCATCCAGCGCCCAGCTGCTGGCTTCCAGCAGGATGGAGCTGGCCCCGCAGAGGAAGAGCAGAAGCGCGGCGTCCTGCCGCAGAGCTGTGAGCAGAGCGTTCAGGCTGAACTCCAGCAGGGCATTCGCCAGCGGCAGCAGGCAGACGACGACCGCCTTGCGCAGAAAGTGGAGGGCGGCGAGGGGGTGGTAATGCCGTTGTCGGGTCATGGTGCATCCTCCGCCAGAATGTGGGCCAGAAGCCCGGCCTGCTGGGCCGGGATGGCGGGCAGAAAGAGCTTCGCACCCGGGGCCGCCACGATGAGCAGCGAGACGCCGCCCAGCCGCAGCAGGGGCGTCCGGAGCAGCCGGACGCTGGTAACAGCCCGGCGGGGAAGCACCTGACGCACTGGCAGCGCAACGCCGGAGTAGACCGTTACGGTCCGCTCCCCCAGCACAGCAGCGAAGCTGCAGGCCCGCGCCCAGAGGCAGTAGACCAGAAAGCCCCAGAGCAGGCAGAAACCCGCTCCGGCGACAATGCTCTGCCAGAACACGAAAGGCGCAGCGAACAGCCCCGGCACCGCCGCCCAGACGCAGAGGACGGCCCGGCCAGTGGGCGGGATGATGACGGCGGTGCGCCGCAGTTCCTGCTCCGTCACTTATCGCTGAGGCCCCAGGCCTCGGTCAGCTCGTGCAGGCTGTCGTCACGGGTCAGGCAGAGGATGTGGTCCCAGGGCAGCAGGATCGTGCTGCCGTGGGGGATGATGAACTCGGTGTCGCGGGTGATGCTGATCAGGATGGTGTCGCCCGGGATGGGGATGTCCATGATGGCCTTGCCCGCGTAGAGGAAATTCTCGGGCAGCAAAATTTCATTCAGGCTGGCCGTGCCGCCGCCCAGAGAGAGGAGCTGGCGGATGGTATCCGTCTCGATCTCCCGCTCGAGAATGTGGCTCAGGTTGTCGGTGCCGCAGACCACGGTGTCCACGCCGAGAGTGTGGAGCAGTTCGCGGTTTTTGGGGTTGGAGGCCCGGGCCACGGTGCGGTCTACGCCGAACTCCCGCTTGGCGATCTGACAGGCCACAAGGTTGTCTTCGTCAGAGCCGGTCACAGCCACAAAGGCATCGCAGCTGGCGACGTCGGCGGTGCGCAGAGTGTCCATGCTGATGGAGTCGCCGCAGATGACCGGAATGTCCAGCGTATCGGCCAGCATCCGGCACTGGCTCTCCACTGGCTCGATGATGACGATTTCGTGGCGGTTGGCCAGCAGGCTCTGGGCCAGATACCGGCCCACACGCCCGCCGCCGGCAATACAAACTTTCATAATGCTACCTCATTATACAAATGGTATCGGTTATTTGGCAAGAGAACGGAACACGGCCTGCTCGGTGAGGACGGTGGGGCAGATGGTGTCCAGTTCGTAAGCCTTGTGGTAGAGTACCTGCAGGTGGGGGTCGGAGACGCGGCAGATGACCTTTTCGCGCTGAAAGAGGCTCTTGGCGATCTGCGCGGCCATCAGGTTGAGGGAGTCGTCCTCGCTGACGGCGGCCACGGCGTCGCAGTTCTCGATGCCTCCCTGACGCAGTACATCGGGGTCGGTGGGGTCGCCCACAAGGGCGTTGCCGCTGAAGGTGTAGTCGTCGAAGGCGTCCAGACGCTTGAGCTGTTCGGAGTCCTTTTCGATGATAGAGATGTCGTGGCCGATGCGCTCCAGGTCCCGCACCAGCGATGCGCCCACCTGGTCGCAGCCGATTACAAGAATGTTCATGAAATTACCTCGCTGTAAAATATATATGGACTTCATATATGGACTTCGTCTCCGATAAATCTACATCCCAGTATAGCATATTTTCCCCCGCAGATAAATAGAAAAGCTGTAGGGGACTCCAGAGATAAAATTTTTGAATTCCTGGTGCGCAGAGAGTCGGAATATGGTATACTGAAACAGTATGACGATAAGAATCACAAAAGCCCGTGCGCCCGGCGTACGGCAGGAGGAGTGCTTATATGTTTCTTGAGATCATCAAAGCGATCTTGATGGGCATCGTGGAGGGCATCACCGAGTGGCTGCCCATCTCGTCCACAGGCCATATGATCTTGCTGGAACAGGTGGTAAAGTTCAACGCCAGCGAGGAGTTCATGTCCATGTTCCGCGTGGTCATCCAGCTGGGTGCCATCCTTGCGGTGGTGGTGCTGTTCTGGGGCAAGCTGTGGCCCTTTGGCCTGCGGCATGGCCGCGTCATCTCCAAGCCCAGCGTCTGGCAGCTCTGGTTCAAGGTGGTCGCCGCCACCCTGCCGGTGCTGGTCATCAGCCCGTTGGACGACTGGATGGAGGCTCACTTCTACAATTACATCACCGTGGCCGCAATGCTCATCCTCTACGGTGTGCTGTTCCTCGTGGTGGAGAGCCGCCGCACTGCGCCCCACGTCACCCATCTGGAACAGATCACTTACCGTGACGCCCTCATCATCGGCGTCTGGCAGATGCTGGCCATCATCCCCGGCACCTCCCGTTCCGGCGCGACCATCGTGGGCGGCCTGCTGCTGGGCCTCTCCCGTGCCTGCGTGGCGGAGTTCACCTTCTACCTCGCCATCCCGGTTATGGCGGGTGCATCCCTGCTCAAGGTGCTCAAATTCGCCGTCTCCGGTGTCGCCATCACCGGCACCGAGGTGGCTGTGCTGGCGGTGGGCTGCGTGGTGGCCTTCGTGGTCAGCCTGGCGGCTATCCGCTTCCTGATGGATTACGTCAAGCGCCACAACTTCACCTTCTTCGGCATCTATCGCATCGCCCTCGGCCTTGTGGTGCTGGCCGTGGCAGTGGTGTCCGCAATGGTGTAAAATCGAACGCAGATCTTCTGAGCCTCTCGCCCCGGCGAGGGGCTTTTCTTGCGCCTGCCCCTGCGTCGTGCTATAATGCTTTCAGAGAGTATGAGCGCGGCAAACAGGAGCTGCGCACCTGAAATTGTCAAAGAAAACAGGAGGAAAAGCCGATGGAAGCATCGACCGTCTACTATACCGATTTCCGCTGTCCCGTGGGTACCAGCCTCACCGATAAGCTGCGCCGCCTGTGCATCGCGGCAGGCATCAAGAATATCGACATGGAGGGCAAGTTCGTCGCCATCAAGATGCATTTCGGCGAGCTGGGCAACCTGGCCTATCTGCGCCCCAACTACGCCAAAGTCGTGGCCGACCTGTGCAAGGAGCAGGGCGGTATGCCCTTCCTGACCGACTGCAACACCCTGTACCCTGGCAGCCGCAAGAACGCCCTCGAGCATCTGACCTGCGCCCAGCTGAACGGCTTCTGGCCCATGACCACCGGCTGTCAGGTCATCATCGCCGACGGCCTGCGCGGCACCGATGAAGTCGAAGTGCCTGTGCCGAACGGCGAATACTGCAAGACCGCTAAAATCGGCCGCGCCATCATGGACGCCGACATCTTCATCAGCCTGAGCCACTTCAAGGGCCACGAGTCCACCGGCTTCGGCGGTGCCATCAAGAACATCGGCATGGGCTGCGGCTCCCGCGCCGGCAAGATGGAGCAGCACGCCTCCGGCCACCCGGCGGTGCAGGAAGACCTCTGCCGCGGCTGTCACCGCTGCGCCAAGGAGTGCGGCTCCGACGCCATCAGCTACAACGAGAAGAACAAGGCCGTCATCGACCAGGACAAGTGCAAGGGCTGCGGCCGCTGCATCGGTGCCTGCAACTTCGACGCCATCTATGCTCTGTGCGACAGTGCCAACGAGATGCTGGACCGCAAGATGGCCGAGTATGCCGCTGCCGTCTGCCATGACCGCCCGACCTTCCACATCAGCCTTGTGCAGGACATCAGCCCCAACTGCGACTGCCACGGCGAAAACGACGCGCCCATCCTGCCGGACATCGGTATGTTCGCCTCCTTCGACCCGGTGGCCCTCGACCAGGCTTGTGCCGACGCCTGCCTGAACGCCGCTCCGCTGCCCAACAGCCAGCTGGGCCAGAACCTTGCTACCCCGGGCTGGAACTGCCACCACGACAACTTCAAGGACTCTAACCCCAACATCGAGTGGAAGGCCACCCTCGAGCAGGCCGAGAAGGTCGGCATGGGTACCCGCGCCTACACCCTCAAGAAAGTCTGATCCCGATAAAACAAAGGCCGGACGCCTCCCGCACCAAAGCGGAAAGGTGTCCGGCCTTTTCTCTGTGATTTAATACTCGCCCTTTGCCTCCGGCACGAGGGGGTCAACGACATCCTCGAGGGCGTTCCAGTCCTTCTCAGAGAAGGACAGCTTCTTGGCGTCGAGGCCCACGTCCTCCAGACGGCCTGCCATGGCGTCCTTGTCTTCCAGCAGGGCAGCGGCATCGTCCTTTATCATGGGCCATGCCTCGGCAAAGCCCTCCTGCTCCGAGTCGGAGAGGTTGTCGTACCACTGGGTGTAGGCGTCCTCAATGGCCGTTTCCGTGCGGGCCGAGAGGTTTGCCTCGTCGGCCCAGACCAGCAGGGTGGCTGCGGCCTGCACGCTCTTGAGGGAGCAGCCGGACACGCCGGGACCCCAGCCGAGGCTGGGCTCAAAGGCGGCTGCAGTGCCGTCTACGCTGAACAGTGAGTTTTCGTCGAAATCTTTATTGAACAGCCCGGAGGTGTCGGCCTGCGCGGTGCTGCTGGGGATGCTCTCGCTGCTGACGCTGGACGGCTCAGAAGCCGAAGAGCTTGCGTGGGAGGCGTCGCCGTTTGTATTGGAGCAGCCTGCCAGCAGGCCGCACAGCAGAGCAGCACTCACAAGGAGCGAAAGGATGTGCTTTTGAGTCATAGGGGATGTCCTCCTTCTATCTGCGCCCGGCCTGCAGGCCGGGGAAAATATCTCTCTGAGACTAGTATACTGTTCTGCCGCGCGGTTGTCAATCGGCCTTGTCACGAACAAATTTTAAGGGGCCGTGCAGTGGGGCCGGATTGACCTTTCCGGCGCAGCGGGCTATAATAAAGGGTACATGAATCGTTAAAATACCAAGGAGAAAATAACCATGAAGAATGCAGCTTTTTCGATAGAGGAGCTTTTCCGTTTTCTGGACGCCGGCGTCAGTGCTTTCCACTCCACGGCTGCTGCGGCCGCCATTCTGGAAGCCGAGGGCTATGTGAACTGCCCTGAGAGCGCCGCGTGGGAGCTGGCCCCCGGCGGCAAGTATTACACCACCCGCAACGGCTCTGCCGTGCTGGCATGGCGTATGCCCAAGGGTGAGTTGACCGGCTGGCACGCAGCCGCCAGCCACAGCGACTCACCCACCTGGCGCATCAAGCAGTTCGACACGGAGGACAAGGTCTTCGCCAAGGCCGAGGTCGAGGGCTACGGCGGCATGATCATGCCCTCCTGGCTCGACCGTCCGCTGACCGTGGCAGGCCGTCTGCTGGTGCGCACCGAGAGCGGCATCGAGAGTCGTCTGGTCTGCCCCGACCGTGCGCTGGCCTGCATCCCCAACCTCTGCATCCACTTCAACCGCGACCTGAACAACGGCATGAAGTATAACCCGCAGGTCGATCTGCAGCCCATCTTCGGCGGCAAGGGCGGAAACCTGAAAGAGGTTCTGGCCGCGGAGGCCGGCGTGAAGGCCGAGGACATCCTCGACGCTGACCTGGTCCTCGCCACCCGTGAGAAGGCTGTCCGCATGGGCCTGAACGGCGAGTATTTCATGTCCGGCCGCATCGACGACCTCGAGTGCGCCTACACCACTCTGTGGGGCTTCCTGCAGGGCCGCGGCGAAGAGGAAGGCCGCGGAGACATCTGGGTCATGTTCGACAACGAAGAGGTCGGCTCTTCCAGCCGTCAGGGCGCGCAGGGTACCCTCATGGCCGACGTGCTGACCCGCATCGAGGAGAGCATGGGCGTCAGCAGGGAGCAGAGCATCCGCGCCCGCACCAACTCTCTGGTGCTGAGTGCCGACAACGGCCACGCCACCCATCCCAACCACCCCGAAAAGAGCGACCCCGCCAACCCTGTCGTGATGGGCGGCGGCGTCCTGCTGAAGTATAATGCCCGCCAGACCTACACCACCAGCGGATTCACCGGTGCAGCCTTCACCGCCATCTGCAAGAAGGCCGGTGTGCCGGTGCAGGTGTTCGCGAACCGCGCCGATGTGCCGGGCGGCTCCACGCTGGGCAATCTGCTGGGCCATCAGATCCTGATGCCTATGGTGGACATCGGTCTGGGCCAGCTGGCCATGCACTCCGCCATGGAGACGGCAAGCTGCGCCGACGCCGAGTACATGGCAAAGGCCGTGGCAGAGTATTACAACACCCCCATCTTCCAGCCGAAGGACGGGGAGTGGAAGCTGAGCCTGTGAGCGCTGTCGTCGGGCGGTTCGCCCCCAGCCCCAGCGGGCGGCTCCATCTGGGCAACCTCGCGTGCAGCCTCCTTGCATGGCTGAGCGCCAGGAGCCGGGGCGGGCGAATCGTTCTCCGCATCGAGGACCTGGACGCGGAGCGCTGCCCCCGCAAATACGCCGACCAGCTGGAAGAAGACCTTGGGTGGCTGGGCCTTTTCTGGGATGAGGGCGGCAGCAAGGGCGGCCCCCATGAGCCATATTACCAGAGCGAGTGCAGCGGCATCTACACCGAGAGCTACAAAAAGCTGGAAGCCATGGGGCTTGTCTATCCCTGCTTCTGCTCCCGCAGCCAGCTCCATGCCGCCAGTGCGCCCCATACCTCGGATGGCAATGTCATCTATCCAGGTACCTGCCGGGGGCTGACAGCCGAAGAAATCGCCGAAAAGCGGAAGAAGAAAGCCCCGGCCTACCGCCTCATGGTGCCGGACGAGAACATCACCTTCACCGACGGCTGTATGGGCGAACATACAGAAAACCTTCTGCGCGACTGCGGTGACTTTTACCTCCGCCGCGCCGACGGCGTATTTGCGTATCAGCTGGCCGTCGTGGTGGACGACGCCCGGATGGGCGTCACCGAAGTCGTGCGCGGGGCCGACCTGCTTTCCTCTACGGCGCGGCAGCTCTATCTATACCGGCTTCTGGATCTGCCTGCACCGAAGTTCGCCCACTGCCCGCTGCTGCTGGCGTCGGATGGGCGGCGGCTCTCCAAGCGGGACGGCGACCAGAGCCTTGAGAACCTTCGCGCCCGCTATACGGCCGAGGACATCGTGGGCCGTCTGGCCTATGCCTACGGCTTGCAGGAAGAGCCTGCACCTCGGACGCCGGAAAGCCTCATCAAAGACTTTTCGTGGGATAAGGTGCCGAAGAAGGATATTTGTCTGCCGGAAGGGCTGTTTTAGCGCAGCGTAACACCCTCGGCGAAGCCGTAAATGGGAGAAACGAGAACAAAAAGACCTTCAAGTTTTCATAAAGAGAACTTGAAGGTCTTTTTATATTTATAAATTGCTTTTGCGGAGAGCTTAGTTCTCTTTTGCGTGCCAAAAGAGAACCAGAAAAGCACCCGCTACTTTCGAGGCGCGGGAGGCACGAGAAAGGGGCGGCTCGCCCCTTTCAGACCCCGAAGGGGAAGTCGAAACGGAAAAAAGCTAGCCGCTTCGCTAAACGCTTTTTTCTCGTTTCTCCGATTTGCTGCTTCGCAGCTAATCAGAGCCGCTGCGGAACGCGGCGCATCTCTCCCGAGCGCTCGAGGCTGCTGGCGGCAGCATCCAGCGCAAAGGCCAGCGCTGCGCCCAGCACCACGTCGATGCAGCTGTGCTGCTTGAGCAGCATGGTGGACAGGATGATGGCCATGCCCAGAACATTCGCGGCAGGCCGCATCCAGCGGCGGCCCGGCTCGTCGAAGCAGCGGCTCCGGCGGTAGCCTATCATCAACGTCACCGTGTTGAGGACGTGGATGGACGGGCAGACATTCTTGGAGCTGTCAACGGCATAGAGCATCCGCACCAGACGGGCGAAGATGTCGCTGCCATACACCCGGTAGGGCCGCAGAGCAAGCCCTGTGGGCAGAAGGACATAACAGCTCAGCGCGATGGTCATACCGGCGAAGAGGCACAGGCAGACCCGCCAGAAGTCGCTGCGCTCGCCGTGCCGCAGCAGATAGAACAGGGTAAAGGGGATCCACGCGAACCATGCAAAATAGGGGACGATGGCGTACTTGCAGAAAGGGATGACATCGTCCAGCTGGCAGTGTACCCAGATGGCAGGGACGGTGATATTCACCTCGAGCCAGTGGAACGCGGTCAGATAAAATACAGTATAAAGAGCCATGAAAGAGATGGGATGGCGTGCGATCCAGCTGCGCATCAGTAACACTTCCTTTTAGGGGCAGTATTCCATTTCGCCCCGGCTTCATAGCATTATACGCCCCAATCATGAACAAAACAAGACAAAAATCTGACAATCTTACTAAAACAGCCTGCGAAAAACTGTGCAGATAGTCGAGCTGTTTTTGTGCCGCAAACAAAAACAAGCCGCTGCCAGTTAGCAGCGGCTTGTTGCTTGAAGTTCAAGCAATGCCGTTCGGAATGGGTAAGTTCAGACGGCGGCGAAACTCAGATGAGTACGCTGGGCTGTTATGCATTCTTTGCAGCGTGCTTCTTGGTCGCATGGAGGAAGAGAGCCAGCATTGCGATGGCGAAGATAACGCCGATGGGATATGCAACAGCGGTGTTGTAGATGGTAGCGCCCTCAGCGGTCTTGCTGTTGAGGATGCTGCCCAGGCACTCAGGAGCCAGAATGAAGTAAGTAGAAGAAACTGCGCTCATGAAGGTAGCAGGCACAGCGGTGATCCAGTAGTTCTTCTTCTCCTGGAAGAGGTACATGGAAGCAGCCCACAGAACGATCATAGCCAGAGTCTGGTTGGTCCAGCTGAAGTAGCGCCAGATAACGGTGTAGTTGATGAAGCCCAGTGCATTGCCGATGCCCAGGAAAGAGCCAACGCCCAGAACGGGGATGCAGAGCTTCAGGCGGTTTGCGTAGCTGTCCTGATCGATCTTGAACCAGTCGGCCAGGGTCAGACGAGCGGAACGGAATGCGGTATCGCCAGAGGTGATGGGGCAGACGACGACGCCGATCATAGCCAGTGCGATGCCCACACCGCCCATGGTCTTGGAGCAGACGTCGTAGATAGCAGCGGACTGGCCCTCAGCCAGAGCAGCTGCCAGACCGGTGTTCAGACCACCGGTGATCTCGTACAGGGAGCAGCCAGCTGCGGCCCAGATCAGAGCGATGATGCCCTCGCAGACCATTGCGCCGTAGAAGACGAAGTGGCCCTGCTTCTCACTCTTCATGCAGCGAGCCATCAGAGGCGACTGAGTGGAGTGGAAACCGGAGATAGCGCCGCAGGCGACGGTGATGAACATGAAGCTCCAGATAGGAGTTCCGGAGGGATGCATGCTGCCGAAGTGCTCCCAGATCTCGGGGATGGTGTAGGCGGGGTTGGTGAAGATGCCAAAGATAACGCCGACAGCCATGATGATCAGGCAGATGCCGAAGATGGGGTAGATCTTACCGATGACGGCGTCGATGGAGATGAAGGTCGCGATGAAGTAGTAGACCAGGATGATGACCAGCCAGAACAGGGTAGTGGTCAGAACACCGGACATACCGTTGTTCTTGCACAGGGTGACGATCAGGCCGGCAGGGCCGACTGCGAACACAGTACCGACCATGATCAGCAGCACGACGGAGAACACACGCATGACGTTCTGCATCACAGGGCCGAGGTATTTGCCGGTGATCTCTGCGATAGAGCCGCCGTCATTACGCTCGCTCATCATGCCGGAGAAGTAGTCGTGGACACCACCTGCAAAGATGGTGCCGAAGGTGATCCACAGGAATACCACAGGGCCCCACAGAGCACCCTGCAGTGCGCCGAAGATGGGGCCGAGGCCCGCGATGTTCAGCAGCTGGACCAGAAACAGCTTCCACTGGGGCATCACGACGTAGTCAACACCGTCGTTGATGCGGACAGCGGGAGTTTCACGGTCATCGGGTCCGAACGTGTTGTCAACGATCTTGCCATAGACGAAGTAACCGCCGATCAGGATCGCTAAACAGAGTAAGAAACTAATCATACCAGAAACCTCCTTTTTGATTTCTACAGCCGGCCCCATTCTGCCGACTGCCAAAATCATCCTTGGCCTTATGTTAACACATTCTTCATAAAATGAATAATATGCTTCTGGTATGGGTCATATATCAAAAAATATATGGCCCGGCACCCTGTTTGTGGGATGCCGGGCCATATTTTAACGAAGATGCGATTGAATTTCGAGGCTGTTTCTCTTTGAAACGATTCCGGAAATGTCCGGAGGGCAGTTTGCCGAAAATTCTTGCACGTTTTTGTGCAGAGTGCTGAGGCGAGGCACTTTTTTGCCTTTTTTCGTGGCTTTTTCGCATAAAATGGCGAGAACTGAAAAACGTCCTTATTTTACCGTGAGGGCGGCTTCCCGGTGGAGCAGGTCGATGAATGCCTGTTCTTCGGACCGGAGCGCGCCGTGGTCGGGGTAGACCAGCACGTCCCGCATGACCTGACGCTGGGCGGGGCATTTTTTGAGCACCAGATGGAACTGGTCCAGCGCCCGCTGGGGCATGGGGGAGGCCCACATATAAGCTGAGGGCAGCTGCTGCAAGATAGAAAGCTGGCTGCACCGCTCGTAGACATGGATGCGGCGGCTGTCGTTGACGTGCCAGCGCACGCCGTCGCCGCCGTCTTCGCCGGGGAGCTGGAAGTCGTCGTGCATGATCTCCATATAATGGTTCAGCTCCGAGAGGTCTTTCACCTCGTGCTTGGCCAGCGGGCCGTCCCGGTTGGTGAGCAGGCGGTACTCGAACTCCATCACAGGCTCCATTTTCAGGCCCCGGCGGGCGCAGTAGTGGATGTAGTGGTCGTCGTCCTCGGCGGCATACCGCAGCAGCGCCAGGTGATAACCCCGGCGCAGCACGAAGTCCAGCGCCTCCATGGAGCCGCCCTCCCGGATGTGGATGCGGAGCTGGTCGGCCCCGGCGGCTTCTTTCAAGAAATCCACCGCCGCATAGGAGGCGTAGGTGGCGTGGGAGATCATCACCCGCAGCTCGGCGCAGCGCTCCCGGGCGTGGTGGGCATCTTCGGTCAGGCGGTCTACCTCTTCCAACACCCGCGCGGCCTGCTCGATGAACCGCCGCCCCTGCTCGGTGGGGATCATGCCGGTGGACGAGCGCTCAAAGATGCGCAGGCCGTATTCCTCTTCCAGATTCTTCAGCGCTTTGCTGACGTTGGGCTGGGCGGCGTAGAGCTGCTTTGCCGCAGCGCTCACCGAGCCCCATTTCTTAATGGCAACGAGATAACGCAGTTCTGTGATGTTCAAAGCTCTTCTCCCCCGGTCAATGCAGATTCTCCTTTATTTTATCAGCCCGGCGGCAGGCGTGTCAAGCCGCGGTTGACGCCTCGAAGAGCGGGGCTTATAATAAAGAAAAATGCCCCGCTCAAAAGCAGGGCAGGAGGTGGAAGCTATGGAGCGTTACCGCGTTGTGCGCATCGAAGAGCAGATGTACGGCTGCGAAGAGCTGCCCGAAGGGGCCGAGGTCTGCTGTGACGTGACGGTAGAGGCAGCGGACGGCATCCGGAAGACCCTGTCCTGCCCCGACGCCGAGCTGACACGGCAGGGCATCGACGAGGGAGACACTGTGCTCTGGGACGGCACGACCCTGCGCAAAGCCTGAATTTGGAAGAGAGCTGGAAAAGGAGAGGAACATCATGAAAAAAATCGAGACTTCTGCCCTCATCGGCCTGGGTGCGCTGGGCATCCTCTTTGGCCGGAAGATGCCCGGCGTGAAGGTCATTGCGGACGCGGAGCGCGTTGCCCGCTACTCGGCCCAGCCGGTGGTCTGCAACGGCAAAGAGTGCCATTTCGACTATGTTACGCCGGAGCAGGGCCAGCCGGTTGACCTGGTCCTCGTGGCCGTCAAGGCCACTGTGCTTGAGCAGGCCATCAAGGACATCAAAAAGTTCGTCGGCCCCGACACTATCATCGTCAGCGTGCTCAACGGCATCACCAGTGAGAATGACATCGAAGCTGTCTATCCCGGCCACTGCCTGTGGAGCGTCGCCATCGGGATGGACGCTACCCGCGTGGGCCGCAGCCTGACGTTCGGTGCCGAAGGCCGCATTCAGTTCGGTGAGAAGAGCGGCGAGATGACCGACCGCGTAAAAGCGGTGGACGAATACCTCACCGCCTGCGGCATCGCCAGCGAGCCCTGCAATGACATCCTCTTCAAGCAGTGGAGCAAGCTGATGGTCAACGACGGCCTCAATCAGGCGGCCGCTGCTTTTGACCTGCCCTACGGCGGCCTGACCAAGCCCGGCCCGGCCTATGATAAGATGATTGAAGCTATGCAGGAAGTCATTGATTTGTCGGTGCTGGAGGGCGTCAATCTGCCTGCCGACAACCACAAAGCCTTCCTCGAATCCATGGCCCCCACCTTCAAGCCCGACGGAATGCCCAGTATGCGGCAGGACGTCCTCGCCAAGCGCCCCACCGAGGTGGAGCAGTTTGCAGGTGTCGTCCGCCGTCTGGCCCAAAAGCACGGGATGCCCACTCCGGCCAACGATTTCTTCTATGAAAAGATCCGGGAGATCGAGGCCAATTACAATAAATAAGGAGACACCATGCACAGCATTTATTTTGCCCGCCACGGCGAGACGGTCTGGAACGTGGAGAATAAGATCTGCGGCATGACCGACAGCCCCCTCACCAAAAAAGGCCGTCAGCAGGCCCGGGAGCTGGGCCAGAAGGTCAAGGAAAGCGGCGTCCACATCGACGAGATATTGTACTCGCCTCTGAGCCGCGCCGCCGACACCGCAAAGGCCGTGGCCGAGGCCACCGGCCTGCCCGCCCGCTGTGAGCCCCGCCTGCGGGAGCAGTGCTTTGGCAAATACGAAGGCACGCCCCGGGACGGCGCAGAGTTCCGCATCTCCAAGACCCATTTTGCCGACCGCTACGACGGCGGCGAGAGCATGATGCAGCTGGCCCAGCGCATTTATAATCTGCTGGACGAGCTGCGGCAGGATGAGAACAAGACCTATCTTCTCGTGGCTCACAACGGCATTGCCCGTGTAGTGGAGTCCTATTTCCACGATATGACCAACGAGGAGTATTCCGCCGCCGGCATCAAAAACTGTGAGTTGGTGGAATACCGGTTCGAATAACAGCAAAAAGGCCATCGGGAGAACCCGATGGCCTTTCTTTTCAACAGGATGCTTTGCGATAGTGGAAAACTTTGTCCTTGGTGATGAACATCAGTACCGTGACGCAGAGCGCACCGGCTTCGGCTGCCGTGACGGCCAGCCAGACGCCCTCGATGCCCAGAACCATGGGCAGGAAGATGAGGGCCAGCAGCTGGAACAGCAAAGTGCGCAGGAAGGAGATGAGCGCACTGGTCACGCCGTCGCCCAGAGCAGTGAAGAAGGAGGAGCCGTAGACATTGAAGCCCATGAGGAAGAAGTTCAGGGCGTAGACGCGGAAGGCGTGGCTGGTCAGTGCCAGCAGCTCGGCGTCGTAGCCCACAAAGATGCGGGCCACATAGGGGATGACCAGCATGGAGAGGGCGGTCATAACGACGGCGATGACGCCGATGAGGCGGAGACTCTTGGAGTAAAGGTTGTTCAGCTCGGCGTGGTTGCGTGCGCCGTAGTGGTAGCTGACGATGGGGGCGCTGCCGACGGCATAGCCCACGAAGACGGCCACAAACAGGAACGCCGCATACATGATGACGCCATAAGCCGCGACACCGTTTTCACCGGCAAAGCGGAGGAGCTGGTAATTGTAAAGAATGTTGACCAGCGACATGGAAAGATTGGTCATCAGCTCCGAGGAGCCGTTGATGCAGGCGCTGCGGATGACGCCGCCGTTCCACTGGGCGCGGCCCAGATGGATAGAGCTGGTGGAGCACTTATTAAGGAAGTAGAACACTGGCAGCACGCCGCCCACGGCCTGACTGATGAAAGTGGCGATGGCCGCGCCCTCCACGCCGCCGTGAAGCATACCCACCAGCACGACGTCCAATACCATGTTGGTAACGCCTGCCGCCACCGTGAAGGCGAAGCCCAGATGCGGCTTTTCGGCGGTGACGAAGAAGCTCTGGAACATATTCTGCAAAATGAAGAAGGGCAGGGACAGCATCAGGAGGCGGCCATACCGGACGGCATAATCCAGCATCTCGCCCTCTGCGCCCAGCAGCGCCGCCGCCGGGCGGACGATGAGAACGCCGACGGCGGAGAGAACGATGCCCGCGAGGAGGCCCGTCCAGACAAAAAGGCTGAAATAGCGGTCGGCCTTTTCCCGGTCGCCCTCGCCCAGCGTGATGCCCACGATGGCGCTGCCGCCGGTGCCAAGCATGAAGCCCACCGAGCCGACCAGCATCGGCACAGGCATGATGAGGTTGACGGCGGCAAAAGCCGTTTTGCCCACAAAGTTCGAGACGCACAGGCCGTCCACGATGCCGTAGATGGAGGTGAACAGCATGGTGCCGACGCAGGGCAGCACGAACCGCAAAAGGCGGCTGTAATCAAAGTGGTCAGATAACTGTATTTTCTGCTTTGACATGGGTACTCCTTGTTACATCCCGGGCCGCCAGCCGGTGCAGTAGCGGGCATAATCCCGGTCTGCCTGCTTGACGTAGAGCACCAGCTCCTCGCCGCCGTCCTTTTTGGTGCGCTGACGCACCTTGGTGGGCAGGTTCTGGCGGTGGAGCAGTTCGATCTCGTCGTTCAGCTCTTCTTCGGTGTCAAAGGTGTCCAGCTCGATCCAGTGGGTGGCAAAGAGCCAGAATTTTACAAGATGTTCGTTCAAGATCCAATTTCCTCCGATGCATTCAGACGGTAAAAGGGCGCGATGGCGTTCACGTCGCCGTGGCGCACGATGGAATAGGTGATGTCACAGTAGGGCTGGATGGCGGTGCTCTTCTCGACGGTGGAGATGAGCAGGACCTGCAGCTGCATCCGGCGGAACAGCTCCATCATGGGACGGATGCGGTCGCTGGTCATCTTGCTGAACGCTTCGTCCAGCAGCACCAGACGGATGCTGTTCTCGCTCTTCTGGTAAATCTGGAGCAGCGACGCGCAGATAGCTACATAGAAGGGGGCCTGATTCTCGCCGCCGGAGGAATCGCGGCTGACGCGGGAAAGGGAAGCCTGCTGGCCGGAGACGGTGTTGGTCACTTTGATGTCGTAGTCGAGATAGGTGCGGTAGTCTACATAATCCGAAAGGGTGACATTCTCGGGGCGGCGGCCCTCCTGCCGGGCGCGGGTGTTCTCGTCCACATCGGCCATGATCTTTTCCATCAGCTCGTCCACCTGACGCTCATAGACGGGGTCGGCGGTGGCGGCGAGGTTGTCCAGCGAGTCGCCGTCGGTCATCTGCTGGTTTCCCTTGTCCACGATGACCTGATAGAATGCGGCCAGCTGGGGGTCGCGGCTGGGGCCAAGCTCAAAGCGGTAGACCTCTTCGCCGTAGGTCAGCTGTTCCATCACCTTGTTCAGCTCCCGGAACTGCCGCCGTGCGTTGAAGATGTCATCCTTCATCCGGAAGAGGATGTCCTTGCGGAAGCGGTCCTTGCAGTCGCGCTGTGCCTGCTCGAGGCGGGCGGCGTACCGCTCCAAATCAATGCGCACGAGGCTCTCGTGCTGGGCGCGGTACTGCTCGATGCCTGTAAGGCCCAGCGGATGATCGCAGACATAGCGGGTGTTGTACTCTTTCTGGGCAGGCTCGAGGGTGCCGGTGAGGTAGACGGCCAGTGCGTCGTCCAGCCGGGCCTGTGCCTTTTCGGCGGACTGGGCCGCATAGCGCGGGCCTTTGTCCTTGCTCAGGGCCGCAAAGCGCTCCCGTGCCAGCGGCTCCAAAAGCGGGTACTGCCCGAAGAACCGGTCGGCGGCATCCTTTGCCTGCCTGGCGGTCTCTTCTGCCTTGGTCTGCTCAGCCTCGCAGGAGGCCAGCTGCTTTTCGCAGACACGGATGTCGCCGCCGGCTGTCTCCACAGCGGCGCGGGCGGCGTCCCACGCGGCCTCGCGGGCCTCGTCCTCTTTGTAAAGCTGCTGCAGCATCGGGTTCTCGCGGCACTCGGCCAGCTTCTGCTCCTGTGCGGTGCAGTCGGCGCGGGCCGCTTCCAGCGCGGCGCGGGCGTCCCACAGCGCGGCCAGCTCATCCATGACGCTGCTGTGCAGCACATCCTGATAGCTGTCCCGTGCGGCTTTGAGGGCGGCGGCAGACTGCGCCGCTTCCTTGCTGCGGGCGGTCAGCTCATCCAGAGCTTTCGTCAGCGCTTCGGCCCGGGCGCGGCGGGCGTCAAGGCCGATATACCGCTGGGGTGTGCGGAGACGCTCGAGGCGGAAGGGGTGGTGGCGCAGCAGGTCGCGGGTAGCGCTGTCGGGATAGTTTTCCAGTGTGTCGGGGGTGTCACAGCAGACGATGCGCCGCAGGATGGTGTCGGCGTACTGTGCGGCCAGCGGGTTCTCGCTTCGGACCTGCGCGGCGAGGCTGTCGGCAGGGGCGGCGTCGGCCTTGCGGTTGGCCGTGCGGATGCTGGGGGTGTCCAGCAGGCTGATGGGGCCGACCTTGTCCCGCAGGGCCACAAAGGCGCTCTTGGCGGCGGCGTAGTGGGCAGGCGGCACGAGGATGTCGAACCGGCGGTCGCCGAGGCAGGCTTCCACGCAGTCCTGCCAGCTCTCGTCCTCGACGCTCAGCAGTTCGCAGAAGATTTTGGCGTCCGGCGTCATGCCGCGGCTCTTGAGCTCAGCGTTCACGGCGTCCCGCACTCTGGTGGCGGCGTCGCCGTGGGGGTAGACCCACCGGCCTCCCGAGACGGAGGCCAGCTCCGCCTGCTTTTCCTGTACTTCGGCGGTGAGGGCGTCGGCGCTCTGCCGTGCGGCGAAATACTGCTCTTCCAGCGGCTTTTCCAGCCCGGCGAGGGCGCTTTGGAGCTGAGGCAGAGTCTCCGCCGTCAGTGAGGCAGGCCAGAGCGATTTTTCGACGGCAAAGCCGCTGCGCTGCAAGCTCTGCAAGAGGCTCTGCACTTTGCCTGCGGCGGCTTCGCTTCTGGAAGTGTCCCGGCCGGCCTTGTCCAGTGCGGTCTTTTTGCGGGCCAGCTCTTCACTCAGGGCGTCCAGCGCCCGGCCCTCGCCGCTGGCGGCGGCACTGTGGGCCGAGAGGTAGGCCCGGCGGGCCTCGGCTTCGGCGTCTTTTGCGGCGGCGTAGCGGGCTGTCAGCTCTTCGTGCTGGCGCTTTCCGGCGGCAAGATGCTCCTGCCAGGTGTTCGTCCCGGCGGCGGCTTCCTCAGCACGGGCCAGCAGGGCAGTGCCTCGGTTGACGAGGGCTTCCGTTTCCTTCTGGGCAGCTTCGCGGCCATAGTCCACGATTTGTTCCAGCGCGGCGGCGCGGGTCTGGGCTTCGGCCAGCACGGCGTGGAGGTTTTCCAACTCCACCCGGTCGCCCTGCAAAGCTTCCAAATCAAGCTCGGGCTGAGGCAGGATGTACTGATATAAAAACTCCCGGAAGTTGGGGATCTCGTCCATACTGGTACCCATCTGGAAGACTTCGTTGAACTTCTTGCCCAGCGGGCTTGCGGCGCGGCCGATGCCCAGCGCCCGGCAGATGCGGTCGCGGGCTTCGCCGGGGCTGCGGGTGTAGGAGAGACGGCCCACAGCGGGCTTGAAGTTCTCCTTCGAGCTGGGCGCGCCGGTGCGGGGGTCGATGAAGGGCAGCTGCTCGAGGGTGCAGCCGTCCTCGGAGATATACCAGGTCTGGTCGCCGGGATGGAGCTCCTGCATGGGGCCTTCCGACTCGACCCGGACGGCGATGACGAAGTGGGTGCGCTTGACGCTGTCCCAGAACTCCGCGCCGATGTAGGCCACGGTGCGGCCCGGGCGGCGGTAGGCGTTCTCGCCGCGCTGCTTGGCGTGGACAGAGCCTTGCAGGGTGCGGCCGCTCTTTTTGTTGCCGAGAGCGTTGAAGTTGCGGTTGGTGGTCAGGCAGTAGCGGATGGCGTCGAGGATGGTGGTCTTGCCCACGGCGTTGACGCCGATCATGTAGGTCAGCCGGGCGCAGTCGAAGGTGACGTTCTCAAAGTTGTGCCAGTTGATGAGCTTCAGGCGTTTCAGTTCTATCATTCTTCCACCTCCACGGCAGCGGTGCCGTCCTCCGGCCGCTCATAAAGCGAAAGCTCACTGCGGGTGCGGGTTACCTCGGCGGCAGCGTCCGCAAGGTCGGAATCCGGCAGAGCGAGCAATACAGTGGGGAATACTTCGATGCGGCTGTCCAGCCCGGAAAGCCGCCCCACCGGCCGGGCCAGATTGTACCGGCGCAGGGTGCGCAGCAGCTTTTCCAGCGTGGGCTGGTCGAGGCGGCGGGGCAGGTTCATCTTTTGGAGTTCGGCCTGTACCTCTTCCACCGTCACCAGAACCTGGTCGGCGCTGGCCGAGAGGCTCTCCCGCTTTTGGAGGTAGAGCAGGCGCAGGACTAAGAGCAGGATGCTCTCGTACTTCAGAAGCCGAGCCTGACTGCCCTCATGCTCGTTGACGAGGGCCGCCGCCTGCAGCGGGGCGGGGTAGAGCACCACCGAGTAGCCCAGCGGCGCAAACACGGCCCGCACTTCGTTGAGGTGGTCCTGAACATAAAGATATTTGGCGCGCTGGTCCTCCACGCCGCCCAGCACAAAGCAGTGATTGAGCAGATAATTTGCGCACTCTTCCAGCATTTTATTCGTTTCGGTCATCTTCGGCGTCCTCCTTGCGGGGTGTCAGAGTAAATTCTTCAAACCGGAAGCCGCCCCGCGTGGCCCACTCGCCGGTGAGCTGGATGTCATAACAGCGGCGCGGCGACTGGGAGTAGGTGTGCAGTCCGATGATGCGTGCGAAGTCGTTCGGGTATTCGTCGGCGAGGGTGGACGCCGAGACAGAAGGCCGTGCGGACAGCGCCTGCCGGGCGAGGATGTCCACGTTCTCCTCGGTGACGGCCATCCGGGCGTAGTCCAGCAGGAGCTTCTGCTCCCGGCGGAGCTGCTCTTCGTCCAGCTGTCCGGCCTGCACCGGGGCCAGCGGCGCGTCGGTGCGGGGTGCGGCCGGAGGATAGAGCGGCTTTTCGCCGAAGACCTGCACCGGCCAGAGCTTGAGCCGCGCGGCCAGCGGGCCGTCGTCCGGCTCAAAGAGTTGGTCGGGCGTTTTGATGTTCTCAGCGTACCGCCGCAGCAGGGCGGTGACGCTGCCCTGGGCCGAGCGGTCGCTCAGCAGCAGGAACTGCGCCCGCTGAACGGCCCGCTTGCGGTAGCGGACGTGGCTGGCGTCGATCTCCCGGATGAGGGTGCTCATCTCTTCGAGGGCGTCCCGCTGTTTCTGGATGAGGGCGCGGACGGCGGGAGCGGCCTCGCTCGGGGCGCAGCGCTCCACCCGGGCGTAATCCAGCGCCAGCTGGGGCAGGTAGTTCGTCTCGCAGTCGTCCAGTCCCTCTTCGAGGAAGGCGCGGTAGTTGAACAGGTTGTCGCTGGTCTTGAAGCGGTGGTAGGCGGCCGCCACCACCTTTTCTTCGTACTGGTCGAAAAGCTCCAAGACTTCCTGCGGGGTGCGGTTGCGGGTGAGGCGGTCGATGTAGTGGCCGATGGAGGCGTTGAGGGCGCGGAGGGACTTGTTCAGCGCCTCAAGGTCGCCGGCTACCTCCCGCAGGACGTTCTCGTAGGGGCTCTTCTCTTCGCCCACGTTCTGCAAAAGCTGCCACGCCTTGTAGAGCTTGCCGGTGTAGGTGACGACCCGGGGGTTCAGGATCTCTTCCAGCGCTTCGAGAAGCGGCGTCACCTCCGGCACAAAGGCCAGCGCAGGCTCTTCTTCGTAGCTGCCGGGCTGTTCGGCCAGCCAGCCGGTGCGCCGCAGCCGCAGCAGAAAGCCCAGCGCCAGCGTGTGGGGGTCGCGGGTGGGCTGCTCGGCCTCATCGCCCGCGTCGTCGGCGTCCAGTGCCAGAGGCTTTGCCAGCGCGGCGAAGTAATCCTCGGCCCGGGATACGGCCTCGGCCCGCAGGATGCTGTAATCTGCCGTGTGGCGGCACTCCTCCCACAGCAAGAGCAGCAGCTCTGCATAAAATGCCCGGTTCGGCCCCGCCAGCGGCCGGAACAGCCGCGGGCTGACCAGTTCAAACAACTGCATCCGTATGCCCCTTTCAATCGGTAAATATCGACTTCTATTGTACCACAGTTGACAGGGATTTGCACCCCGCCGGGAAATAAAAACACGGGCCGGCAAAGCGGTATAAAACCCCTTTGCCGGCCCGTGCGGCGCTCCCTTATTCCCAGACCCGGCGGCAATGCCGCACAAAAGCCTGACAATGATTGATTCGATGATAGCACGACTTTGGCATTCTGTCAACCAAATTGCTGAAAAAAGAAGAAAGTGTGAAAGGATTTCTCCAATCTTTTCCTGAAATTACACACATTTTCCACGAATTTGTGATAGCCTTAAATACAGAAGAACTCCCCGATAATGTACTCGTTCGAAATACAAGGCGGAACTACTCCTGATAGATGCACAACAGCCCCCCGGAATGCAGGACTCCGGGGGGCTTCGTGTTTATAAGAGGCGTTTACCAGCAGCCGCGCACCCGGAAATCCCGCTCCCATGGGTCGGGGGCGAGGTCGCGCTGGCGGAGCGAGGTGATCTGGATATAGTCGCTGCGCTGGATGAGGGCGAACAGCTTGAGGAAGAGGGCCGGGTCGCCCTGCACCTCCAGCGTGACCGAGCCGTCGTCCTCGTTCTCCACCCAGCCGGTGAGGCCAAGGCTCTGGGCGGCGTACCGGGCGCGGTAGCGGAAGCCCACGCCCTGCACCTGCCCTTCGATGGAGTACCGCCGCCGGACGGTGCCCTCGGGCAGGGCGGGGGGCTGGCGGTCCTTTTCATTCAGAAAATCAAACATAAGCGGCTTACAGCTCCTGATATGCGCTCATCAGAGCGGGGATGAACTGCTTTTTGCGGCTGACGACGCCGGGCAGCACCCAGCTGCCATCTTCTTCCGGCTCCTTCTCGAAGCCGCTGCGCAGCATCTCGTCGGCATGACGGCCGGTGCAGATGACGACGCTCTCTTCCTTCGGCACATCGGTCAGCAGCATATAGAGGTCCTCCACGTTCTGCTTGCCGCAGGCTTCGGGCAGATAGGGGGTGAGCAGCTTCTGGGCCGCTTTCAGGTTCTTGCGGGTCATGTAGCTGCCCTGCGCCACGCCGAAGCGGACGTCGCCGCACATGAACACCTTGAAATCCTGCAGGAAGACTTCCTCCGGGGTCTTGCCGTCCAGCTTCTCGCCGGCCTCGAACATCTCGGAGGCAAAGGCGTCGATCTCGACGCCCGCGATTTTGGCGAGGCGGTTGGCGATGGAGACATCGACGGGAGTGCAGGTGGGGCTGCGGAAGACCAGCGTATCCGAGAGGATGGCCGCCAGCAGCAGACCGGCGATCTGAGGCCGTATCTCGACGCCGTTCTCATCGTACATCTGGGTGATGATGGTGGCGGTGCAGCCTACGGGCTGGTTGCGGAAATAGACCGGGCCGCTGGTCTCAAGGCTGCCGATGCGGTGGTGGTCGATGATCTCCAGGATCTCAGCCTGGTCGAAGCCCTCCACGGCCTGAGTGGCCTCGTTGTGGTCCACCAGGATGATGCGGCGCTTGCGCAGGGCGATGATGTTGCGGCGGCTGACCATGCCGCAGTACTTGCCGTCCTCGTCGAGGATGGGGAAGTAGCGGTGGCGCACCTTGGCCATCACGCGGGTGACGTCGGCCACCGGGGTGACGAGGGTGAATTTCATGATGTCGTCGCGGGTCATATAGTAGGAGATGGGGGCGCACTGGCTCATGAGCTTGCCGGCGGCGTAGGTGTCGCAGGGGGCGGTCATGATGGCAACGCCGGTCTCCTCGGCAATGCGCTGGATGGTGCGGCCCACCTTGGCGCCGTTGCAGATGATGAGGAGGGATGCTTCCTTCTCGATGGCGCACAGCTGGCTCTCATAGCGGTTGGTCAGGATGACGATGTCGCCCTTTTCGACGTTGTTTTCCAGCATCTCAGGGGTGGCAGTGCCGATTTTGATATGACCGGTGGTGCAGACGGCGTTCTCGTTGCCGACGACCATGGTGCCGCCGAGGGTCTCGAGGATATTTTTATAGGTGGTGCGGCTGGTGGCAAGCACACCGGTGTCGAACACGTCCATGTTGGCCGTGGCGATGTCCTTCACGGTGATGATGCCTTCCAGCTCGTTGTCGGCGCTCGTGATGGGCAGGGTGTCGATCTGCTGGTCACGCATGATCTCCCATGCCTTGCGCAGACTGGTGGAGCCGGGGATGCCGGGCATCTCGCGGTAGTCCACATCACGGATCTTCGGGTTGACATCGGTACACATCCGGGGCGGCGCGACGCCGAACCGCTTGAGCACGAATTCCGTCTCCTGGTTCATCCGTCCGGCCCGGCGGGCCTCGCAGACGAGGGAGCTTGTCTTATTTTTCAGCTCTGCATACGCAATGGCAGAGCAGATAGAGTCGGTGTCCGGGTTGCGATGTCCGATGACCACGACTTTATGAGCTGTCTTTGGCATAGATTCCTTCCCCCTTGTGGGTCATGGGTTGTCCTTCTTATCATGATACCGGAGCGCCGTTTTATCCGCGTCCCTGCACGGCGCGGAAAAGGGAAGCCCTCTGGTAACTTTCATTGTAACACAAGATGGAATGGGGGTAAAGTGGCGCAGAGGAGCAGGATTCTTAAAATTTTGAGAGATTCTTGTATACATCTTCTTGCCTTTTGGGAAAAGGCGCTGTATCATAGGGATAAGTCTGTATACTTTGAAAAAGCCCCTTCGGGGGCGGCGCGGAGGAGCGAATGACGAGCACAAAATTTGAAACGAAGCCTTTGTTTACCCGCCAGCAGCTGACGGCCCTGCTGCTGCCGCTCATTGCGGAGCAGGCCCTGAGCGTGACCATCGGCCTAGCCGATACCCTCATGGTGTCGTCGGTGGGCGAGGCGGCGGTGTCGGGCGTGAGCCTTGTGGACACCTTCAACACCCTGATGATACAGATCATGACGGCGCTGGCCACCGGCGGCGCGGTGGTCGCCAGCCAGTACATCGGCCATCGGGAGGAGAAGAGCGCCCGGGCTGCTGCCGCACAGATCATGTTCATCATGTCCAGCTTCAGCATTCTTGTGGCAGCGGTGGTCGTGGTGGGACGCCACGCCATCCTGCGGGGCATCTTCGGCTCCATCGACGCCGATGTGATGAAGTACGCCGAGACATATTTCCTGCTGTCGGCCCTGAGCTACCCTTTCATCGGCCTGTATAACGCAGGCGCGGCCCTCTTCCGGGCGCAGGGCAACAGTAAGATCAGCATGATGTCCAGCCTTGTGATGAATGTCGTCAACATCGGCGGCAATGCCATCCTCATCTTTGGCTTCAAGATGGGCGTCATGGGTGCGGCGCTGGCCAGCCTCGTCTCCCGCGCGGTGGCCTGCTGTGCCGTCCTCTTCCTGCTCCAGAAGCCGGGTTGTATGCTCCGCGTCACCGGCCTGTCGGCCCTGAAGCCGGACGGAAAGCTCATCCGGCGCATCCTGCGGGTGGGCATCCCGGCGGGCATCGAGAACGGGATGTTCCAAATCGGCAAACTGTCTGTGGCCAGCCTCACCAGCACCCTCGGCACCGCCGCCATCGCGGCCAATGCCGTGGCCAACACCACCAGCACCTTCCTGAACATCCCGGCCAGCGCCGTCGGCATGGCGGTGCTCACGGTGGTGGGCCAGTGCCTCGGTGCAGGCGAGAAAGAGCAGGCTGTCTGGTATGCCCGCCGTCTGCTGCTGGTGGCCTACTGCGGTGCCTGGGTCATGAACCTGTCGGCCTTCTTCTTCGCTGACCGCTGGGCGCTGTCCTGGTTCAGTCTCTCGCCGGAGGCTTCGGCCATGGCGCTGGAAGTCATGATGTGGTTCAATATCGTCTCCCTCTTCTTCTGGCCCTCCAGCTTCACCCTGCCCAACATCCTCCGCGCCGCCGGCGACGCCAGCTTCACCATGACCGTCAGCATCGTGTCCATGTGGGTGTTCCGCGTGGGCTTCTGCTATCTGTGGGTCCTGAAGATGGGCGGCGGACTGCTCAGCATCTGGATGGGTATGTATCTCGACTGGGCGTTCCGCTCCATCTGCTTTATGGTGCGTTTTGTCCGGGAAAAATGGCTCGAGCAGAAGGTCATCTGAAACTTCCTCTTGCTTTTTTCGGCTCAGAGTGGCAGAATGAGAAAAAGAAATGGAAGAAGGGGATTCTCTATGCTGTTTCATCCTGCACAACTGGGCCTCGCCCATCTGGACAAAGCAACGCTGGAAGCCGATAAGAAAGCCTGCAAAAAGATCGGCCCCTGCGGCGTGGGCAAAAAGGCCCTCTACCTCAACAGCTTTTACATCGACCGCCGGTATTATCTGCCCTATGGCAGCATCAGCCGTGTGTTTAAGCGGGTGGCCATGAGTCAGGGAGGCTTCTCCGGCAAGGGGATGTTTGCCTCGATGGCTTACCTCGTGGTGGAGTACGACGGCGGCAAGCAGAAGCAGTGCAACTTCAAGGACGAGCGGGACGTGGACGCCCTGCTGGAAGTTCTGGCGAAAGAACAGCCCAACATCCCGCGTCTGAGCGCCGCAGGCGAGGCGGAAATTGCCCGCCAGAAGGCCGAGAAAGCTGCCCGGAGGCTGCCCCAGCTCTCGAAAGAGGCAGAGCAGAGCGTGGGCCAGCTCAAGCGCGCATCGGACTACCTCGCCAAGAAACCGGAGCTTGCCAAAGAGCTCAGCGCCGCCGAGCGCCGCAAGCGCGCCCAGCTGCAGAGCAAGCCGGTGTATAAATATGTGGCGCTCATCATCAGTCTGTTCGGCGTGGTGTCTGCGGCCTATGGCATCCAGAGCATCATCAACCACACCGGAAACTACGGCATCTACTTTGCGCTGTTCGGCTTTGCGGCCATCTTCCTCTTCTCCAGCTACAACATGATGCCTACGGCCCACAACAACCGTAATGCCATCATGAAGCGTGCCGACAGGGCCGAAGCGGCCATGGCCGAGTACATCAAAGCCTATCCCGGCGGGAACTTCCCGGTGCCGGACATTTACGCTCACCCTGTGGTGCTCAAGCAGATGACCGATGCTCTTCAGGAGGGCCGGGCCGTCACCCTGCCCGAAGCTCTCGAGGCTGTGAAGAACCGCCTCAAAGAGGTCAACGCCGACGTTCAGGTGGAGCAGGAAGAGTACGACGAGATCGTCCAGATCAAGGCCATGTTCCTCAACCACGATTATCAGTAACGAAATAAAGAAATGCCATCGCCTCGCGGCGATGGCATTTTTGTGTCTTATCAGACTTCTGCGGGCTGGGGCTGAGTGAATATCTTCATGCTGTCCTTGTAGGCGTGGATGAAGTAGACGATCTCTGCGATGGCGGTCAGCGTCCAGGAGCAGGGGTAGAGCAGGTAGAGCGAGGGAATGGTATGGAAGTGGGCGAAGATGGTGTAGACCCAGATGACCCGGAACACGCAGGAGCCGAGGACGACGATGACAGTCGGCACTACTGTCTTGCCCAGGCCGCGGGAGGCCGCGATGGTGCAGTCCATGAAGGCCGAGATGCAGTAGGCAAAGCCCATGACGCCCACACGCTTCATGCCGGCGTCGATGACGGCGCCCTCGGTGGTGAAGAGGGCGAGAAACTGCCGCCCGAAGATGAACAGCGAACCGCCCAGCACGAGGCCGACGCCGAAGGAGTAGGCGAGGGCGATGAAGTAGCTCTTCTTCACGCGGTCAGGCTTGCCCGCGCCGTAGTTCTGACTCATGAAGCTGGCGCAGGCCATATAGAACGCGGCCATTGCGTCGTATATCATATTGTCGGCGTTGGCGGCGGCGGAGTTGCCCTTGACCATGAGGGAGTCAAAGGAGTTGACACCGGCCTGAATGAAGAGGTTTGCAATGGCGAAGACGGCGTTCTGGAATCCGGCGGGCAGGCCCAGCGCGAGGATGCGCTGGGTGGTGGCAGGGTCGAGGGCGACCTTGTGGAAGTCCAGGGCGTAGCAGTCCTGCACGCGGGTCAGCGCCCGCAGAACGAGGAAGGCCGAGACGCACTGGGAAATGGCACTTGCCAGCGCCACGCCCACCACGTCCAGATGGCAGACGATGACGAAGAAGAGGTTGAGCAGGATGTTCAGCGCGCCCGCGATGCACAGGTAGTACAGCGGCTTTTTCGTCTCGCCAATGGCGCTGAAGATGGCGTTGCCGTAGTTATAAAGAGCCAGCGCCGGCATACCGAGGAAGTACACCCGCAGGTAGAGCACGGCGCCGGGGTAGAGGTCTTCTTTGGTGTTGAGCAGGTGGAGCAGGGCCGGAGAACCCAGCAGGCCGATGAGCAGGAGCAGTACGCCGGCGGCGATGCTGACCAGCAGAGCCGAGTGGACGGTCTTCTCCACATCGTCGGCATGGCGCGCACCGTAGAACCGGGCCACCAGCACGTTGATGCCGTTGCTCAGACCGATGAGAAAACCGGTGAACAGGGTGACGAAGATGCTGGTGGAGCCTACCGAGCCGAGGGCCGTGGAGCCTGCGAACCGGCCCACCACAGCCACGTCCGACATATTAAAGAGCACCTGCAGCAGATTGGACAGGACCAGCGGCAGGCTGACCAGGAGGATCTGTTTGGCCAGAGGCCCTTCGGTCAGAGACTTTGCGGATGAACTCATAGTTTCTTTTTTCCTTTTCTTATCCCAAAACAGTGCCCGCGCACACCGGGGCACAAGCTCTATTATAAAGATGTTTTTGCTTTTTGCAATATAAAAAGATGGCCCTCTGACAATAGAAAAGGGTCTGTTGCAAAATAGCTCCAACAAAAATGAGATAGACTTCTCCAACGACCCAGCCATCCTTGCCTGCTGGAACAGCGAGGAAGTCCAAAGAGAATTTGCCGCGTGGCAGGCGGAACAGGCGCATCATACCTCCAGCAAAGAGAAACAGAGCGTTCCCGACGGGGAACGCTCTGTTGTACATATCGTTATTGTTCGTGGATTTTTCAGGGTGCGTCCGCAGGGCGCACCCTATTTTTGTTTCATCATGGTTGGGTGTACGTCAAAACGCATCACCGCAACTCCTTATAGGTTTCTTCCGGCACCGGCTCGCACCACTCGTTAGAGGTGCCTTCGCCGGGTACTTCCACTGCCAGATGAGAGAACCAGCAATCGGGTGCAGCACCGTGCCAATGCTTGACCTCCGGGGGAATATTCACCACATCGCCCGGATGCAGCTCCCGTGGCGCTTTGCCCCATTCCTGATAGTAGCCCCGTCCTGCCACGCAGACAAGGATCTGCCCACCGCCCTTTGCAGCATGGTGGATGTGCCAGTTGTTCCGGCAGCCCGGCTCAAAGGTGACGTTGTAAATGCCAACCTGTGCGGTGGACAAGGGGGCCAGATAGCTTTTTCCGCTGAAATATTGTGCAAAACCGTCGTTGGATGCACCGATGGGGAACACCATTTCACTCTGGTGCTTTGCCTTGGCATCCTCTGCAGCGTCCTCTGCCCAGACTTCCTTGGCCATGCGGAAAGCCGCCCACGCCTTGGGCCAACCTGCATAAAACGCCGCATGGGTCAGGATCTCTGCAATCTCAGTCCGGGTAATACCGTTGTTTTTCGCTGCCGTCAGGTGATACCGAAACGAGGAGTCCGTCAGTCCCTGCGCCATCAGTGCTACCACCGTCACAAGGCTGCGGTCCCGGAGGGAGAGTTTATCCTCTCGGCTCCACACCTGCCCGAACAGTACCTCATCGTTAAGTTCTGCAAATTTTGGTGCAAATTCGCCCAGAGCATCCCGCCCTGCGGTCTGTTTTACTGCCATTATACGTTCCTCCCCATCTCGTAAGCCTGTGCCATGGCAGAGGTGTTTTGCACCGCACCCGGCTCATAGACACCACCTGCTACAAGGACGCCCTTTTCCACGGCTCCTTCCACGCAGTCTGCATAGCCCCGGAAGCAGGCCAGCGTAGTGTCCGCAGAGGATTTTTCCTCGTCTGCCATAGTGGTGATGTAGTAGAATTCCTTGTCTTTGACCTCAAGCCACCGTGCCACGGTACGGTCGATCACTGCCTTCAACTGGGCACTGATGGAGTAGAAGTATACCGGGCTTGCCAGCACAATGACATCGGCATCGATCATCTTTTGCAGGATGTCTGCCATATCATCCTTGTGGACGCAGGCTCCGCCGTGGGTGCTGCAGTAGTAGCAGCCGGAACAGGGAGCCACCTTTTTCTCAGCGACCCGGATCTTTTCTGCTTTGTGCCCGGCATCCTGCGCTCCACGCAGAAATTCATCGCATAGAATATCAGAGTTACCGCCCTTCCGGGGACTGCCAGACAAAATCAATACCTTCTTGCTCATAGGAACCTCCTTGACAGCAGAGTGCATCCGCATTATGATGTTGATAAAGTTTGATTTTATCATACAACTTAAAGCGTACTTTAAGTCAAGGGCTTTTTGAAAAAACGGAGGTTTCAGATGATCTATACCGTAGGTGAAATGGCACAAAAGCTGGGCGTACCTGCCTCAACCCTGCGCTACTACGACAAAGAAGGGTTACTTCCCTTTGTGGAGCGTTCCTCCGGCGGCATTCGGATGTTCCGGGAAAATGACTTCGAGTGGCTGCAGGTCATCCGCTGCATGAAAAAAGCCGGAATGTCCATCAAGGACATCCGACAGTATATTGAGCTTTCCATGCAGGGAGACGACACCATTGACACCCGGCTGGAAATGTTCCGGCATCAGCGCGAGGTGCTCACCCAGCAGATCCAGCAGTTACAGCACACGCTGGAGACCGTGGAGTATAAATGCTGGTTCTATGAAGCCGCCAAAGCCGCTGGGACAGTGGATGTCCCCGGTGCAATGACCGATGCGGATGTGCCGGAGCAGTTCCGTGCCATCCGGCAGGAGCTTCGGGGACAGAAGATGCCGAATATCGAAAGATAAGAAATGCCGTTCCAGTTGCTTTTGGAACGGCATTTCTCTTAATCTTCTAACCCATGGCTCCCAGCCGTATTTTTCAAATATTCTTCCGGCTCGCCGTTCAGAATCAGGTCTGCATACGCCAGCGGGTCATTGTAGATGAGATAATTCAGTAGAAAACAAAAAATCCGAACCCTTCTCCCATTGAGAAAAGGTTCGGATTTTCATTGTTTGGTGCGACCGGGAGGATTCGAACCTCTGGCCTTCCGGGTCGGAGCCGAACGCTCTATCCAGCTGAGCTACGATCGCACGATTTGTACTGATGAATCAGTACAATATAGTATAGCACAGCCTCTTGCAAAATGCAAATAAAACTTCAGCGGCGATTCCGCAGCCAGATGCAGTACAGGCCGTCCGTGATGAGCGTCTCACGGTAGAGGATGGGCGTGCGGCAGGCGTCCCGGATGGCCGTGGGCAGATTGCCAGTGGCGTAGAACTTCGTCTCAGGGCCAAGCTCGGCGCAGAAATGGTCAGCCAGCCCGTCCAGCATCCCGGCAGTGCCGAGGACAAAGCCGTTCTGCAAGCAGGCGGCAGTGTTCTTGCCCAGTACGGAGGTGGGCGCAGGCGCGGAGAGGTCGATTTGAGGCAGCTGGGCGGTGTTCTGCACCAATGCAGCCAGCGAAAGCTGCGGCCCCGGCAGGATGACGCCGCCTACAAGTTCCTGTTTCTCGTTGACGGCCATCAGGGAGATGGCTGTGTCGGCAGAAATGACCACCAGAGGCCCAGAACCCTCAGCCAGTGCAGCCACCGCGCCGCAGAGCAGTTCGGCACCCAGCTGGGCGGGATTGTCCAGCCGGAGGCGGATGCCGCTCTTGAGTCCCGGCCCGACGGTCAGGATGCGCACCGGGCAGAGCATCTGCAAAGCGGCCAGTACCCGCCCCGTCAGCGCAGGCACCACACTGCCCAGAATGCCGCCCTCAATTTGTTCTGGCGAAGCGCCGTGGAGCGAAAGCAGATTCAGCAGCCGCAGGCCGTATTCATCGACGGTGGCGGCGGGGTCGGTGTGGAGCCGTCCGCAGAATTTCAGGTCGTCGTGCTCGTAGCCGCCAATGGTGATGTGGGTGTTGCCGAGATTGACGGTAAGTATCATGGTTGGTACCTCCCTGCTTGCTTATAATGTATATATAATATATAACACCTTCGTCTTCCCTTGGCAAGGGGAGACGCTGCGGCCATGGCCGCAGCGGAG
>NZ_JAJEQG010000022.1 GCF_020687245.1 Faecalibacterium longum CLA-AA-H243 | reverse complement strand
CCCGGTTGCGCAACCGGGAAAACCTATGCAACCGAGTGCGCACTCGGCAACATCACGAGTTAAGTAAGCTGCCATTTTGGCATCTTTACACTATTTTACCATACTTTCCCCCCTGCCACAAGGCTAAATGGCCGGAAAAACAGCCAAAACGGGCAGAAAAGTAGAAAAAATGCGTGTAAATCACTCTGCCGCCGCCCCTCAGAGCCAAAAAACGCTGGGGGAAAAACGCCAGAATCTCCAAAAATACCATTACAGCTTGGATGTAGTGTAACACAAATACGCCATTTCTTCAAGAGGACATTTTTTAATTTACCTTTAATTTTTGAAAATAATGTGAAAAAGGCTACAGTTTGGTTACACACAGCACACAAAAAAACGGCGAAGAAAACTCTTCGCCGTAAAAAGCGCCTCTTGCCTGACTCGAACAGGCGACACCCTGATTAACAGTCAGGTGCTCTAACCGACTGAGCTAAAGAGGCAGATATTCAATTTCCAGCGGACTTGCCGCGAGATGTATTATACCGCATCTCGGGGAAGTTTGCAAGGGGTTTTTGCAAAAAAAGCGCCTGAGAGGGTTCGACCCTTTTTCTCCCGCCCCTCTGCTACCCTAGAAAGAGGGGGTGGGGCTTGTGCGGACGGTCATCTATCTTGATGTGCTTCTTCTGGTGAATTTCGTGGTGGGGGCGGCGTTCCTGCTGGCGGCGGGGCTGCTGTGCGGGGCGTGCTGTTCGCCGCTGCGGCTGGTGGGCGGCGCGGGAGCGGCGGCAGTGTCGTCGCTGGCCCTGCTGGCCCCCACCGCCCCCTGGCCGCTGGCCCTTACTTATAAAGGTACGTCCGCCGCCCTCTGCGTAGCCGCTGCCTACGGCTGGCAGGGGGCGCGGAACACCGCCCGGCTCACGGCGTGGTTCGTCCTGCTCAATCTGACCCTCACGGGGGCGCTTTTCCTGCCCGGTGCGGCCTGCAACAACCTCAGCTTCTATCTGCCGGTGTCGCCGGGGCTGCTGCTGGCGTCCACAGCGGGGGTCTGCGGCGTGGTAGAGGGGGTGCTGCACGTTCTGGGCCGCAGCGGCCCGGCCTGCTTTGGGGCGGAGCTGTCGGTGGCCGGGCAGGCCGTCCCGCTGAGCGTCTTCTGCGACACCGGCTTCCATCTGCAGGAGCCGCTTTCGGGCCGGGCGGTGGTGCTGGTGCGGCTGGATGCCGTGCCTCTGCCCGCCGGGGTGAGGGCATATCTGGACGCCTGCCTCGCGGGCGTCGGCGCAGAGCCTCGCCCGGAGTGGGGCGTGCGGTTCGTACCCTGTCAGACCGTCGCGGGACACTGTCTGCTGCCCGCCCTGCCTGCCGCGCTTGTGTCAAACGGTAGAAAACAGGATGGAATATACGCAGCGTTTTGCGATATGCCGCCTCCGCCGGGCGGATGGACGGCTCTCGTCAGCGCGGAAACGGCGGCGCTGCTGGGTAAATGACAATACAGTGGGAGGAATGCACCTGTGTTTCAACGATTTGTAAATCTTTTGCAGCGCCTCTGGGCCAGACTGAGCTGGACGGGCGGAGTACATTATCTGAATGGCGGGCCGGGTCTGCCGCCGCCCCTGACTCCGGAAGAGGAGAAAGCCCTTCTGGCCCGGATGGCCGACGGAGACTCCGCCGCCCGGGATGAGCTCATCACCCATAACCTGCGGCTGGTGGTGTACATTGCGAAGAAATACGAGGGCAGCGGTGTCCCCTCGGAGGACATGGTGTCCATCGGCACCATCGGGCTCATCAAGGCTGTGAACACCTTCACGCCCGAGCGGAGCATCAAGCTGGCGACTTACGCCAGCCGCTGCATCGGCAACGAGATCCTGATGTATCTGCGCAAAAGCTCCAACCGGCGGCAGGAGGCCAGCATCGACGAGCCGCTGAACATCGACGGCGACGGCAACGAGCTGCTGCTGTCGGACGTGCTGAGCAGCGAGGAGAATCAGGTGGGCCAGCGTCTCGAACAGGACGCCGAGCGGGCCAGCCTCCGCCGGTCGGTGGAGCAGCTCTCGCCCCGGGAGCGGCAGATCATGGAGCTGCGCTTCGGCCTGCTGGACGGCGTGGAGCGGACCCAGAAGGAGGTGGCAGACGCCATCGGCATCAGCCAGAGCTATATTTCGAGGCTGGAGAAAAGGATCATACGGCAGCTGAGGGAACAGCTGGGGGAGTAGCCCCCTGAATTTGGAATGAATGTTATCCTGCCCCTGCGGCCATACTTCCGGTGAAATTGAAACGAAACCGGAGGGTAGGGGATGTACAACAAGGTTGAGCTGTGCGGCGTGAACACCGCCGAACTGCCGATACTGTCCGAGCAGGAGAAACGCGACCTGCTCACCCGGGCGCGGGCCGGGGACAAAGAGGCCCGCCAGAGCATGATAGAGGGCAACCTGCGGCTGGTGCTCAGCGTGGTGCAGCGCTTTTCGCAGCGGGGCGAGAACATGGACGACCTGTTTCAGGTGGGGTGCATCGGGCTCATCAAGGCCATCGACAACTTCGACCCGGCCCAGCAGGTGCGGTTCTCCACCTACGGTGTGCCGATGATCATCGGCGAGATACGGCGGTTCCTGCGGGACAACAACGCCCTGCGGGTGAGCCGCAGCCTCCGGGACACGGCCTACCGGGCTATGCAGTCCCGCGAGGAACTGGAAAAGCAGCTGGGCCGTGAACCCACTGTGGACGAGATCGCCCAGAAGACCGGTCTGTCCCGCCGCGAGGTGTCGGCGGCGCTGGAATCGGTGGTGGAGCCGCTGAGTCTTGAGGAACCGGTCTACGCCGACGGCGGCGATGCGGTGTACGTCATCGACCAGGTGCGTGACCCCGACGGCGAGGACAGCTGGATCAGCGGCCTACAGTTTCGCCAGACCGTGGCGGGCCTCACCCCGCGCGAAAAGCGCATCATGGAACTGCGCTACCTCAAAGGCAAGACCCAGATGGAGGTAGCCCGGGAGATCGGCATCAGCCAGGCACAGGTGAGCCGACTGGAAAAGGCGGCGCTGGAGCAGTTCCACCAGATGACATGACAAAGCGGCGGTGCCTGGACACCGCCGCTTTCCGCTAACGAGGCTTGTGGTATTTTTCCCGGGTGGCCGCGCCGCCCCGCAGATGGCGCTCGGCCTTGTTCCGGGCCAGCACCATCTGCACCTGCCGGAACAGCTCAGGGCCTACCGTCCGCAGCCGCACCGACACGTCTTTGTGTACGGTGGACTTGCTGCAGCCGAAGGCCCGCGCCGCCGCCCGCACGGTGGCCCCATGCTCCACGATGTACTCTCCCAGCAGCAGCGCCCGCTGTTCCGGATCACCTTTCATGACTGCTCCCTCCCGCCAAAGTGTGCTTGTTCCAGAATATGTGACCCGGCGGGCCGATATACCGCCGGGGGCTTGACTTTTGGCGGAGAGCGGCTATACTGAAAGCGGACATGAAAACAGGGGCGCCGTGAGGCTGAGATCTGCTGGAAGCAGAGACCCTTGAACCTGATCCGGGTAATGCCGGCGTAGGTAGTTTGCGGAAAGGTCCCGATTTTCACAAACAGCCCGTGCGCCTGCCAGCAAAAGCAGGCGTATTTTTGTTTTTGTGTACTATTATTATGAGAAGAGGAATCCTCATGTCGAAATCCTACTCCAAGACCCGGGTGCTGGTGGAGTGCGCTCTGATGGTGGCTATCGGCACTGTGCTGGCCAACATCAAGATCTTCACCATGCCCAACGGCGGCAGCGTCACCCTGCTGAGTATGCTGCCCTTCGTGCTCGTCTCCTTCCGCCACGGCGTCAAGTGGGGTCTGTTCACCGGTCTGGTGAACGGCTGCCTGCAGATGCTGCTGGGCTTCTGGGCTCCCCCGACGCCCACCTTTATCTACTTCCTCGGTGAGATCCTGCTGGACTATCTGGTGGCCTTTATGGCTCTGGGTACCGCAGAGTTCTTCGCCCGCCCCTTCAAGAACCGGATGGTCGGCGTGGCCGTCGGTACGGCCATCGCAGGCTTCCTGCGCTTCATGTGCAGCTTCCTGTCCGGCGTCCTCGTCTGGGGCAACCTGAATGAGGGTCTGAGCGCCTGGACCTACAGCCTCGTGTACAACGCCAGCTACATGCTGCCGGAGACGCTCATCACTGTGGTGGGCGCTGTGCTGCTCATCAAGGCAGCACCCCAGATCTTCGACCGTCAGTACACCAAAGCCTGAGTTCTCCTGGACGCAAGTCCCGCCGGAGGCAGAAATGCACCCGGCGGGACTTTTTTGCACGAATTTGAAAAAAGCTGTTGACAACTCTCCTTTCAGCTGGTATAATAACACACGTCGTCAGGAACGACACAGGCTATGGGGGATTAGCTCAGCTGGGAGAGCGCTTGCATGGCATGCAAGAGGTCAGCGGTTCGATCCCGCTATTCTCCACCAAAAAAGCACTGTACTTCGTAGGAAGTATGGTGCTTTTCTTTTTGCTTTCTTAGAGGTTGCATCGAGAATCAGCCAAATGCCTGATTTTGCAGGCGCATGGACGGCAACCCCCAATTCTTGCTATTTCGTTGCTTTTGAAAATGCTTGTTCGATGTCCGACTGTTTTGCAGGTGGACGCATCACTCCCCCTCAATGTAAGGAGTGAGATCGAAGTTGAACGAGATGTTGATCTGATATCCACGATAAACATCTACCCTGCGGATAAGCTGATTGACGATCATTTTCTTTGCTTCAAAACTGGCACTGTCGTACAGGTCAGCATAGGAAATCAGCTCATCATACAAGTGCCTGTCGTTATGCGATTTTTTTCATCGTTCAGCATTTCTTCAAACTGTGCCATATATGCCTTGTGCTGTTTAAGAATCTTCGTGGTCTCCACTTTCACATAGGCATCATCAGGCACCTTGGGGAGATACTTCATCAGGAAATCAACATCCTGTTGGATTCGCCGGACGGTAGCTTCCAGTGCAGAATAGTTGGTTCCGTAGAATAGAAATTCTGCTTGCTTTCATAATCTGCTAAAAGTACGCAAGTATGAAGGAAAAGCAAGAAATACGCAATGTACCCTCTTTTAAAAAGAGGGTACAAAGAAAGGAAATTCAAAAAACTGTAGTTTGAGTTATAAATACTGGATAAAGAATTTCTGCGCGGCCTGCACTCGTTCCTTTTCACCAGCCTCATGGGCGAAGCCCGGAAGGATCGTCAGCTCCGTATGGACGCCGTGCTCCTGAAAATTTTTCTGCAGGCTCTTCATACGGGCTACGCGGTTATCGCCATACGGGGAGTCGCCGATAAACTTGTTGTCGAGCTCGCCGACACTGATGAGGACGGGTACCTTCTTTACGGCTTCGAGGTCGACATCATAACCGAAGTAATCCTTGAAATCACGGATACCCCAGAAGTAGTCCTCGTCTGGATTCAGGAAGGTCGGACGGCCAGGTGCACCGATGGAGCAGGCCTTCAGACGATCAGGGTGAGCGAGCAGGAAGCGGTTTACGAACTGCCCGCCACCAGAGTGTCCGAACATGAAAAACTGATCTGTGTGAACGCCTGGATAGCGCTTCGCCATATCCTCGATCATATCGAGGAGAATCAGATCATAGCGGATGCCGTCGCAGGAGAGGAGCTTATAGCTGTTGAAGTCATCGCGCTGAATGAGTCCACCCGGGAACATAGGCGCAAGCACAGCCATATGATATTTGTCGGCGAGTTCCTTCGCCTGCTTGATGTACTCTTCGATTGCACAGCCGGTTCCATGGATGATGACGAGGAGAGAGTACTCATGCTCCTCTTCGTCGTAGTAGTAGTCTGGGAGATGCACCCAGTAGTGGAAACGCAGGTCGGTCGGACAGTGCCAGAGCATATTTAAGTAAGCATTGCCGAACAGGTTTTTCTGCTGCTCAAGCGTGAGATTCGTAGCCAAAGGATTCTGATTTGCCATATAGTACCTCCAGGATTACAGGAATTTACCGAAAATGAAGCTTGCGATGACGAGCATGATGGCACCACCGATTCTGGAAGAAATCTGAGCATAGGACATCAGCTCCATGCGGTGCGCAGCGCCGAGACACTGTACGTCGCCGGCACCACCGCCGTTTGCCATACAGAGTCCGGCAGTCAGCATTCCTTCTACAGGATAGAAGTGGAACAGCTTACCGACGATGAAGGTTCCGATCATCGCACCGATGACAGTCGCCATGATGATGACGATATACGCTGGGTTTGTGAAGACCTTCGCGTAGTCTGTGAGGTTCGTACCGATACCAACGGTAATCATCAGTGGGAAGGACATATACTTTACGAAGAATTGCTGCATGCCCCTTGCGCCGGCCTTCACGTTTTCCGGCAGGATATTCGTCATATTCAGAATCGCCATCAGGATGACCATGAAAGCGAAGGTATGAATACTGAAGCCGAGGTTTGCATGGTTGATGATGGAGATGTGCTTTGCGTAGAGGTTAGCTACATTGAAGCATACGACACCGAGTGCGAGACCGGTTGCGTAGTCGGCTGCGGTCGGCTTCACGTCACTGGACTTCGTGCTGACATTTTCTTCACCGACCATGAGACGACCATTACCCGTCATGGATGGCTTGATCTGGCCGAGCTTGTTCAGCAGTGCAGACATGAAGACGGCGCAGAGATTGCCAATGCTGATGATTGCAAAGGCAGATGCATACCAGGAGGAGGCATCACCGCCGGTTGCAGCAGCCCACATCTTGCTCATCGGTGTGATACCGGCACCATTGCCACCGCCCATGACTGGAATTGCATAGGTGGCGATCGCCTCGATTGCGCCGACGCCAGTGATGGCACCTACGAGACCAGCGAGGCCGAGTGCACCTGCAATACCTGCAAGAATCGTCGGAATGAATCCGGCGAAGGATTTGATGAGCATCTTACGATCAACCGAGAGCACAGAGCCGGTGATCAGGACGAGAATGTAGAGATCGAGGAAACCGGTGGAGCCGTTGAAGGTATTCAGGGCTTCCATCGAGCCTTCACCGATCAGGTGGAAGGTGTTCATCGCGCCGGCTACGAGGCAGGAGAAGAGCATGCCGCCGCCGAACCAGGTCTTCCAGACCGGGATATGGTCACCGACCCAGCCGAGCAGCGTGCCGATGATCATCGCGAAGGCGAGTGCGCCGACCATGTTGGTCAGCATCCAGTCATTGGCTGCCATCACCATCATCAGTATACTGAATATAAGGTACATCCACAGAGGGAACCCAAGGATTTTCGTTTCTTTTAACTTATTCACAGTAAATCCTCCCAAAAAGTGATACAGAATTTTTAAAGCACTTTTATTTGCCAGCAAATTTGATAAATGTATTGTACAAAAATGGGAATAATTGTGCAAGACTGTGACAATGGCGATTCTTCTATGGGACGATAACCATTTGGAATGGACATAGCGCCATAAAACAGAAAAAGAAGCACTCGCTCTGTACTGCAAATTGAATGACGAATGCTTCTCCTTTTTCTGTTATGAACCTGATTCCAAAATGTTATCGATTTTTAGCAGATGCGCTGATCATGTAGCGCCAGACGATTTCTGCAGAAGGGGATAAGTTGCGGCCCTTCTTTCGGGCGACGATGACATAACGATACAGAGTATCGCCTTTTATCGTGCCATAGACCGGGTTTTGACCAGTAGATGAATTACGAATCGTCGTGTGCGGCAACAGGGCGATGCCACAGCCGCTGCAGGCAACGAGATATCGTGTGTCAACATAATCAATGCGCTGCGGATGAATCGGTGTGATGTGATATTTTCTGAAAAAAGATTTTTCGGCATCATACAGCCCCTGACCTGGCGTCGCCAGAATATATCGGAGCGACGGATTACGGAAACGGCTGATGTCGATTTCAACCGGATGCTCGAGTGAATTATCGGAGATATCTAGGTCCTCCAGAATCGGTGATTCCTGTGGAATGACAAATACGAGCGGATCCTCCTGTACTGGCATATACTCGATGTTTTCGGAGTGTACAGGTTCAGTATAGATGGCTAAGTCGATGGATTCGCTTTCCAGCTCTTCTTCGCACTGCTGAGAGTTGCGATTCAGGTAACTGAGATGTATCTCTGGATGTGTCATCATGAAAGGTGCTGCCTGAACAGCAGCGTAGGCGCCACCACGATGCGTTGTGGCAATCAGTACAGGCTCTGCTGGAATCTGATTAAACTGTCGAAGACTATCCATCATCTCGCTTTCGAGCTGCACATAGCGCCGAGCAAAATCGAGAAAAATTTCGCCCTGTGGTGTAACGCTGATTGGGCTGTGCGTGCGGTCAAAAGGCGAAAAGCCCAACTCTTTTTCAAGCTTATTCAGCTGTTTGGTCAGTGCCGGTTGCGAGATAAACAGTCGCTTCGCCGCCTGGGTGATGTTTCTGTATTTTTCTACCTCGAGCACATAACGGAAAATACTTGTATCCATGTGGACCTCCGAAATCGATGTCTTAACGATAGTATATCAGAATCAGAGCGGAAAATAATTAAAATTTCGGGTGATGCGCTGTTTCTGCAAAGCAATAAGGCCTAGCTTATCCATGTCGTTGAAAGAAAACAGCTATCGAAACTATAGATTCCAATTGCAAAAACATTGAAGAAAATGCCAAAAAAGAGACTCCGGATACTGAAATGAACCCCAAAAGTTAGACAAAAATGGGTCTTTCCCAAATTTTGTGTAAAGTCCAGACAGCTATAAAACAAGAGCGATTTTAATATGAGGCGAAAGACGGCGAAACCGGCTGTCGCCTTAACAATAACATAACGCTGGCAAGGGGGAATGTCAAGGGCGGCAGTGGCATTCATGCCGGGCATGAGGCTGCCGGTGTCGTCGATGCGGATGGTGACGGGATAGGTGGTGGTGCCGCCGCTGGTGGTGCCGGCGGAGGAGATGCTGGTGACGACGCCCTCAAAGGTGCGGTCGCTGATGGCGTCGGCGGTGATCTCGGCCTTCTGGCCCACCTGAATGTCGAGAATGTCCAGCTCATCGACGTCCAGCGTCATCTCGAGGTAGCTCAAATCGTAGATGACGCACATCGCCCTTGTTGACCGTGTCGCCCACCTCGAAGTCGGCGGTCAGGACAGTGCCCTTGACCATCGGCTTGACGGTGTAGGTGTCGGCGGCGGTGATAGTGCCGTCGGCGCTATAGCTGTTGACGATGTTCCGCTTTTCGGGTCTCGTCTCGACATACTGGGCGCTGGCGGCAGCGGGCTTTGCACTGTTCTTCGGGACAAGCACGGCTGCGGCCACCGCAGCCGCGCAGACGACGGCGATGATGGGCTTCCAGTGCTTTTTGATAAAGGGCTTCACGCCCGCCGGGGCCGGTTGGGCAGCGGCCGTGTCAAGGCCGACGAGATATTCAGGATCGACCTTGTCCTGTGGTTTCTTTTTTGATAGCATGGTGATTTGCCCCTCCTAAGAGATTTCGCGGGGAGCACTTCTCCCCATCTGACAGGGAGAAGTATACATTCCAAATCTTAGGAAATGCCCGAGAAATTTATTAAGAAGGACTTAAGAGGTTTGAATTTTTTTATGAAAAAACGGCGCAGCCTGTGGCTTTTCCACAAGCTGCGCTGTTTTTGTGCAATGTAAACCTCTCAGTCTGCCTTCGGCAGCCAGCTCCCCTACCGAGGGGAGCCTCTGGCGAAGAGATTAAGTTTTCCGGTATGCCAAAGCCTCTCCTCGTTAGGAGCAACAACCCGGGCAGTGGCAGCGCGTCAGCGCTGACGGAGAGGTTATTTCTCTATGGGAAACAGCAGCGTGATGCAAAAGCGTTCGCCGCTCTGCTTGATGCGGCATGCTGCGTGCATCTTTTCCATCATGGTCTCGATGCTGGTGAGGACGACCTTCGTGCTGTCGGTGCGGTGCTGGCCGGGGAGGACGGCATTTTCAAAGGCAAGCCCGGCTTTGCCGTTCTCTTTGACGAAGCGGACGGAAATGTCCTGCGCCGCAAAGCGGTAGCCTTTGCCCCAGACAGTGCAGATGCGCTGAGGATTCTGAGGGTTATGCTCTACTTTCATCCGCAGATTGCGGATATGCACCATGACGGTGCCGTTGGAGACGTAGAAATACGGCTCGCCCCACACGGTCTCGTAGATGACCTGCACCGGGAAGATGCGCTGGGGGCTCTGCATCAGCAGCTTGAGGATCTTGTACTCGGTCTCGGTCAGGTCGGCCTCCTGCTCGTCCACCCAGACCCGGTTGCAGTCCAGCGCGATGCGCACGCCGTGGAGCTCCAGTATCTGGGCGTCGGGCCTGGGGTGGTGAGGTTCGACCTGGTCTTTGCCCTGATAGACGCAGTAGCGCCGCAGCAGAGCCTTGACCCGGGCGCTCAGCTCCGCGAAGGAGAAGGGCTTGGACAGATAGTCGTCGCCGCCCGCCGTCAGGCCCAGAAGCTTATCGGATTCCTGCGATTTTGCGGTGAGAAAGAGGATGGGGACGGTGGAGGTCTTTCGTATCTCCTCGCAGACCCGCAGGCCGCTCATGCCGGGCATCATGATGTCGAGGATGACCAGATCGACTTCCGGTGTGAGCAGGCTGAGGGCGCGGGGGCCGTTTTCGGCTTCGAGGATGCGGTAGCCCTCCCCGGACAGAAGGATGCGCACGCCGTCCCGGATGTCCGGGTCATCCTCTACGATCATGATGGTCTGCATAGTCTATGATTCCTTTCCTGTATTGCATAGTGTCAGTATAGCAGATTTTCTGCATTGTGGACAGCTTATCACATACTTCTTGGGATTTGTGGGATAAAATCCTAAGGAATTCTTAAGAAAGCGGCCATTTTGCCTCTTGCGGAGCGGGGCGGGGGAGAGTATTCTTATAGAAGAATACACAGGAAGTGAGGGTATCCTTATGCACAAAAAAGTTTTGGTATGTCTGCCCCTGAACGACGCCCACCGCGCCGCGCTGGAGGCATCCGTGCCGGAATTTGAATTCCGTTTCAACGCGCTGGACGACGTCCACGCCGAAGATGTGCTCTGGGCCGATGTCGTGCTGGGCAACGCACCGGTGTCAATGATCAGCCAGAACAAGCACATCGAGTGGTTCCAGTCCAACTCCGCCGGCCCCGACGCCTACCTGAAGCCCGGCGTCCTGCCCGAAAACTGCATGGTGACCAACGCCACCGGTGCCTACGGTCTGGCCATCAGCGAGTGGATGCTGGCCATGTGGCTGGGCATCCAGAAGGATATGTTCCTCTACCGCGACCGCCAGAACCAGCGCCAGTGGGCTCCCATTGACCGCCCCGTGAGGGGCATCACCGGGGCGAGGGTGCTCTGCGTCGGCATGGGCGACATCGGCTCCAACTTCGCCCGCCGCGCCCATATGCTGGGCGCTGAGGTGGTGGGCGTCCGCCGCACGGTCCACCCCGACACGCCCTGCCCGGACTACTGCCTGCGTGTGGTGGCCCAGAGCCAACTGGACGAGGAGCTGCCCGAGGCCGACCTCATCGCTCTGAGCCTGCCCGGCACCCCTGAGACCAACAAGCTGTTCAACGCCGAGCGCTTCGCCCGCTGCAAGGACGGTGCCATCCTCATCAACGTGGGCCGCGGCACCACCGTGGACAGCGACGCCCTCGTGGAGGCCCTGCGCAGCGGCAAAATTTTCGGCGCGGGCCTCGACGTCACCGACCCGGAGCCTCTGCCTGCCGACCACCCGCTGTGGGGTGAGCCGGGCGCTATCATCACGCCCCACAACTCCGGCAAGTTCAGCCTGCCCAAGACGCTGGACAACATCGTGGACATCTTCATCCACAACCTCAAGCGCTACGCTGAGGGCCTGCCGCTGGACAATCAGGTCAACCGCACCACCCGCTATGCCGCCGACCAGAACGGCGGCCACCGCCTGCTGAGCACCCTGTAAAACGCTGTAACGATGAAAACGCCATCTGCGCCGAGACGCAGATGGCGTTTTTGCTACTTCACAGAGATGACCGGCGGCGGGAAGCTGTCCAGCGCCGTCCAGTCGGGCTTATAGATGCGGAGGAAAAGGTGGAATTTTTCGTCCGAGACGGGGAGCCAGTTGGTAGTGTCCTCGGGCGCGTCCTTGGAGAGGGTAACGTCCACCGAGCCGTCGGCGTTCCGATGGAGGCCGGAACGATCGTTCACGCAGTAGCGGCTGATGGGGTTGTCGATGAGGAAGTTGTCCTCGCCGTAGGCCGTCACCGACCAGAAGCCGTTGCCCACTGTGGGCGGGAGGGCGTCGAAGTGGAGCGTGTAGGTCTTTTGGCCCGTAAGGTCGGCCCCGGCGCTGTCGGTGGAGGTGCGCGGGTAGATGGCGATGTCGGTGGTGTTGGCCCCGAGGCCCATCAGGGCGACCATCGTCCGGTAGTCGTAGGCGGTGCCGAAATTGCCGATGGGGTCGCCATAGTAGATCCACTGGCCCATCTGGCGGGAATAGCGTGCTGCCTGTGCCCGGAGGCTGCTCTTGAGCTGAAGGAGCAGCCGCTTCCAGCGCAGCCCGCCGAGAGGGCCGAGGGCGGAGGCGTCGAACTGCTGGCCCGGGCCGACGGAAAGGGCCGCGAGGCTGCGGAGAAGAGGCGCGTCCGCCTCGGCGGGCGGGTCTGTCTCCATCAGCCGGTTGGCGGTGTCGAAAAACTCCTGCGGCGTCATGGCGAGTACCTTCTGCACCGGGACGAAATCGTTCTCCGGAGAATAGCTCCCTTCCGGCGCAGCGGCCAGCCCGGCGGGGTAGGCCGAGAGGGGCATCAGCTGCATCCGGCCCTGAAGCGCCGCCACGTTCGGCAGGTCGTCCGGCCCGGAGAGCATGATGCGGGCGATGGTCCAGACCGTCCGGGTGGGAATGTCGATGCGCCGGACGCCCTCGGGCAGCGTGCCCTCCCAGCTCGAGTAGGCGATGGCGTAGGCCCCGGGTGCTTCCAGCACGGCGGCGGTGTTCGTCCATGCGTCCAGTACCTGCACGTTGAAAAAGCGGTCGGCCTCCGGCACGACGTAGATTTGAGGCTCGGCGCTGACGTCCAGCCACGCCTGCGTGTAGATGGTGTCCACATTGGGGCTGACGACCGTGCGGCTGGAAGCGTCCAGCAGCTTCCGGGCGTGGATGAACTGGTTGACGGGGGCGCGGCTGGCGGAAGCGGTCTTCGTGTTGGTGGAGACGGTCTTGGTGGCGTCCACGAGCACCAGCGGGAAGGCGTAGAGATAAGCTTCTTCCAGCAGGGTCTGGATGGCAGAAGCAGCATCGGCTTTCTGGGCCGGCAGCAGCGTGACGCCGCAGGCGGCGGCAGCGGCAGAGGAGAGCTTGAGGAAATCGCGGCGGGTCATTTTCATGGCGGGAGTCCTCCTGCTTTGTCAGATTCAGCGGGCCAGAACGATGGAAAGGGTGACTTCCTTGGCGTCGGGCGAGAGGTCGAAGCTGCCGCCGTCCTGTGCGGTGAGGCAGATCGTGTAGACCTTCTTCGCGCTGAGACGGGCCGGGGCATCGTCGAAGTGCCAGTCGGACACCTCGTGGTAGCGGCCATCCGTGCCGAGGGCGAAGAGCTTATAGTCGGCGGCATTTCCGGTCAGGCCGTTGATGCGGAAAGAAACAGTAGTCGCGGGGTGGAGGTTGTCGAGGGTGGCGGTGTGGAGCCAGCTTGCGGGGGTGCCGGCGCCGCCTGCGGCCTGGAACTCTGCCGCCGAGAGCACCCGGCGGGAGGTCTTGTCCAGATCGACCTTCCGGTAGGGCATCTCGGGCAGGAAGACGAAGCGGTCCTGCAGGCGGAGCAGCTCTTTGTAGCCGGTGGGGCAGTAGAGCTTGTTGCCGTCACGGCCCGCGTACATGCCGATGGCCATGTTGTTGTAGCCGTAGAGGGAGGCAACGTCCACAGTGAGGACGGTCTTTCCGGTGTCGAAGTCCAGCACGATGTACTGCCACATGCCGCTGTCCACGTCCTGTACGAAGCCGTAGATATAGCCGGTGGCGGTGGAGAGCTTCATCATGGAAGTGTCGCTGAGGTCGTCGCGGCACCAAATGCTCTTCATGGTCCAGCCGTCGGCGGTGCGGATGGTGTCCACCCGTTCGACGCCGGGCATGATCATGCAGTTGCCCTTGAGCAGCCAGTTACGGTCGTAGATGTTCTCGTAGCTCTGGATGGACGAGTCACTGTCGGGCTTTGCGAGGTTGGGGCTGCCTGCGCCGAACCAGTTGCAGACGATGGTGCTGACCCGGCCATTGCCGTGGTCGTAGACGATGGCCGAATTTTCCACCGACACCGGCATGTTGGCGGGCAGCTCGTCGATGACCGGGTGGCTGGCGGCGACTTCGCCGGTGTGGATGTCCACAGCCATCAGGCTGACGGTCTCGAGGTTGTCGGTGAAGAAGACCAGCTCCCGGCTCAGAGAGGGCGAGCAGCCGCCGCCCCATGCCAGACCGCCGCCGGTGGTGGCAGCGCCTTCGCGGCTGTCTTTTGCGCCCACGCTGTCGTAGGGGGTGCGCCAGACGACTTCAACGCCGCCGTTGGCACGCAGCAGGTAGCAGGCAAGGTTCGTCAGGATGACCGCACCCTCCCGGCAGGAGGCAATGCCGTTTTCAGCACCCTCGCCCGGAGCGGGAGCGTAGACATGGACTTCGTGGTCGAGGTCGGCAGCACCGCCGGCAAGGATGGTTTCGATGGCGTTGTGGGAGATGTAGCCCATCGCGCCCTGCTGGCCGCGGCTGGGGTAGATGCGGAAGCCGCCGGTGACGAACCAGAGGTTGCCGTCGTAGTCAAAGACGATGGAGAGCAGGTTCTGCTCGAGGCTGCGGCCAAGCACCCGCTCGGCAGCCTCTTTGATGTTGATGTCCAGTACCTTTTCGAAAACCGGCAGAGGCGTACCGTTCTCGTCGGTGGCACGAAGCATCAGCACATGGTTGTGGCTGGTGGGGCAGACGATGAGGTTGCGCCCGTCCACAAAGGAATAGGAGCTTTGGATGAGATAGCCGCCGCCGTCGTGCCTGGCGGGAGAGAAAAAGCCGATGGTGCGGACTTCTTCTGCGTCGAGGTCGCGGATGGCCAGACCGCCGAGGAACGGGCTGACGGGGTTATCGAAGTTGTCGAAGAAGATGGCCGGGGAGGCGTTGGGGTTCGTCTTTTCCATTGCCACGTTGACCTCGGGGCAGATGCCCACGGGGAGGATGGCGTCGGTGGAGTCAGTGTTGTAGCAGTCGTGGTGGATGTTTGACTCGCTGCGGCCCATAAAGGGGTTGGCGTCCACGACTTTTGCCGTCAGAGGCTTCGGCGGCAGGGCGGTGTCTGCGCCGTGGAAAAGGTCGGACAGAAGGCAGTCTGCCCTGGCGGCGGGGGCCAGCTGGCAGGACAGCAGTGTGAGAGCGGAAGCGCTGAGGAAGTTGCGTCGGGTCATTTTCATAGTGGAGTCCTCCTTTTTTGATAACATGACCTCTCAGCCTCCCCTCGATAGGGGAGGTGGCACGCCGCAGGCGTGACGGAGAGGTTATAAGTTCAGCAGAATATTCACCCGGAACAAACAGTTCTCGGTCTCGACGGTCATAGAACCGCCATATCTGGAAACAGCCGTCTGGATGGAGACGAGGCCGATGCCCATTCCGTCGTGTTTCGTGGAGTGGAGGGTGCCCTGCTGGCGCTTGAGCACGCCGTCATAGCGGTTCTCCACCAGCAGGCCCAGCATGGCGGGGCTCAGCATCCGGGCCATCACCTTCACCTGCCGCTGTTCGGGCGGCAGCTTCTGGCTGGCGTGGAAAGCATTTTCCAACAGATTGCCCAGCATCATGCAGAAGTCGGCCTCCGGGATGGCCAGCTGGCGGGGCAGTTCCAGCCGCCAGTCCACCGGCACGCCGAGGCTGTGGGCCTCGTGGTCGTAGTGACCGGCCAGAGCATCCACGGCAGGATTCGCGCAGAGGGTGGGGCGCTCCTCGCTCAGCTCGGATTCGTACTGGTGCAGGTAGTTTTTCAGCTCATCCACCTGCCCGGCCTCGGTGAGTCCGGCGATGACGTGGAGATGCTGGCGGAAGTCGTGGCGGAGATGCCGCGTCTGCTCCATATAGGCCCGCAGCTCGGTGTAGCGGCGGGATTCCACGGCCAGAAGCTGGTTTTCCCGGTCGAGCTGGGCGCTGCGGGTGTATTCCCGGGCCACCTGATACATCTCGTACAGCAGCAAAAAGATGCCCAGCAGCGAGATGGAGACGGCCAGAACAGAAATGATCATCAGACGGTTGATGAGCACGACGGCCGGGTCCAGCGGCATACAGAAGACGAGGAAAGCCGCGTAGATGGTGGGCAGCGGCCACGCCGACTGCCAGAAGGCTTCGCCCCGGTACTCCCGCAGCAGCCAGCGGCTCCACTGGACGGCGGTGAACCAGAAGATGATGCAGAGCACTGCCGAGAGTCCCAGCTTGATCAGAGAGGTGGAGACGAGACAGGCCGGGGCGTCGTTGCCCACCTCAGCCCGGGCATTGAGCACCGCAGAAAGCAGGGTGCAGACTGCCATCATGACGCAGGAGACGGCGAAGAGAAAGGCAGTCTGGCTCACGGAAACTTCCGGACCCACCCGCCAGCGCAGCAGCCAGAACGCCGCCAGCAGGGTGGGCAGAAGCAGGATGTTGCTGTCGAGTTCGAAGATGGCGCAGAGGGCCGCCGCCGCAAGGCAGATGACCGTGACGAGAGCGGCTGTCAGCACAGCGGTGCGCCGGGGGGCCTTCACATGCTCCCACAGGGGCGCGAGACAGAGGAATGCCCCCGGGTAGAAGACGGCGAGGTCCAGAAAATAGCGTCCAAATAAAGAAAAGTCCAAGGTCGGGCCCCCTCTCGGCGTCATAGCTCCCGCCGCATATGGCGGAACTGATATTGTGTGAACTGGGCGAACAGGGTATTCTTGTCCTTCTGGCGCACGGGCAGGCGGGTGCCGTCCAGCATCTCGAAGCAGTCGCTGTCCAGCCGGAGCACCTTGTCCATGTTCAGGATGACGCCCCGGTTGCAGACGATGAAGTTCTCCTGCGCCCGCAGCAGCTGCTCCACTTGGGAGAAGGTGGAGACGGCCCGGCACTCGCCGTCGTCGCTGACGATGCGGACGTAGTGGTTCTGGGCCATGGCGTACTGTATCTTCCGCAGGGGGAGATGTACTTGCTGCCGTGCGATGCGGACTTCCAGCTCCGGTTCGGCCCGGAAGAGCACCCGCCGCAGCTCGTCGGCCAGCTGGAAGAGCTTTTCTTCCCGGTAGGGCTTGAGCAGATAATCGAAGGGGTGGACGGGGAATGCGTCCCATACGTATTCCGGGGACGAGGTCACGAACACCAGCAGCAGGTCGGGGTCGGTCCGGCGCAGGATGCGCGCCGTCTCGATGCCGTTGGTGCCTTCCATGCAGATGTCGAGAAAAACGACCTGATAATTTTTTGAGGGGAACGCCGCCAGAAAGGCGTCACCGCTCTCATAATGGTCACAGACCAATGTATGCCCGCCGCCGAAAGCCAGCCGCAAAAGGCTCTCCAACCGCTGAGCGTCGGGCAGGCGGTCTTCTACGACCGCAAATCGAAGCTCCATCCTCAAGTTCCTCCCTTATGACCATATTATAACATAACCATCGGGGCTTAGACACAGCGATTCACGCAGGAAACGACCCCATTCACGCAGGTTTGACAGCCCCGATGCAGCAAAACAAATCGTTCTGGCTCCATCAAACCACAAAACGAAACCTTTGTAAAATATAAAAATTTTATAGACATCTATTCTTTATAAGAAGGGATAGCCCTCTCAGTCTGCTTCGCAGACAGCTCCTCCCAAAAGGGAGATGGAAATTTGTGATAGGAGAATGAAGTTTTGTGTTGTTGAAAACTTTCGGCGGACATAGAAAAGCGCACCCCTTCTGCTTCTGTGTGGAGAAGGGGTGCGCTTCGTTTATACTTCGAGTTCAGGCAAATGCTCTTATGCCGGGCGGAAGGGAAAAAGTTTTCTTAGTGGTTGGCGGCGTGGTAGATGGCGATCATGTCGTCGAGGCTGAGTTTTTTAGCCGAGCCGAGGGCGGAGCCGCAAGCCTCGAGGCAGCGGCGGGCCATCTCGTCGATCTGCGCGTCGGTGGGGTCGATGCCCAGCTCATGGAAGCTGGCGGGCATCCCGATGCTGTGGTAGAAGTCCACCATGGCCTCGATGCCTTTCAGGGCAATTTCCTCGTCGGTGCCGTCGGTGGTCACGCCCATGACGTTCCGGGCAAAGCGGACGAAGCGGGGCAGGCAGTCCTTATAGACATACCGCGCCCAGCTGGGCCAGAGGGCGGCGAGGCCCGCGCCATGGGTCACGTCGAACATACCGCCCATCTCATGCTCGAGTTTGTGGGACATAAAGTCGCCGCTGGCGATGCCGCAGCCGGTCAGGCCATTGTGGGACAGGCTGCCCGCCCACATCACCTCGGCCCGGGCCTCGTAGTTGGCCGGGTCGGTGTGGAGGATGACCGCGTTCTTCATCACGGTGCGCAGCAGGCCCTCGGCCAGCGCGTCGGTCAACTCCATATTGCCGCCATTGGTGAAATAGCGCTCCATGGTGTGCATCATGATGTCGGCGCAGCCGGACTCGGTCTGATAGTCGGGCAGGGTCTTGGTGAGCTCAGGGTCCATGAGGGCGAACTTCGGGCGGCTGATGTCGTCGTTGTAGGCCCGCTTCTGGTGGGTGTCCACCCGAGTGATGACGCTGCTGTTGGACGTTTCGCTGCCCGCCGCCGCGATGGTCAGGATGCTGGCCACCGGCAGGCACTTCCTGGCCGTGCGGGTGTGCTCGTACAGCTCCCAGACGTCCTTTTCCGGCTCGGCCAGGCCGTAGGCGATGGCCTTGGCCGTGTCGATGACGCTGCCGCCGCCCACGGCCAGCAGGAAGTCGATGCTGTTCTCTTTGCCGATGCGGATGCCCTCGTAGACCTTGTCGAGGTGGGGGTTCGGCACGACGCCGCCCAGCGTCCAGCTGGAAATGCCGGCTTCGGCCAGCGACTTTTCAGCTCGGTCCAGCACACCGGAGCGGACGGCGCTCTTGCCGCCGTAGACGATGAGGACGCGGGTGCCGCCGTATTCGCGCACCAGCGCGCCCACGCGCTGTTCGGTGCCTTTGCCGAAGATGACCCGGGTGGGGGAGTAGAACTCGAAATTGCTTGCCATAGTGGTCTGCCTCCTTGTAAGTGCTGCTTTCTGAGCAAAAGTATACACGAAATAGATTCGAAAATCTACAGGCCCTGCGCCTGCCGCTGCAAAATATCCGGGACAAAACAAAACCCGCATCCTCCCGGCAGGAAAACGGGAGGATGCAGGCTTCATTGGAAAACATCAGACAAAAAACCTGCCGACTCGAGGCGGTTGCAAGCCCTCAGTCGGCAGGATGCTTACTTCTTCGGAGTCATAGCCTCTTGACCTCGATTTCTTCATTTTTCGGTCTGTACCGGACGTTTCATAGAAGATTCTCCTTTGAAACGGTGAAGAACGATTGGCAGGGGAATGAATTTCTTAGTACATTGGAATGACCCTTTTCTTAACTGTTGGAGTGCGGGATACGAATCACAGAGATGAATTTCATATTACCACATTCTTTCGAGTTAGATTTGCGAAGGGAGTGTCATTACTTAGTACATCGGAGTTTCTCCTTTAGAGTTATTCAAATAAGACGTTCCGTACAAAAGCTTTCTTCATTGGGATCACCTTCGGCGGATCTATTTGAACGCGAGGGATTTTATTTCACAGACTGTTCTGTTATTCGCTTTATTGATGCTCAAGAACGGCTCTTGTTGTTGTGTTTTTATACGGGGGAAACATCCCGTTTGTGGTGAGCCTCTATTTTGCTTCTCAGCGAACCCCGACAGTCTGTGCATACTGTGCGGGTTCCATATCGACCATCGGTCTTCGCTCCTTTCTGCTTAAAGTCAGCGGGGTTAGCTCTCATTTGAGCTTCTGCTGTACTTCTCTGGTTTCTGGCTTTATTATACACGCGCGGGCGTGGTTTGTCCATTCGCAGAATGCACAATGAATTAGATATATTTTTTCAATAAATGACAAAAAAACTGTATTATTCATACAAACGCACGACTGAAACAGCCTCCCTGCGCAGTCTGAACGGCCCGCAGGGCCTTTTGTGGAAAACCTCTGCACAAGAACTGCCAAACTTCGCTCCGGGTGATTGACGGGACGGCGGGAATACGATAAACTGCCCGAAAATTTCGGGTCGTTCGTGGAAGGATTTGCGCAAAACGGGAGAAAAAGGCTGAAAACTCTTACGCGAGGCGGGAGTTTGTGCTATCATAGCGGGCAATGAATGGTAGTCGTGCAAAGACAGACGAAGGTTCCGCCCTCGTCTGTCTTTTTTTGTGCGGCGAAAGTTCCGAAAGACTTTACCCCACAACACAAATGAGGAGAAAATCAAAAATGCCTAAGACTCTGCTTGAAAAAATCGTCTTTACTGTCGTTATGGCCGCTATCATGGTCTATGGAATAATCGTCTACAATGTCGCCCTTGCCACCGGCGGCGTGACCAACGCCACCTTCGGCATGGCCCTGCATGAGATGCCCATTATGGTGCCGGTGGCCTTCGTGCTGGAGTTCTTCGTGGTGGAAAAGCTGGCGACTGCACTGGCCTTCACCTTCATGCGCCCCACCGACCGGCCGCAGTTCATCACCTATGCCATCTCTCTGATGATCGTCTGCATCATGTGCCCTGTCATGAGCCTTGTGGCAACGGTGCTGTTCAAGGAACCCAGCTTCGGTACGTGGGTGCATACGTTCGGCTGCAATTTCCCGATGGCTCTGTGCTGGCAGATGTTCTACTGCGGCCCGCTGTCCCGCTTCATCTTCCGTGCTATCTTCCGCCGCGGTGGACAGAACGCCCAGTGAGCCTATATCCTATATTATAAACAGGTAATATTACTTAATAAAGATAAGCTTCTGATTATAGCAGTTTGCGTTTTTAATGCACGAGCAACAGCCGCAAACTGCATATCGCAAAGATGCCGTTTTGACCGGCACTATTTTTGAAGATTGCGATAAGAAAATTTCATGTATCACACACTTGACAGCCATATGAATTTTATATATCAGATATACATGGAGTGCATAATTCTGCCGAAAGGGTTTCGTTTTACCTCAAAAATGAAACGAACCACTAAGGAATGACTAAGGATTTGGTCAAAATGGACAGTTTAACTGTGCATTATTAAGCAAGATGCACAACATTCCCGGCCGAGGCGTGAAATAAGATATAACAAAAAGTAGAATATCGGCCAAAGGTCTTATCAAACTGCACCAATCGTGCTATGATACCAGACGCAAAAGGGCTGCGCTGAGCGCGGAAAGAGGGTGTGTTTCCATAAAAACAAACGCACCTTCTTTGATTTTTAGCACAGCTGCTTTAATAAAAGAAACGAAAGGAGATAGAGTGAAAACGAACGATACCTTTACGCTTCAGGATAAGACTCTGCTCAGAAAGGAGGCAAAGAGATGAACGCATTGACTGCGGCCCTGAAAGAAGAGCTGAATGTGGAGATGATCTCCCTCGGCGGCCTGCAGGTGCCGGAATCCGTGGTGGTCAGCTGGGGCATCATGCTGTTTCTGGTCATCGTCTCCATCCTGCTCACCCGGAACCTCAAGGTGGACCACATCTCCAGGCGGCAGGCCATCCTTGAGCTGGTCGTCACCACGATCGACAACTTCTTCACGGGCCTGCTGGGCGAGCAGGGCAGACGGTATGTGCCTTACCTCATGACGGTGGCTCTCTACATCGCCTGTGCGAACCTCATCGGTGTATTCGGCATCAAGCCCCCCACGAAGGATCTGAATGTCACCGCTGCGCTGGCGCTCATGAGTATCTGCCTCATCGAGTATTCCGGCATCCATGCCCGGGGCGGCAAGGGCTTCCTCAAGAGCCTCACCGCCCCCACCCCCATCATGACCCCCATGAACATCCTCGAGATCGCCATCCGCCCCACCAGCCTGTGTATGCGACTGTTCGGCAACGTGCTGGGCGCTTTCGTCATCATGGAGCTCATCAAGCTGGTGGTCCCGGTGTTCGTGCCGGCCATCTTCAGCCTGTACTTTGATTTGTTCGATGGTCTCATCCAGACCTATGTCTTTGTCTTCCTCACCTCGCTGTTCATGAAAGAGAGTATTGGTGGAGAAGAGTAAATTGATCGATTAAAAGGAGAAATAATTATGAACGGACTCGTAGCTCTGGGCGCTGGTATCGCAGCGCTGACTGGTATCGGCGGCGGCATCGGCATCGGCATTGCCACCGGCAAGGCAACGGAGGCCATCAGCCGCCAGCCGGAAGCTTCCGGTAAGATCCAGACCAACCTGCTGCTGGGTGCAGCTCTGGCCGAAGGTACTGCAATTTTCGGCTTCGTCGTTGCTCTGCTCATCATCCTGTTCCTGGGTTGATAACGGAGGCATGACGAATGCTGACTCTGAATCTGAACCTTCTGTATACAGTCGTCAACATTCTGGTTCTGTTTTTGCTGCTGCGCAAGTTCCTGTACAAGCCCGTCATGAACATCATCGCACAGCGCCAGAAGCAGGTGGATGACGCACTGAACGCCGCCGAGACCTCCAAGCAGGAGGCCGCTGCGGCCCTGAACGATGCGCAGGCAAAGCTGCGCAATGTGGACGCCGAGGCTGCTGCCCGCCGCACTGCCTACGAGCAGCAGGCCGAAAAGGACAAGCAGCAGCTGCTGGTTGACGCCCAGAAGCAGGCCGACGCCATCCTGGCCGAGGGCAAAGCTGCCGCCGAAGCCGAGCGCCAGCACAAGCTGCGCCAGGCTGACGCCCAGACCACTGCACTGGCCCGCGCCATGTGCGAGAAGCTGCTGGCCCGCAACCTGAACGAGCAGGACGACGCCCGCCTGCTGGACGACCTGTTGGAGAAAGCGGGGGCTGAAAATGGCAAGTGAATTCAGCACCGAGTTCTTCTCGGCCAACCGCATCGTCAAAGCTGACCTCCGTGCCGCCCGCACCCCCCGCGAGGAGGACCTGGAGCGCATCAAGAAAGAGGTCGGGAAGCTGTACGACGCCACCGAGGTCATCCTGAACGTCACAGTGGACGACAGCCTCCTCTCCGGCTATGTGCTGCAGATTGGCGACCGCGTCTTCGATAACTCCGGCCGCCACGCCATCGACCAGATGATGGCCGACAAACCCTCTCTGGCCACCCTCAAGACCCGCATCGAGGACTACAAGCCCGCCGCCACCAGCGAAGAGGGCGGCGTGGTCATCTCCTCCGCCGACGGCATCGTGGAAGTGGAAGGCATGGACCGCGCCGTCTACGGCGAGATCGTCACCTTCGAGAATGGCGCCAAGGGCATGGTGGAGAGCGTCGAGCCGGGCCGTCTGGGCATCATGCTCTTCGACGGCGCTGAGACCGTCGGCGTCGGCACCATGGTCACCCGCAGCGGCAAGCGTGCCGGCATCCCGGTGGGCGACGGCTTCCTTGGCCGCGTCATCGACCCGCTGGGCGAGCCTATCGACGGCAAAGGCCCCATCGAGGCTGTGGGCTACAACCCCATCGAGAAGCAGGCCCCCGGCATCCTCGAGCGCCAGAGCGTGGATACGCCGCTCCACACCGGCATCCTCGCCATCGACTCCATGTTCCCCATTGGCCGCGGCCAGCGTGAGCTGATCATCGGCGACCGCCAGACCGGCAAGACCTCTATCGCCACCGATGCCATCCTGAACCAGAAGGACACCGGCGTGCTCTGCATCTACGTCGCCATCGGCCAGAAGGCTTCTTCCATCGCCCGCGTGGCCGAAGATCTGAAGAAGCACGGCGCGATGAGCTACACCACCATCGTGGCGGCTACCGCTTCCGACAGCGCCCCGCTGCAGTACATCGCACCCTACGCCGGTACGGCACTGGCCGAGTATTTTATGGCGCAGGGCAAGAGCGTCCTCATCGTCTACGATGACCTCTCCAAGCACGCGGTGGCATACCGTGCCATCTCCCTGCTGCTCCGCCGTTCTCCGGGCCGTGAGGCTTACCCCGGCGATGTCTTCTATCTGCACTCCCGTCTGCTGGAGCGCTCCTGCCGCATGAGCGACGCACTGGGCGGCGGCTCCATCACCGCGCTGCCCATCGTTGAGACTCAGGCAGGCGACGTGTCCGCTTACATCCCCACCAACGTCATCTCCATCACCGACGGTCAGATCTTCCTCGAGAGCGCTCTGTTCAACGCCGGCAACCGCCCGGCTGTCAACGTGGGCCTGTCCGTCTCCCGTGTCGGCGGCGCAGCCCAGACCAAGGCCATGAAGAAGGCCAACGCCAACCTGCGTATCGAGCTGGCCCAGTACAAGGATATGGAGTCCTTCGCGCAGTTCAGCTCCGATCTGGACGCCGAGACCCGCCATCAGCTCGAGCACGGCAAGGCTCTGACCGAGATGCTCAAGCAGCCGCTCTATCAGCCCAAGACCGACGCCGAGCAGGTGGTCATCCTTGTGCTGGCTTCCCACGGGATGCTGGACGAAGTGCCTCTCGCTGAGCAGCGGGCGCGCACCGCTGCCTTTGTTCGCCAGTTCCATGCAGATGTGTCCGGCACGATGGATGCCATCACGGCCACCGGCAAGCTCACTCCCGAGCAGACCGACACCATCCTGAACGCATGGAAGGCCTACGAGGGAGGCGAGAGTCATGGCGTCCAGTAAGCTGCTGAAAGAGCGCATCGAGAGCATTCAGGATACCCGCAAGATCACGAACGCGATGTATCTGATCTCTTCCTCCAAGCTGCGCAAGGCGCGCAAGAACTACCAGAACGTCCTGCCCTACTTCACCCGCATGAGAGACACCATCTCCCGTGTCGTCCCCCATCTGCCCGATGAGCCGGTGCATCCGTTCTTCCACGAGCGGCAGAGAGAGGACGGCGATCCCCGCCGCGCCTATCTGGTGCTGACGGCAGACAAGGGCATGGCAGGCTCTTTCAACCAGAACGTGCTGAAACTCCTGCTGGAAAAGGCTGACAGGAACGACCGTTTCTATGTCATCGGTCAGGTGGGCTACCGCGCCCTCCGCAAAGACCCCCGCCTGGTGCAGGAGTTCCAGTACGGCGCGACTGCCCCGTCGCTGCAGCGCGCCCGTGACATCACGGTGGACGCCATCGACGACTTCAAGTCGGGCAAACTGGATGAGATCTATCTTATCTACACCAAGATCCAGAACGCGCTCACCAGTGAGCCGGTCATGGTGCGTCTGCTTCCGCTGGACCGCGAGCATCTGCAGCCCGCCCCCAAGGGTCTGGGCGACCCCCGCGGCGAAGTCGAGCTGGTGCCGGACGCATGGACCGTGTTCGAGCAGACCGCTCCTATCTATATGCACGGCATGATCTTCGGTGCCATGACCGAGAGCTTCTGCGCTGAGCAGAGCGCCCGCATGACCGCCATGGATTCGGCCACCAAGAGCGCCAACGATATGATACGCGACTTGCAGCTGGAATATAACCGCACCCGCCAGGGCTCCATCACTCAGGAGATCACCGAGATCATCGGCGGCGCGTCTGCGGTGAAATCACAAGAATAACTTTTCCGCATAGCCTCCCCTCGCCAGGGGAGGCGGCACGACGCCAGTCGTGACGGAGAGGTTGACACATCTATAGCAATTCAACTTTTTAATGCAACAGCAACAGCGTTGAATTGCATATCGCAAATATGCTGTTTGGATGTTGCACTAATTTCTTGACTTGCGATAATAAACGAGGCAAATCTATGATACAGGGAAAAATTATTCGCGTGGCCGGCCCTGTGGTGGACGTGCAGTTCACCGCAGGCCGACTGCCTGCCCTGCAGGAAGCGCTGACCGTGACCGCAGAAGGCACCGAGCGCACGATGGAGGTGGCGCAGCACGTCAACGAATCGACGGTGCGCTGCATCATGCTCTCGGCCAGCGAAGGTCTGGGCAAGGGTATGGAAGTCACCGCCACCGGCCACGGCCTGACTGCCCCGGTGGGCGAGGCCACGCTGGGCCGTATGTTCGACCCGCTGGGCCGCCCCATCGACGGCAAGGGCTCTGTGGACGATGTGCCGCATTGGCCCATCCACCGCAAGGCCCCCAGCTTTGCAGAGCAGAAGCCCGCTACTGAGATTTTGGAAACGGGCATCAAGGTCATCGACCTGCTGGCCCCCTACGCCAAGGGCGGCAAGATCGGTCTGTTCGGCGGCGCAGGCGTCGGCAAGACCGTCCTGATCCAGGAACTTATCCACAACGTGGCCACCGAGCACGGCGGCTACTCCATCTTCACCGGTGTCGGCGAGCGCTCCCGTGAGGGCTGCGACCTCTGGGGCGAGATGAACGCCTCCGGCGTCCTGAACAAGACCGCGCTGGTCTTCGGCCAGATGAACGAGCCCCCAGGAGCCCGTATGCGGGTGGCGGAGACCGGCCTGACCATGGCCGAGTATTTCCGCGAGGAGACCCACAAGGACGTGCTGCTTTTCATCGACAACATCTTCCGTTTCGTGCAGGCAGGCTCTGAGGTCTCCGCTCTGATGGGCCGTATGCCCTCGGCTGTCGGCTATCAGCCCACGCTGGCCAACGAGCTGGGCGCTCTGCAGGAGCGTATCACCTCCACCCGCGACGGTTCCATCACCTCGGTGCAGGCCGTCTACGTCCCCGCCGACGACCTGACCGACCCCGCCCCCGCTACCACCTTCGCTCATCTGGACGCTACCACCGTCCTGAGCCGTAAAATCGTCGAGCAGGGCATCTATCCCGCCGTGGACCCGCTGGCTTCCACCTCCCGCATTCTGGAAGCCGACATCGTGGGCGAGGAGCACTACCGCGTGGCCCGCAAGGTGCAGGCAACGCTGCAGCGCTATCAGGAACTGCAGGACATCATCGCCATTCTGGGCATGGACGAGCTGGGCGAGGAAGACAAGCTCACCGTCACCCGTGCGCGTAAACTGCAGAAGTTCCTGTCCCAGCCCTTCTCGGTGGCTGAGAACTTCACCGGCCTGCCCGGCAAATATGTGCCGCTGGCCGAGACGGTCAAGGGCTTTGCCGCCATCGTGGACGGCAAGTGCGACGACCTGCCCGAGTGGGCCTTCTTCAACGTAGGCACCCTCGACGACGCCCGCAAGAAGGCAGCGGACAAGCTGGCGGAGGAAAAAGGCGGTGAGGCCTGATGAACAGCTTCATCCTCAACATCACGGCTTCCAGCGGTGAGTTCTATCAGGGCAGCTGCGAGAGCATGGTGCTGCCTGTGAAGGACGGCGTCTACGGTGTTCAGGCCGGCCACAGCCCGGTGCTGGTGGCTATCCACATGGGAATGCTCAAGTTCACTGTGGACGGCGAGACCCGCGAGATTCTGGTCGGCGACGGCATCGCTGAGGTGACGCCCACCTTCGTGCTTCTGCTGGTGGACAGCGCCGAGCGCCCCGAGGACATCGACAAGAACCGTGCCGAGGCTGCCCGCATCCGCGCCGAAGAGCGCCTGCAGCATAAGCAGAGTATGCACGAGTATTACCAGACCAAAATCGCTCTGGACCGCGCCATGCAGCGTCTGCAGACTGCTGCGAAGTATAAGCGTTAAAACTTCCCTCCTAAACGATATTTCTCCATTTTTCTCCATAAACAAAGGGCCTGCCTGTCCATTTTACGGATGGGCGGGCTCTTTTTTTGCGTCCCTCTCTTGACAGCGGTGCGGCGAAGTGATATGATTTTGGTATCAAAAAGAAACGCTTCCGACCCCATAAGGAGGGAACTGTTATGGAAGAGAAAATTTTGAACGCCCGCAAAAACGGCATGGCGGTACTGCTGCTCACCCTGCTGGGCTATGCGGCATCCATTGCCCTGTTCGTTTGCAGCGTCCTGCTGCTGGAGGACGACCGGCTGCTGCCGGGCATCCCGTTGCTGATTTTGTCCATTGGCTATTGGATCGCAGGCATTTTTCTGTTCTGCGGCCTGAAGGTACTCAAGCCCCAGGAGGCTCTGGTGCTTACCCTTTTTGGCGATTATGTAGGCACCCTGAAGGGCCAGGGCTTTTACTGGGTAAATCCCTTCTGCGCCGCCGTCAACCCTGCCGCAGGCACCCGGCTGAGCCAGAGCGGGGACGTGACCAGCAAGGAGAGCGGCGCAGCCGCCCTGCTGAGCGTCAGCGGCCAGAACAGCCAGCTCGCCTCAAGCAGCGTAAGCAAAAAGATCTCCCTGAAGATGATGACCCTGAACAACTCCCGGCAGAAGATCAACGACTGTCTGGGCAACCCGGTGGAGATCGGCATCGCCGTGATCTGGCGGGTCACCGACACTGCCAAGGCGGTGTTCAATGTGGACAACTACAAGGAGTACCTCTCCCTCCAGTGTGACAGCGCCCTGCGGAACGTGGTGCGGGTGTACCCCTACGATGTGGCCCCCAACGTGGACACCACCGGAGACGGCGTGGCCGACGAGGGCAGCCTGCGGGGCTCCTCGGAGGTGGTGGCGGCCCGCATCCGGGACGAGATCCAGAAAAACGTGGCTGAGGCAGGCATCGAGGTGGTGGAGGCCCGGATCACCTATCTGGCCTATGCGCCGGAGATCGCTGCAGTGATGCTCCAGCGCCAGCAGGCCAGCGCCATCATCGACGCCCGCAAGATGATCGTGGACGGCGCCGTGGGCATGGTGGAGATGGCACTGGACCGGCTGAGCGAAAACAAAGTGGTGGAGTTGGATGACGAACGTAAAGCGGCCATGGTCTCCAACCTGCTGGTGGTGCTCTGCGGCAACCGGGACGCACAGCCCATCGTGAACAGCGGCAGCCTGTACTGATGGCAGAGCCCAAAAAGCAGATCCCCCTGCGCCTGAACGCAAAGCTCTACGAGGCCCTTGCCGCATGGGCTGAGGACGATTTCCGCTCGGTGAACGGGCAGATCGAGTATCTCCTCACCGAGTGTGTGCGTCAGCGCAAAAAGAACGGCCGGTACGTCTCCGATCAGATCGACCTGCCGCCGGAGCTGGATATTGAATGACCCTGCTCCCCTCCGGGGGCAGGCCTTGCAAAAACGCCGATGGTATATCGGCAGGGAGGGTGACTATGACAGTAGGTATGGTACCCGGGGCAAGCATCGCAGGCATGGTGTTTTCGCTTGTCGTTTCCTTCGCACTTCCCATAGGCCTCTTCGTTTACGCAAAGAAGAAGCTGGGCGCGAAGACTGCACCGTTCTTTATCGGGTGCGGCGTTTTCTTCGTGATGGTGCTGATGCTGGAAGCTGCTATCCATCGCATCGTGTTCCAGCTGGCCGGAGAAGCGCTGACCGGAAGCGTGATCCTATACGCAGTCTATGGCGGCCTGATGGCAGCTCTTTTTGAAGAGACCGGTCGTTACATCGCCATGAGGTTTCTGGTGAAGCCGATGGATTTTCCGAATGCCTTTATGTATGGTGCCGGACACGGCGGCGTGGAGGCAATGCTTCTGTGCGGCGTGGCATCTATCAGCAACATCGCAAGTGCCGTGATGATAAATTCCGGCACCATGTCTGCACAGCTGGCGACTCTTGACGCAGAGAAGGCGGCAGACACGGCAGCGGCTCTTTCGGCGCTGTGGACGACACCGAGCTTGACGTTTTTTGCAGGCGGCGTGGAGCGGATCATTGCGGTGGTGCTCCATCTGAGCCTGTCGATTCTGGTGTTCCAGTCCATCCGCAAAAAGTCCCAGAAAGACCTGCTCAATGCGTATCTGTTCCACTTTGTCATCGACTCGCTGTCCGTTCTGCTCAGTGCAGTGGCATCTGTCTGGGTGGTGGAGCTTGTCGTTGCACTCGTGACCGGCGGGGCTGTCCTAATGGCAAAGTATGCCTGTATGGAAGAGTGAACGCGCGGAATATAGTATATAAAAGTCCCCTCTTCGTCATTGGAGCAAGAACCGTGACGAAGAGGGGACTTTCGCTTTCTGTTACTTTTTCTCGTGGTCGGCCCATCCGCTGGACTGGATGACTTCGCCGTCCGGGGTACACCAGAGGGCTTCCACGCCGTCGAGGGACTCGATGAGCTTCTGGCCATCCTCAAAGGACATACAGAACAGGCCGGTGGTGAGGCAGTCGGCTGCGCCGGAGTCGGGGGAGAGGACGCTCACGCTGTCGAAGTAGCGGGCGGGCCAGAGGGTGTCCGGGTCGATGAGGTGATGGTAGCGCACGCCGTCCACGACGTAGTAGCGCTGGTAGTTGCCGCTGGTGACGAGGGCCATGTCGCTCATGTTGACACCGGAGACGTAGGAAGAGCTGGCGGTGTAGACGTCCGAGGCGTTCCACGGGTTCTCCACGCCGCCCGACCACTGGGAGCCGTCGGGCTTTGTGCCGATGGCGCGGAGGTTGCCGCCCACGCTGATGAGGGCGCTTTTCAGGCCCCGGGCCTCAGCGGCCTGTGCCACCATCTCCACGGCGTAGCCCTTGCCCACACTGCCCACGTCGAGGGACATATCCGGGTCGGAGAGGTAGACGGTCTTGGCGTTTTCGTCGATGACGAGGTTTGAGATGTCGCAGTGCCGGGCGGCGGCATTCAGCGCCTCCTGTTCGGGCAGCTTGTTGTCCGCCTCGTTCGTGTTGGCTTCGGCGGCCTCGCGGTAGTCGTGCCAGATGCGGAGGACGCTGCCCATGGCGATGTTCAGCTTGCCGTTTGTGGTGTCGTACATCTGCCGGGCCAGTTCCAGCATCCCGAGAATCTTATCGTCCACCTGAACGGGTGCGACGCCGGCGTTGTCGTTGATGGTCTTGACATTCACCACGCCGTCATAATCGTTGTAGATGTCGTAGAGACGGTGATATTCCAGCAAGTCGGCGTGGAGGGCGTCCATCTGACGGGAGAACTCCTCCTCGCTGTCGCAGTAGGCGATGACCTGCGTGACAGTGTCGAAGGCATCATAGAAGATGGTGCTGTACCGCTGGGCGTCGGCGCTCACGCCCGAAGAGGCGGGTTTCTGGGCCGAGCCGCAGGCGGTGAGGACGCCGAGGCAGAGCGCCCCGGTCAGCAGAGCGGAAACGAAACGCTTGATGCTCATGCCTGCTCCTTTGCCGCAGCGGTGAAGGCGGTATGCTCTTCCGACAGGTGGGCCAGCAGGTCGCCGAAGACCCAGTTCTTGTTGGACGGGGTGACCACGGCCTTGAGGGGGATGTTCACCTGTGCCTGCTTCATGAGGTCCAGCAGGGTGTCGAGGTCTTTCTCCCTGAAGTTCGCCAGCACCAGTGCGGGAGGGTAAGCGCCCGGTTCCAGCACGAGGGTGCGGGAGGCTTTCACCTCCACCTCGCCCAGCAGCTGGGCGACGGTCTTGCCCGCGTCGGCAGGGGAGACGAGGAGCAGCTTCATGCCGAAGGCGGGAGCCATCCCCTCGAGGATGCCCCGGTCGGCGGCGGACAGATTCCAGCCCAGCGCCAGCGGAACGCCGGCGTTCTGGTTGCGTGCGATATGTGCTTTCATAGTGTGAACCTCTTTCTTTCAGAGTGAAGTTTTTTGTAAATACACTATAGTATAGCACAGATAACAGGAAAAGAAAACGACCTGGAAAAGGTGAATAGAAAAGAATGAAGAATCCTTGACAGAAATACAGTAAGGTGGGAAAATGAGAAAAAGCTCTACAAATTTATGAGAGGATGGTATGAATGTTCTTTAATAAACTATGGTCAAGAAAATTTGTAACAGTAGGAAGCTTCCTGTTCTTGGTAATGGCATTTTTCCTGACTGGTTGCAGTGGTAGCGGCAGCGGAGGTGGAAACGCTAACTCCGTAACGATAGAACCGATTGCAGGAAGTCTTGTTCAGCAAAAAATGGCGGGAATCGAGTACTATTCAATTCAAAAGGACTTTAATGTTTGGAACGATACGAGCCACGGTATTACATTAAGTGACAGCGTAACAAATCAGCAGTATCAACAGTGTTTTGGACAATATATCAGCACAGGAAATGAGAACTATCTCAAAATGCTGATAAGCAAAAGTGTTACAGCAAAAGTGGGAAATAAAATCTGTTCGTGTATTGTTATAACAGAAAAGGGCGAACAGACCACGATACCGTCAGGACAGAGTACAAAAATAACGGTCGTGACATATGGACCGACGGATGAAAGTACGCTTGAAATCTATTATAAGGGTGGATTTCAGACGAAGATTCAATATGGCGAAGGCGCAGAAGATTTAGACACAGATTATACGACCACTGGTCATTTAGGAGACACTATTCAGTTAATGGGCAAACAGACCCTGTATGGCGTGGAGGCTTCCGATTCTCATAAATCGTCTTCAGTTTCCGGGAATACTTTGGTCTGCGCGTTGAATCTGAACTGCACCGCCAAGAGCGGCAACAGTGTTCAGGATGGTGATTTTGAAGTTAAAGTCACCAAGAAGTCGGACGGAAAGACTACCACCTATTATGCTGGCAACACGGATAGTACGGGCGATCTCCACCTCTCCCACCAGACCGCCTATCTCGCCGAGGATGCATCCTTTGCGACCGAGCTGACACTGATTGCAACCAGCAGCTTTGCGGATGGCGATACCATTGAGGTCAAGTATTGGCCCAAGCAGAATGCCTCCGAGGGCAGCCCCGTTTACCGCCGTGCATACTGCAGTTGGAAGATCACTGTCTATGAGAAGGACGGCGCTCTTTCCCTCAAGTAATCAGTTCTGAAATGGCTGAGTGAAGTTATTCAACTGCTTGCCCTGATTGGCGGAGCAGTTTTTGTGACCTTTCAGATTACATGGACGATTTCCAACGGCAAAAAGAAATGACCGCCTCTGCCTCCGAAAGCAAGCGGTCATTCTTTTTGACTTAATGCCGGAAGAGCGCTGACCATTTGCTGGACAGTGCCTTCTTTATTTGTAGTATAATCGTTTCAGCGTGAATTGTCAACGCTGAAAGCGTAACTTAGTTCATCTTCTTGCCGAAGAACTCCACTTCCTTACTGATGAAGCCCATCAGCTCATCGAACTGGTCGGGGGTCAGGCTCTGCGCGCCGTCGCACTTGGCCTTGGCGGGGTCGTTGTGGACTTCGATCATCAGGCCGTCGGCACCGGCGGCGACAGCGGCCTTGGCCAGCTGAGGCACCATCCATGCGTGGCCGCAGGCGTGGCTGGGGTCTACGATGACGGGCAGGTGGGTCATCTTATGAAGCATGACTACGCCGGCGAGGTCGAGGGTGTTGCGCATACTGGTCTCAAAGGTGCGGATGCCGCGCTCGCAGAGAATGACGTTCTCGTTGCCCTCGGCCATGATGTACTCAGCGCTCATGACGAACTCCTCGAGGGTGTTGGCGAGGCCGCGCTTGAGCAGGACAGGCTTTTTCTGACGGCCTACAGCCTTGAGCAGTTCGAAGTTCTGCATATTGCGGGCACCCACCTGGATGAGGTCTACGTTCTCGAAGAGGGGCAGATGTTCGGTGTTCATGATCTCGGTGACGATGGGAGAGCCGGTGGCACGGCGGGCCAGCTTGAGCAGGTCGAGACCCTCGCTGCGCATCCCCTGGAAGGAGTAGGGGGAAGTGCGGGGCTTGAACGCACCGCCGCGCAGCAGGGAAGCACCGGCTGCCTTGACGCGCTGGGCGCAATAGGTGATCTGCTCCTCGCTCTCGATGCTGCACGGGCCGGCGATGACGGCAAAGCTGCCGCCGCCGATCTTCACGCCTTCCACGTCGATGACGCTGTCGTCCGGGTGGAACTTGCGGTTGGCCTTCTTGTAGGGCTCCGACACGCGGCGGCAGGTCTCGACCACCGGGTTTGCCAGCACCCAGCTCTCGGCGATGGCCTTGGTGTCGCCGATGAGGCCGAGAATGTGGGTGTCGCTGCCCTTGGAGTCGTTGATCTGCAGGCCCATGCCTTCCAGCTCGGTGCAGAATTCATGGATCTTCTCTTTGGGGGCGTCCTGTTTGAGTACGATGATCATGGCGGGTTCTCCTTTTCCTGTTCTGGTACGGCAGGGGAGATGAGGCCGCCTTGCCGTTGATGTTTCAGTATTGTGAACTTCAGTATCGTGAAGTGATTGGGCATGGACATAGCATAGCACTTCAGTTTCATGAAGTCAATAGCCTTTCCGAAATTTTTTGAATTTTGGGAGAGAAAGTGGTAAAATAAAGTAGCCCTTTCAGGCCGCTTCGCGTCCAGCTTCCCCTTTAGGGAAGCTGTCGAGCAGAGCGAGACTGAGAGGGCCATCCTAACAATTATAGAGGTCTTACATATGGGCAAAGAAGCAAAAACCAACGCCATGCGCATTCTGGAGCGGGCCAAGGTGGCCTACACCGCGCATGAATATCCCCACGAAGAGGGCGTGGCCGTGGACGGCGTGACTGTCGCCGCCAGCATCGGTGAAGACCCTGCCTGCGTCTACAAGACGCTGGTGACGCAGGGGAACAGCAAAAACTACTTCGTCTTCGTCATCCCGGTGGCGGCAGAGCTGGATCTGAAAGCCGCCGCCCGCAGCGTGGGCGAAAAGAGCGTGGCGATGATACACGTCGCTGACATCAACAAAGTCACCGGCTATGTCCGGGGCGGCTGCAGCCCGGTGGGCATGAAAAAGCAGTACACCACCGTCTTCGATGAGAGCGTGCTGAGCCAGCCGAAGGTCTACGTTTCCGGCGGGCGCATCGGTACGCAGGTCTGCTGCGCTCCTGCCGACCTCATCAAGGCCGCACGGGCGACTACGGCAAAGATCATCTTCTGAAAGCCTCTCCCAAGGGGAGAACCTTTAAGAGGATATTTATTATAAAAAGATTTTCTGATAAGTCGTACTTAAAAAGAAAAACAGTGTCGAAACTGCACAAAATTTTTGAAAGTTTTTTGACAGCAGGGAACACAAGGGAAAATTTGTCCGAACGCTCTTTGCAAAGGCGTTTTTTTGCCGTATACTGTAGTCAGACGGCGGACGGAAGAGCGCATGAACTCTTTTTCAGCCGGAGAAGAACAGCGTGGACAACGAGGTTTGCGGAGGATGAGCAGAATGCGAAATGAGCTGCTGGGTACCATGTGCCGTCCCGGTACGGGAATGCATCAGGGGCTCCGTGTAACCTGCTGCGGGTCCAGTCTGTCCAGAATGAAATAAAAGGCCGTGGTGTAAGTGCATCACAGCCTTTTTTGTTTTTCGTCGCGGGAGATAGAGAAAGAGAGGTTGGATACAGATGATTCGTAAAGTGGCAGTCATTATGGGTTCGGACAGTGATTGGCCGGTGGTGAAAGGTGCCTGCGCTCAGCTCAAGGCGCTGGACATCCCCTTTGAGGCGCACATCCTGTCGGCCCACCGCACCCCTGCCGAGGCAGCGGAGTTTGCAAAGAATGCCAGGGCCAACGGCTTCGGCGTCATCCTCTGCGCAGCAGGCATGGCGGCCCATCTGGCCGGTGCTTTTGCCGCAAACACCACCCTGCCGGTCATCGGCATCCCGATGAAGGGCGGCGCGATGGACGGCCTGGACGCCCTGCTGGCTACCGTCCAGATGCCCAGCGGCATCCCGGTGGCCACAGTGGCCCTGAACGGCGCGAAGAACGCCGCCTGGCTGGCTGCTGAGATCCTGGCCCTCGGCGATGAGGCACTGGCTGCGAAGCTGGATGCTGAGCGCGTCGCCATGGCCCGGCAGATCGCCGCCAAGGAAGAAAAACTGCAGAAAGAGATCGAGGAACTGTAATGTCTGATTTTGCATACCCGCTTCACGAAGAGTGCGGCGTTTTCGGCATCTATGACCGTGCCGGCACCGAGGACGTGGCCGCTGCCGCCTACTCGGCCCTGTACGCGCTGCAGCATCGCGGACAGGAGAGCTGCGGCATCGCCGTGAACGACGACGGCGTCATCAACGGCCACCGGGACCTCGGCCTTGTCAACGAAGTGTTCACCCCGGCGGTGCTGGGCTCGCTGGCAAAGCCCACGGCCCACATGGCCACCGGCCATGTCCGCTACGCCACCTCCGGCAGCCGCGTCCGGGCCAACGCCCAGCCCATGATCGTCCGCCATGGCCGGGGTACCATGGCCCTCTGCCACAACGGCAATCTGACCAACGCTCTGGAGCTGCGCCGCCAGCTGGAAAACGAGGGTGCCATCTTCCATGGCTCCTCCGATACCGAGGTCATCTGCTACCTCGTCACCCGCAACCGCCTGCGGATGGGCAGCATTGAAATCGCCATCAGCAAGACGATGGACGTCCTCGAAGGTGCTTACAGCCTCGTGGTCATGTCGGCCACTAAGCTTATCGCGGCCCGCGACCCCCGCGGTTATCGCCCTCTCTGCATCGGCACCCTGCCGGGCGGCGGCTACGTCTTTGCCAGCGAGAGCTGCGCATTGGATGCGGTGGGCGCGACCCTGCTGCGGGACGTGGAACCCGGCGAGATCGTCATCACCGACACCAAGACCGGTGAGCTGCGCTCCATCAAAGACCACTGCGGCCGTCCCGACCGCCAGATGTGCGTCTTCGAGTTCATCTATTTCGCCCGCCCCGACAGCATCATCGAGGGCAGCTCGGTGCATGAGGCCCGCAAGCAGGCAGGCCGCTTCCTGGCTCAGGAGCACCCTGTGGAGGCCGATGTGGTCATCGGTGTGCCGGACTCCGGCCTCGACGCCGCCCTTGGCTACTCTCAGGAGAGCGGCATCCCCTACGGCATCGGCTTTATTAAAAATAAGTACATCGGCCGCACCTTTATCCAGGGCAGCCAGAAGCAGCGCGAGAACAGCGTCCGCATCAAGCTGAACGTCGTGACCAGCACTGTCAAGGGCAAGCGGGTCGTGCTGGTGGATGACTCCATCGTGCGCGGCACCACCTCTGCCCGCATCATCAAGCTGCTGCGGGACGCCGGAGCAAAGGAAGTCCACTTCCGCGTTTCGGCACCCCCCTTCAAATATCCCTGCTACTTTGGCACCGACATCCCCGACCAGAAGCTTCTGGTCGCTACCGGCCGCACGGTGGACCAGATCAACGAGATCATTGGCGCCGACACGCTGGGCTACCTCTCCACGGAGCACGTCGTCCAGCTGGCCCAGAACGCCAACTGCGGCTTCTGCACCGCCTGCTTCACCGGCAAATACGCGGTGAAGCCGGAAGAGGTGCTTTCCACCGATATTCATGAACGCCACCTGAATGACCGTCCCAAGGACGAGAAAAAGTTAGGAGAATAACAATGGAAAAGAGCTATTCGGAAAGCTATGCAGCCGCAGGTGTGGACATCACCGCCGGCTATCGTTCGGTCGAACTCATGAAGCAGTATGTGGCCCGCACCATGAACGAGCACTGCATCGGTGGTCTGGGCGGCTTCGGTGGCCTGTTTGAGCTGGACTGCACCGGCTACAAGCACCCCGTCCTCATCTCCGGCACCGACGGCGTCGGCACCAAGCTGAAGATCGCCATGATCATGGACAAGCACGACACCATCGGCATCGACTGCGTGGCTATGTGCGTCAACGACGTCATCTGCGCCGGTGCAAAGCCGCTGGTCTTCCTCGACTACATCGCCTGCGGCCGCAACATCCCCGAGAAGATCGCCGAGATCGTCAAGGGCGTGTCCGAGGGCTGCGTCCAGGCTGACTGTTCTCTGGTGGGCGGCGAGACCGCTGAGCACCCGGGCATGATGCCGGAGGACGAGTACGATCTGGCCGGTTTCACCGTGGGCGTTGTGGACAAGGAAAAGATCCTCAATAACGAGACCATGAAGCCCGGCGATGTCATCATCGCCCTGCCCTCCACCGGCGTCCATTCCAATGGTTTCTCGCTGGTGCGCAAAATTTTTGACATCGACGGCGACCCCGCCGTCCTGAAGACGGCCCCCGCAGAGCTGGGCGGCAAGACCCTCGGCGAGGCCCTGCTGGCCCCCACCAAGATCTACGTCAAGCCTGTGCTGAAAGTACTGGAAGAAGTGGATGTCAAGGGCATCTCTCACATCACCGGCGGCGGCTTCTACGAGAATATCCCCCGCAGCCTGAAGAAGGGCTGCTGCGCCCGCATCAAGAAGGAGGACGTCCGCACCCCGGCCCTCTTCCACCTGATGCAGAAGACCGGCAGCATCTCTGAGCACGATATGTTCAACACCTTCAATATGGGCGTCGGCATGGTGCTGACCGTCCCCGCTGAGCAGGCCGACAAGGCACTGGAGATCCTCCATGCCAACGGCGAGCCGGAAGCTTACCGTCTGGGCGTCATCGCAGAAGGTGAGGGTGTCGAGCTGTGCTGAACATTGCAGTGTTAGTGTCCGGCGGCGGCACCAATTTGCAGGCGCTGCTGGACAGCGAGGCCCGGGGCGAGAACCCCAGCGGCAAGATCAGGCTTGTCGTGGCCTCCAAACCCGGCGTCTACGCGCTGGAACGCGCCGCTAATGCGGGCGTCGAGGGTGTGGTGGTCCGCCGGAAGGATTACGCTTCCAGTGAGAATTTTGACGCCGCACTGCTGAAAACGCTGAAAGAACATAACATTGACCTTGTGGTTCTGGCGGGCTTTCTGTCCGTGTTAGGCCCCAGCGTCATCGAGGCCTATCCCCGCCGCATCCTGAATATCCACCCCGCCCTCATCCCGTCCTTCTGCGGGCCGGGAATGTACGGCCTGCGCCCCCACGAAGCCGCGCTGGCCCGGGGCTGCAAGGTGACGGGCGCTACCGTCCACTTCGTCAATGAGGAGTGCGACGGCGGGCCTATCCTGCTGCAGAAGGCCGTGGACATCCTGCCCGGCGACACCCCCGAGGTGCTGCAGAAGCGTGTAATGGAGCAGGCTGAATGGAAGCTGCTGCCGAAGGCTGTGGCAATGGTGTGCAGCGGAGAGATTAAATGAGATAACCTCTCAGTCTGCTTCGCAGACAGCTCCCCTATCGAGGGGAGCCTCTGGCGAAGAGGCAAAGCTTTCCGGTATGCCAAGGCCTCCCCTCGGTAGGGGAGGTGGCACGGCGTCAGCCGTGACGGAGAGGTTTAACAATAGGAGAATAACAATGGAGAGAATCAACCTGAACGAATATCTGGCCGCGAACGAGTACCCCGGCCGCGGCATCGCGGTGGCAAAGGCTCCGGATGGCCGTCAGGTGTTCATCGGCTATTTCATCATGGGCCGCAGCGAGAACAGCCGCAACCGCGTCTTCGACCCGGTGTCGGAGCGCGGCGGCATCTGCACCATGGCTGCCGACCCGGCCAAGCTCGAGGACCCCAGCCTCATCATCTATAACCCTGTGCTGACCCTCGGCAAGACCCATATCGTCACCAACGGCGACCAGACCGACACCATCTTTGACGAAATGAGCCGGGGCAAGAGCTTCGCCGACGCCCTGCGCACCCGCACCTTTGAGCCGGACGAGCCCAACTACACCCCCCGCATCTCCGCTGTGGTGTACGCAGACGGCAGCTACCAGATGAGCATCCTCAAGTCTGCCGACGGCAACGGCGAGAGCGTCCAGCGCTATTTCTTCGACTACCCCCAGCCCGTGGCCGGTGAAGGCCACTTCATCAGCACCTACAAGCACAACGGCAATCCCATCCCCAGCTTTGAGGGGGAGCCGCTCCGCTTCGCCTGCCCCCGTACCATCGGCGACTTCGCCCACGGCCTGTGGCAGAACCTGAACCCCGACAACAAGGTCAGCCTCTTCGCCCGGGTCATCGACCTGGAGACCGGCGAGAGCGGCGACATGATCTTCAACAAATACGACGCTGTGTGCAGCGACCTCGACGACCCTGAGGAGCCGGAGCTGCTGCCCGAAGAGCTGGAACTGCTCAAAAAGCTCGACGCCGAGGAAGAATAACCTAAGACACAAGGAGGATGCACCAATGAATGAACTCGCACTGAAGTACGGTTGCAACCCCAACCAGAAGCCCAGCCGCATTTATATGGAGGATGGCTCCGACCTGCCCGTCACCGTCCTGAACGGCAAGCCCGGCTACATCAATTTTCTGGATGCCCTGAACTCCATCCAGCTGGTCAAGGAGCTGAAGGAGGCCTGCGGCCTGCCCGCTGCCGCCTCCTTCAAGCACGTCTCCCCGGCCGGCGCAGCTCTCGGTCTGCCTCTGAGCGAGGTGGAGCGGAAGATGTACCACATCGCCCCGGACATGGAGCTTTCGCCGCTGGCCTGCGCTTATGCCCGCGCCCGCGGTGCGGACCGGATGTCCTCCTTCGGCGACTGGATCGCTCTCTCCGACGTCTGCGATGTGCCGACTGCAAAGCTCATCCAGCACGAAGTGTCTGACGGCATCATCGCCCCGGGCTATGAGCCGGAGGCACTGACCATCCTCGCCGGAAAGAAGAAAGGCAATTACAACGTGGTCGCCATCGACCCGGCCTACAAGCCGAACCCCGTGGAGCACAAGCAGGTCTACGGCATCACCTTCGAGCAGGGCCGCAACGAGCTGGCCATCAACGCCGACACCATGCTGACCAACTGGGTCACCGAGAACAAGACCGTGACCGAGGAGCAGAAGCGCGACCTCATCATTGCCCTCATCACCCTGAAATACACCCAGTCCAACAGCGTCTGCTACACCGCAGGCGGCCAGACCATCGGCGTGGGCGCCGGCCAGCAGAGCCGCATCCACTGCACCCGTCTGGCAGGCCAGAAGGCCGACAACTGGCAGCTGCGCCATATGCCGAAGGTGCTGGAGCTGCCCTTCCGTGACGATGTGGCAAAGCCCAACCGCGACAACGCCATTGATGTTTACATCGGCGACACCCCCGAGGACGTCATCGGTGACGACGTCTGGGCCGAGACCTTCACCCGTCAGCCCGAGCCGCTGACCGCTGAGGAAAAGAAAGAGTACCTGAGCCACGTCACCGGCGTCTGCCTCGGCTCGGATGCGTTCTTCCCCTTCGGCGACAACATCGAGCGCGCACGCCGTTCCGGCGTGACGGCCATCGTCCAGCCCGGCGGCTCCATCCGCGACCAGCAGGTCATCGACACCTGCAACAAGTACGGCATCGCAATGGCATTCTGCGGCATCCGGCTGTTCCATCACTAAAAAGAAAACCTCTCAGTCTCGCTTTGCTCGACAGCTCCCCTAGCGAGGGGAGCCTCTGGCGAAGAGATAAAGCTTTCCGAAATGCCAAAGCCTCCCCTCGGTAGGGGAGGTGGCACGGCGTCAGCCGTGACGGAGAGGTTGAGTTATGAGGTGCGTGAAAATGAGCAAGAAAATCTTAGTCGTTGGCGGCGGCGGACGCGAGCACGCCATCATCAAGGCATTGAAGAAGAGCCCCGACTGCGGCGAAGTCTGGTGTGCGCCCGGCAACGGCGGCATCGGCTATGACGCCCACTGCGTCAACATCAAGGCCACCGACGTGGAAACGATGGTCGGCTTTGCGGAGACGGAAAAGTTCGACTACGTCGTGGTGGCTCAGGACGACCCGCTGGCACTGGGCATGGTGGATGCGCTGGCGGCAGTCGGCATCCCGGCTTTCGGCCCGGACAAGGCCGCTGCCCGCATCGAGGCATCCAAGGTCTTTTCGAAAGACCTCATGAAGAAGTACGGCATCCCCACCGCAAAGTATGAGACCTTCGACGACCCCGCCAAGGTCATGGAGTATATCAAGGCTGAGGGCAAATACCCGGTGGTCATCAAGGCAGACGGCCTTGCGCTGGGCAAGGGCGTGCTCATCTGCGAGAACGAAGAGCAGGCCGCCGAGGGCGTCAAGGAGATCATGCTGGACAAAAAGTTCGGCGCTTCCGGCAACCATGTCGTGGTGGAAGAGTTCCTCACCGGCCCTGAGGTCAGTGTGCTGAGCTTCACCGACGGCAAGGTGGTCAAGCCCATGGTGTCCTCCATGGACCACAAGCGCGCCAACGACCACGACACCGGCCTGAACACCGGCGGCATGGGTACCGTCGCGCCGAACCCCTATTACACTCCGGCCATCGCTGCCGAGTGCATGGAGAAAATTTTCCTGCCCACCATCAAGGCCATGAACACTGAGGGCTGCCCCTTCAAGGGCTGCCTCTACTTCGGCCTGATGCTCACCCCGGACGGCCCGAAGGTCATCGAGTACAACTGCCGCTTCGGCGACCCTGAGACTCAGGTGGTGCTGCCCCTGCTGGAAAGCGACCTGCTCAAGGTCATGACCGCCTGCACCGAAGGAACGCTGGCCGACACCGAGGTCAAGTTCTCCGACGGCGCTGCCGCCTGCGTCATCCTCGCTTCCGGCGGCTACCCGGTGGCCTACGAGAAGGGCAAGCCCATCACCGGTCTGGTGGACGGCCAGCTGCCCGATGAGCCGAACGTCACGGTCTACCACTCCGGCACGGCCATCACCGAGGACGGCCAGCTCGTCACCAACGGTGGCCGTGTGCTGGGTGTGACGGCCACTGCGCCCGGCCTGCCCCGCGCCATCTCCATCGCCTACGAGGCGGCGGAGCACATCCACTTCGACAAGCTGCACAAGCGCACCGACATCGGGATGCGGGCGCTGAAAGCGCTGGCAGAGAAAGAATAAACCTCTCAGTCTGCTTCGCAGACAGCTCCCCTACCGAGGGGAGCCTCTGGCGAAGAGCTTAAGTTTTCCGGTATGCCAAGGCCTCCCCTCGTTAGGAGCAACAACGACGACCGCCGCCAGTGGCGGAAACAGGGAGTCGCTGTTGGGGCCGCGGCCAGCAAGACGCAAG
>NZ_JAJEQG010000021.1 GCF_020687245.1 Faecalibacterium longum CLA-AA-H243 | reverse complement strand
TGCTGCGCTGACTGCAAATCTCGATGATCTGAAGACGCAGCTGAAAGCCAAGAAAGCAGAATTGAAAGCCGCCACCAGGGAACTTACCAAAGCCGAAAACAAAAAAGCTGCCGTCGAAGCAAAGGCAGCAGAAGAAGCAAAGAAAGGCGAAGCAGAAGATGTGCTGAAGAAGCTGCTTGCCAGCGGTATGACGGCTGAAGAAATCCTTGCAAAGCTCCAGTAATGCAATATGAGGGGCAAGTAAACATATCTGCCCAAACTGCGGGCGCAAGATGAAACAGCAGTTCACAGGGCTGTTCCATTGCAAGTGTGGGACAAGCTGGCGGCGTGATATAGGATTTTTTGAACGTACTCCAGATATGGTGTTCTCACTGGAACGCAAAAAAGTCGGAAATAAAATCAAACAGCTCCCGGCGATACAGCATAAGTAAGCAAGACCACCAGCCGTTTCCGGCTGGTGGTCTTTTTTGTGCTTAATCCTCTGTAATGCCGAGATATTGGTCAATCTCCATGATGCTTTCCCCACTGATTTCCACCAGATCTTCAAAGGGCACTACGGTTTCGCCCACCTGCAAGGTGCGGAACACCGGGTCGATGCGGTCCGCTTTTCCGGTCAGCGTGATGTAGTTGCCCACTGCGGGAATCTCCGGGTGGGCGGTATCCTCTTTGAAATACCGCACTGTGATGGTCATGCCCTTGGTGACCTGCATCAGCCGATCGGACAGAGCCGACATTTCTTCCTCGGTCAAAATGCGCTTGGTCACCCGCTCGGTGCGCTGTTTTTCTGCGGCAAGCTGCTCATCATAACCCCGCAGTGCTGCAAAGGGAGAGAAAATCTTTGCCCGGTTCTGTAAAGTCATGCGGGGGTGCTTGCGAAGGGATTCTTCGGTCTGGGTGCGTTCCATCTCTATGATGTCCCCGTACTTTTGGGCGGTCTCTTGTCCGATCTTGCTATTTTTGTAGTTTTCCATCCGGACCTCCTGCGCTGTGACCACCGATCTGCGCATTGCGCTGGCGCATGGTGGCACCTTCCTCGTAGCTGCTGGCTTTCAGTACGGCATTTTTGCCGTACTTGTTCTTGATGCCCAGCATGGCTTGCTGGAGTTTTTTCTCCTTTTCCAGCTTCTTGGTGTCGGTAAAAAAGTCCACCTGATAGATGCCCTCGTCCGGCGTGACCTTGTTGGCATTGATGGTAATGCGCCGCACCGTCAGCGCAGGGTTAGTAATGCGCTCAAACAGCTTTGCGCTTTCGTTGATGATGGTGCTGCCTAGATTGGTAGGGGCATCGAACCGGACAGTGCCGTGTGCCGCTTTGGGGATGATTCTGCCGTAGCGGTCGGTCTGGGTCAGATCACGGTAGCCGCCCTTGTCCACGTTCTCCCGGTCGTAGCCTATCTCCAAAGTGATGGATTCCGCCACCAGCTTCTTTTCCGTGAGCCGGAACATCAGAATCTCCGCCATCTCCCGGACAATGAGTTTTGCTTTATCATACGGGTAAGGAGTGGATAGCACCTGCCCCTCGCTGATGCTGTTGGTGCTGGGCTTGTAGCTTTTGATCTGCTCCATGCCGCAGGGTTCGCAGCCCCATGCGTGGTCGATGAGAATTTCTGCATCCACGCCGAAAATCTCATACAGACGATCTTCTCCATGGATGGAGAACCGTGCCAAGTCCCCCATGGTGTAGATGCCATGAGCTTCCAGCCGCTTGACGGTTCCGGGACCGGTCATCCAGAAATCCGTCAGGGGTCTGTGGTTCCACAGCAGATACCGATAGGACTGCTCATCCAGTTCCGCAATGCGGACACCATCTTTGTCTGCCGGGATGTGCTTTGCCACAATGTCCATGGCCAGCTTTGCAAGGTAGAGGTTGGTGCCGATGCCTGCCGTTGCGGTGATGCCGGTGTTGTACAGCACCTCCCGCACCATGGTCATGGCAAGTTCATGGGCGCTCATGTGATAATAAGGCAGATAGCCCGTCACATCAATGAAAACCTCGTCGATGGAGTAGGGGTAAATGTCTGCCGGGGACACATATTTGAGGTAGGTCTTGTAGATCTGGGTGGACACATCCAGATACCGCTGCATCCGGGGCGGCGCAACAATATAGCTCAGCCCCAGCGTCGGGTCTGAGTTCAGGGCATTGGCATCAAAAGAGGTGCTGGCAAAGTGGTATTTGCCATCCTCTCCCCGGACTGCCTTTTTCTGTTGGATGGCGGTCTGCAGCCGCTGGGCGTTGACCTCTTTCACCCGCTGGACGGCTTCAAACAGCCGTGCTCTGCCGGGTATCTTGTAAGCTTTCAGGGAGGGCGACACCGCAAGGCAGATGGTCTTTTCGGTGCGGGAGGCGTCTGCCACCACCAGATTGGTGGTCAGGGGGTCGAGATGACGGTCTACGCACTCCACCGAGGCATAGAAACTTTTCAGGTCGATTGCCAGATAGGTGTACTGCGTTGCCATGATTCAGCCCTCCTTTGTGTTATTTGGATTCCACCTCCACGAACCATCTTCCAAACCGGGATGGAAATCGTGGGTCGCTGCGTTCAAAGAACAAATGCTTTTCTTGACCTTTTACCATTACAGTATAGCAATCGCCGGGTAGATCGGCAATGGTATTTGCAGGGCGAAAATCTCGTACCTGTTCGATGGGATAAGTTCGCCCATCACCCCATGTAATTTGTCGGGGCTGCATATAACCTGTTGCATCAAAATCAGAAGTCACTTTCACATAGACCTTTTCCGCTTTGCGACGGCAGTTTCGATTCATTCTTCACAGCTCCTTTGCAAAGTCCACAACTATTTATCTTATTATAATAAATCTTTACGCTGTTTTCAAGAGAAAGCACAACAATTGTTAGCGATGCAAAAAAAATACAGCTATATTTCAGTGTGAAGCCTGAATATAGCTGTATTTTTTTCTTTATGGATGATTTAATTGTTCTCCTCAAAGTTCTCGACCTGCTCCATGACCTTTTTGAAAACTTCGGGGCTGTACTGTGGAGGATAGCCGTTTTTTACAAGGCAGATCTTGATCTCCAGCTTCAACTGATTGCGGACGTTCTGATTGTTCAGCCAGTCAGCAAACGAAGATTTGGTGTCGATAATCTCTTTGACCTTTTGCGCCAGAGCCTTGCACTTGTCGTTGATGACAGCACACCGTCAACCTCTTTATCGGTTCCGTATTCAAAATCATACTAGTCCCGCAGGGCAAGGAGAATAAAGATAAAGAAAGGAATTTTTTTTTGTTTAACTATTCTCACTATTATTTGATTTAGTGATTTTTTTCTTCTTTGGAGAAACCAGTTTGTGACCGGAATAAATGGACATGCCCATACAAATCAATGAAGAATAGGCAAAGTATTTATGCGCAGTCATAGATTTTTTGATTCCAGAATAAATGCATCCCAACATACAGAAAAGTGCGCCTAAGGCCCAGTATTTATGTGATTTCATGATTTGGTGCCTCCTTTGATTTAACTGACTCAATTATAACGTTTTTTTACGAAAATGCAAGCATTACCGGGAACGCTTTCATGTGGATGCTGTGACTGCCGCTACGGTCATGCTCGGTGGGCATTACGAACAAAGCTCACATGTAGCATTCGACTCCGAATATCAGCCGGCACACATATGAGGACGGAAAATGTAGCAGCTTTTGAAAAAAATTGCTTTTTTCTGCTCAAAGTGCTACAATCGGAATATACCGAATACAAAGGGAAGAAAGCTCCCATGCCAAGACCGCCACGGTGCCGTCAAATTTGTGGCGTATCACAGGTCGATACATTCTGTCCCAACGGGTGCGAGAATACCGAGCCGATCCTGCTGACGCTGGACGAATACGAGGTCATTCGGCTGGTTGACTTGGAGCAGCAAACCCACGAGCAGTGTGCCGCGCAGATGGACATTTCACGCTCTACCGTGCAGGAGATTTACGAAGGCACACGGCGCAAGATTGCAGCGTGTCTTGTCCACGGGAAACCGCTGCACATCACCGGGGGAAACTACCGCATTTGCGGAGGACAGGAGGCAGCTCACTGCGGCCGTTGCTGCCGGATGCAGAGAACCAACATGGAAAAATTAGGCAAAACTTGCAAAGGAGATTCCATTATGAAAATTGCAGTTACCTATGAAAACGGTCAAATCTTTCAGCATTTCGGTCACACCGAGCAGTTCAAGCTTTATGAAGCTGTGGACGGCAAAATCACTCATGCGAAAGTCGTTGACACCAACGGCAGCGGTCACGGCGCACTGGCAGGCTTCCTGATGCAGAACGGCGTGGACACTTTGATTTGCGGAGGCATCGGCGGCGGTGCGCAGGCAGCTCTGGCCGAAGCGGGCATCAAGCTCTACGGCGGTGTCAGCGGGGACGCTGATGCTGCGGTGAGCGCATTGCTCAACGGAAATCTGGGCTACGATCCCAATGTTCACTGTGACCACCATGATCATGAGCACGGCGAGGCTGGTCACTCCTGCGGTGACCACGGCTGCGGCAAGCATAGCTGCCATTGATATGGAACGCACACTGACACAACTTCCGTTCTGGTCATCCTTGACCGAACGCGAAATGGACACACTACGCCGAAGTGCCTTTGTCCGTCATTATAAAAAGGGTGCGTTCGTTCACAGCAGCGACAATGAATGTCTCGGAATGCTGTTTATTCTTTCCGGCGAGATCCGCACTTATCTTCTCTCTGATGAGGGGCGGGAGGTAACGCTGTTCCGCCTATATCCGGGCGAGCTATGCGTGCTTTCCGCCTCCTGCGTGATCAGTCAGATCACCTTTGATACGCAAATGACGGCCGGAATGGATACGGACGTTCTGATTATCCCTGCAAATGTCATTGCTGCACTCAAGGAGAAAAATCTCCATGTCCGCTGTTTTCTCTATGAACTGGCAACGAAACGGTTTTCTGATGTGATGTGGGCGATGCAGCAGATCATGTTCAAGGGGCTGGATCAGCGGCTGGCAGAATTTCTCTTTGCCGAAGCGGAACGTACCGGCTCCGACACGATACGTATGACCCATGAGCAGATCGCCCAGCACATCAGCTCGGCACGGGAGGCAGTGGCACGGATGCTCAAAAGCTTCTCGGAGGACGGACTGGTGGAGCTGAAGCGTGGTGCAATCACGCTGCGGGATAAGAACAGACTAAATCGTCTAAAATAAAAAGGAATGTGACTTCGTCACGGAATAAAATCATAGATTTGCTACAATAAAAGCAGAAAAGCAGGAAGGAGTATCCACCATGAAAGAAACGAAATACGCAGGAACTCAAACCGAAAAAAACCTGATGGCTGCCTTTGCCGGTGAGTCCGAGGCACGCAACAAGTACACCTATTTTGCATCCAAGGCCAAGAAGGAAGGCTTTGAGCAGATCGCGGCACTGTTCCTCAAAACCGCTGATAATGAGAAGGAACACGCCAAGCTGTGGTTCAAAGAACTGAACGGCATTGGCGACACCGCAGAAAACCTTCTCTCCGCCGCTGAGGGTGAGAACTACGAGTGGACGGATATGTACGACGGCTTTGCCAAAACAGCCGATGAGGAAGGTTTCCATGCGCTGGCCCAGCGTTTCCGCCTGGTCGCCGCCATTGAAAAGCACCACGAGGAGCGCTACCGTGCCCTGCTGCACAATGTGGAGATGGCGGAGGTCTTCGCCAAGAGCGAGGTCAAGGTGTGGGAGTGCCGCAACTGCGGTCACATCGTCGTGGGCGAGAAGGCTCCGGAGGTTTGCCCCACCTGCAACCATCCCCAGAGCTATTTTGAAATTCACGCAGAAAACTATTAAAGAAAGAAAAGGAGAATTATCATGGAGCAGAAGTTTTACATTTGCAAGCATTGCGGTAACATCATTGCCAAAGTTAAGGACGTAGGCGTCCCTGTCGTCTGCTGCGGTGAGCCGATGAGCGAGATCGTTCCCGGCACCACCGACGCCGCCGTGGAGAAGCACGTTCCTGTCTGGACGGTGGAAAACGGCATCGTCCATGTCAAGGTCGGCTCCGTAGAGCACCCCATGCTGCCGGAGCACTACATCGAATGGGTATCTCTCCAGACCAAGCAGGGCAATCAGCGTAAGGAACTGCATCCCGGCGAAAAGCCGGAGGTCTGCTTCGCTCTCTGCGAGGGCGATGAGGTCGAGGCGGTCTACGCCTACTGCAACCTCCACAGTCTGTGGAAAGCGTAATTCACATTCTTAAAATCCGGTGCTCAAAAAGCACCGGATTTTTTTTATCAATGTAACCTCGTCACAGAAAAAGACTTTGTCCTGCGGTATGATAAAGCCACAATCAAGAAAGAGCTGGCGAACATGAAAATCAAGCTCAATCCCGATCAGGAGATTGTCAGCACCATCAGAAAAGGACTCAAGCGCACCGGCGGGTACTGCCCCTGCCGCAGGGAGCGCACAGAGGCAACCAAATGTATGTGCCAGGAGTTCAAGAATCCAATTGCAGATCCGGGCTTCGAGGGGGTCTGCCACTGTATGCTCTATTACAAATCCTTGTAGGATTAAGGGAGGAAAGCTATGCTGTCAAAGAAACTGGCTGCCATAGATAAGACGCGGTGTGTCGCCTGTGGTGTGTGTGAAAATACCTGCCCACTGGGGGCCGTCAAGGTGCGCCGTGGCTGCTACGCCGCCGTGGAGGCGGAACGCTGCGTAGGCTGCGGCAAGTGCGCAAAGCTCTGTCCCGTCGGCTGCATTGAGGTGAAAGTGAGGGCTGACGCATGAAAGCAAAGCATTGGTACGATTACCTGTGGGTATATGCCATCATCTATTTTGCACTGGGCTTTTTCAATATCCTGTTCGCGTGGCTGGGTATGATCGATTTTCTTCTGCCGCTGCTTTTAGCCATCTTTGGCGGGAACAAATTCTTTTGCAACCACCTCTGTGGACGGGGTCAACTGTTCAGCAAGCTGGGGACAGACCTTAAATGCTCCCGCTGCAAGCCCACGCCCCGCTGGATGTCCTCCAAGTGGTTCCGTTATGCCTTTTTGCTCTTTTTCCTGACGATGTTCGGCAACATGGTGTTCCAGACCTATCTGGTCGCTGCTGGTGCTACGTCCCTGCGGGAGGCCATTAAGCTGTTCTGGACATTCCGTGTGCCGTGGAGCTGGACTTATACAGCCGGTACGGTCACTGACTGGGTGGCGCAGTTCAGCTTTGGCTTTTATAGCCTCATGCTGACCTCTCTGCTGCTGGGTCTGATCGTTATGGTGCTCTACATGCCCCGCACATGGTGTGCGTTTTGCCCGATGGGAACCATGACGCAGAGTATTTGCAAGCTGAAAAACAAAGAATAAACAAAGATAACAGAACGGAGCCTTTCTCATGGCTGAACTGAAAATTACTGCTGCGAATTTTGAAAATGAGATACTGCATTCCGACAAGCCCGTCCTGCTGGATTTCTATGCGGACTGGTGCGGACCGTGCAAAATGCTCTCTCCCGTACTGCATGAGCTTGCCGAAGAAAAAAGCGGTACGCTCAAGGTGGGCAAGGTCAACGTGGATGAGCAGATGGAGCTGGCAATGCGTTTTCAAGTATCCAGCATCCCGATGCTGGTCGTATTCAAGGATGGAAAGGCCATTACCAAATCGGTCGGCTATCGGCCTAAGTCGGAGATTGCCGCAATGGTGGAGGGCGCAAGATGAAAGTTGTGATCGTAGGCGGTGTGGCGGGCGGTGCTTCTGCCGCTGCCCGCATCCGCCGTTTGGATGAACACGCCCAGATCATCATGATCGAGCGCAGTGGCTATGTGTCCTATGCCAACTGCGGTCTGCCGTATTATGTGGGCGGTGTGATCAAGGAGCAAGAAGAACTGACACTGCAAACTCCGGAGAGCTTCTGGGACCGCTTTCGCATTGATGTACGGGTACGGCAGGAAGTAACTGCGATCAATCCCGCAGAGAAAACCGTCACTGTCCGCACACTGGACAGCGGGAAGATCTATACGGAAACCTATGACAAACTGCTCCTCGCACCCGGCGCAAAGCCGACGGTTCCTGCGCTTTCCGGCGTCAGCAGTGAGCGTGTTTTCACGCTGCGCACCGTGGAGGATACCCTCCGCATTAGGCACTTTGTAGAGGATCAGAAGCCGAAAAACGCTGTTTTGGCTGGCGGCGGCTTTATCGGTCTGGAAATGGCGGAAAACCTTACAGAAATGGGCGTTTCTGTCACCATCGTCCAACGTCCAAAGCAGCTATTAGCGCCGCTGGATACGGATATGGCGAGCTTTGTCCATGCGGAAATGCGCAGACACGGCGTGACTCTGCGGTTGGGTGAAACCGTCACCGGATTTCGGCAGGACGGAGATTCCGTGCTGACCCTGTTGGAGGGTAGTGAGCCGCTGCATTCGGATATGGTTTTGCTGGCCATCGGCGTCACGCCGGACACCCATCTGGCAAAAGAGGCCGGACTTGAGCTGGGTATTCGTGGCAGCATCGCTGTCAACGAACGGATGGAAACCTCCGTGCCGGACATCTATGCTGTGGGCGATGCCGTAGAGGTCACCCATTTTGTAACCGGGCAGAAAGCGTTGATTTCGCTGGCGGGACCCGCCAACAAGCAGGGACGCATTGCCGCTGACAATATCTGTGGCGGCAATAGCCACTTTCACGGCTCTCAGGGCTCGTCTGTTCTGAAACTGTTCGGCTTGACAGCGGCCTCCACGGGGATCAATGAAAAAGCGGCGCAGGCAGCAGAAATCGCTTACGATAAAGTCGTGCTTTTCCCAGCATCCCACGCTGCCTATTACCCCGGCGCACAGTCTATGGCAATGAAGGTACTGTATGAAAAGGAAAGCCTGCGGCTGCTGGGTGCGCAGATCGTTGGCGGCGAGGGCGTGGACAAGCGTATTGATGTACTGGCAACGGCCATTCGCGCAAAAATGAAAGCTTTGGAACTGACGGAACTTGACCTTTCCTATGCGCCGCCCTATTCCTCTGCCAAGGATCCGGTCAATATGGCCGGTTTTATGATCGAGGATTTGGAGAGCGGGAAAGTGCAGCAGTTCCATTGGAATGATGTTGAGGGCTTGCCCTGCGATGGCAGTGCGACGCTGCTGGACGTCCGTACGGAAGGCCAATATCGGCGTGGGCACTTGAATGGATTCCGCAATATTCCACTGGACGATCTGCGGGAGCACTTGGACGAGTTAGAGCGGGACAAGCCTATCTATGTGAATTGCCAGACTGGGCTTCGCAGTTATCTGGCCTGTCGGCTTTTGACGCAGTATGGTTTCAGCTGTTCCCATCTCTCCGGCGGATACAGTTTTTATCAGGTCGTAACACAAGAGCAGCAGACAGCGCGGAGCGCCTATCCCTGCGGAATGGAGAAACTATGAGTGAAAATTTATTTGGCTTGACGGTTGCGGCAGATAAAGGCTTAGATGATCTGCAGTGCCAGCGCCTTTTAAGCGAAAATCGCAGGTATCAGGAAGTCATGCTGCAATACCGATGTGCGCTGAAAGCACTGGAAAGCAGGTTGGAAATTCTAAACGAAGAGTTTTCATTGCAGCATGACCGCAATCCGATAGAAAGTATGAAAAGTCGCTTGAAGTCGCCGTCCAGCATTATGAATAAGATGCAGAAGCGCGGACTTTCTCTGGATTTTCCGACCATGCAGGCAAATATCATGGATATTGCCGGTGTGCGGGTGATCTGCTCTTTCGAGGAGGATGTGTTCTTTTTGGCAAAGTGCTTAAAAGATCAGTCTGACATTGAAATCATCACGGAGAAAGATTATATTTCACACCCTAAGCCAAATGGCTATCGCAGTCTGCACCTGACGATCCGGCTGCCGGTATTCTTTGCGGAAAAAGAGATCCATGTGCCAGTGGAGATACAACTCCGTACAATCGCTATGGACTTCTGGGCAAGCCTTGAGCATACCATCCGCTACAAGAAAAACTTGCCGATAAATGCTGAAGTCGAAACTGAATTGAAAGAGTGCGCCGATTCCAGCAGAGAATGGGACAGAAAAATGGAACATCTACTGCACATCTTAACATAGTGCGTCGGATATAAAATGAAAAGCACGCACTTTGGTGCTTGCCTTGGACTTGCCAGGGATCGCCTCATCCGCCTTGGATGGGCGACCCCTGCGAGCCCCAACCAATTTCTCCGCTTTCTGGTTTTCAGGCATAGTCTTTTCTGCTTTCGGCGGACTGCCACGGCACAGCTTTTTCGGCTTCTATAATTGTAAGGAACATGGCTTTTCGCTGAATGGAAAGCGAAGTTGACCCGGGCTGGGGCGGTCTGTATGAAAGCAATATTTTTTTTTGAAATAATCTTGACAAAATTTATCAAGATTGATATGATAGTATTAACAAGCAAGCGAAAAGAGGATGTGGAGCATGATCATCACCAAAGAGACGGACTACGCGCTGCGCATTTTGCGGGTGCTGCTGGACGGGGAGAAGCATTCGGTGGCCGAGATGTCGGAAACGGAATTGATCCCCAATCAGTTTGCCTACCAGATTCTGCGCAAGCTCTCCGCCGGCAATTTGGTGAGGGTGAGCCGCGGCGCTCTCGGCGGCTGCGCGCTGTCCTGCGATCTGGACGCGACCTCCCTCTACGATCTCATGGGGGTCGTGGGGGAGCGGGGCATCCTGTGCGCCTGCATGGAGCCGGGATATAAATGCCGCTGGCAGGACAAGCATGGGCGGTGCGCCATCCACTGTCAACTGGCGGCCTTGCAGCAAAAGCAGGACGAGGCGTTCCGTGCCGTGAGCCTGCGCAGGCTGCTGACCGGCGGATCCGATCCCCAAGATACAAGCAAGCTGTAAAATTTTAAAAGGAGGTACCCATATGTTGTTTCAAACCACGGCGGCGCACGAAGAGCTGCGCGCGAAGATCCGGAGTTTTGCGGAGGAGGAGATCAAGCCCCTCGCATTTTTAATGGATCAGAACAACGAGTTTCCCGAGGAGGCTGTCAAGAAGCTGGGTAAGCTGGGCTGGATGGGCATTCCCTACCCCAAGGAGTACGGCGGTGCCGGTCTTGATGCCCTGAGCTACGCCATCGCGGTGGAGGAACTGGCCCGTGTGGACGGCGGCACGGGCGTAATCCTCTCCGCCCACGTCTCCCTCGGCTCATGGCCCATTTTCGCCTATGGCACCGAGGAGCAGAAGAAGAAATATCTGGTTCCGCTGGCCAAGGGCGAGAAGATCGGCGCCTTCGGCCTTACGGAGACCAACGCCGGATCCGACGCCGGCGGCACGGAGACCACGGCGCTGGATAAGGGGGACTACTACCTCCTCAACGGCGGCAAGATCTTCATTACCAACGCCCCTAAGGCGGACACCTATGTGGTTTTCGCCGTCACCACGCCGGACATCGGCACCCGGGGCATCTCCGCTTTCATCGTGGAGAAGGGCTGGAAGGGCTTTGAGTTCGGCGACCACTATGACAAGATGGGTATTCGCTCCTCCTCCACGGCGGAGCTGATCTTCAACAACGTGAAGGTTCCCAAGGAAAACCTATTGGGCAAGGAGGGCGAGGGCTTCAAGATTGCCATGTCCACGCTGGACGGCGGACGCATCGGCATCGCCGCGCAGGCGCTGGGCATCGCCCAGGGCGCGTTTGAGCACGCGTTGAGCTATTCCAAGGAGCGCGTCCAGTTCGGCAAGCCCATCGCGGCCCAGCAGAGCATCGCCTTCAAGCTGGCAGATATGGCAACCAAGCTGCGCTGCGCCCGGTTCCTCATCTACTCCGCGGCGGAGCTGAAGGAGCAGCACGCGCCTTACGGCATGGAGTCCGCCATGGCGAAGATGTACGCCTCGGACATCGCGCTGGAGGTCACCAACGATGCCTTGCAGATCCACGGCGGCAGCGGCTACCTCAAGGGCATGGAGGTGGAACGGGCCTACCGCGACGCCAAGATCACCACCCTCTACGAGGGCACTAACGAGATCCAGCGGGTGGTCATCGCCTCTCATCTGTTGGGCAGGCTGGGCAAGAGCTCCGGCGGCGAGAGCCGTTCGGCGGCCAAGAAACCCGCGCCCATCACCGGCATTCGCAAAAAGACCATCTTCCGGGAGGGGGATGCTGCCCAGCAGGTGGCCGACCTTGTGGCGGCGCTGAAGAAGGATGGTCACGACTTCTCCGTGGGCATCCCTATGGATACGCCCATCCCGCAGGCGGAGCGGGTGGTCTCCGCGGGCAAGGGCATCGGGGAGAAAAAGAACATGAAACTGGTAGAGTCGCTGGCCAAGGCCGCCGGCGCGGCCATCGGTTCTTCCCGCCCTGTGGCGGAGACTCTCAAATATCTGCCGCTGAACCGCTATGTGGGTATGTCCGGTCAGAAGTTCACCGGCAATCTGTACATCGCCTGCGGCATCTCCGGCGCATCCCAGCACCTTAAGGGCATCAAGGACGCCTCCACCATCGTGGCCATCAATAAGAACGGTAACGCGCCTATCTTCAAGAACTGCGACTACGGCATCGTGGGCGATGTGGAGGAGATCCTGCCCCTGCTCACTGCCGCGCTGGATAGCGGCGAAAAGCTGCCCGCGCCGCCCATGGTAAAGATGAAGCGGCCCACGCCGCCGAAGCCCGCCCCCATCGGCGACCGCTACGTCTGCAGCGGCTGCGGCTACGAGTATGTGCCGGAGTTGGGCGACGAGGACGGCGAGATCGCGCCCGGTACGCTCTTTGAGCAGCTTCCCGCCGAGTGGGTGTGTCCCGAGTGCGCGGAGACGAAGGATCAATTTGTAAAGGCTTGAGGCCGTGAAGGAGGCAAGATAAGATGTATTGCGTGCGTAAAGTAACGAACGACCTCTACTGGGTGGGCGCCAACGACCATCGCCTGGCCCTGTTTGAAAACTGCTTTCCCATTCCCCGGGGCGTAACCTACAACGCCTACTGCCTGCTGGATGAAAAGACGGTGCTCTTTGACACGGTGGACTGGTCTGCCTGCCGCCAGCTTTTGGAAAATCTGGCGTATGTGCTGGATGGCCGCGAGCTGGACTACCTGCTGGTCAACCATCTGGAGCCGGATCACGCCGCCTGCATCGAGGAGATCCTGCTGCGCCATCCCAAGGTGAAACTGATCTCCAACGAGAAGGCATTCATGCTCATGCGGCAGTTCGGCTTCCATGTGGACGGACATGAGTGCATCGAGGTGAAGGAGGGCGATACCTTCTCCTTCGGCAAGCACACCGTCACCTTTGTGGGCGCGCCTATGGTTCACTGGCCGGAGGCCATGGTGACCCTCGACGTCACCGACGGCGTCCTCTTTTCCGCCGACGCCTTCGGCACCTTCGGCGCGCTGGACGGCAAGCTGTTCGCCGACGAGGTGGACTTCGAGCGGGACTGGCTGGACGACGCCCGCCGCTACCTCACCAACATCGTGGGCAAGTACGGCCCCCACATCCAGCTCCTGCTGAAAAAGGCCAGCGGCGTTTTGGATCAGATCAAGTACATCTGCCCGCTCCACGGCCCCGTGTGGCGCAAGGATCTGGGCTGGTTCATCGAAAAATACGACACATGGAGCCGCTATGCCCCTGAGACCCAGGGCGTGCTCATCGTCTACGCCTCTATGTATGGCAACACGGAGAACGCGGCGCAGGCGCTGGCGACGTCGCTCTGCGATAAGGGCATGAGCAAGGTGGCGATGTACGATGTGTCCTCCACTCATGTCTCCCAGCTGATCTCCGAGGCGTTTAAGTACAGTCACATTGTCCTGGCCTCTGTGACCTACAACCTCGGCATCTACCCCGCCATGCATGACTTCCTCATGGATATGAAGGCACTGAATCTGCAAAATCGCACCTTTGCCATCATTGAAAACGGCTCATGGGCGGTGAAGTCCGGTGACCTCATGCAGAAATTCGTCAACAATGAACTTAAGAACATGACGGTGCTCAACGAGCGGCTCAGCCTCGCCTCGTCCATGGGCACGGACAAGCGCACTGAGCTGGAAGCACTGGCGGACGCCATTCTGGAATCTATGAAGTAACTGGCAGGAAAGCCAAAACCAAGACAACAGACAACAAACAGCCCCGCCGCGTCGGCTGCAGAAAAACCGGCTTTCAAAAACAGAGCGGGCAAGCGTGATACTGCGCTTGCCCGCTCTTTGCTCAAAAGGACATGAGAAGTGACCGGAGAAGATGAGAGGATCGAAATGGAGATCAGAAAACGAAACGGGGAGTCTGTTCCCTTTCAACAGGAGAAAATTTTCAACGCCATGAAAAAGGCGTTTGACGGACAGGGCAGGGAGATCGGGAGCAGAGAGATGGATGAGATCCTCGCCACCGTTCTCGACAATCTCTCCGTCACAGTGCCGCTCACCGTGGAACGTGTGCAGGACGAGGTGGAGCGAACGCTCATGGAGCGCGGACACTATGAGGTGGCCAAGGCGTACATCCTCTACCGCGAAAAGCGGTCTGCGCTGCGCCGTGTCCGGCATACCATCGCGCGGACGGTGGGGGATGACTCGCTTGACGAGGTGCTGCGCCGCATCCAGATGGATTTTACCGAGGAAGTCTACTCCCTCGCGGCGCTTCAAATGAAGTTTGAGAGTTTCTGTCGCCTGGGCATGACGGAGGATGAGCGGGCTGAGGCACTGACCAAGGCGGCGGTAGAGCTGACTACGGCAGAGGCACCCAAGTGGGAGTTCATCGCGGCGCGGCTTCTGAACCACTCCTTTCGCTGTCGCAACGCACAGGAATGGGAGGGGCGCGGCGTCTGCGACCTCTATGGCAAGCTTCGCTATCTGACGGATAAGGGACTCTACGGTGACTATATCCTTGCCCACTATACCCACGAGGAGATTGCCATGGCGGAGGACTTTCTCTGCCCGGAACGGGACGAGCTGTTCACCTACTCCGGCCTTGACCTGCTGCTCAAACGCTATGTGATCCAGTCACGCAGCCGCGTGCCGCTGGAAACACCGCAGGAGATGTTTTTGGGTATCGCGCTGCATCTTGCTATGAACGAAGGCTCTGACCGCATGGGGTGGGTAAAACGCTTTTACGATATGCTCAGCCGTATGGAGGTCACAATGGCGACACCTACCATGTCCAACGCACGAAAGCCCTACCATCAGCTTTCAAGCTGCTTTGTGGACACTGTGCCGGACAGTCTGGACGGCATCTACCGCTCGCTGGACAACTTCGCAAAGGTCTCTAAATTCGGCGGTGGAATGGGGATGTACTTCGGTAAGGTGCGCGCTGCAGGCAGCACCATCCGCGGCTTTCAAGGGGCGGCGGGCGGTGTTATCCGCTGGATCCGGCTGGTCAACGACACCGCCGTGGCGGTGGATCAGTTGGGGATGCGGCAGGGCGCTGTGGCGGTTTACTTAGACGCATGGCACCGGGATCTGCCGGAATTCCTTCAACTGCGCACCAACAACGGCGACGACCGCATGAAGGCACATGATGTGTTTCCCGCCGTGTGCTATCCGGATCTCTTCTGGCGACTGGCGGAGGAGAACATAGACGCGCCGTGGCATCTCATGTGTCCGCATGAGATCCTCACGGTCAAGGGCTACGCACTGGAGGATTACTGGGGTACAGAATGGGAGAAGCGGTATCTGGACTGCGTCAATGACCCGCGCATCGAAAAGCGCAGCGTCACCGTCAAGGACATCGTGCGGCTGGTGCTTCGCTCGGCAGTGGAGACCGGCACACCCTTCGCTTTCAATCGCGACAGTGTAAATCATATGAACCCAAACGGCCACACGGGAATGATTTATTGCTCCAATCTCTGTACGGAGATCGCGCAGAACATGGCACCCATCGAGCACATCAGCACTGAGGTGCACACGGAGAACGGCGACACAATTGTGGTGACGGCCACACGCCCAGGTGAGTTTGTGGTCTGCAACCTGGCGAGTCTGTCTCTCGGTAATCTGCCGGTGGAGGACGAGGCCTATATGGAACGCACGGTGGAAACGGCCATCCGCGCACTGGATAATGTGATTGACCTCAACTTCTACCCGTTGGAATACGCGCGGCTTTCCAATCAGAAGTACCGCAGCATCGGCCTGGGCGTCAGCGGCTACCACCACATGCTGGCAAAGCGCGGCATCCGCTGGGAGAGCGATGAGCACCTTGCCTTCACCGACGCAGTGTTCGAGCTCATCAACTACGCCGCCGTCAAGGCGGACACAGCACTGGCACGGGAAAAGGGGCGTTACGCGCTCTTTGAGGGCAGCGACTGGCAGACTGGCGCGTATTTTGAAAAGCGGGGTTATACCTCCGAAAAGTGGCGGGCGCTTGCGAAAACGGTGGCGGTGCAGGGAATGCGCAACGCCTATCTTCTGGCGGTCGCACCGACCTCCAGCACATCTATCATCTCCGGCACGTCGGCGGGCATAGATCCAATTATGAAGAAATTCTTTTTAGAGGAGAAAAAGGGCAGCATGCTGCCCCGCGTTGCTCCGGAGCTTTCTATGGATACATGGTGGTGCTATAAGGCGGCGCATCTGATCGACCAAAGCTGGTCGGTACGCGCCGCGGGCCTTCGCCAGAGACATATTGACCAGGCGCAGAGCATGAATCTCTATATCACCAACGACTATTCCATGCGTCAGGTGCTCAGCCTGTATTTGGAGGCGTGGAGGGCCGGCGTCAAGACCATTTACTATGTCCGCAGCAAGGCCCTTGAGGTCGAGGCCTGCGAAAGCTGCTCGTCATAAGGAGGATAGCATGACGGAACTGAAGAAAAAGCCCCTTTTTAACCCGGAGGGCGACCCTGATGTGCGCCTGCGGCGCATGATCGGCGGCAATACCACCAACCTCAACGACTTCAACAATATGAAGTACGCTTGGGTCAGCGACTGGTACCGGCAGGCCATGAACAACTTTTGGATCCCTGAGGAGATCAATCTCTCGCAGGATGTGAAGGACTATCCCCGCCTGCTGTCAGCCGAGCGCAGCGCCTACGATAAAATTCTGAGTTTTCTTGTCTTTTTGGATTCCATTCAGACAGCGAACCTGCCTAATATCGGCGCCTACATTACCGCCAACGAGGTCAATCTCTGCCTGTCCATTCAGGCGTTTCAGGAGTGTGTCCACTCACAGAGCTACAGCTATATGCTCGACACCATCTGTTCCCCCGTGGAGCGCAATGACATCCTCTACCAATGGAAAACGGACGAGCATCTGCTGCGCCGCAACACCTTCATTGGGGACTGCTACAACGAGTTTCAGGAGAGGAAGGACGCTCCCACGCTGCTGCGCGTGATGATGGCAAACTATATTTTGGAGGGCATCTATTTTTACAGCGGCTTTATGTTCTTCTACAATCTCTCCCGAAACGGGAAGATGCCCGGCTCGGCGCAGGAGATTCGCTACATAAACCGCGATGAGAACACGCACTTGTGGCTGTTCCGCAATATCATCACGGAGCTGCAAAAGGAGCAGCCGGAGTTGTTCACCGCCGAGAGCGTACAAGCGCTGCGCGAGATGATGCGTGAGGGCGTGGAACAGGAGATCGCATGGGGGCATTATGTGATCGGCGACGACATCCCGGGGCTGAACCGGCAGATGATCAGCGATTACATCCGCTATCTCGGCAACCTCCGCTGGACGAGCCTTGGCTATCCCGCATTGTATCCAGGCTTTGAGAGCGAACCGGAGAGCATGGAATGGGTCAGCCAGTACGCCGACGCCAACATGGTCAAGACCGATTTCTTTGAGGCACGCAGTACCGCCTACGCCAAGAGCACCGCACTGATAGACGATTTATAAGAAAACCAAAGACATCAGAATAGGAGATACTACTATGAATTACAGCGCTATGATTCAAAATCGCAGATCCGTTCACGCATTCCGCGAAAAGGAAGTTCCGAGCGAGGCTATCGGCCAGCTCCGATCCTACTATGAAAAGACCTGCCCCCGTCTTGTCCCGGAGATTGCAACGGAGTTGATCGTCTTGGACAAGGATGCACAGCCGGCGCTGGAGAGCTCAGCGGGCTATAATCAATTTCTCATCGGAGCACCGCACTACCTGCTCCTTATGTCTGCCCCGCATTCCTATGCGGCCATCAACGCCGGCTACATGATGGAAGATCTCGTCCTCAAGCTGACTGAGTTGGACATTGACACCTGCTGGATGACCTTCACCGACAGCGACAAAATCAAAAAGGCACTGTCTCTCGCCACCCCGTTAGAGGTGGCGGCAATCGTTGCCTTTGGCTACGGGGAAAAGACCGCAAAAAAGCTGCGGCTGAATATCCTAAGTATGTCTCAGATCGATGTGCGGGCCGAGCAGCAGTACTACGCGCCCAAAAAGGGCGTGCACGATTTGGTTCACATGGGGAGCTGGAGCAACCAGTCTGGGCTTGACGAGATGATAGACTTCTACGACGATATGCTCTGGCAGTCCTTCTACGCCGCTTCGCTCTCCCCCAGCTATCTCAACCGTCAGCCCTATGGCTTCCTTGTGCAGGATCACAGCATCTATTTGGTGCAGCAGGAGGATGCCTACACCGATAATTTGGATGCCGCATTGGATCTCGGTATTGTCATGCTCCACTTCTCCGCCGTCGCCTCCCAGTGGGCGGGGCAGGTACGCTGGAAACTTTCACCTGCTGCGCCCGACGGCCTGCCGGAAGGACTTCGCTCCGCTGCGGTGTACCACATGTAACGACTCTGGGGGAAGCAAGGCAACGGTAAAATGCGCGACCGCCGATCTGCGGTTGAGCGTATGTTCCATTAGAAAAGAAGAACCTATCAGTCAGAGTCTGAGTAAGGAAAATAGGAGGTATTTTTTTATATGGCTATCCAAACGGTAACAGATGCCATCCGCTATGTAGGGGTGGATGATAACACATTGGCACTCTTTGAAAACCAGTACTCCGTCCAGCCTATGGGAGTGAGCTACAACTCCTATGTCATTCTGGATGAGAAGATCGCCGTGATGGACAGCGTGGACGCACGGGCAACGGAAGAATGGCTTTCCAATGTGGCGCGGGTGTTGGAGGGGCGCAGCCCCGACTATCTTGTGGTTACACACATGGAGCCGGATCATTCCGGCAGCCTCATGCGGCTGGCGCAAGAGTACCCGGAGATGAAGATCGTGGGAAACGCGAAAACATTTACCCTGATCAAGCAGTTCTTCGGCACAGGTGCATTGTCGGAAGACCGTATGCTGGAGGTTGGCGAAAGAGATACGCTTTCCTTGGGTTTGCACCGGCTGCGCTTTCTGCTGGCGCCGATGGTACACTGGCCGGAGGTGATGACGGCGTATGAGGAAACGGAAAAAATCCTGTTCTCGGCGGATGCCTTCGGACGCTTTGGCTCACTGGAACGGACTGCCCGTGCCCCCTGGGTGCCGCAGGCCCGACGGTATTATTACAATATTATCGGGAAATATGGCGCACAGGTGCAGGCTCTGCTGAAAAAAATCTCCGCGCTGGAGATCAAAACGATCTGCCCGCTCCATGGCCCCATGCTCACAGAAGACTTGGGGGAGTACCTGCGGCTCTATGATCTCTGGTCACAATGGAAACCGGAAGAACCGGAGGGCATCCTGATCGCTCACGCATCCATCCATGGAAATACTGCCCATGCGGCGAAGACCCTCAAGGGTAAATTAGAGAAAAAAGGCGTACAGGTCAACATATGTGATCTCACTGTGACAGATCTTTCCTACGCTGTTGCCAGTGCGTTCTACTGCGGGAAGTTGGTTTTAGCCAGCGCCACCTATGACGGAGGACTGTTTCCGCCCATGAGGGAGTTTTTGGAACATTTACGGACAAAGGGATTCCGAAACCGCCGGGTTGGCCTTATTGAAGACGGCTCTTGGGCACCTGCTGCCGCGCGGCTGATGCGCACCAAATTGGAGGAGATGAAGGATATCCACCTTTACGAAACGGTAGTGTCTCTGCGTGGTGCATTGAACCAAACCAGCGAAGCGCAGATGGACGCTCTGGTGGCTGAGCTCTGCGCAGAATAAGCTGCAACAAACCGCAGCTATTTTCGTACAGATGATGGTCTTACTCATCTGCTTTATGTCCCAAGGGCAGAGTACCGTCATCTCAGGATGAGGTCACAATGTGGTGTGGGGCGAGACCGGAGTCTTGAGAATACCCAAACAAAGGAAAGGAGCTGACAGATATGGCAGCTATGAATATGAATCAGGAGCAGTTTAAGCAGTTGATCCGGGAGGAAAAGCCTGTTTTGGTGGATTTCTGGGCGCCCTGGTGCAGCTATTGCCGGAGGATCGGCCCTGCGTATGAGAAGATCGGAGAGGAATACGCGGACAGCCTTGCTGTCGGCAAGATCAATATTGACGAGGAGCCGCAGCTGGCGGGGGCCGAGGGGATCGAGGACATCCCAACTCTGGTGCTGTACCGGAACGGAAAGGCCGTGGATTCCATCATCGCGCCCGGCTCAAAGGCAGAAATCGACCGTTTCATTCAGGAAGCCTTGGCGAAATAACGGAGGGTTCAGATATGAACAACAATCATGTTTATGATATGCTCGTGGTGGGCGGCGGACCGGGCGGCTACACCGCTGCCCTGTACGCGGCACGGGCGGGGCTGGACACCATCGTGCTGGAAAAACTGTCCGCCGGTGGGCAGATGGCCCTGACCGAGCAGATCGACAACTACCCCGGCTTTGAGAACGGGATCGACGGCTTCTCTCTGGCGGAGAATATGCAAAAGCAGGCGGAGCGTTTTGGGGCACGCAGCGAATACGCGGAAGTTCTCCGCATGGATCTGACGGCGGTTCCCAAGCTCGTGGAGACCAGCGAGGGGATCTTCCGGGGGAAAACCGTGGTGCTGGCCACCGGCGCAGACCCCAGAACGCTGGGCGTTGCCGGAGAGACGGAGCTGTTGGGCCGGGGCGTGGCCTACTGCGCCGCCTGCGACGGGATGTTTTACAAGGGCAAAACGGTGGTCGTGGTGGGCGGCGGCAATTCCGCCGCGGCAGATGCCCTCCTTCTCAGCCGCGTGGCGAAAAAAGTGATCCTCGTCCACCGCAGAGACACCCTGCGGGCCACCAAGATCTATCACGAGCCGCTGGCACAGGCCGAAAACGTGGAATTCCGTTGGAACAGCGTCGTTTCCGCGCTGCTTTCCGGGGACAGGCTGACCGGCGTCCGCCTGCGGGACACCGTCACCGGTGAGGAAAGCGTGGTGGACTGCGACGGCGTATTTGTCAGCGTGGGCCGACAGCCCGCCACGGCGCTGGCGGTGGGTCAACTGGCGCTGGACGGCGGCGGCTATATCGTGGCCGGAGAGACCACGGAAACCAGTATTCCCGGCGTATACGCCGTGGGCGACGTGAGGACGAAGCCCCTCCGTCAGGTGGTCACCGCCGTGGCGGACGGCGCGGTGGCAGTCCACATGGCGGAGAAATATATCGCGGAAAACCGATAAGGGAGGTAGATTGAAAAAGCCATGTTTAAGGTCAGGCCGGATACGACCGCAGTGGGGATGCCGACATATCTGCAAGGCAAACTGCCAGAGTGATGGCAGATAAGATAACCCATGTAAGATCAAGAGATATGTTGTCTCTCCATATCCAGTCCACACAACAGTGAGCAACTGAACACAAAGCACAGCCACAGATGTACTCTGCGGCTGTGCTTTTATGCGTAGTATTGCCGCGTGACAAGCGGTTTTACTGTGACGGCGTCACATAATTTGAGAAAATCGGCTTCGAGGCAGCTTTTGGAGCACAAGCCCTTTGTGGTTGTTGACAGAGAAAAAAATATAGGTATAATAAAAGCAAAATAATAAGGTTCATTCTTGCATTTGGAGAATTGGCGGTATGCCAAAATACGCAGAGGAGATATTGGCCGCCGTAACGGAGCTGCAGCAGCATCCCAAGGCGGAGCAGGTGTCCCTGGAGATGAAAAGGGAGCATCCCAGCATCGCTCTGGGTACGGTATATCTGCCCCCATTCCGGGAGCAGGAAAAGACAATCTTATGGAGGAGAAGTATCATGAACACTAACGTATCTCTTCTGCTCAACGAGCAGATCAATAAGGAGTTCTACTCCGCCTATCTGTATCTGGACTTTGCCAACTACTACGCCGCCGTCGGACTGGACGGCTTTGAGAACTGGTACCGGGTACAGGCGCAGGAGGAACGGGATCACGCCATGCTGTTTTATCAGTATTTGCAGAATAACGGCGAGGACGTCACCTTTGAGGCTATCGCAAAGCCGGAGTGGGAACGAGGCGACCACATGGCCCCGCTGAAAAAAGCACTGGAACACGAGATGCTGATCACCGCCAGCATCAATGCCATCTACGCCGCCGCATACGAGGTCAGGGACTTCCGCACCATGCAGATGCTGGACTGGTTCATCAAGGAACAGGGCGAGGAGGAGAAGAACGCCGCTGACCTCATTACCAAGATGGATCTGTTCGGCGGTGACAGCAAGGGACTGTATATGCTAAACAGCGAGCTGAAGGCACGGGTCTACACCGCGCCCTCGCTGGTGCTGTAAGCCCCGCGTGTCTGCGGGCTTTCGCATCAGGCAAAAGGCAGACTACATACAGGTGGCCTGCCTTTTCTTCCACCAGACGGTTAGAAAAGACTAACTGTGTATAAAACAGAAAGGACTTCAGAACTTGAACACGGAAAAGGAGATCGAAACCGTTACCCTCATGGTGCGCCGGTATTGTTGTGGCGTGCATTGGACAAGGGGCGAGGCGCTTTGTCCGGCGTGCAATGCACTGCTGGAATACGCCTGAGAGCGGCGGGACAGGTGCCTGCACGGGAAAATTTAGTGGCACTTTGAATCCTTTCCGAGAGGCACAATGCGGCAAAAAATAAAGAAGAGATAAGGGCAACGGCTATGAAAGAACGAAAGACCTTCTGGGACAAAAATGCCGGTCGTTACGACCGCTTTATGCGAAAGGATCGGGCGGCATACGAAGAGATGTATAAGCTGATCCGGCCGGTGGTGAAAGCCAAAACGGTGCTGGAGCTGGCGACCGGCACGGGACTGATTGCAAAGCACATTGTGAACGCGGTAGCGCACATCGAGGCGACGGATGCCTCCGCGGAGATGATTACCGAGGCCAAGCGTGATAAACACTCTGCCAAGCTGCACTTTTCCGTGCAGGATATGTTCCGCCTGCCCTATGCGGATGAGTCCTTTGATGTGGTGATCGTGTCCAATGCGCTGCACATCGTGCCGCAGCCGGAAAAAGCCCTGCAAGAAATCAAGCGGGTGCTGAAAGAGGACGGCGTGCTCATTGCGCCGACCTTCACCCACGCGGGGAACTCGTTTTCCGGCAAGGTCAAGGCATTTTTCATGAAGCTGGCGGGCTTCCCTCTCCACAGCAGATGGACGAGCGAGGAATACCTGCGTTTCCTGCGGCAAAACGACTGGACGGTGCGGAAAAGCGCTGTCCTGAAAGCCTCGTTCCCATTAACCTATGCCGAATGTGTGAAATCGGAGGGATAAGATACAATCAAGCCATACAAGAGATACGAGGGAGGCAAGGAACATGTACGATATCTGTCTTACCGTTTCAGCATGGTGTATCATCGGCCTATTGGGTGTTCTGTTTATAAGATCATTGAGATTCCGAGAGTTTCATCAAGAGAAAATTATCCCTTGGCTCGTGGGGATTGCTATGATTTTCTTCCTGATAGCACTCATGTTTAACTAGAACTGAAAGCAGTTGAATACGGCCTGAAAGGCCGCATTGTTGTGGCAAACCTGCTACAGGGAGAAGGAACGTCAGAAGCGCGCAGCGCGGCCCTCGGTTTAGGCGAACCGTTCTGGATACAATAAAACATATAATAAATAAGCAACGCCCGCCGGGAAATCTCCCGGCGGGCGCTGCTGTATTCAGAGGAACGTTATTTTTCTTGCCTTACTTTGCGGCATCCACCAGCACACCAACGTAGCCGGCAGTATCCACCAGCGTGGCACCGGAAACGGCGTCCACAGCCTTTTCATCTTTGCTCAGAGCCTCGGCGTCGGCAATGCTCATGCCGTTCACGTGGTTCTGGATGGCGTCGTAGTTGGCATCCAGCGAAACGGTGGAACCAGCCTTTTCGGCCATCATCTTGCTGTAGTAATCGGCGTTGACCCGCTTGGACATCAGCACCTTGCCCTCGGCGTAGCCTGCGCCGAAGTCGGAATCGGAGTTGGGCACACCGACGACCCCGGCGTCCGAACCGGCAAACTGGAACTCGTCAATGTAGCTCAGCACGATGGTGTCCCCGGCGGTGGCGACAGCGCCGGAGGTGAAGCATTTGGTGCCGTGTGCGGCCCCATAGACCACATTCAGCTTCAGGTCCTCGGAGCTGCCGTTGAACTCCACGGCCTGCGTGGTCTGGGCATTTTTGGCGGCATCCACGATGGCGGAGAGATAACCGGCGGTATCCACCAGCGTTGCGCCGGAGACGGCGTCCACAGCCTCGGCACCTTTGGCGGCCACATCCTCCAGCTCGGAGATGGTCTTGCCGACAGCAAAGTTCTGGATGGCGTCGAAGTTTGCATCCAGAGCGACCGTGGAGCCGCCCTTTTCGGCCATCATCTTGCTGTAATAATCAGCGTTGGCCCGCTTGGACATCAGAACCTTGCCCTCGGCGTAGCCTGCGGCAAAGTCGGAGTCGGAGTTGGGCACGGCGGTCACGCCTGCATCGGCGCTGGTGAACTGGAAATCGTCGAGGTAGGCGGCGAGGATGACGTCATCCTTCACCACAGCCACCGCTTCGGTGAAGCACTTGGTGCCGTGGGCGGCAGCATAGGCCTGACCGATCTGGATGCCGCCTTCCACCGGGACGATGGCGGCGGGCTCAGCGGGGGCTGCGGCAGCAGAGTCGGCGGGGGCCTCTTCGGCCAGCTCCACACCCAGTGCGGCGGCAACAGCCTTCCGGACAGCCTTGGTGGTCACCGTGGCACCGGCAACGCCGTCGATGGCGGGGCCGTTGGCGGCCACGACCTGCTTGGACAGCTCTTCCAGTGCAGCGCCGCCGATGCTCTCGGTCTCCTGTGCGCCTTCCAGCTTGCAGTCGGTAACGGTGCCGTTGGCATCCACGGTCAGGGTGGCGGTGACAGCACCGCCAAAGCCTTCGGCAGAGCCGGTCTTAGTCACACCAGCGGCGGTGGAGCTGCTGCTGCCGCCGCAGGCGGCCAGAGAGACGCCAACAACGAGGCTCATGGCCACGGCAGCGCTCAGTTTGCGGATGATCTCCTGTTTCATGGGTCTTTCCTCCAGAGAAAAATCGGTTTGTGTTCGGTCCCCAGAAAAGGTCATACCTTTTCAAGGATGTTTACAAAAGATAACATATTTTGTGAGGTGCTGTCAAGAGATTTTAGCACATACTTCGTGAAGAATGATAAATTGGTGTCAATTTGTGACGCTGACGGTATACGAAGCGAACGGACGGTCTACGCTGTTAGTAATTCCTGAATGGAAACCAAGCAGTTTTGCCACTTTCAGCCCCAGTTAGTACTTCAATATTACTATGTTTTGGAAATCGGCACAACCATATAACCGTCTTTGATGAAACTATTTTTGTTTCATCGATGACATTGTACCAGCAAGCAGTGCAGACGTATATACATCTGCTTATTTTGCGTTGCAAAACGCTTGTTGGGGAATGCCCCAAGCCCCTTTGATCTGCATTTTCCAATGCAGGCTGCGCATCCCTTCGGGACGCTTTTTACCCGGTGATGTGCTCTGAGTCGTTCAAAACTTGCATGAGGTGAGAAGCGGCTTCTGCAAGAGAATCGTACTTCATCTGTTCAGGAACAGGCGCATCCAGAAGCGTAATGCCCCATTTCTGCATACATTCCGCAAGCTCCTTCTGCGCCAGCAGTGCAGCCTCCCGGCGCATTTCCGGGGAAGTGTTTCTGTCCAGAACGTAGGCAGTATTAAATCTGCCGTTGCGATCTTCCGTCAACTGCACCATGGAGTAGTGTTCCTCCCAGTAGTGGCAGTACCAGACTCTGCCGCCGATGTTCGCCATGTCATGATGCAATTCTTCTTCGCTGCTCCATTGTGGAGTTTCGGACAAAATGCGCTCCAGTTCCGAAAGAGCCTGCTGTTCTTCGTCCGATAACTTCTGACGGTGACATTCACGGTATAGGTCGTTCTGCCAATACGGACTCAGCTTTCCATTCCGGGCATCTTCCATTGCTTCTTCGATATTGGGTAGGATTGTCATGTCGTTCACCTCAAACACTCACTGTTAGCGTTATATGCACGCTTATAGTGTTGATTATAGACTATTTGTGGGCAAAAAGAAAGAGCGTCAGCACGTTTGCTGGCGTTCTTTGACATAGGTGTTATTTTGTAATATAGGGAATGTTGTCGGTGTATGCATTCAGAATGTCAATGGCAGCTTTCTTCTGCCCCGGTGTGAGCTGGCTCAGCTTTCTGCTCAGTTCGTCATCTGCCACATGGGATGCGGATGGAACGGAATCCCGGATCAGCACATCAGCAGATACGTCCAACACCTCTACGATTCGGATAAAGGTTTCCAGTTTGGGGATTTTTACTCCGCGCTCTAAATCTCCAACATAATTTGCCGACAAATCGACCCGTTCTGCAAACTGTTCAATCGTCCAGCCTTTTTCCTTGCGCTGTTCTCGTATTCGTTGACCCAAAAGCGTATTCATAGCGACCTCACATTCTAATTGTGTTTGTTACACACCAATAGCATACCTGTCGCAATTTTTGTTATACACAATCCAATAGCGTTTACTCAACGCCATCTGGATACTTTTGGGACGAAAAATTTTTGTGCGTATCTTTGGTCAAAAAAGCAATGGTCTTTTGGAACGGTACATGGTACAATAGCAAACGTTGTGCCCCTTGGCACATGAACGAAGGTAAAAGGAGCTGCTGAACATGGATACGATCGATCTGCTGCCCGGTGAGGAACGTTGCGTTGATTTTCGAGATGCCAATGGAGTCCCGAAGGTACACTACACTTACTGTTCCATCCGTGGCAAACTTTTCAACTGCACCTGCTGCACAAAGGACGAAGCCCAGCGGCTGTGTGAAGATTGGCTTATAAAACAGGACCGCTGCTACATAAACTAAAAAAGCCGCCGAGGACGCTTCCCAAGTAGGAAAGCTCCTCGGCGGCATTCGTTTATCGAGTCTGGGTTTTCTCGGCGGTGTCCTTTTCCTCTGCAAAAAAACGTTCTACGTTTTTCTGCGCACGAACCAGTTCTTGCATCTCGTTCCGTGCCTTGCGGTAGTCCGGGTAAGCGGCTTTCTTCTTGGTCAGCAGTTCTGAGAACTCCGCATCCAACTCCTTGACCTTCGGCAGCTTTTGCAATCCTGCCTCGTCAAAGGCAGCCTTCGCCGCCTTGTGCAGAGTGATCTCCTCCCGGTGGGCATCCAAAAACTTTTTACTGTACCCAGACTTGCGGTAGGCATCATAGACCGGGCGGGTCTTGGCATAGTTGATGATGTGGGTTTTCAGGACGGCGATTTCTGTCAACCTCGCTTCTGCCGCCTTGATGGAATCGCCCATAGTATGATAGCGTTCCGTTGCCGCCGCTGCACGTTCCCGCAGTTCCTCGGCACTGCCGATTTTCTGCTCCTGTAAAAATAGCAGCGTCTTGGACATCTCCTTCAGGTTGAACTTGGTTGCCCACTTTTTGTAGCCAACGCTTTTACCCTCTGCCATTTTCCCCTGAATGTCCACCAGCAACTGGAAGGGCTGTTCTTTGGGCAGCGTTCTCTGGTACGGCTGATGTTTCGCTTTACCCTCCAGCACTGCCTTGATTTCTTCCTCACTGTACCCGGTGCCCAGAGTTTGGAATCGAATAAAGCGTTTCTGCCCCTTGCCCTTTACCGCCGTGTGCTTGCCACGCTTCGCCTTATATCCCTGCCGCTCCAGCTTTTGCAGAAAAACTTCAAAGTCCTTCGGCTTTTCCGCAAGAATGGTGTCGATGATTCCGCACAGGCGGTCACGGTTGCTCTCCTTTGGAGGATAGAGAACACGCTTCTGCCGCTCCCGGTAGGGCTTCTTTTCAATGACGGACAACTGGTGCTCTAAGCAAATCAGGTCACTCAACCGCTGCACTGCCAACGCTGAAAAGAAAAAATCCCGGAACTTTTTGGTGCCATCCAGTGCCGTAGAGTTGAAGATCACATGGTTGTGGATGTGCTGCCGGTCTGTGTGCGTTGCCACCACAAAGGTGTGCTTGCCCTTGGTAAAACGCATGGCCAGTTCGTAGCCTACTTTGTTAGCCTCCTCTGCGGTGATTTCCCCCGGACGGAAGGACTGCCGTATCTGATAAGCGATTACATCACTCTTCTGCCTGCGTCCGTTTACGAGATCATACTGCCGCTTGGTAAGCATAAATTCTTCATCTGCTGTCAGGGCGCTGCAAGCATAGCTGCTGACATACTGCCCCTGCTCGGTCTTGTCCGGGTTTTCAATATAGTCCGTGCGATTTTTCAGGCAGGCCGCAACGGTCATGCCCTTGTTTTTGTGCAGCGCAATCAGCCGTGTTGCTGCCAGCATCATCACCCCCTATTGCAAAGAAAAAATGCCGCCCGGAGGCGGCATTGAGATCATTTGGATAATTTTTCGTAATCGGCAGCACCCGCCAGATACATTGCCTTGTATCTGGCGCATTCCAACTCATTGCAGATTTCATCTAAGGCGAGATATTGATTCCACGCTTCTTTGCTGATAACGCTCTGCAAGGCTTCCTCAGCTGCTCGTTTGGCTTTTTTCAGTCGCAGATACTCTTCATCCTCACCCAGCATCTCAGAAAAAATCGTGCTGTTGTGTTCAAAATAACAATCCTCTATCCTCTGTTTGCTCATAGCATCCCTCACAGTTCTGCAAGCCACTCACTGAAACGCCCGATGCCCTCGGTGATGGCAGTTGCACCGAAAAAGAGGATGAAGCAGATGAACTCGGCTACCAGCAGGATAAAGAACTGATTCCAAGTCTGACGGTAAACAGTGTAGATGCCGCAGCCGAAGATGTAGAGCATCAGCGGAGCAACTACATAGCTGGACAGGGTTAGCAGCCACTTTGCCATCAGAGCTAGAAACGCCACAAAGAGAGAAATCGGGAAAAGAACAGTTTTCTTCAGCATAGACATCATATCAAGCACTTCCTTTCTGTTCGCCCTTATTATAAAGGTATCGACTACTACGTTGCAAGGATGTCAAGCATTATATGTACACCCGCAGTCCTCCAACTGCGGGAATTTTTATAGCTCTGCCAGCTTGGAAAGAATTTGCTTGCCAATGTCAATCAGTTCATCCAGACGCTGCCGCAGATCTTCCATGTCGGCGGCGTAGACCTTGCCGCACTCGTTAGCACGCTTGGCGTACTGGTTCAGATTGTTGCTGCACATCTGCAAGAGATATGCCATGCGTTGCAGTTCTTTCAAGTCGAGGTGCAGGCAATAGCCGTCCAGTGCCATCTTGCGGATATAGGCACTCAGGCTTCGGATGCCCATACTGAGCATCTTTTCATAGATACGGTTCTTTTCAGTTTTGCTCAAGCGCAGGATGATGGTTTCATCCCGCTTTTCTTTCATCGTGCATCACCATCCTTGTCGTAGTAACTGCGGAAGGGCTTCACAGGCTCCGGCTTATCGGATTTTTCCTCCAACGCCGCCAGCACTGAAGGGCGGCGGGGTGCATCCTCGTCTGGTTCTTCCTCCTGTTCCGGCTCGTGGCTCTTTTCGTCCACGTCCAACTGGGCGTTCAGCTCTGCAAGCCGAGCGGACTTCTCTGCTAGTTCTTCCTCCTGTGGGAAGGGCTTTTCCACCTCAATCTGCGCCGCCGCCTGCTACTGATGCAGGGTAGCCAGCTCGTTCTCTGCGGCGGTGATGCGCTCCGGGAAGCTGTTCAGCGAATTATCCAGACGGATAATGTTGCCCAGCGGGTCGGTGCCCAAGGGCACCGTGTACTTCCGCTGCCCCTTCAAAAGTGCCTGATACTCACTGCGGAAGGTATCGAACCGCAGGGACAGTTCAAAGCCCCGGTAGCTTCCGATGACCTTTTCTTCGGCGTTGGGCAGTTCGGAACAAGCGAGGACCAGTCGCTCACCGGCGGTCTTTTTCTCGTCGTAGGTCACGCCCTTGATGGTCATGCCGCAGAAACCCTCTTGCACCTGCGGGTGGGCGGCGGCAAGCTGTGCATCGGCTTTCAGCCCGGCAATGTGGGCGTTCGTCTCCTGAATATCAGCCGGGAATTTGGTCAGCAGCTTGTCTTGCAGGCGGAATTTCTGGCTCTGGTGGTCGGCTTTCAGCACCTTCAGCTTTGCCACCTGCACATCCAAGTCCATCTTCTCTTTGATGAGCGGATTTCCGGCGCAAAGTGCCTTGATCTCCGCATAGGAAAGTGCCTGTTCGTCTACATCTTCGCAGGAGCGCACCGGGGATTTGGAAGTCATGATTTGGCTGATAAATCGCTGTTTGTTTTCCAAAGTTTGGAACAAATAACTGTCAAATGTCCCTTCCGTAACGTAATTGAACACCTTGACTTCCTTATTCATATTGCCCTGCCGGATGATACGACCGTTGCGCTGGGTCATGTCGCTGGGTTTCCAGCCAACATCCAGATGATGCACTGCCACAAGTCGGGATTGCACGTTGGTCCCGGCTCCCATTTTTGCTGTACTTCCGAGCAAAACTCGCACATCGCCGGAGCGCACTTTGGAGAACAATGCGGCCTTTTTGGTTTCGGTGTCGGCGTTGTGGATAAACTCGATCTCGTTTTCCGGCACACCGGCAGCAATCAGCTTTTTGCGAATGTCATCGTAGACGTTGAAATTGCCATCGTTCTTTGGTGTTGAGAGGTCGCAGAACAAAAGCTGTGTCAGCTTCTGATCTTTGCCCTCCTCCCAGATCTTCAACACGTTCTGCACACAGACGTTCAGCTTGCTGTTGGGGTCATCCGGCAGCATGGGGTTCATCAAGCGAACGTCCAAGCCGATTTTTCTGCCGTCGTTTGTGACGCAGAGCATATTGTCCACGGAGGCATCTACTGCACCGGAGTGGATTTCTGCAGCACGTTTGCTCAGTTCCTGCACCATTTCCTTTTGAATCTCCGAGGGTTTTGCCACCACGGTTTCAAACTTTGCTTCGGGCACAGGCAGATGAAGCTGGTCAGATGTTTTAATGTCCGCAACCTCCTTGAACATGGACATCAGTTCCGGGAGGTTGAAGAACTTGGCAAATCTCGTTCTCGCCCGATAGCCTGTACCTTCGGGCTGGACTTCGTCAAGAGGTTTTCGGTAATTTTTCTAAATTCATCAGGTTGTCCGCAAGGAAGCCCTTGTAATTTCGTGTCTGCACATATCCTTGAACATCTTTTCAATCGGCTTTTTGGCAGTTTCGGACTGCTTCACGCACACAATAAAGGTGGTTTTACCAATCTGCACCGAATAACTCGAATTCTGATTTTCCGTTAAATTTCTCCTTTTATCGTCATTTTCTGAATTTGACTGGCAGACTGGCAACTGTGGGTGTACCATGATTTTCTTGCCAGCCAAATTTTTCTGCCAGTCAAATGGCTTATTCCATCCAAAAGACCTTTTTGCGGCCTTCCACGATCTTGCTTTTCAGGGCATCGCCCAGTTCCCGTTTTGCATCCCGGACGGTTCGACCGGGGATGCCCCTTTCCAGAGCCGCCTTGTCGATGTCCTCGCTGAGCACCTGCTTTCCTCCGGCAAGCAGGGTGCAGATCAGGTCTTTGGCTTGCTGGGTCTTGGTTTCACGCTGCGGCTCGATGCCGGACAGCATCTCGTCTGCGGTAATGTCGTACTCACCGACCCAGCGGAAACCGCTCTCGTCCCCCCAGAGAGAACGCCAGTGACGCTCCCGGCGGGGCAAGAGAACTTTTCTCGTGGGTCAAAATGCGCATGGTGGGGTCGTGCTTCAGCTTGCCGATGAACATGACGCTGCGGACGGCGGCAGCAATGTCGATGGAGCCGAGGCCCCGCTGCAAGCTCTGCATTCCAGCGGCCTTGTTCAGATGCCCGATCAGCAAAATAGCGCAGCCTGTTCGCTGCGCTACCTGTCCCAGCCGCATGAAGATGGGGCGCACTTCGTTTGCCCGGTTCATGTCCACATCGGCACCGAGATACGCCTGGATCGGGTCGATGATGACCAGTCGGGCGTTGTTCTCGACAATGGCTTTTTCAATTCGTTCATCGGAGAGCGTCAGTTGCACCTCGCTGTCGTCAATGACCAGCACCCGGTCAAGGTCTGCCCCGGCTTCGATCAGGCGGGGCTTGACCGTATCGCCCAGACCGTCCTCGGCGGTCTGGTAGATCACGTTGAAGGGCTCCATGCTCTCCATGTTGGGCAGCAGCTTTCCGTTGGTGCAGGCGGCGGCAAGGTGCATGGCAAAATAGGTCTTGCCCTCACCCGGATTGCCTTGCAGAACACTGAGCTTTCCAAAAGGCAGATACGGTTTCCAGAGCCATTCCACCGGGGTCAGCTCCACGTCGCTCATGCGGATGATCTTAACGGAATCTTTCTTCGGCGGCTCTTTCAGAACAATACTTTTGAAATAATTGCGGTTCGGAATCTCTGCCCGGTGCACCAGAACATCGTTCCAATCCTTCATGCAGGGCTGGATGCGGGTTACGCTCACGGTGTCCGGCAGCAGCCCCGCCAGCCGCTTGCAGGCATCCTCTCCAGCTTTATCGGCATCCAGACAGAGGAATACCCTCTCCACGTCCGGGCGTTCAGAAAGAAACTGCCGCAGCGCCTTGCCCGACACCCCGCCCAGCGACAGATAATTGTGTTGCTGCCAGTTTTTCGGAAACAGTTCGATAAAAGACAGCAGGTCGATGGGGGCTTCAAAGACCAGCAACTGCTTGTCAGTGCCACGGTGGGCAAAGCCAAACGCCTTTTCTGCACCGGCCGCATCCTGCCGAAACTTTTCCCGAATCCCACGGCTACTTGCGTAGCGGGGATGCCCGTCTGCATCCCGCCCCACAAAGACCACGTTGTGGTGGGCGGCATCCTCGTAAATATCTCCGGCAGCGATGAAGAAGTTCACCAGCGAGGGGCTGAGTTTCCGCTCCTGCGCCAGATAGTTCAGGATGTTGGCGTTGGTGACATTTCGCAACGGCAGACGAAACGCCGGAGAGGGGGCGGGGTCAGCCTCCGGCTGGGCTTCGCCCGGCTCTCCGGTCAGTATCTGCACCGCTTCGGGGAAGGACTTGCCGTAAAATTCCATCACGAAATCCACCGGGAAACCTCCCTTGCTCCGGCTGTGCCGGAACCATTTGTTTCCGCAGACGGTCAGACTGTCGTGGGCTTTCCAGCGGTATTCTTTTCCGCTGCGCACCAGCGTTTCGCCCTGTGCCCGGAGAAATTTTTCCAGATCCACCGCATTGGCTTTGTCGATCTGGGCTTGGGTGTAGGCCATGTTGCTTCCTCCTTAAAGTTCCTGTGTGTGATTTTTCTGCTCGGTTTTCTTCTGGGATTGTGCTGCCTTGGCTTCTTCCAGCTTTTTCAGCACCGATTCCTTCTCCGGGGTCTTGCCGCCCGGTGCGGAAAGCTGCTGCTTATTCAGCACCATGTCGATATGCTTACGGATATTTTTCAGTGCAGAGATGTCCGGCTGCAAGGTTTCCAGTTGGGTGCGCAGCTCTGCGCTGCTCGATTGCAGCGCAGAAAATTCGGCATCCAATGCCGAAAAATCCACCGCTGTGCTGCCGTTCAGCTTCATCAGGGTGCGGACAGCTTTATTGAAGGTGTCCAGTTCTTCCTTGTGCTGGGCAGCGTAAGCGTCCTTGGTCAGCTTGAAGTTCTTCTTGATAAAGGTGTCGTGGATAGGTTTCAGCTTGGCATGGACGGCGGCAGCATCCTTGATTTGGGCGATTGCCCGCATACGGTTTTCGTTCTGCTTCAACTGCCTGCGGAGAGGGGCGGTGGTCTGATTTAGGTTAGAAATTGCAGTGTCCAAATCCTCGATGGTGTTCAAAGAATGGGTTTTCAGGTAGTCCACCGCCCGTTTGACTTCCTCAAAGTCCCGAACAGTGCATTTCAGTTTTGCCTTGCCAGACCAATCGCTGCGCTGCTCATTGCGAAGATTGAAGTAGTCCACCAGCAGATCGGACAGCGTGGGCTCCTTCGCCTTTTCCAGTGCGTCCAGAAGAATCTGCTTCTTTTCAGTCAGGTCTGCGATCCAGCGTTGCAGCCCACGAATTGCACTGCGGATGGACTGCATCAGACTGTTAGCGGCTCGAATGTCCCGGTTCAGGTTGCCGAGAAAGGTTTCCACTCCACGCTTTTCCATCTGGTGTGCAGCGGGGCCGAGATGGACGGTCGGTATCTGCTGGATGCCCTGCCACTCAAAGGAGCGCAGGTCAACACGTTCCGGTCTGCCCGCTGCTTCCAGATAGCGGTTGGTGATGGTCTCCCAGCCATGCCGCCAGACCTCGGCGTACTTCTGGTCGTTCCAGTCCACCATGTTTTCCTTGTGACACTTCCAGTTGCCGGAAGCGAGCCGGATGCGCTTGTCGTTCTCGTCAAGGTCGTAAACCTTTCGGGCTTTCGGGAGCCACCTGCCGTGCTCATCCATTGCCCGGAGCGTCAGCAGAATGTGGGCGTGTGGGTTGCCATCTCCCTTGTCGTGGATGGCAAAGTCAGCGATCATCCCTTTGGAAACAAACTGCTCCTGACAAAACTCTTTTATCATGGACAGATACCGCTCTTTCGGGACTTCCACCGGAAACGCCAGCACGATACGCCGGGCAAGCTGGGAGTTCCACTGGTTCTCCACGGCTTCCACGGCGTTCCAGAGCGTGGCACGGTCTGCATATCCGGGCGGCGCATTAGGTGGCAGCATGATTTCGGCGTGGACAAGCTCTTTCTTCTTGTTGTAGAATTTCGTTTTCTGGTCGTACTCGCTGAACAGCCGTTCGCCGCTCTGGTAGGCTGCGCCAGCAACAGCAGACTGCCCTTGGCTGCGTTTTACGATGGAAATTTTGAAGTGCGGACACGGCATAGGCATCACCCCCAAACAAAAAGACCGCCAAGCAAGATTGCTCTTGATGAACGGTCTGGAATCGTATTCGGTTTTGCTCGCCGCCTTGGAGCGGAGTGCTGTGCGCTTCGGTCTTAGGCGGGAGCCGCAAAAGGATAGTTGCAAAGCAGCGCAAGGAAAATGCAGTTTTCCTTGGGATGGAATCGGGCTGGCGCACAAACGCCAGCTTCGATTTCATCGAGCCGTCTGCAAGACCGCAATTTCACCGGAACGGTGTATAATTGCGCCCTTTATTCTAAAGGGTTTTGGACGTTGCTCCGTTCGTGAACGTCATGCACCATCTTTGCAAGCGCCAGCACGACTTCCGGTTGACGGAACGAGATTTTCAAAAGTTCCATCACCTGATCATCGGTCAGTTCTCCCGGACAGACCAGAAAGCTTTCCAGCATTCCGGCACGGGTACAAAGACGGTGCACACGCTCTCTCCGGTTCAGCTCTGACATCTGGCGTTCAAGAATCTTCTCCCGGTGCTGGCAAGAGCGCAGCTTCTGCTCTGCTTTGGCTTTTTCGCTGCGGAGGTAGGCAAGGGCGGTTTTGGGTTGGGTCATGGCATCACGCTCCTTTTTATGATTTGTATATGTAAGGAAAATAAAAAGCAGGAAGCATCTACCCATACGAATGTTGCTTCCTGCTATATTACTATTAAAAGGTTAGTTTCATCTCACGGATAAAACTAACAAAATTGATACATGTAACCCCATAGGCATCACAGATATTGGGAATTTTGGGAGCGTTAAGACTGTTAGTGCGAACTTCTTCTGTAACCAATACACAGTGCTGTTCTTGCGCAAGAGCTATCACAAAAGGATCTGCGTTGTTTTGTTTCTTTCCACCCTCAACAAGTCCACGATGCTCTGATAAAATTTTGCGAACCTTTTCCTGAATGGGAATTTCAGATGGCAAAAAATATTCTTTCCTACTTTTTGCCCATCCTGATAACGAATCGTCATTTCTTAGCAGCTCATCATAAACTTCTCGACTCGATATTATCGTCCCATTCGCCATGAGTTCGTCGATTTTATTCCATACAGAAGGATAGATGTCTCTTGGTTGCCTCTGATGTAGATTGATAAATATGTTAGCATCAAATACATATTTGTCTCCCACTAGAAGCACCACCTTTCCAGTTTTCCAAAATTTTTAGCTTTGAGGTTTAGTAAATAACTTGACGTATCTCTTGCCGTTATCTTCTCTGCATAGTAAGCATTGAGTACGGTCTTTGCATATAGTTTTCCAACTTGTGTTCCAGTATCGGTGACTGGAGGAAGAAAACCTTTTTTGGATTTTTGAGCTTTGTACGCTTTATACTCGTCCGAATACCGATTAAGCGTTTCATAATAAAAAGGCTGAGAGATAATGTTTAGTTCCCAAAGGCAATGGAGAATAACTTGCTTGCTTACCGCAAAGTCTCGTGCTATTTTGCCGACACGCGCGTCATCAAAGCCATAGGCTTGAATATCTTTTATAACAGGATGCTTGACAATACTCGATTTCGGAACCAACACCATTCCTGCAATTTGATTGCAGCGTAACTCCAGCTCATTATTAGAAGTAGAATTTTCAGATACATCTGTGCAAATTCCAGATGTACGAGTGACTATATGAACAAGTTCGTGGCAGAGAGTGAATAATCTTGCCGACGGTTCGTCTTTTCGATTCAGAACGATTATCGGCATTTGTTCATACGCAACGGATAAACCTCGCATTTCACTCGTCTCTATTTTTGCAGCCTGAAATACAAGTACATCATTTTTTTCCAGAGCTTCTACACAATGGGATAATGCTTTTTCGGGCTGGCGAAATTTCTTTTGGGTAGCCATATTTAGATTTAGCAACTCTCGAATAGCTTTTGCAATTTTCTCATTGCTACTTTTCACGTCAACCTTAATCGGGAAATCCAACGGCTTCTTACCGATTTCCTCGTATAAAGTTAACATGGAGTCTCGGCGATCCTCAATATCCCTTAAAAGCCATCTCAATTCACGAGATTCCGTATTCTGAACACCCATGTTTCCAAAGGCGCGATAGTCCACTTTGTTAAGTCGCTTTTTTCTTTGGGGTGTATCAGGAAGATAGAAGTAAACGAATGGAACCCTATACTGCTTGGCCAACTCTTTGGCCTGTGTCAATGTCGGGTAAGATTTTCCATCCTCCCATTCTTCGATTTTCTGAGGTGGAATCTTCATTTTAGATGCGATTTCATCAATAGAAATAGCGTCTAATTTTCTTGCCCAAACAAGAACCTCTGGCGTTACCAAAGCAGGAATCGATTTTGCCATAGCATCCAACCTCCTTTCTGAAACTCAAACCACAAAAATACCAAATTACGTTATTTCCAGTTCAGCACGTCTTTGTTCTGCTCAATAAAATCATTTACAACAGCTTCGATCACTGGAACGGAAACGGAGTTTCCAAACTGCTTGTATGCAAAAGCATCTGTGGGATTTACAATAAAACTGTCTGGAAAACCTTGAAGTCTTGCACACTCCCTCGGTGTAATTCGCCTCGGTCGGTTATTTTGAACAACGCCAAGACGATTGGAATCGGACGAGGTTAGCGTAATAGAAATGCTATTAGGGTCAAGAAACTTAAAGACCTCAAAAGACATATTTCCACATACAGGGTTAAATCTTCCATTATCTTCTTTCAGGTAGCCCTTTTGCTTCAAAGACTCTATTACATCCAGAATATCTTTATCAGTATAAAAGGTCTGTATTTGCTCTAGGCTAAGCTTCTTTCCGTCCTGCTGTTTCCCGAAAATCGGTTTTCGACGATTCTGAATAAGGAGGTTCATAAACTTGATTTCTTGGGGAGTACAATGCCCCTTTGTTCCGAGTTCCCATGAGTGCAAAGATTGACCGCCACGATAGTCAATGAGTCGGTAACCATTTAATCTTGACAAATCATCGCCAACAACAGACCTCAACTGATTTTCAAAGGTTTTAGAGCAGTAATATTTTTCGTCAACAGTTTCTTCAATTATATCCCTGACCATCCGTTTTGACTGAGAATTGCCAAGCTCAAAGAAATTTGTTTGTTTATACTTTCGCTTAAAGTCGTGAGAATCTGTCGCGCCCAGATTAGTCCTTAGTGACATTTTGGGCGTGGCATTTTTAATTCCGAGAATATATAAACGCACGCGATTTTGAGGTACTCCAAAGTTGGAACTGTTGAGCAGCATATCATAAGTTCCGTATCCTAAATCATGGAGCTTTGACATGATGGTATCAAAAGTACGCCCTTCATCATGCGTATATAAACCTCTTACATTTTCGAGAAGAAAGGCTTTTGGCTGGTACTTTTGAAGGATACGCTCAATTTCAAAAAACAACGTACCTCTAGTGTCACCAAATCCTTTTCGCTTGCCCGCATACGAAAACGGTTGACACGGAAACCCACCAAGCAAAAAGTCAAACGGTTCAATCTCAGAGATTTCGTGAATATCACCGCAGGGATGTTCGCCGAAGTTAAGCTGATATGTCTCACAGGCTTTCTCATTGATTTCGCTGGACAGAACACATTTGGAATCAATACCGTGTCTTTTTAGTGCCGCTTCAGCGCCCAAACGGATGCCTCCAACACCAGCGAACAAATCAATTGTCCTTATCATCCAATTCTCTCCTTAATAAACTCCGTCAGCAGCTGGAACTCTTCCGGAGTATATGCAACTGTACAATGACTATTTTCACAAAGCACACTTACCGCAGATCTCCTTGCAAAGTTTCCAGCACCGTCGATAATGTAGGCAATATAGTTTCGACTACTAACTATTTTTTCAAATCTATCGCGAGCCTGACCACCTTTGCGCTCAATCGTACTATTGGTTGTTTCTTGGAAAGTCACTTCGATGGCAACATATTTTTTATGACGGCTACTGTCATCTACACGGTCTACCACAACATCAAAATTTGTTAAAGTATCACCATCGTTCTGTGTAACCCCCGGAATAGTACCGTTGCTTCTTACACAATAATTGTTACCCAAGGAACGAGTTAGGTACTTTACAACATACTGCTGTGCACCATTACCGAGATCAGAAGCCATTTTTCCACTGATGATTTTACTCACGCGAATGTAGTTCTGTCTAACAAATGTTTCAACTTTCACGTCATCGCCGAGATATTCATAGGGCGTGCATCTGAAGAAAATCGAATGAACATTGGCCTCTACGGCTGCACCGCCAAATGTTAATAACATAATTAAATCTTTGCAAAGCGGCACATTTACGCGCGTGTCAGACAAATTTTCCGAAGTGTCAGTTTTCATGCGTTTATTGTTTAGAACGCCAGCAATAGGCAATGCCGAAAATTCATATTCAAAAGGACCATTTCCAACATCAAAGACAAATTTACGATTTGGAAATATTTCCCGAAAATCTTTGTTAATTCTTTGAAGCGGCTCGCTGCCAAAATCAACCAAAAGAATCAGATGCTTCAAAAAGAGATTATACGCAAAATGAGAAGCATCAATCAAGCTAAAAAGGCTAAGTGGTTCTTCTTTATTAGCCAATTTTAATATGGAAATAAATTTTTCTTGTGAATTTAGCAGTACAGGCAATATACTGACTTTCTGTGCTTCATCACGAACTTCTTGCGGCCACCATTTACAAGCGTGGGTCTCAAGCTCATCTATCGTGCGCTCATATTTATCTTCATTCATTTTCTACATCTCCCTTTGATTGACCATCATCTGACGTAAATTCCAAGATGTCATCAACTTGGCAGTCTAACACTGAACATATTTTTTCAATCGAGTCTAATGCGATATACTGATTTCTTTTCATGCGGGTGAAAATATTAGCACTAACACCTGCTTTTGAGATAAGTTCAGCATTTGAGATATTTCGGTCGATCATCAGGTGAAATAATCGTTTATATGTTACTGCCACCACATACCACCCCCTTTTGTTATTCATTATTGTGAAATTATATCACAAAAAAGTGATTTTTTCAATTTTTCGTTAACAACAGTTAGGATATTGACATATCCAACATAACCTGTCATTCAAATTTGGCAATTGTTACAATTTATGTACGAAGATGCTAAGCAAAGCCTTAACATCTTCGACAAGAGCAATCAGATACAAATTTTCATGGCTGAATTTAATTGATACTGTTGACCCCCGGTATCGCCGCTTTTCTTCCGGCAACACACCTCCGGATGCCGCATAGCAAGGTCGGCAAGTTGTTTCTGCAAGTCAGGATTCAGCGTAAACACGCTGCTTGTTCCGTCCTCGCTGGCGTAGATCATGGTTTCCAGCTTAAACATCGTCAATCAGTTCTTCCTCCTCGGATTCGTCAAAGATGGTCGGGCCCCAGTCCTCGTCCTCCTCGATGTCCTGCATCAGGAGCAGCATGTTGGTGTAGCACTCCATCTCAGCACGGACAAAGTAGAACATCTGGTCGTACCAGTCTGCCAGCGTTTCGTCCTCCAGCTTCCGGCAGAAGTCATACACCATCTTGTTCTGATTGGGGTCAACCGTCAGCCCGGCAACTCCGTACAGCCGCTTGCGGGTCAGTTCCAGATCGGCGCAGCCATAGGTGTAGAGCAGCTTCTTTTCTTCAAACGTCAGTTTCATAGGCTTGTTCCTCCGTATTAAAAAAGGGCCTGCCCTGTGCAGACCCGATGTAGCAAAAAGACCGCCGTGCGTTGTGCAGGGCGGTCTTGAACTCAGGATTGGAGAAAATCCCGGAGTTCATCAGCGAAAAAGGAGATTTTGGCGATAGCAGCTATCGCTATGTAAGGCAGGACGAAAACCACAAATGCGGTAATCAGCATTTTCAGGACTTCGCCGCCGTCTGCCAGCTTCATGATCCAGCTTGTCAGAGCCACGAAGAAGAACAGCCCCGCCAGCAGATTCGTCAGGATCGTGGAGAAGGTCGTGAGGAAGATGCCCACCCACTGCGCCAGAATCAGCAGCAGAAGCAGCGGAAAAAGGGCAAGTTTCAGCATCGGTTTCAGCACAGTCATCGTGGGCACCTCCTTATACAAAAATCAGCTCGGTCTTGATGATCTCCTCGGCACGGTTGCGGATGCTGTTCATCCGGCGCACCCACTCCAGTTGATCGGCAGCTCTCAGGGCTTCGGTCACGCCCTCGGCTTCCTGCATCTGCCGGACGGTCAATGCAAGCTGCTCCTCGGTCTGCTTGTCCAGCTTGGCAAGATAGCCGCTCAGCTCACCGGACAGGAGCAGTTGGTTGTACCGGACAGGGTTCTGCTCCTTCAGGTACGTCTTATGTAAGCGGCCCCACCGCCCGGTAGGGTGCTGCTCTGTCGGGGCTGCTACGGTCAGATTCGGCAGATAGTGGTCATTGACAAGGGTGTAGTCCAGACCGTTAGCGTTGTCATGGATGGAAATTTTCATGGTAGTCATGCTGCATTATCCTCCTTTGGTTTCGGCGTTGGGACTGCTTCTGGGTCAGGTTTTGGATTTCCTTTTTTCTTGTGATAGAATTCCAAGGTTTTCCTGTTGTGGTTAATTCTCCTGCACTCATCGGAACAAAATTCCTGCTGGCTGTGTGTAGGCCAGTAGGAGTGACCGCATACGGCACAGGCACGTTGCCGGTAGTAATGACCTCCTTTCTCGGCTTCTCTAGCCGCTTCCTTTTGCCCCTGTCTTGCCTGATTCCAGCAGTCTCTTGAACAGAAAAGCTGTCGGTTGCTCGTAGGTGTAAACATCTTCCCGCAGTGCGGACACGTTTTGGTTTTAATGATCTCGCCACCGTTTTTAGCGATTATCTTTGCTTTTCGCTTTTCTCGATAGGCTTTTTCACGTTTGCGCTGCTTCTCTAGGCGCTGCCGTTCTTCCTGCTCCTTCTGCGCTTTCAGTTCGGCAAGTTCTTCCTCGGTATAAGCAATATCGACTTGGCCGACATAGTTGAAATAAATGTCAACCTTTTGTGTGCGGGCATTGCCTGCACCCTCGGCTTCATAAACAACGATTTTATCGACAAGTTCGTTAAACATTGAATCGGAGATTTCTGTTGGATTTTTGCACTTGCGAATCAGCGAAATGAAATGCCGAATATCAGCGGAACTTGATTTATCTTCGGCAATTTCGGATTTCATCGTTTCCATCTGCGATTCCAATTCTGCCTGCTCGCTATCATACTGTGCCATCAGCTGCTTGTACTGTCGTTCGGGCAACAGTCCAGACATAAGATTTTCGTACAGACTACGAATAAGGGCAGAAAGCTCATCATAGCGTTTTTGACAACGTTTCAATTCCGATTGGTTCTGCTTCGGCTTTTCTTCACGTTTCTCTTTCCAAAGTGATTGCAGTTCCAAAGCGAAGGTTTCTTCATCTTTTAGAACAAATCTCGAAAAGCGTTTGACCGATGCCAATATCAGGGCTTCAACATTATCGGCACTGATTGAATGGGCAGTACAGCCATTCACCCGACTTGCATATCCACCACAACGATAAGAATATTGAGTAGACCCATCCTTTTTACTATAGTGTGTTTGCAAGGTCAATCTTCTGCCGCAGTCGGCACAATACAGATACCCGCTTAAACGGTTGGTGTGCGTTCCCCAAGCAGAAGCACGATTCACTCGGCATCTGCGTTTCTGAACACTATCCCAAAGTTCTTGCGATATAATCGGTTCATGCGTGTTCTGGAAAACGTACTGTTCATCTTCATCTGTTTCTTTTCTCTTGTGAAGTTTGAAGTTTGTGCTTACAGATTTTCGTAAAACAGTGTGTCCCAGATATTCCTGCCGACCTAAAATTGTTCTTACGGAGGAGGTGCCCCACAGGTACGGATTGGAGAACTTTGTCCCATTGTACTGCTCTGGGTGATATTTCTTTGCGTATGCAGCAGGAATCAGGACTTTTTCCCCTGTCAACAGTTCTGCGATTGCCCGTGGGCTTTTTCCTTCGTTCGCAAGAAGAAAAATGCGCTTTACGACTTCGGATGCCACAGGATCAACAACAAGTGTCTGCTTGTCGTTCGGCAAACGGTTATATCCATACGGAATAGAGCCGCTGCAACGTTTTCCATCTTTCATCCGGGCATCGAACACAGCCTTGATTTTATTGCTCGTGTCTTTGGCATACCATTCGTTCATAATATTCAAAAACGGAGCAAAATCATTGTCTGAAGCATTGTTGCTGTCGATGCTGTTGTTGATTGCAAGGAATCGGACGTTTTTCTGTGGGAACAGAACTTCCGTATAAAAACCGACTTGCAGATAATTTCGTCCTAAGCGGCTCATATCCTTCACAATAAGCGTTTCGACATTTCCTGCTTCTACCTCTTTTATTAGAGATTGAAAACCGGGACGATTGAATAATGAGGTGTGATAGCGATAGCGGCAAAAAGCTAATAAAATCAATGGTTTTGCGGACAGCGGATAGACAGGGAATGTGTTAAAAACTGAATACGCACACAAGCGGCGTTACCTTAACCCCTTTTGGGGAGAAAGTAACGCCGTTTTTTTATGCCCGCAGGAAAGGAGGCGCAGCCGGAATGTATTTCACAAAGGGCAAGCAGCGGGCGTTTGAACTGATCATGCAGCAGAAGCCGGGATTTGACCGCTATCAATCCGGTTGTGCCGGAGATGATGAAGATTGCGGTACTTGCCGTTTCTACCGCCCACAATGGAAATATGAGTTTTGCGTTTTCAAAGAGTGTCCCTATTGCCCCGGCAAAAGGACGCGGAAAACGCACGCCAGCATGGACAAATAGACGGGCAAAAGCCCTTGTGCCATGCGGCTTTGCAGACGCGAAAACGGCAAAGGGCATATTGCAATACCAAAACAGCCGAAAACGGCTTTCTAATTGTCCACGCATACCAAGAGAGGAAGTGAGGAAATATGGCAGTTTTCAGAGTGGAGCGAAATACGGGATATACCGTTATGAGCAACCACCACTTGCGAAACAAGGAATTGTCCTTAAAGGCAAAGGGCTTGTTGTCGCAAATGCTTTCGCTGCCCGAAGATTGGGATTATACCCTTGCGGGCTTATCCCATATCAACCGGGAGAAGATCGACGCAATCCGCGAAGCGGTAAAGGAACTCGAAAAAGCCGGATATATCGTGCGCAGCCGGGAGCGCGACGAAAAGGGACGCTTGCGGGGCGCAGATTACGTCATATACGAGCAGCCGCAGCCGCGAGAGCCGGAAGCAGCTACCAGCGGCGGACAGCCGCCTATATTGGATTTACCTACATTGGAAAATCCAACATTGGATAATCCAACGTTGGAAAAACCTACGCAGGAAAAACCTACGTTGGAAAATCCAACGCAATTAAATAAAGATATATCAAGTAAAGAACAATCAATTACTGATCTATCAAGTACCCATTCCATTCCTTTCCATTCCCTAAATCCCTTGCCTTATGAGCAGGACGAAGCGGCTGCGCCGCCGGAAAGGAAAAGAACGGAAGCGAAAACAAACAGTGCAATAGAGATTTATCGGGAAATCATCAAAGAAAACATCGACTATGACATTCTCATTCAAGACCCCAAAATGGATAAAGACCGTTTGGACGAGATTGTAGAAATCATGCTGGAAACCGTCTGCACAGCCCGAAAGACAATCCGTATCGCCGGGGACGACTACCCCGCCGAACTTGTCAAATCAAAGTTTATGAAGCTGAACAGCAGCCACGTTGAGTTTGTTTTGGACTGCATGAGGGAGAACACAACCAAAATCCGCAACATCAAGCAGTATCTAAAAGCGGTGCTGTTCAACGCGCCGAGTACCATTGACAGCTACTATACCGCCCTTGTCAATCACGACTTTTACGGCAGCAAATGAGCATAGCCGCAGTTTACCGGGAAAGGAGTTGATACCTTGCAGGAGGAAGTAACCCAAAAAACGATTGCCCTATCCGTCAACGTGGGAAAAGGCGCGGCAAGGCTTACCGAACAGGCGTTACAGAAAGCAATCAAGAAGTTTTTGGAGCAGAAAAGCAAAGCACCGCATGGGAAACAGACCATGCGGCAGCTTATGAAGCAAAATGCGGGGGTTTCCAACATCGAGATCACCGACAGCAATATCAAAGCCTTTGAGAGTACCGCGAAGAAATACAACATAGATTTTTCGCTGAAAAAGGTTAAGGGCGAACAGACCCGTTACCTTGTGTTTTTCAAAGGCAGGGACGCGGACGTTATGACCGCAGCGTTTCAAGAGTTTTCCGCAAAGAAGCTGAACAGGGATAAAAAGCCCTCTATCCGCAAAGCCCTTGCCGCAGCAAAGGACAAGGCGAAGCAGCTTAACGCCGCCCGCGACAAGGTAAAGAAAATAGACAGGGGGCGCGAGATATGAAGCAGATAAACTACAAAAAGCTGATAATCCCGAATATCCCGTATGTGTTCTTTGTCTATCTCTTTGATAAGGTGGGACAGGCGGTGCGGCTTGCCCCCGGCGCGGATATTTCCGAAAAGATACTCAATATCACACAGGGATTTTCCGAAGCGTTTTCAAATGCCTTGCCGAGCGTTCACCCGTTGGATTTGCTTATTGGCATTGTGGGCGCGGTGGTTATCCGTCTGATTGTCTATTTCAAAGGGAAAAATGCCCGCAAATACCGCAAGGGCGCAGAATACGGCAGCGCACGTTGGAGTGCATAATTTTAAGTGTAAATGACACATACATGGACGCACAGGAGGTTATGCACATGACTGATTATAGCAAA
>NZ_JAJEQG010000020.1 GCF_020687245.1 Faecalibacterium longum CLA-AA-H243 | reverse complement strand
AGCTGAAACTGCTGACCGATGCGGAGTTTGCTGAATTGGAATTTCCACTGGACTGATCTTTGCCGCCTGCGGGCGGCATACATACTCTCTTTCACAATGCCATTTGGTGTGGTATACTGAACTCGACAAATCGGAGTTTGACGAGGTAAAAGAATATGAATGGAAAACATCTATTTCTTACATCTGCAGGGTTGACCGATAAGATGAAAGAGAAATTCTTTGATATTATTGGAAAGTGTCCGAAGGATGTGAAAGTGCTTTATATTCCAACAGCTGGCATTGAAACAGATGGTGCAAGAGAGTCGCTTGCAATATGTTTTCATGAACTCTTTCTAATGGGAATTCAGTACGAAAATATATTAGTGTACAATCTGGAATTAATTCTTTCAAAAGACTATCAAAGAACCTATTCTTCGTATGTTACAACCCCGTTTATGCTTACAAGGCTATTAACTTTTGAAGAATTAAACCAATTTGATGCTGTTTTTGTCAGTGGTGGTGATGTATCTGTGCTTTGTCGTGAAATGTCTAGAACTGGTTTTGATAGAATACTTAATAATGCAATTAAAAACGGACTTATATATGTCGGAATCAGTGCAGGAAGTATGTATGCGGCGGGAAATTTAACAGATGGATTACATATTATTGACAATCCTATTATCCCCCATTGGAATGGTTCTGAAACAACAGTATTACCGAACGGCAAAGATGAGATTAAGCTTGCTGATGGAAAAGCTGTTTATGTAGAGGATAATTACATGAGTGTAATATGATGCACATGTAGGATTAGTCAAATTCCAGTTTGTGGGGAAGGAACACCTATATGTCAAAACCCAAAATCGCCTTTATCTGTGTCCATAATTCCTGCCGCAGTCAGATTGCCGAAGCCTTTGGCAAGGTACTGGCCGCAGATGTGTTTGAAAGCTACTCGGCTGGAACCGAAACCAAACCGCAGATCAATCAGGATGCTGTGCGCCTGATGAAAGAACTATATGGCATCGACATGGAAAAGACACAGTATTCCAAGCTGATTTCTGCAATTCCAAAGCCGGATATCGCTATTTCCATGGGCTGCAACGTCAGCTGCCCTTTCATTGGCAGACCTTTTGATGAGAATTGGGGTCTGGATGACCCTACCGGGAAAAGCGATGATGAATTCAAGGCAGTCATGGAGCAGATTCGTCAGAACGTTCTTGCTTTGAAATCGAAACTTTGCGGTTCCAGTTTTTGAAACCCTCAAAAGTGAGGTTTTGATAGAACGCTTCGATTCATGCTATACTAAAACCAGTTTTAATTCCATAAGCGAGTGACCTGAAAAGGCCGCTCGCTTTTTTGTTTATCGCAGAGCTGAAAGGAGGCTAAAATGCCAAGCAAAACCGAAGAATACCTCGCCCTTGCCCAGCGCACGGCCAACGGCTTGACCCGGTACTGGGAAAGCTGGACGGACTACCTGACCACCGCATCTCGGCTGTACAAGTACCCCTTTGCAGACCAGCTCATGATCTACGCTCAGCGGCCCGATGCCACCGCCTGCGCCGAATTTGACATTTGGCGCAACCGGATGAACCGCTATGTCAGGCGTGGCTCTAAGGGCATCGCTCTGCTGGACGAATCCAGCGGATTCCCTCGACTGCACTACGTTTTTGACGTAAGCGACACCGGGGTGCGCCGCAATTCCCGTGACCCGGAGATGTGGCAGTACAATGACGACCTGAAACAGCCGGTTTCGGAAATGTTGAGCAAGACCTACGGCATCAGCGGGGAGCGTGTCAGCCAGCAGCTTGCGGATGTTGCCGGGAAACTGGTGGCAGATTACTGGGACAACAACAGTGGTGACATTCTCGCCATCGTTGACGGTTCGCTTCTGATGGATTATGATGAAGCCGGAGTGGAGATGCAGTTCAAAAGCGCCGCCACCATCAGTGTCACCTACACGCTGCTGGAACGCTGTGGCTTTGAGCCTGCCGGGTGGTTCGACAAGGACGATTTTCAGGCAATCTACAATTTCTCCACCCCGGATAGTGTCTACGCCCTCGGCGCAGCCGTCAGCGACATGAGCCGGGAGGTGCTGCGGAACATCGAGCGCACCGTGAAAACTACCATTCGCCGCCGCAATGCAGAAAGGAGCCAATATGAATACGAACAGCAGGAACGTGACCTACTCGACCGTCGGGGATTACCTTCTCCCGAACCTGACCCTGAACCAGCCCCGGAAGCCGCTGGGCAAGTACGGCAGGCTGCGCCGGACGTACCTGAAGGAGCATCGCCCGGTGCTGTACCACACGATGCTCCTGAATGGGAGCCTGTACCCGCACCTGATGGAGGTGGAGCAGACGGCAGAGAGCCGGATGCAGCAGACCATGGCACAGCTTTTGAAACAGACCCCGGCCCCGGACAAGGAGCAGAATCAGCTGGCGTGGGTGCAGCACATGAACAGCCTGCGGGCACAGGCAGAGGAACTGGTGCTGAACGAACTGATTTACAGTTAAGTTTCTTCGATGCCCACATTCCCACCGAAGCCAAACAAATTGAATCCATCGACCAAGCGGAGGGCAAAAAATCGCCCTCCGCTTTTGTTTTGTCGCAGGCGGAGATTGAAAATGCGCTGCGGAGAGGTTCCAATGTTGAAGGCAGCAAACTTCGGATATGGAAAATTTATCAGTTGCAGCCTGACCGAAAACTCCGGGCAAAAGCTCTTGCCAAAGAATATGCACCGTATGGCCCCGGCGGTTCTTCACACACTTATCTGGACGGAAGCAGTGGTTGGCTTGACCATGACAGCAAGGGTCTGACGTTTGAGCATTATCCCGACCATCAGAAAGTGCTTCTCCGCTGGGATCGGGTCGAAAAATATATTGACCTGATGATTCAGTCTGACCGCTACCTGTCGGACAAAGAAAGAAGAGCCATCGACTTTCCCCTTGAACTGAACGCCGCCAGTGCAGCCGAATACACTGCATTAAAGGCGCAGCACCCGGATACTCTGGTTGGATTTGAAGCTGGCGGCAATTTTATGTTCTATGGAGAAGATGCTGCCAAGGTCGCAAAAGTTCTCAACAGTGCTTTGTTTACGAGAGAAACAGCACTGGGCGAAGTTCAGGTCACAGGCTTTCCACCTATCTTATGGGCAAGAAAGTCAAAAGAATTGTGGTCTGCGGGCAATGATGTTTACCTTGCCGGATTGAACAAAGATGGGACTCATCACCAGACTAAACATCTGCACAAAGAGGACTATCTGCCCATCGGCTCCATCATCAATATGGATGGCCGGAAATTTCGGATTGACGGAGTGGATTTTGATAAGGGCAAGGTTTCCTTGCAGGATATGGCACTGGCCGACCTGCGGGTGCCAATTTTTCGGGAAGAACCGCTATCTGTTGTCCGGGAATTGTACGAACAGCAGGACGAGGCCCTTGACGCTGCTCCCGAAAAGGCCGTTGATTATAAGGTCGGGGACGATGTTGTGGTAGACCTTCCTACCCGAACCATCGAAGGCAAAATCGGCTATGTAGGCGAAGCGGATGTTCGCATTGACACCAGCGCACAGGGACAGTCGTGGGATAACGAAGTAATCAATAAGCAACAATTCGAGGACGGTCTGCGGCAGGTCATGCCGGAGCTGACGGACGAAGAACTGGATGCGCTGCCCATTTCTGCCGTGATGGACGGAAAAGTGCAGACCTTCCCGGATGCTACTGCCTTGGATGAAGCCCTGAATGCTGAATCTGCGCCGGAAGCTGCCGGGAATTTCCACATCACGGACGAGCATTTGGGCGAGGGCGGTGCAAAGCAGAAATACGCCCGGAATATTGCAGCTATCCGCACCCTGTTTCAGTTGGAACAGGAACACCGTGGAGCCACCGTCGAGGAACAGGAAGTGCTTTCGCAGTATGTGGGCTGGGGCGGTCTGCCGGATGCCTTTGACCCGGATAAGAGCAACTGGTCAAAAGAGTACACGGAACTGAAAGGGCTGCTCTCCGAGGACGAGTACGCCGCCGCCCGTTCCAGCACCCTGAACGCCCACTACACCAGCCCCACCGTGATCCGTGGCATTTACGATGCCGTGGAGCGCATGGGTTTCCGCAGTGGTAACATTCTGGAACCGTCCATGGGTGTGGGAAACTTTTTCGGGATGCTGCCGGACTCTATGCAGGACAGCCGCCTGTACGGTGTGGAACTGGACAGCATCACCGGGCGTATTGCGAAAAAACTGTACCCGCAGGCAGACATTACCGTGGCTGGCTTTGAAACCACCGACCGCCGTGATTTCTACGATTTAGCGGTGGGCAACGTACCTTTCGGTCAGTACAAGGTCAACGATAAAGCGTACAACAAGCTGGGATTCTCCATCCACAATTATTTCTTTGCGAAAGCCATCGACCAAGTGCGTCCGGGCGGCGTGGTGGCGTTCGTCACCAGCCGTTACACCATGGACAGTAAGGACAGCACCGCCCGCAAGCACATGGCAGAACGTGCCGATCTGTTGGGTGCCATCCGTCTGCCAAATAATGCGTTCCGTGCCAACGCTGGCACGGATGTTGTCAGTGACATTATCTTTTTGCAGAAGCGTGACCGCCCTGCGGACATTGAGCCTGCATGGGTGCAGTTGGGCAAAACGGAGGATGGCTTTGCCATCAACCAGTATTTCGTAGACCACCCGGAGATGGTGCTGGGAAATTTGGAACTGGAAAGCACCCAATACGGTCACGACCTGACCGTTGCGCCCCTTGAAGGTACCAGCCTTGCAGACCAGCTTGCCGAGGCGGTACAGCATATTGAGGGTCAGTACACCGAAGTCGAGGTGGAAACGCCAGATATTGCGGATGCCGAGGCAGAGCGCAAGACGCTCCCTGCTGATCCGGAGGTCAAGAACTTCTCCTACACCGTGGTGGACGGCAAAGTGTTCTACCGGGAAAATTCCGTGATGACACAGGTGGAACTGTCCGAAACCGCCAAGGGGCGTGTCACCGGCATGGTGGAGCTGCGGCAGATCGTCAATGACCTGATCGACCAGCAGTTGAACGACTTCCCGGACGAGGACATTAAGGAGACACAGGCAAAGCTGAACGCCGCCTACGATGCCTTTACCGCAAAGTACGGTCTGCTGAACGACCGCAAAAACGGGCGGCTATTTGAGCAGGATTCCTCCTACTATCTGCTGTGTTCGCTGGAAAATCTGGACGAGCAGGGGCAGCTTAAATCTAAGGCAGCGATGTTCACGAAACGGACGATTCGCCCGGAGCGCACCGTTACCAGCGTGGATACCCCCAGTGAAGCGTTGGCGGTGTCCATCGGGGAGCATGGCAAGGTGGACTTGCCCTATATGGCAGAACTGCTGGGCACACCCGACGAGTACGGGCGCATCACCACTGAATTGTCTGGTGTGATCTTCAAGGACCCTGCCGCCGACCCCACCGACCCGGAAGCGGGCTGGCAGACTGCGGACGAATACCTTTCGGGTAATGTACGCGATAAGCTGCGGATGGCACAGCTTGCTGCGGAAAGTCACCCGGAGTTCAAGGTTAATGTGGACGCACTGACCAAGGCACAGCCCAAAGATCTGGAGGCATCTGAAATTGATGTGCGTTTGGGTGCCACATGGCTTGACCCCTCTATCGTACAACAGTTTATGATGGAAACTTTTCAGCCGCCCTATCGTATCCGCTACAACAATGCCATCACCGTTCGCTACTCCCCTTACACTTCCGAATGGCGGATCAGCAATAAATCTGCTACTGGCTTTGGTGACATTATGGCCACTGAAACCTACGGTACCCGCCGAGCCAACGCCTACAAGATTTTGGAGGATACCTTGAATTTGCGTGACAGCCGCGTTTATGATACCATCGAGGAGAATGGGAAAGAAAAGCGTGTGCTGAATCAAAACGAAACCACCCTCGCCCAGCAGAAACAGCAGGCCATCAAGGACGCATTTGCTGGCTGGGTCTGGAAAGATCCACAGCGACGCGCCCTACTGGTAAAAAAGTACAACGAGCTTTTTAACAGCACCCGCCCCCGTGAGTATGACGGTAGTCACATTCATTTTGTGGGCATGAACCCGGAGATCAATTTGCGAGAGCATCAGCGCAATGCGGTTGCCCATGTGCTGTATGGGTACAACACCCTTTTGGCGCACGAAGTCGGTGCTGGCAAGAGTTTTGAGATGGCGGCTTCAGCTATGGAACTGAAACGTCTGGGCTTGTGTCAGAAAAGTCTTTTTGTCGTGCCAAACCATTTGACGGAACAATGGGCCAGCGAGTTTTTACGTCTGTACCCCAATGCGAAGCTGCTGGTTACCAGCAAGAAAGATTTTGAACCCGGTAATCGAAAAAAATTCTGTGCGAGAATTGCGACCGGTGATTATGATGCAGTTATCATCGGACACAGCCAGTTTGAAAAGATACCCTTGTCCGCAGAACGACAGGAGCGTCTGATTCAGGAACAGATGGATGAAATCGAGGAGGCCATCGAAGAAGCGAAAGCACAGGTTGGCGAGCATTTCACAGTAAAGCAACTGGAAAAGCTGCGCAAGTCTCTGAAACAGAAACTAGAAAAGCTGCAAGGCGCAGACCGTAAAGATGATGTGGTTACGTTTGAACAATTGGGCGTAGACAGGTTGTTTGTGGATGAGAGCCAAGCGTTTAAGAACCTCTACTTGTATACGAAAATGCGTAATGTCGCAGGTTTGAGTACGAGCGAGGCACAAAAATCCAGCGATATGTTCGGCAAGTGCCGCTATCTGGATGAAATCACCGGTGGCCGTGGCGTGATTTTTGCAACGGGTACACCCCTGAGCAACAGTATGACCGAGATGTACACCCTCATGCGCTACCTCCAGTACAACACCTTGCAGCAGAAAGGGTTGACCCATTTTGATGCGTGGGCTTCTACTTTTGGTGAAACTACTACTGCCATCGAACTTGCGCCCGAAGGCACCGGATACCGTGCACGCACTCGTTTTGCGAAGTTCTTCAACTTGCCTGAACTGATGGCGATGTTCAAAGAAGCAGCAGATATCAAGACCAGCGACCAGCTTCATCTCCCGGTGCCTGATGCAAAATTTGAGACGGTGGTGGTCAAGCCTTCGGAAATCCAACAGGATATGGTGCAGGCGTTGAGCGAACGTGCAGCCGAAGTCCACAGCGGTTCTGTTGACCCCTCGGTGGACAATATGCTGAAAATCACATCGGATGGCCGCAAAATCGGGCTTGACCAGCGGTTGATGAATTCCGCTCTGCCCGATGACCCCAACAGCAAGCTGAACGCCTGCGTCAACAACGTCCTGCGCATCTGGAACGACACCAAGGAGCAGAAGCTGACCCAGTTGATTTTCTGCGATATGTCTACTCCCAAGGGGGACGGTTCGTTCAACGTCTATGATGATATTCGCACCAAGCTGCTCAACGCCGGTGTGCCCGAACAGGAGATCGAGTTCATCCACAACGCAGATACAGAGAACAAGAAAGCAGAACTTTTCTCCAAGGTACGCAGCGGACAGGTGCGTGTGCTGCTGGGCAGCACTGCAAAGATGGGAGCTGGCACCAACGTCCAGACGCTGCTCGTAGCGGTGCATCATCTGGATGTAGGCTGGCGTCCGTCCGATATGACCCAGCGTAACGGCAGAATCATCCGCCAAGGCAACCAAAACAAACAAGTTTACGTCTATAACTACGTCACGGAATCGACATTTGACGCCTACCTCTATCAGACCCTTGAGAATAAACAGAAGTTTATCTCGCAGATCATGACGAGCAAATCGCCTATGCGATCTTGCGATGATATTGACGAACAGGCTTTATCTTACGCAGAAATCAAGGCTCTGTGTGCAGGCGACCCTCGCATCCGGGAAAAGATGGACTTGGACGTGCAGGTAGCAAAATTGAAGGTGCTGCGCGGAGACTTCCAGAATCAGAAATATCGTCTGGAGGATAAGCTGCTCAAAACTTTCCCGGAGGAGATCCAGAAACAGAAAACCCGCATTGCTGCTTTACAACAGGATTCACATATTGCAGCAACACACCCGCAGGACAAAGAAAACTTCTGCGGCATGACCATCAAGGGCATGGTGTACGATGACAAAAAGGCTGCAGGCGAACGGCTGCTGCTGGCTCGGCAGGAGATGCCCAATGCTGATATGATGCTGCTGGGCACCTACCGTGGCTTTGAACTGAACATTCGATTCGACAGCTTCAAAAATGAGCATCAGGCCGTACTCCGGGCAGAGTTGAGTTACCCGGTGTCGCTGGGCGATGATGCGCGCGGCAATATCACTCGTCTGGACAATGCCATCGACAATTTCGCTGACCGTATTGCAGATGCCGAAAATGCTCTGCAAAACCTTGAACAGCAGAAGCAGGCCGCAGAGGTCGAAGTGGCAAAGCCCTTTGCACAGGAGGAAGAACTGGCCGAAAAGTCTGCCCGCCTTGCTGAATTGAACGCCTTGCTGAACATCGACCGTGACCGCAGTTCCTCGCAGGATGCTCCCGAAGAAACCGAGGAAACCGAAACACCTGCAACTCGTCCGTCTGTGCTGGCTGCACTGGGGGAAAAGACCAATCAGTCGGAGCCTGTCAAACCGTTCCGCAGCTACTATGATAAGGATGGTGATGCACGATGAAAGAGAAACGGGATGAAATCATCATCCTGCGCCTGACCAAAACAGAAAAGAACCGCATCTATGAAAAGATGTTCAGCATGGGCATCCGCAGCTTGAGTGCCTATATCCGCAAAATGGCATTGGATGGATACTGCCTAAATCTCGATCTGCCGCAGCTACGCCGAATGGCTTATCTGCTCCAGAATTGTAGCAACAATCTGAATCAGTACGCCAAGCGTGCCAACGAGTGCGGCAAGGTCTACGCCGCCGACATGGAAGATCTGCGGCAGCGTCTGGATGAACTGATTGACATTGGCAAGCAAATTCTTTCCCAGCTGGCAGAGCTATAAAAATTCCCGCAGTTGGAGGACTGCGGGTGTACATATAATGTTTGACATCCTTGCAAGGTAGTAGTCGATACCTTTATAATAAGGGTGAACAGAAAGGAAGTGCCCGATATGATGTCTATGCTGAAGAAAATTGTTCTTTTCCCGATTTCTCTCTTTGTGGCGTTTCTAGCTCTGATGGCAAGGTGGCTGCTAACCCTGTCCAGCTATGTAGTTGCTCCGCTGATGCTCTACATCTTCGGCTGCGGCATCTACACTGCTTACCGTCAGACTTGGAATCAGTTCTTTATCCTGCTGGTGGCCGAGTTCATCTGCTTCATCCTCTTTTTCGGTGCAACTGCCATCACCGAGGGCATCGGGCGGTTCAGTGAGTGGTTGGCCGAACTGTAAGGAGCATTTTCAACCTTTTGCCGCCTTCGGGCGGCTTTTTCTTTTATGGGGGTGATTTAGCATGGCCGCAACACGGCTGATCGCGCTGCACAAAAACAAAGGCAAGTCGGTTGCGGCCTGTCTGAAAAGCCGTACAGACTATGTACAGAATCCCGACAAGACTGAGCATGGCGAACTGATTAGCAGCTACGAATGCAGTCCTTTGACGGTGGATGAAGAATTTATGCTGTCCAAACGGCAGTATGAACTTGTCACTGGGCGCAGACAAAAAAGTGACGTGATTGCCTATCAGATCCGGCAGTCGTTCAAACCCGGCGAGATCACCGCCGAAGAAGCCAACAAGGTGGGTTATGAGCTGGCAATGCGTTTCACCAAAGGCAAGTATGCGTTTATCGTTGCAACCCACACGGACCGGGAACACATTCATAATCACATTATCTACAACTCCACTGCGTTGGACAGCACCCGGAAATTCCGGGATTTTTTATTGTCCGGGCTGGCTGTGCAACGGTTGAGCGATCTGATCTGCTTAGAGCATCAGCTTTCCGTCATTGAGATAAAACCCTATCGGGAGCGGCAGAAGCGCACACTTTATTCGCCCAAAGAAAGCAATCGTGACTGTCTATGCGGCGTGATCGACAACATTCTGGCGGAAAAACCCAAAGACTACGAAGATTTTCTGCAAAAGCTGGAGCAGCAGGGATACGAGGTCAAGCGAGGGAAATACACCTCCGTCAAAGGCACACGGCAGAAACGATTCATCCGGTTCCGCACTTTGGGTGCAGGATACAGCGAAGAAGAACTGAAAGTGGTTATCTCTGGAGAAGTCGAACACCATCCCCGGCAAAAGCAGAACCGCATCGTACCGGAACAAAAGTTTCAGATGCTGGTGGACATTCAGGCAAAGCTGGCCGAGGGAAAGAGCATGGGGTATGCTCGCTGGGCAAAGCGATATAATCTGAAAGAAATGTCCAAGACGCTGATTTTCTTACAGGAGCATAAAATCGGCAGCATTAAAGAAATGCAAGAACGTGTAGATGCAGCAACTGCTCGCTATCACGAGTTGGGCGATTCCATTAAAGCTGCAGAAGCGCGCATGGCCGAGATTGCCGTGCTGCGGACGCACATCGTCAATTACGCCCGGACACGTCCGGTTTATGATGCCTACCGCAAAGCCGGGTACAGTAAGAGATTTCTGGAAGCCCACCGGGAAGAAATCACGCTGCACAAGGCGGCGAAGGCAGCATTTGATGAATCCAATTTGAGAACGCTTCCCAAGGTCAAAGAGTTAGACGCGGATTATTCCAACCTGCTGACAGAAAAGAAAGCACGCTACCCGGACTATCGAAAAGCGAAAGAAGAAATGCAGGAGCTTCTTCGTGCAAAGAGAAATGTAGAACTGTTCTTTGCAGAGGAAAAGAGCAGCGCAGAAAAAACGAAGTCCCGATAAATGAAGATAGCCTAGGATTCTTCCCTCGTGGAAGAGCCCTAGGCTATCTTTTTTGTTATAAAAGTGTTTAGAACAAACGCGCAGCCTGCATCGGCACGATGCAGAACAAATGGGGTTTGGGCACAGCCCAACAAGCATTTTGCAAAGCAAAATAGCATTTGTATAGACGAATGCCCTGCTTGCTATCGAAAACCTACCTTAAAAGGCCACGGCTGAACCTCCATTCATGGTGTGATCCATCATGGCTCTGGCTACACAAGGAATACAAATTGACTTTTCCGGGTTGGTGTTGTAAACTGTTATTAGCTTTAGCTAACCATAAGGAGGGCGCTCATACATGACAAATCAATACATGAATAATCTTTATCGTGATCTGCTCTCTAATTCACCGCAGACGATCACCATAGATATTCCGACAGACATGGGAACCGGTCAGATTTCGCAGATCGTCACGAAACAGGGAGCAGTTGTTTCAGACTGGAGAATGAATTACTTTTCGGATATGAACGTGCAGGGAGTGAGCAGTGAAGAATACATACAAATGCTGTTCTGCTTCAATGACGGTGTTTCCTGGAATATTGCAGACAACCGGCAAAGTGCCAGCATACAAAAGGGTGAATCCTGTATTTATCGCGGCCACGGGAAAATGGAATATCTGTGCTATTCTAAAAAGAGCGATTTCCTTTTCAAAAATGTGAAAATACCTCTATCCTATTTCTATAAGATTCTGAATGACTACTTTGAGGCTGGTGAGATCGAGGTCTATCAGAAAAAATTATTGGACGGCATATCAAAGGTGAATATCACGCCCTATATGGAACACATTTTTGCGGAGCTGCAAGACTTCACGCAATATCGCGGCGGGTTGGGATACCTGTTTCTGGAAAGCAAGGTCTTTGAGCTGCTATCGGTATATTTGAGCGAGGTCCTGGAGCTGAGTATTCTCGCGTCAACCTACGTTGCAATTTCCAGAAGTGACCGGGATTCCATCATAGAGGCAAAGCGAATTATTGACAGCCAGCTTGCCCTGGCTCCGAGCTGCGAGGAATTGGCGCGGCAGGTCAATATCAGCACTTCAAAATTGACGAAGGGCTTTTCCTCCCTGTTCGGAACATCGGTTCATGCGTATGTCATCGACCAGCGGTTAGAAAAGGCAGCAAGCCTGCTGTTAGAAAGTAATTTGAATGTCAGCCAGGTGGCTATACTGGTGGGATATTCAAAAGCGAGCAATTTCGCAGCGGCGTTCAAAAGGAAATACGGAGTGAATCCGAAAAACTATAAAGCAAAAGCTACGATTGGATAAATGCAAAAATACTGATTTTGGGTAGAATAAAATTGGTTTTGGGTTGGAATCGTGGGCGCAAATTGCTATTATATGTGGTGTGATTAGAGGAAGCTAACCACACCACATTTTCATTTTCTCAGAGATAAGGAGGATACTGGTATGAGTTCCCAGAAAAAAAGTTCCCGGCTTGAGGGAAAAGATTTAATTACTATCGGCATCTACACCGTCATCTATGTCGTGATTGTTATGCTGGTGGCGATGCTTGGCTTTATCCCCGTTTTTATTCCGCTGATGGCGGTGCTGTGCCCTTTGATTGGCGGCATCCCCTATATGCTGTATGTTACAAAGGCTAAAAAATTCGGGATGACTGCAATCATGGGTTTCCTGATTGGCCTAATCATGGTGTTCTTCGGCAACGGCTATCTTACTATGGTAACTGGTCTTGTTGGCGGCCTGTTGGCCGACGTGATTCTGAAAAAGGCGGACTACAAAAGTGCAAAGAGTACAGTTCTTTCCTGCGGCGTGTTCAGCATCTGGGTGTTTGGCAACTTTGCTCCCATTTTCCTGAACCGTGAAAGCTATATGGTAATGTTGACTGAAGGATACGGCGCTGAATATGCAGCTACCCTTAATACATATATGCCTATGTGGATTGCGCCTATTCTGCTGGTTGCCTGCTTTGTGTTTGGCCTTGTCGGAGGTATGATTGGGAAAGCCATTTGCAAAAAGCACTTCCAGCGTGCCGGTATTGCATAATGGCGCGGGAAATTCTGCTCAGCAAAAAAACAGAACAAGGGCTACGGCTCGATCCGCGTACAAAACTGTTGCTCATCTTCATCATAAGCATTTTTGTCATGGGTGGAACAGGCGGAGAAGCTATGGGGCTGATCCGCCTTGTTCTTTGTACGGTTCCGGCTATATTGCTGCTTACCTCGAAACAATGTGCAAAAGCTGTGGGCTATATTGCTATGTTTTCTGCTTTTTATGCTGTTCAAATTTATGTTTTGCCGCACCTTACGGGAATATTGAATTTCCTCGTTCTGTTTACAACAGGATTCTTCTGCCGAATCCTTCCCAGTGTTGCGATTGCTGCCTATGCAGTGAAAACAACAACGGTCAGTGAATTGATTTCCGGCATGGAAAGAATCCATATGCCTAAAGAAGTGACGATCCCCTTAACGGTCATGTTCCGCTTCTTTCCAACTGTCATTCAGGAGTCAGAAGCAATCAGTGACGCTATGAAAATGCGTGGGATTAAACTTGGAGGGAAAAAACCTTCAAAAATATTGGAGTATAAGCTGATCCCGATGATTACCTGCTCCGTGAAAATCGGTGAGGAACTTTCCGCCGCGGCAATTACCCGTGGCCTCGGCGCTCCTGTCAAACGCACAAACATTTGCCAGCTTAAATTCAGTTTTGCCGATGTGGTGCTGATCTTGTTTTGTTGCTTTGTAGTGGTTTGGGCGATTGCTTCCCCGATAATTTCCGCAGGAGGGATTTTGCCATGATAGATTTTCAAAATGTTTCTTTTTCTTATGGTGAAGAGTCCAGCGGCGGAGGGATTAGAAATGTCAATCTCACCATAAACACAGGGGAATTTGTTTTACTCACGGGAGAATCCGGCTGCGGGAAAACAACGATTACCCGTTTGGTAAACGGGCTGGTGCCTCATTATTACGAAGGTAATTTAGAGGGCGATGTCCTTCTGGACGGAAAAAGCGTATCAGATACGCCGCTTTATGACTTGGCTGCTATGGTGGGATCTGTATTCCAGAATCCCAAAAGTCAGTTTTTCAACGTGGATACGGATAGTGAATTAGCCTTTGCCTGTGAAAATTTAGGCTATCCCCAGGAAGATATCCTGAAAAGGATTGACCGTACAGTTTCCGATTATCATATTGAAGATTTGATGGGGCGGAGCGTGTTTGCTCTGTCCGGGGGCGAAAAGCAAAAAATAGCCTGTGCTTCATCAAGTGTATTGCTACCGGGAATTATGGTCCTTGACGAACCATCTTCTAATCTGGATATGGCTGCTATTGATGACCTGCGGCAGGTCTTGAGCCTCTGGAAAAAGCAGGGCAAAACAATTCTGATTGCAGAACACCGCCTTTACTACCTTCACGATCTTGCAGATCGTGTGCTGTATGTAAAAGATGGGGAGATTGAACGGGAATACACGCCTGCTGAATTTGACAGTTTATCGGATAGCACTCGAAAAGAAATGGGGCTGCGGCCGTTTTCTCTCTCGAAGTTGAAACCCGCGAATCAGTATCAGGCGCATACAGCTAAACTGATGGAATTTCAAAATTTCTGCTTTGCGTATAAAAAGCGGGAACCGGAAAGCCTCCATATTCCGAGTGCTGAACTGCCTGTTGGAGAAACGATTGCCATTATCGGCCTGAATGGCGCTGGAAAATCTACTCTGGCCCGCTGTATTTGCGGACTGGAAAAGAAGTGTGGCCTTTTGCAGGTTGACGGGAAAACCCTTGATTGGAAAGCCCGGCTCAAACATTGCTACATGGTAATGCAGGATACCAGCCATCAGCTATTTACCGAAAGCGTGACGGATGAAGTGCTTCTGAGCATGGACAACGAGGATGAAACTGTTGCAGATGAAATCCTTAAACAGTTTGATCTGCTGGAATATAAAGACAGGCACCCGCTTTCTCTTTCCGGCGGGCAAAAACAGCGGGTAGCGATCGCATCTGCCATTGTGAGTAACCGGGAGATCATTGTGTTTGACGAACCAACCAGCGGGCTTGATCTCAAACATATGCGGGAAGTTGCGCGGAGTTTGAAGTCACTCGCGGATCAGGGCAAAACGCTTCTTGTTATTACGCATGATCCGGAGTTGGTGATGGCGGGATGTTCGTATGTAGTCCATATGGAAAAAGGGCAAATAAAAGAAAGCTATCCATTGGACGAATCCGGCAGTAAAAAGGTTTTGGATTTTTTTCGAATCCGCCAGTGAATTTTAGAAATTATGAATGTCAGGGCCGCCTTGACTGGACAGAAAGATAATGATAAGAGGCCGCTTTACTTTGGCGGCCTCTTGTTTTTGAAGCACAGACAGTACGGCTTAATATAAGGAGGGCTTATGTTCAAAAAAATCTTTGAGTACGCAGGGCCATATAAGAAAAATATGTATGTGGCCACGGTCGTTGTACTGGTCAGTGTTCTGCTGGGTGTTTTTCCCTTTGTGCTGGCATATCAGGTAATTGCACCGCTGGTCATGGGGGAGGCAATCACTGCTTCCTTTATCATCCAGCATGTCATACTGGTCTTGGTATGTCTGGTGCTGCAAGCTCTTTTCTATGGCTGGGGCCTGAATCTCTCTCATAAAGCAGCTTATGACACGCTGCTCCGCCTGCGGACGGCTCTGCAAAAACGGTTTGAAAAACTGCCGCTGGGTGTTATTCAGGACAAAGGCACTGGCACCGTGAAAAAGCTGTTCGTGGACGATGTAGACAGTCTGGAAGTTCTGCTGGCACACTCTATGCCGGAGGGCATCGCCAACCTGATGGCTCCCATTGCAGTTTATGTGGCAATGTTCTTTGTAGACTGGAAGCTGGCACTGTTATCTTTGGCATCCATTCCACTTAGCTTAGTTGCCATGATGACGATGTATTCCGTTGGTATGAAGAAAATGGGACCTTACTATATGGCCGGGCAAAAGATGAACAATACCATTATTGAGTACATCAACGGTATGGAAGTCGTCAAGGTTTTCAATAAAGACGCAGATTCTTACGAACGGTTCCGCAAAGATATATCAGATTATCGGAACTATACACTGGCATGGTATAGGGCGGCATGGCCGTGGATGGCGATTTACAGCAGCCTGCTTCCTTGTACCATCATCCTGACCCTGCCTGTGGGTGCATGGTTTGTCCTCTGCGGCTGGTCGACTCTGCCCAATTTGATTTTGGTGCTGTGTCTTTCTTTGAGTATCGGTATGCCGCTGCTGAAATCTCTTGGCTTTCTGCCAACCATGCCCCAGCTCAACTATAAAATCTCCGCATTGGAGCAGGTGTTGGATGCGCCGGAACTTCAGCAGACGGATGATAGATTCCATGGAATAGATGACACCGTTACTTACGACCATGTTTCTTTCGCTTACCAGACAACACAGCCCGGCCCGGATGGAAAGCCCGCAGTGGTTGAGGATGAAGTTCTCCATGATATTTCCTTTACGGCAAAGGCTGGACAAAAAACTGCTCTTGTCGGTGAATCTGGCTCCGGCAAGAGTACCTTGGCAAAACTGCTGATTCACTATTATGACCCGCAAAAGGGCAGCATTTCCATCGGCGGACAGAAACTTTGCGATATGAGCCTTGAAGCATTGAACAGTCGTATCTCCTATGTGGCGCAGGATCAGTATTTGTTTAATACTTCTCTACTGGAAAACATCCGGCTCGGTCGGTTGACTGCAACGGATGAAGAAGTAATAGAGGCCGCAAAGAAAGCTCAGTGCATGGAGTTCATTGAAAAACTTCCGCAGGGCATTCACTCCATGGCAGGCGATGCGGGAAAAATGCTCTCCGGCGGTCAGCGTCAGCGTATTTCTCTGGCGCGAGCAATCTTAAAGGATGCCCCCATTGTAGTTCTTGATGAAGCAACAGCCTATGCTGACCCCGAAAATGAAGAAAAGATGGAAGCAGCCATTGCAGAACTTGTAAAAGGCAAGACCCTCGTGGTGATTGCTCACAAACTGCCCGCCATTATGAATGCCGATCAAATTTGTGTCATCGACCACGGAAAATTGGTAGCAGCGGGTAAGCATCAGGATTTGATTCGCTCCTGCCCTGAATATCAGAAATTGTGGAAAGCCGCACAGGACAGTGCCGAATGGAAAGTACACACTGCAAAGGAGGGAGCCTAAATGTTTGCGATGTTTTCAAGAATTTTGAAACTCTCCGGCCGTTATAAAGGCCGTATTCAAGGTGCATTCGTTTGTGCGTTTTTGGAATCCATTTTGTCAAAAATGCCAATCGTTCTTGCCTTTGTAGTTTTAAGCCGCTTTGCAGCTGACACACTGACCAGCCAGACTTGCCTTTATATCGGCCTTGGACTTGCCGCAGCAGTGTTGGTGCAAATCCTTGTTCATTACCTCAGCGACAGCCTGCAAAGTGCCGCAGGATATTTGATGTTTGCGGATAAACGCATGGAACTGGGCAGCCATCTGCGGAAACTTCCGATGGGCTATTTTACTTCCGGCAACATTGGCAAAATCAGCTCTGTTCTTAGCACGGATATGGTATTCATTGAAGAAGTCGCTATGAGTACGCTGGGCAACATGATGGGCTATCTGCTGTCCTCCTTGATTCTGCTGGTATTCATGTTTTATTTGAACGTACAGCTTGGTTTGATTGCTGCCGCCGTCACGGTTCTGGCATGGCTGGTGTCAAAAGGAATGAACAAGGTTTCCCTGCGGGAAGCCGCAGAGCGGCAGGAGCAGAGCGAACGGCTGACCGATGCGGTTCTATCCTTTGTGGAGGGCATTGGCGTCATCAAGAGCTACAACCTGCTGGGCGAAAAATCAGAAGAATTGACTGACAATTTCCAGCGTTCCAGAAACACCTCCCTTGCTTTTGAGCAGAAAATGACACCATGGACAATGAGTCTGAATATCCTTTACGGCATTGGTATTGCGGCGATTTTCGGCTTGTCGATTGTATTGGAACAGCGCGGCGCACTTCCGCTGGCCTATGTGCTTGGTGTTCTGCTGTTTGTGTTTGACCTCTTTGGACCGCTGAAAGCTCTTTATGGGGAAGCATCTCGCCTTACCGTTATGAATGCAGCTCTTGACCGCATTGAAGCAGTCCTGAATGAGCCTGAACTTCCCGACACGGGCAAGCAGCATCTTCCTGCACAGGCACAGCCGGGACAGCCAGAAGTTCAGTTTAACGATGTTGTATTTGCTTATCAGGACAAAGAAGTTCTGCATCATATCAGCTTTGCCATGAAGAAAGATTCTATGACTGCTTTAGTCGGACCTTCTGGCAGCGGAAAGTCTACTATTGCCAATTTGCTGGCTCGGCTTTGGGATGTAAAATCTGGCAGCATAATAATAAGAGGTATGGACATTCGGAACGTGCCTTTGGCAGAGCTGATGGAGCAGATCAGCATGGTATTCCAGCGAGTGTACTTATTCCAAGATACCATTTACAACAATATCAGCATAGGCAAACCGGACGCCACAGAGGAAGAAGTCTATGCAGCTGCTAAGAAGGCCCGCTGCTATGATTTCATCATGGCGTTGCCTGATGGATTCCAGACCGTAGTTGGTGAAGGCGGTGCTACACTCTCCGGCGGTGAAAAGCAGCGCATCTCGATTGCACGCTGCATCTTGAAAGATGCCCCTATCATCATTTTGGATGAAGCTACCGCAAGCGTAGATACTGATAACGAAAGCTATATTCAGGAGGCTATCTCGGAACTGGTAAAGGGCAAGACACTTCTCGTAATCGCCCACCGTCTGAATACCATCCAGAATGCCGATCAGATTTTGGTCATTGACAACGGCCAGATTGCACAGCAGGGCACGCACGAAGAACTTTTGAAGCAGCCCGGCATTTATCAGGAGTTTGTCAACATCCGAAAGAATGCGGCTGGATGGAGCCTTGCTTAACAAAATTCAGCGTATGCGATGCGGAGCATTAAATGTCTGTGAGAAGTTGTTCACCAAAGATTCTAGAAGAATTCTATGCAAAAAATTGAAGTTATTGTTCGTATCACGAAGGGCCACTGCCCTCCCCAAGAGCAGACGATTTTTGAGTGGATTGAAATGAACCGTGCTGCGCCAGACACTTTGAATTATCCCGGTCTGGAAATAAACTTAGAACACCGTCGTGTTTTCAAAAACGGACAGGAAGTGTACATGAGCCGTTACGAATATGGCGTTTTAAGTTTAATGGCACGGCATCCGGGGCAATTGTTTACAAAAGAGCAGATATTTGAAGCCGTGTGGCATCAGGATAGTGAAAGCTGCCTGACTGCTGTTACCAATACAATTGGACGCATCCGGCAAAAAATCGAGGATGATAGAGCTGCACCTGTCTATATCCGAACGATCTCCAACCTCGGCTACCAATTTATGCCGAACATTTCAGTGAAAAAAGATTCCTTATAACGATAAAAGCCATACTCAATGGGTAACTTAAACCTTGAGTATGGCTTTTATCGTTAGCTGGATAGATAAAAATTGACATCCTTGCAATCGGAAATAATCTTTTCTAAAATATAGAAAAAAGATTTTAGGAGGCGGTAAGATGCAATCCTTCGAAGATGTTCTGAGAGAGTTTGAAGATTTTTTGCAAACGGCATCCTATTTAGAGGTTCTCCCATGTCGATGGGGGTATGTACGGCTTTTTAATGAGGGTGCTCCTATCAACTTCTACGCAGTCTTATGCCGTACCCCACAAGAACTATATGATACGCTAGAAAATGATCTTGCCATTGAAAAAGAGGTTCAAAATCCACAACGAGACTGATTACGAGAAAATTATTGTGTAATTCGTTTGCTTTTCACGTGATTTTATTGAATGACCTGTTAGAATATTGCGTATTCAGACAAAAGAACGCCAGAGAGAAGCGTAACGTCCACTCTGGCAGCTTAGGTGTTTTTGTTCTGTTCTGAAAGTTCTGTCAAATGGATTGCGAGTGACCTTGTGGCATCCAACAGCGTTTTTCGCATTTCTGGCGGACAAGCAAAATAAATCGATTCTAACTCTCGACATTCGCGCTCTGCTTCTGATAAGTTCGGGTTGATAACCGAATCCAGGGAAAGTGGCAGGACATGGAGAATGGCACTTAAAATGTCAAAAGAAGGATTCTGCTTTCCGTTTTCAATATTGGCGATATACTTCACCGAAACATTACTTTTCAGTGCCAGTTGATCTTGTGTCATTTTCATCGCTTTTCGGACAGCTTTTATCTGCTTTCCCAGAGCGATTGCATCTGCATTCGGCATTATCATCACCTCAATAGTATTGTATCGTTCTTACAGAAAGAACGGTATAACATCATCGTTCGGGTGATTTTGTCCTATTGTGCTGATTTATGCCTTTTCCCGGTCGAGTTATAAAAAAACGGTAACTCGTCCGGGAGATTTCACGCGCTATTCGATCACAGTTGCCGTTTGTGGAGGTAACTGTGATTTTTTATTGGGGTAACGCATCAAAAAAAGCCTGTCTGCTGCCGTAGACCAGAATGCCAACAAACCGGCACAATCGTTCTGCTTCACCACCCATAATCATGCCAATGTGCAATATTGCGCCAGCTTCCCACTGTGGGAGGCTGGCGTTTTTGCGCTTTTAAGGGCAAGGTGTCGTGGGCCACCACGATCCTTTTTGTCCGAATGCTCACATTCCGTAAAATAACTGGAGGATTATTGATAATGAAATCGACCTATTTGCTTCCGTGGTTCAAGATGACCACATGGTACTTCCGACTGTCTCGATTGCTGGAAGTTTCCAACGTCAAAAAGCGCACCAAAAATCATAGTGCTGATGCCGACCGTATTTTCATGTTGGTGAAAAATCATGTGCTGGCCGTATCCGGCATGGGAGATGAAGCTCCGCCCACTCCCGGCGGAAGAAACGGAGGGAGTGATGTATTATGATCCTACTGCAACGGGTGAACGAATCCAAAACCTCCGAAAAGACCGTGAAGTGACACAAGAACAGCTTGCCATCGACCTGAACATCAGTGACCGCTACATGAGAAATCTGGAGAAGGGTGAGAAAGTTCCGTCTGTCGACCTCTTTGTGGAGCTGCGGGAGCGATTTGGCTCCTCGCTGGACTACATCGTTTTGGGCGTGTCTGCATCCCAGCGGGAGCAGGAACTGCAAGATCAGCTGCAAATGCTCCGCAAAGAACTGAAAGAAATGCAGCGGCGGATTCTTGTTATGCTGGAAATGCTGGGCGAATCTGCTTGATCAAACGCTTTACTGTTGTAAACCGGAACGATTGGTTCCGGTGAAAATGGCAAAACCGGAACTACTGGTTCCTAACGAGAACTTCAGTTTTCAAGTACACTATGGTCACAGCAAGGGCAGCCCCCCAACAGGGGACGACAAACCCGAAACTGTACCGTGTACCTTGAAAATTGAAGAAGCAGCTTTTCGGCACTTCCAGACAATGATACTTCCGTAATTCGCGGCCCGGTCAGAAAGCAGACGGGGTGGCTGAGATGCCAATGGAGCGGTGCAAATCCGCCGCCGAAAAGTTCCCACCTCCGGGGTGTCGAGGACAAATAGGAGAAAAACAGTATTTTTCAAACCACCAGTTGAGGATTTCTCGGCTGGTGGTTTTACATTTCCCATCAAAATACCGATATGGAGGAAATCTATATGAGTCGATTTTATAACAACTGCGTAGACGAAGCCAGCTTGACTACCCTCTGCCCGATTTGTCTGGATTCCTTTCAGGGGGCAAAGGGCGTTCGCGTCCGGCGCGCAGACCCTAAGCAGAAGATCAAGGATGTCTGCACCTACTGCCAGATTCGCTATGGTTTCGATTATTATGTACAGCCCGATAAGAACGCTGGGCAGTATGTGAAGCGAGGCCATTTCGATGATGAATCTGAATGCGCTTAAAATCGACCCGGAATTTCAGGGCAAGATCCCGCCCCTGAATTTTGAAGAAGAACAACAGCTTGAGCAGAACATTCTCCACGAAGGGCGGCTGCTGAATCCCATTATCATCTGGAATGGCTTTATTCTGGACGGGCATACCCGCTACCGCATCCTGCGGAAGCATCCGTTCATTGTCTACCAGATACAGGAGATCGAACTGGATAACCGTTACGCAGCTCTCTCATGGATCTGCCAGAACCAGCTTGGACGCAGAAATCTCGACCCGGAACGGAAGAAGTTTCTGATGGGCAAGCTGTATGAATCCGAAAAGCTGGCACGGGGCGGCTCCAAAGAGCGGGCACACGATGAGAACGGACGGTTCACCTCAATGGTTCAAAATGATCCATTGAGGGCAAAGCAGCTCTCCACCTGTGAGCGCATTGCCGCACAAAACGGCGTTGGGGCGGCTACCGTAAAGAGAGCAGAGAAGTATGCCAAAGGCGTAGACGCTGCGGAAGATGCAGTCCCCGGTGCAAGAGAAGAAATCCTAACCGGGCGCATCAAGGCAACGGATGCAGAAATCACCGCCTTGGCAAAAACGCCAAAAGCAGAAATCCCTGCGGCTCTCGCAGAATTGCGGAAGCCAAAGCAGGAACGTCAGCCCCGAAAAGCCGAAACATCTTCTTCAAAACAAACGCTTTCTGAAATCAGCAAAAGCATCCAAGGACATCAACGCCAGCTTACTACTGAAGAAAGAACCTTTCTGAAAGCATCCATTGACAACCGCTATCAGGAACGAGCCGTTGCAAACGGCTCCCTGATGATGTGCGAGGTACAGGGTGCCAAAGAGGACTTTATTCGCCGCTGGAATACGATTTTCAAAGAATACCCGGATGTTTTTGAAGATTCGGACTGCCGCAAGATCATTCATGACTTGACCGAAGATGCCGTACAGTATCTTCTGAAAATAAAGGAGAAAACGCTATGATGCTTTCTAACCTGAATCTTTCCAGCCTGCCGGAGTGCAACTTCGAGGTGCGGTACGTTGACAGCGTTCTGCTGAACCCCTGCGCCGAATATCAGCGGCTGCTCCGTATGGGCAAGGTTGCACGAATCGCAGCAAACTTTTCGGAGTACATCGCCAATGAGCCGAAGGTCAGCTACCGGGATGGCCGCTACTTCGTCTTTGATGGTCAGAACACCATTGAGGCACGGAAAACGTGCAACGGTGGGCGTGACCTCCCGATTCGCTGCAAGGTATTCTACGGCCTTTCTAAAGAGCATGAAGCTCTGCTGTTTGCTGTGCAGACAGGCATTTCCAGCGAACTGACCGCTGGTGAACAGCTTCGTGCCAAACTGGTGGCACACGAAGAAAACGCCTGCGATTTTGTTTCGGTAACGGAGGACACAGGCGTTCGGTTTGCACTGGATGGGATTCGTGCCCCGTGGAAAATCTACTGCATCCGCTCGGCTTACTACATCTACAAGAGCTACGGTGCATCACTTTACCGTGAAATGCTGAGCGTTCTCGTAGACGCTTGGGGTGGCGATTCGGATTCGTTCCTGTCTGGCATCCTGCACGGCATGGCTCGTTTTCTGGCTCTGTATCAGGGCGAATATAGCCGGGAACGGCTAATTCTCCGGCTGCGCACAGTGCATCCCAAGACCATCACCCGGTTGGCACAAAACGACACTGGCAATGTGGCAGACCGCCACATGAAACAGATCCTGTCCATCTACAACGGTGCTGGCCGTGCCCACAGTCTGCCTTGCAAGCGGTGATGAGCATGATTCCAGTCAACCGAAAGTTTCTGCGCGGTGATATTTACTACGCCAATCTGGAGCCGCACCTTGGCTCCGAGCAGGGCGGTATCCGCCCTGTGGTCGTGGTGCAGAACAACACCGCAAACTGCTATTCGCCCAACCTCATTGTTGCGCCTGTCACATCCAATACTGCAAAGAAGCCCGATCACCAAGCCCACGTTCTTGTGGACGGTAATCGGGCTTTTTTGCAGCCCTCTATGATCTTGGCAGAATCTGTTCAGACCATCAGCAAGGGACGGCTGATCCGCCCGATGGGGCGGTTGAGCATCCCGGAACTCATTCGGCTTAATTATGCGCTGCTGTATCAGCTCGATTTGAACGAATGGGTATGGAGAAAGGAGGCCTATGAACGCTATCTGCGATACCACCGCTAAATCTGAAACTCTTTCCGTCAAAGGCTGCAAAGTCAAGATCACTTATGCGCCTGCGGATACGGACTGTCTGGATGCCATCCAGAAACTATTGCAGACCACCATTCTGCGGACGGCAGGACACACTGCTGCCTGACATCCTTGTATTCCTTAACTGCGTGAGATAAGATAAAATCGAACTGAACCTTGAAAACCTGATATGGACAATATCCGTTTGATTTTGCTTTTCTCGCCAAAAGAAAGTGAGAATGCAATGAAAAAACGCGTTTATACCTTATACCGTGTTTCGACAAAGGGACAGGTCGAGAAAGACGACATCCCCATGCAGAAAGAAGCCTGCCGCAACTTTGCAGAAAGTCAGGGCTGGGAGATCGTCAAGGAATTTTCCGAAAAAGGCGTTTCCGGCTTTAAGAAGTCTGCCAAAGAGCGTGACGAACTCCAGAAAATTCAACAGGCCGCGATGGAGGGCAAGTTTGACATTCTGCTGGTGTTCATGTTTGACCGTCTCGGTCGCCGTGATGATGAAACGCCCTTTATCGTGGAATGGTTCACGAAGCAGGGCATCGAGGTCTGGAGCGTGAACGAGGGACAGCAGCGGTTCGACACCCATGTGGACAAGCTGATGAACTACATCCGCTACTGGCAGGCATCCGGCGAGAGTCTGAAAACCTCTGTCCGTACCCGGACAAGGCTGGAACAGCTCACCGGGGAAGGTCACTACACGGGCGGCACCGTGGCTTTTGGCTACAAGCGTGTCCGCCTTGGTCGGGTGAACAAGAAAAATCAAGAGGTCTGTGACCTTGTGATCGACGAAGCGGAAGCTGAGATCGTCCGGCTGATTTTCCACAAGTACGTTTACGAGGGCTACGGCGCACAGAAGTTGAGCCACTATCTTTATGAACAGGGAGTCGTAGGACGGAACAACAAAAATATCCCCAACACCAGCATCGTTCGGATGATCAAGAACAAAGGATACACGGGCTACCTTATCAATGGTGCAGTGGAAGCCGAGTGCCCACAGCTCCGCATCATTGAACCAGAATTGTTCGAGCAGGCACAGGAACTGCGGCAGGCACGCACTTGTGAGCGTGGCGGCACTTCACTGGGCACCAGCTCCAAAGCCCTTTTGACCGGGCTGGTTTACTGCGGTCACTGCGGCAACCGCTTGAGCCTGACCAGCAGCGGACGGACACACACCTACGCCGATGGGCATACGGTGAAAGAAGTCCGGCCCCGGTATAGCTGCTTTTATAAGATCCGGCATCCGGGTGACTGCGATGGGCAGTCTGGCTACGGTGTTTCCAAGCTGGATTCCATCGTGGAAGAAGTTGTCCGGCAGATCTTCGCACAGTTCCGGGAAGTTTCCCGGAAGAAGCTGCTGGAATCGGTCAAGACCAACGATGCCGCCCGCATCCAGAAGAAGGTCAAGAAAATCCAGAAAGACTTGGAAAGCAAGCAGAAAGAACTGGACGACCTGAAAGCCGAAACCATTCTGGTCATCCGGGGCGTAAGTGCCTTGGACAAAGAACTGCTGGGTACACTGGTAGCCGAGGCAAGAGAGGCTTTGGAAACTCTGGAAAAGCAGCTTGTTCAGGCGCAGGAAGAATACGAAGAAGCCACCAAAACGGCAAAGCGCAGCAACTACATCTGCAACGAGCTGTTTACATGGGCGGATGTGTACGACACCGCCAACCACGATGAACGCCGCGCTATCTTGCAGCAGTTCATTGCGGAGATTCGTGTCCGAAAAGACTACGAAATCTCGATCACCCTGAACGCCAGCTTCAACCAAGTGGAACAGCTCAAGGCTGTGTCAACCTACGATGGTGCGGAAATTTTTGAAGGAATTTCCGAGAAGGGAGCATAAAAGCGATGCACTTGCCCGCAGAACTCTGCAAAATGCAAAGAAAGAAGCGTGAAACCGATGGATTTTCAAAAAGTACATGGATGACCCCACCCGGTTCGCATCCGACTTCAGGGTTCGGAGCCCGGCACGGTCCGCCAAAGTTTTTTAGGCATAAAAAACGCCGCATCGTACAAAACGATGCGGCAGATTGGTGGACCTAGAGGGATTCGAACCCTTGACCTCTCGGATGCGAACCGAACGCTCTCCCAGCTGAGCTATAGGCCCATATTTAGGGGCGTGACGCGGTTGGGCGACCAACCGACATACTCCCCATTTGAATGCCCACAACTCCGTGGGGCACAAAAGCGATACGCTTGCACTCCCAGCTGAGCTATAGGCCCATATTTGTTTTTCAGAACGAGAACAGTGTAACTCTTTTAGAAGGATTTGTCAAGGACTTTTCACCCGGGCGGCCTGCGGGGAATGGCCGGCTGAATCGGACGCGCCGTTTCTTAAAAAACGACAGATCCTTTAGTAAAAATAACAGTGGCTCTCAGAGAAAAAGCGTGCTACAATAATGCTGAGACTTCTGTACATGAAAAGTCTATCACCCAAAGTCAGGAGGACAACGGTTATGGAATTTACTAAGGTCGTTGCAGAGCGTTATTCCTGCAAGAATTTCAGCACACGTAAGGTAGAAGCCGAGAAGTTGACGGAGATCCTAGAAGCGGGGCGGCTGGCCCCGACCGCCAAGAATTTTCAGGAGCAGCGCATCTATGTGCTGCAGTCGGAAGAAAGCCTGGCAAAGCTCGACAAGGTGACGCCCTGCCGCTATGGCGCACCTACCTGCCTTGTTGTGGCCTTCGATAAAAACAGCGTCTTTACTTATCCCGGCGGAAAGCGGGACTCCGGCATGGAGGATGCCGCCATCGTGGCGACCCACCTGATGCTGGCCGCCGCCAACGCAGGTGTGGACAGCTGTTGGCTCAACTTCTTCGACCCGGATGAGCTAGCCAAGGAGCTGGGCCTGCCGGAAAATGAAGAGGTCCTGATGATCCTCGACCTCGGCTATGCCGCAGAAGGCGCAGGGCCGCTGGCAAACCACGGCTCGAGAAAGCCCTTGTCCGCGACGGTCGCATACCTGTAATACCAAAAAAACACCCGGAGATGCTTCCGGGTGTTTTTGCGTTATTGTCCGACGATGCGCCAGTGTTCGGGCTTGTTGTGATCGGTGGTCACGCCGTCGTCGGTATACATTCGGTAGGGCGCAGGCTGGCCGTCGGGCGCGAAGCGCCAGAAGGTGAGGGCCGTATCGTTCAGCTGGGCGGTGTTGGCGACGGGCTGTGCCACCTCCCGGATGTCGGCCTCCGTCTTGTAGCCGAAGCGGCTCTGGGCCAGACCAAACGCCCACTTGGGCGGGATATAGCTGGGGCCGATGAGCTGCCGGAATTCCTTTGCGACCTCTGCCGCTGTAGGGGCTGTGATGAGGTAGAGCGCATAGTTCGGCTCTGCCGTGGCGAAGCGGAGGGTGTCGTGGCGGGTATGGTATAGCCGATACAACAAAACCGGCATTTTCGGCAGAACAGGCGGCCCGGGGCTTGTTTGGGCAGGGGAAAATGGTATATAATAAGTATATTCTAGGAATAAAAGGGAGAACCATCATGTATCAAAAAGGAATCAAGCGGCTGCTGGACGTGGTACTGTCGGCCTGCGGGCTGCTGGTGCTGTCACCGCTGCTGCTTTTGCTCTGCCTTGCCATCAAGCTGGACTCGCCGGGGCCGGTGTTTTTCAAGCAGAAGCGGGTGGGCATTCATAAGAGCTATTTCAACATCCTGAAATTCCGCACCATGCGCATCGACACCCCCCACGACATGCCCACCCATCTGCTCCACGACCCGGAGCAATATATCACCCGGGTGGGCCGTTTCCTGCGCAAGACCAGCCTGGACGAGCTGCCCCAGCTGTGGAATATCCTTGTGGGCGATATGGCAGTCATCGGTCCGCGCCCGGCCCTTTGGAACCAGTACGACCTGTTGGCCGAACGGGACAAGTACGGCGCAAACGACGTCCGCCCCGGCCTGACCGGCTGGGCGCAGATCCATGGCCGCGACGAGTTGGAGATCACGGAGAAAGCGAAGCTCGACGGCTGGTATGTGGAGCATATGAGCTTCTGGCTGGACGTCAAATGCTTCTTCGGCACCATCAAGGCTGTGGCCGACCACGACGGCGTGGTGGAGGGCGGCACCGGGACGCTGCACGAAGAAGAGAAAAATGACCATAAATAAGGGAAACATAACATGCTGAATGCACTGTATCACTTTGCGACTCCATGGGCAAAGGCAACGAAACGCCAGATCAATGTGAACCGGATGCTTGGAGTGGCGGCGAATGCTCTTTATCCGATATATTGTGCATGGAGTCCGCTCCCGAAGCAGAGAACAACGCAGGGCGAAAGGATGGTGGTATCTCTGACCACCTTCCCGCTCCGAATCGGGAAAGTCCATCTGACGATCCAGAGCATCCTGCGGCAGAGCCGTCCGACGGATCGTATCCTGCTCTGGTTGTCCAAGGAGGAATTTCCGGAGGAAGCACAGCTCCCGGCAAATCTGCTCCGCCTGAAAGAAAAGGGACTGGATATCCGCTTCTGCGACAATATCCGCTCCTTTAAAAAGGTGTTCTACACCGCGCAGGAATTTGAAAATGATGTGATCGTTACGGCGGATGATGATGCGCTCTACCCGGAAAACTGGCTGGAAGGGCTGTGGGATACCCACGAAAAGTATCCGGGCTGCGTGTGCTGTTACCGCGCGCATGAAATCACGTTTGAAGGCGGAAGGGTGGCGCCTTATCAGGAGTGGTACGGCTTGTCGCCAGACAAAAAAGGACCTTCGGAAGCACTTTTCCCGGTGGGCGTTGGAGGGGTGTTGTATCCTGCAGGCTATTTCAGCGGCATCGAGTTCGACAGCGGGAAGATTATGAAGCTGTGCCCGACGGCGGACGATATGTGGCTCAAGATCGTGGGAGCGCAGAAAAGGATCCCGGCAGTGAAGGTGAGCACCAACTCGAAGGAGTGGTTCACCATCCGGAACAGCCAGCGCCAGTGCCTGATGTCGGTCAACACCGCCGGAAGGATGCGGAACGATGAAGCACTTCAGAACCTGATGGAATATTATCACGTTACAGCGGAGATGCTGGGCGGCACATCAACAGAGCAGAAAGGCAAAGGATAAAAGATGGCGGGCAGAACAGATGTGAAGATCAGCGTGATCGTACCGGTCTATAATGTAGAAAAAGAACTCCCCCGCTGCATCGAGAGCCTCCTGACACAGACGTATTCGAATTTTGAGCTGCTCCTGATAAACGATGGCTCATCGGATGGCAGCCCTGAGATCATGGAGAGATACGCGGAGAAGGACCCGCGCATCCGCACCCTACATAAGAAAAATGGCGGGGTGTCCTCGGCACGCAACAGGGGACTGGAACAGGCAAAAGGCGAATATGTGTGCTTTGTGGATGCGGACGATGTGGTGGCTTCGCAATATATGGAATGGTTGTATCTGGCCCTCCGGCAGAGCGGAGAGGCGGTTGCGATCTGCAGGGATGTGCGGGTGAATGATTTTGAAAAAGAGGTCCCTTTCAAGGCCCTCCCGGAAAAAATGCCGAAAACAGAGCGGATGAATCTGAGGCAATATACATTCTGGGATGAAAATGGGTGCCTGTGGTGCTGTAGAGGGATGATGAAGACTGAATTTCTTCGTGATATTCGGTTCGATGAGGAGCTTTCGATCGGAGAAGATGCGCTGTTTATGGCAAAGGCACTTCTGAAGGCGGGAGGATACATTTATCTGCCGTGCGGCCTGTACGCATACTATATGCGGGATGGCTCGGCGCTCCATCAGGAGACATTCAAGCCAAAGCAGTTCAGCGAGATAACGGCATGGGAAAGAATTTATGCACTGATCCGGGAGCAGAGGAGACCCGGGGAAGAAAGCATGGAACGAACAGCCGAGGAACGGCTGGCGGTGGTCTGCGCCCATGTATATTACCGGATGGCGGGCAGCGACCATGCCGATCCGGAGCTGCAAGCCAAGATCGTGCGGATGGCGCGAGAGCACTGGCGGGCGGCCTTGCGCGTCCCGAACAGCAAGAAGCGTGAAAAGAGCAAGCTCTGGATGCTGATCTGCTGCCCGGCGGCGGGACGCTGGATGTGGAGGCTGGGAAAAAAGCTGAAACAGGGATGAGCCGGAGCATCTTGAGAAACGAAGTGGTTTTGTCTTGATTTATGTCGGAAATGTTATATAATAAAACAGTATACAAGACACAGAAGGAGGATTTCCATGGAACGCACCTATATCAATGAGGTACAAAAGGAAATTGGCAGCACGGTCAAGGTGCAGGGCTTTATCGAGAACCTGCGCAACAGCAAATATATGGCCTTCATCGTGCTGAAGGATATTACCGGCAAACTTCAGATCACCGTCGAGAAGGAGGACCACCCTGAGCTGGTGGACACCATCGACAAGCTGACCCCGGACTCTGTCATCACCGTCACCGGCAAAGTGATGGAGAACGACTACGTCAAGATGGGCGGCATCGAGATGATCCCCGAGGCCATCGAGATCGAGAGCATCGCCAACGCGCTGCCCATCGTCCGCAAGGAGATCGCCGCCACCAAGAAGAAGAAGGCTGTGGAGCGTTCCAGCATCGACCAGCGCATCGACTACCGCTGGATCGACCTGCGCACCGATGAGAACCAGCTGATGTTCAAGGCACAGAGCTGCTTCGTCAACGCCATGCGTCAGTTCCTGCTCGAGCGCAGCTTCATCGAGATCCACACCCCGAAGCTCATCGCTGCTGCCAGCGAGAGCGGCTCTGAGGTGTTCAAGGTGGACTACTTCGACCGCAACGCCTATCTGGCCCAGAGCCCTCAGTTCTATAAGCAGATGGCCATGGCCGCCGGCTTCGAGCGCATCTTTGAGACCGGCCCCGTCTTCCGCGCGGAGAAGAGCTACACCAACAAGCACTCCACCGAGTTCTCCGGCTTCGACCTTGAGTTCAGCTACATCACCTCTTACAAGGACGTCATGAAGATGGAGGAAGAGCTTCTGACTGCCGGCCTGAAGGCCGTCAAGGAGCAGTACGGTGAGCAGATCAAGGAGCTGTTTGGTCTGGAAGTCGTCGTCCCCACCACGCCGTTCCCCGTGGTCAAGCTGGCCGACCTGTACAAGGCTCTGGAAGAGGAGTTCGGTTACACTGTCGATGAGAGCGAGAAGGGCGACCTGACCACCGAGGCCGAGCGCCTGAGCTACGACTGGGTCAAGAAGCACTACGGCCACGAGTTCCTGTTCATCACCGACTACTCCGCCGAGAAGCGTGCTTTCTACCACATGCGCGACGAGAACGGCGTGCCGCAGGGCTACGACCTCATCTGGCGCGGCGTGGAGATCACCACCGGCGCACAGCGTGAGCATCGCTACGATGTGCTGAAGAAGCAGGCAGAGGAGAAGGGCCTGGCCGATGACGTCAAGTTTTATCTGGAGTTCTTCCAGTACGGCTGCCCCCCGCACGGCGGCTTCGGTCTGGGCATCGACCGTCTGACCATGCTGCTCTGCGGCCAGTCTATCAAGGACGCCGAGTTCCTGTTCCGCGGCCCCAACCGTCTGACTCCGTAAGGAATGAAACCTCTCCGTCAATGCTTCGCATTGCCACCTCTCCTATCGAGGAGAGGCCATTTCGTAAAGCTTTGTCTCTTCGCCAGAGGCTCCCCTCGGTAGGGGCAACAACGACGACCGCCGCCAGTGGCGGAAACAGGGAGTCGTTGTTGGGGCAGCGGCCAGTAAGACGCGCGCAATGCGCAGCGGATGCTGGGTGCCGCAACCCGGCCTTGTCGAGCGATAGCGAGGCTGAGAGGTTATGACCTATAACAAAAGCCAGCGCACATTTCTCGTGCGCTGGCTTTTCTGCATTTTACAGCTTACTGGATGCCGGTGACCTTGTAGTCCTGTGCCTCGACGGCGTTCTTGAGCACGTCGTCGGCGACCTCGGCGTTCAGGGTGACGATGGCGGTGCCGGCCTCGTGGCTCACGACAGCCTCGTCCACCTCGGGCAGGGCTTCCAGAGCCTTCTTCACGCGGGCTTCGCAGTGGCCGCACATCATGCCTTCCACTTTCAGGGTCTTCTTCATGGTATGATCCTTCGTTTTGACTTCGGGCGCTTCGGCGTCCGATTTTTTGTTATTTTCAGCCGCAGACTGCACCGGGGCAGCAGCGGGAGAAGCGGTTTTGTGGTCGTGCCTGGTGCTGTGCAAATCGAACAGGTTCAGCCGCAGGGCGTTGCTCACGACGCAGAAGCTGGACAGGCTCATGGCAGCAGCACCGAACATGGGATTCAGCGTCAGGCCGAAGGGGATGAACAGACCAGCCGCCAGCGGGATGCCGATGATGTTGTAGATGAACGCCCAGAACAGATTCTCGTGGATGTTCCGCAGGGTGGCGCGGCTGAGGCGGATGGCCGCAGGCACGTCCGAGAGCTTCGAGTTCATCAGCACGACGTCGGCGGCGTCAATGGCCACGTCGGTGCCTGCGCCGATGGCAATGCCGGTGTCGGCACGGGTGAGGGCGGGAGCGTCGTTGATGCCGTCACCCACCATGGCCACCTTGCCGCTGGTCTGCAGCTGGCAGATGACGGCCTCCTTGCCGTCGGGCAGGACGCCCGCGATGACCTCGTCCACGCCCGCCTGCCTGCCGATGGCGTCGGCGGTGCGCTGGTTGTCGCCGGTGAGCATCACGACCCGGATGCCCATGTTCTGCAGCTGACGGATGGCTTCGGGGCTGTCCTCCTTGATGGTGTCGGCCACGGCGATAACGCCCAGCAGACGGCCTGCGCCGCCGAAGAAGAGGGGAGTCTTGCCCTCAGAGGCCAGCTTTTCAGCCTGCTGTGCCAGTGCGGCGGGCAGGGTGAGCTTGGTCTGGATGAAGGCGGCATTGCCGGCATAGATGCCCATGCCGTTCAGCTTAGCCGCCAGACCATTGCCCGGCAGGGCCGCGAAGTCAGTGACTTCCGGGGGAGTGATGGCCTTTGCCTCGGCGTCGGCCAGAACTGCCTTTGCCAGAGGGTGCTCGCTGCGGCTTTCCAGCGCTGCGGCCAGCGTCAGAAGCTCCGTCTCGGAGACACCCTCAGCGGGCAGCAGGTCGGTGACGCGGGGTGCGCCCTCGGTGATGGTGCCGGTCTTGTCCAGCGCCACGATCTGGGTGCGGCCTGCGGCTTCCAGCGAGGCGGCAGTCTTGAAGAGGATGCCGTTTTTTGCGCCGAGACCATTGCCGACCATAATAGCCACAGGTGTTGCAAGGCCCAGTGCGCAGGGGCAGCTGATGACCAGAACGGAGATGCCGCGTGCCAGCGCATAGCCCAGCTCATGGCCCAGCAGCAGCCAGACGATGGTGGTCACGACGGCGATGGAGATGACCGCCGGGACGAAGAAGCCCGACACGGTGTCGGCGATTTTGGCGATAGGAGCTTTGGTGGCGGCGGCATCGCTGACCATCTTGATGATCTGAGCCAGCGTGGTATCCTCGCCCACGCGGGTAGCCTCACAGCGGAGGAAGCCCGACTGATTGGTGGTGGCAGCACTGACTTTGTCGCCGACGGCCTTGTCCACTGGGATGCTCTCGCCGGTCAGGGCGCTCTCGTTGACTGCACTGGTGCCTTCCAGCACCACGCCGTCCACCGGGATATTCTCGCCGGGGCGGACCACAAAGACGTCGCCCTTCTGCACGTCGGCGATGGCCACGGTCACTTCCGCGCCGTCCCGCACCAGCGTGGCGGTCTTGGGGGCCAGCTTCATCAGGCTCTTGAGGGCGTCGGTGGTCTTGCCCTTGGAGCGGGCTTCCAGCATCTTGCCCACCGTGATGAGAGTCAGGATCATGGCGGCAGACTCGAAGTAGAACTCCATCATATAGTGCATGACGAGCTCGTCGTTGCCATCCACCTGGGCACGGGTCATGGCGAAGAGGGCGTAAGTGCTCCACACGAAGCTTGCCATGGAGCCGAGGGCCACCAGCGTATCCATGTTGGGTGCGCCGTGGATGAGGCCCTTGAAGCCGTTGATGAAGAACTTCTGGTTGATGACCATGACGATGCCCGCCAGCAGCAGCTGGACGAGGCCCATGGCGACGTGGTTGCCGTCGAACCAGTGGGGCAGGGGCCAGCCCCACATCATGTGGCCCATGGAGAAGTACATCAGCACCAGCAGGAAGCCCAGCGAGGCGATGAGACGGCGCTTGAGCTTCGGTGTCTCGTGGTCGGCCAGTGCGTCGAGGTCGGCGCTGGCGTCCGAAGTCTTACTGGCAGAGGCATTCTTCGGGCTTGCGCCATAGCCTGCCTCCTGCACAGCCGAGAGGATGGCGGCAGGAGAGGCTGTGCCTTCCACGCCCATGGAGTTTGTCAGAAGGCTCACCGAGCAGCTCGTGACGCCCGGCACCTTCTTCACGGCCTTTTCCACCCGGGCAGAGCAGGCCGCGCAGCTCATGCCCGTGACATTGTATTGTTCCATTGCGGATTCCTTTCCCTCTTATAGGATGCCCGGAACGGGGTCATTTCATGAGCCGGGGCAGCAGCTGCAGCAGTTCGTCCAGCTTCTGCGTCTCGCCGGCTTTCAAATCGTCGGCCACGCAGGTGCGGATATGCTGGCCCAGCAGCTCTTTGGAAAAGCCGTTCAGTGCAGCGTTCACCGCAGCTACCTGCACCAGAATATCGGCGCAGTAGACGTCCTTGTCCAGCATCGCGCGGATGCCGCGCACCTGGCCCTCAATGCGGCTCAGCCGGTTGGCAAGGGCGCGGTACTCCTCAGGGGTACGGTCCTTGTGGCGGCAGCAGGAGGGGGCAGTGTCCTCTTCGGCAGGCTCAGCGGCGCAGCAGCAGGGCTTTTTTTCAGCATCAGTCATAGCAGATAACTCCTTTCCGGGTGTATCGGTGTGAAAAGGAAATGTACCCTGTGGGGGTAAATCTCCCGACACTCTGATTTTACCACTTGGGGGTATCTGTTTCAAGTGGGTAGGAAATACTAGCTGTGAAAACTTTGTGAAAATAAAAGCCCCGAAATGCAGAAACGGGAGCCTCCCGGTGAAGGAAAGCTCCCGTTTCTGTTTAGGATAGGAAAGAGAATGTCATAAATAGGGGGGTCACAGATTGGTGTAACCCATCAGATAGCGGTCCACCTCGGCGGCGCAGTCGCGGCCCTCCCGCAGGCCCCAGACCACGAGGCTCTGGCCCCGGCGCATATCGCCGCAGACAAAGACCTTGTCTACATTGGTGTGGAAGCCATGGTCGGCCACATTGCCCCGGGCGTTCCGCTCCACGCCGAACGCCTCGGCCACATAGTCCTCGCAGCCCACGAAACCGGCGGCGATAAAGGCCAGCTGGCAGTCGTAGGTGAACTCTTCGCCGGTGGGTACCATGCTGGTACGGCCGGTGTCAGGGTCACGCTGGGGCTTGAGATAGGAGATGACCGCGCCGGTCAGATTGCCGGCGTCATCCTTCAGAAACTCTTTGACGGTGGTCTGGTAGACGCGGGGGTCTTTGCCGAACTTGGCAAGGCACTCAGTCTGGCCGTAGTCCACCTTCAGCACCTTGGGCCACTCGGGCCAGGGGTTATTCGCGGCCCGTTCTTTCGGGGGCTGGGGCATCATTTCCAGTGCCACGAGGTCGGTGCAGCCCTGCCGCAGGGCGGTACCCTGACAGTCGTTGCCGGTGTCGCCGCCGCCGATGACGAGGACATTCCTGCCTGCCGCGTTGATGGCCCTGCCGTCGGCAAACTTGCTGTCCAGCAGACTCCTGGTCACGCTGGTGAGGTAGTCCACTGCGAGGTACACGCCCTTCGCGTCGCGGCCGGGGACGTTCAAATCGCGGGCTTTCTTGGCACCGCAGCAGAGCACGATGGCGTCATAGCTGTTCAAAATCTCAGCGGTATCCACAGCCCCGCCCACATCCATGTTGGTGCGGAACTCGACGCCCTCAGCCTGCATAATTTTGATGCGGCGCTCGATGACGGATTTGTCCAGCTTCATGTTGGGGATGCCGTACATCAGCAGACCGCCCACACGGTCAGCACGCTCGAAGACGGTGACGGCATGGCCCCGGATGTTGAGGTATTCGGCCACCGACAGGCCCGAAGGGCCGCTGCCGATGACGGCCACGCTCTTGCCGGTGCGGGCCGGAGGCGGGGCGGCATGGAGCCAGCCCTTGGCGTAGCCCGTCTCCACGATGGCGTGTTCGTTCTCCCGGACAGTGACGCTGCTGCCAGTGACGTCGCCGCAGGTGCAGGCGGCCTCACACAGGGCAGGGCAGACCCGGCTCGTGAACTCCGGGAAACGGTTGGTGGTGCGCAGGCGGCGGAGTGCCAGCTCCCACTTGCCCTGATAGACCAAATCATTCCACTCGGGGATGAGGTTGTTCAGCGGGCAGCCGGAGGCCATGCCGCCGATCATCATGCCCGCCTGGCAGAAGGGAACGCCGCAGTCCATGCAGCGGGCTGCCTGGGTCTGCTGCTCCTCCCGGGAGAGCCAGATGTGAAATTCGTTAAAGTTTTCAATGCGCTCCAGCGGCGGAACATCCGTGCTGGTCTTGCGCGTGTAATCCATAAAACCAGTGAGTTTTGCCATGATGTTCCCCTCCTTACTTGTTCTTCTGCACGGCGTAGAATGCTTCGATCTGCGCCTGCTCGCCGTCGAGGCCGCGCTCTTCCATGGAGGCGATGACCCGCAGCATATGGTCGTAATCGTAGGGGAGGACTTTCTTAAATTTGGGCAGGAACTCGCTGAAATTGTCCAGGATCTCCTTGCCGCGGGGCGAGCCGGTCAGCTCGACGTGCTCACGGATGAGCTCTTTCAGGGTGGCGACGTCGTACTTGTGCTCCACCGGCTCGAGGCTGACGGTCTCCTTGTTCACCCGCTGGTAGAAGTCCCAGTTCTCATCCAGAACATAGGCGATGCCGCCGGTCATGCCGGCTGCAAAGTTCTTGCCGGTCTGGCCCAGAACGACGACGGTGCCGCCGGTCATGTACTCGCAGCCGTGGTCGCCCACGCCCTCGACGACGGCCACAGCGCCCGAGTTGCGGACGCAGAAGCGCTCACCGGCCACACCGGAAACAAAGGCTTTGCCGCTGGTGGCACCGTAGAGTGCCACATTGCCGATGATGATGTTCTCCTCGGGCTTGAAGGTGATGCCCTCGGGCGGGCGGACGACGAGCTTGCCGCCGGAGAGGCCCTTGCCCATGTAGTCGTTGCAGTCGCCGGTCAGTTCCAGCGTCAGGCCCTTGGGAATGAATGCGCCGAAGCTCTGGCCGCCTGCACCGGTGCAGTGGACGGTGTAGACGTCATCGGGCAGGTCGCTGCCGTACTTGCGGGTGATCTCGCTGCCGAAGATGGCACCAAAGGCGCGGTCGGTGTTGGAGACATCCAGCTTCACGCTCTGAGGGGTCTTGCTGCTGAGCTTGAATTTCTTCATCAGCACCTTCATGTCCAGAGTGTCTTCCAGATGGAAGTCGTAGGTGTCTTCCTTCTGGAAGTGGACATTGCTGTTGACGATGGCGGGGTTGTGCAGGATGCAGTCGAGGTCCATCTTGGACATCCGGCTGTCGGCAGGGGCAGACTTGACATGGAGCAGGTCGGTGCGGCCCACCAGCTCGTCGATGGTACGGATGCCCAGCTTTGCCATGTATTCGCGCAGCTCCTGCGCCACGAAGGTCAGGTAGTTGATGATATACTCGGGCTTGCCGCGGAAGTGCTTGCGCAGCTCGGGGTTCTGGGTGCAGATGCCCATGGGGCAGGTGTCGAGGTTGCAGACACGCATCATGACGCAGCCCATGGTCATCAGCAGAGAGGTGCCGAAGCCGAACTCCTCAGCGCCCAGCATACAGCTGATGGCCACATCGCGGCCGGAGAGCAGCTTGGAATCGCTCTCGATGCGCACACGGGTGCGCAGGCCGTTGAGGATAAGGGTCTGGTGGGTCTCGGCGATGCCAAGCTCCCAGGGCAGACCGGCATCTTTGATGGAGTTGCGGGGCGCTGCGCCCGTGCCGCCGTCGTAGCCGGAAACAAGGATGACCTGTGCGCCGCCCTTGGCGACACCGGCAGCGATCGTGCCGACGCCGGCCTCACTGACCAGCTTGACGTTGATGTTGGCGTGGCGGTTGGCATTCTTGAGGTCGTAGATAAGCTCTGCAAGGTCTTCGATGGAGTAGATATCGTGGTGCGGCGGGGGAGAGATGAGGCCGACACCGGTAGTGCTGTGACGGGTCTTGGCGATCCACGGGTACACTTTTGCGCCGGGCAGATTGCCGCCCTCGCCGGGCTTTGCGCCCTGTGCCAGCTTGATTTGGATCTCCTCTGCCGAGACAAGATACTTGCTGGTGACGCCGAAGCGGGCGGAAGCCACCTGCTTTATCTTGGAATTGCTCTCGCTGTGGTAGCGCTCTTCGGGCTCACCGCCCTCGCCGGTGTTGCTCCGGCCGCCGAGGCGGTTCAGCGCGATGGCGATGGTCTCGTGGGCCTCGCTGCTCAGTGCGCCGTAGCTCATGGCAGCGGCCTTGAACCGCTTGACGATGGAGCTCACCGGCTCCACCTCGTCCAGCGGGATGCCGCCGTCGGGGGCATAGTTGAAGTCCAGCAGACTGCGCAGATGGACGCCGTTCTGGCCCATGTTGTCCACGGTGTGGGTGAACTGCTTGAAGGTGTCGTAGTCACCGGTGAAGCAGGCTTTCTGGAACAGGTGGATGGTCTGGGGGTTGAAGAGGTGCTCTTCCTTGCCGCTGCGGAACTTGTGGGCGCCGCCGTCTTCCAGCTGCATGTTGATGTCAAGGCCCAGCGGGTCGAAGGCTGCGTTGTGCAGGGCCTCCACGTCAGCCTGAATGTCCTCGAGGCCGATGCCGCCCACACGGCTCACCGTGCCGGTGAAATACTTGTCGATGACGTCCCTGGAGATGCCGACGGCCTCGAAGATCTGGCTGCTCTGGTAGCTCTGGATGGTGGAGATGCCCATCTTGGAGGCGATCTTCACGATGCCGCCCAGCACAGCCTTGTTGTAGTCGTCCACGGCGGCGTAATAATCTTTGTCCAGCAGGCCGTCGTCGATGAGCTGGCCGATGGTCTCATGGGCCAGATAGGGGTTGACGGCACAGGCACCGTAGCCCAGCAGAGCGGCAAAGTGATGCACTTCATGAGGCTCTGCGCTCTCGAGGATGAGAGCCAGTGCGGTGCTCTTCTTGGTGCGGATGAGGTACTGGGACACGGCAGAAACCGCCAGCAGGCTGGGGATGGCCACATGGTATTCGTCAATGTCCCGGTCGGACAGGATGATGATGTTCGCACCCTCTTTATAAGCGCGGTCTACCTCCAGGAAAACGCGGTCGATGGCCTTTTCGAGGCTGGTGTTCTTGTAGTAGTTGATGGAGACAGTGGAGACTTTGAAGCCCGGGACGTTCATGTACTTGATGCGGAGAAGGTCAGTGGACGTGAGGATGGGATTGTTGACCTTGAGCACCTTGCAGTTTTCGGGCTTGTCTTCCAGCAGGTTGCCGTGTGCGCCCACATAGACGCTGGTGGAGGTGACGATCTTCTCGCGGATGGCGTCGATGGGCGGGTTCGTGACCTGTGCAAAACGCTGCTTGAAATAATTGAAGAGCGGCGGGTGCTGGCCGCTGAGGACGGCAAGCGGGGTATCGGTACCCATTGCGCCGGAAGGCTCTGCGCCCTGACGTGCCATGGGCAGGATGAGGGTGCTGATGTCCTCATACTTGTAGCCGAACACCTTCTGCAGGCGCAGCAGGTCGTCGCCGGTGTAGCTGGGGGTCTTGATGTTGGGGATCTTGAGGTCCTTCAGCTGGACGAGGTTGCGGTCGATCCACTCGCCGTACGGCTCACGGCTGGCGTAGTATTCCTTCAGCTTCTCGTCGTCCACGACTTCGCCCTTGACGGTGTCCACCAGCAGCATCTTGCCGGGGCGGAGACGGTCTTTGACCAGAATGTTCTCCGGCTCACAGGGCAGCACGCCCACCTCGGAAGAGAGGATCATCCTGCCGTCTTTGGTGATGTAGTAGCGGCTGGGGCGCAGACCGTTGCGGTCCAGCACAGCGCCCACCACGTCGCCGTCGGAGAAGAGGATGGCCGCAGGGCCGTCCCAGGGCTCCAGCATGGTGGCGTAATACTGGTAGAAGTCCCGCTTTTTCTGGCTGATGTTCTTGTTGTTCTCCCAGGGCTCCGGGATGGTGATCATAACGGCCAGCGGCAGGTCCATGCCGTTCATCACCATGAACTCGAGGGCGTTGTCCAGCATGGCGGAGTCGGAGCCGGAGGTGTTGATGATGGGCAGGATCTTGTTCATGTCCTCCTTCATGATGGGGGAGGAGATGGTCTCTTCACGGGCCAGCATGGCGTCGGTGTTGCCCTTGATGGTGTTGATCTCGCCGTTGTGGAGGATGAAGCGGTTGGGGTGGGCGCGCATCCAGCTGGGGTTGGTGTTGGTGGAGAAGCGGCTGTGGACCATGCCGATGGCGGATTCATAGTCCTCGTCCTGCAGATCGAGGTAGAACTGGCGCAGGTCGTGGACGAGGAACATGCCCTTGTACACGATGGTGCGGCTGGACAGGCTGGGGACATAGGTGCCGTTGCTGGCCTGCTCGAAGACCCGGCGGACGATGTAGAGCTTGCGGTCAAAGTCGATGCCCTTGCTCACCTTGGCGGGCTTTTTGATGAAGCACTGCCAGATGGCGGGCATGCAGTCGCGGGCTTTCTGGCCCACGGCGTCGGGGTCTACAGGCACTTCGCGCCATGTCAGAAACTCGAGGCCCTCTTTGCGGGTGACAAGCTCAAAAAGCTTCATGGCCTGGGCGCGCAGGTGTTCGTTCTGGGGAAAGAAGAACATACCTACGCCGTATTCGCGCTCGTTGCCAAGGCTGATGTTCAGCTCGTCGGCTACCTTGGCAAAGAAGCGGTGGCTAATCTGTAGCATGATGCCCACGCCGTCGCCGGTCTTGCCCTCGGCGTCCTTGCCGGCGCGGTGTTCAAGGCGCTCCACGATGGACAGCGCGTCGCTGACGGTCTGGTGGCTCTTACGGCCCTTGATGTCCACGACGGCACCGATGCCGCAGGCGTCGTGCTCGAACTGGGGGTCATAGAGGCCCAGAGGCCCTTTTTGCTCCGTGAAATTTTCCATAGACTTTCCCATCCTTTTTTCGATTTTCCGGAGAATATCCTGGCAATGCTGCGGCACATTCCGCAGAGTCCCTCTTAATGCCGGTAAAAAGAAAAGGCGTCCCAGATGGGTCGGCAAAGACTCATCTGGAACGCCCTTGTTCCGGATAACAAGAATATTATACAAAGGTGCTGAAAAAGATTCAAGTGACAGCTGCACCAAATGTGGGTACACGGCGACGGTTCTTCTTGTGAAAAACAGACACGCAGAGTAGGAAATAGTATGCCTTTTCCGGCTCAGTGCCGGCCCAGACAGGCGGCAAGATCGTCCTCCGGCGTGGTGATGGGCCGGAGGTCATACTTCTCCTGCAAAACAGCGGCCACCCCGGGGGAGAGGAAGGCGGGCAGGGTGGGGCCGAGACGGATGCCCCGGATGCCCAGCGCCAGCAGGGCCATCAGCACACAGACCGCCTTCTGCTCGAACCAGCAGAGGATGATGGAGAGGGGCAGCTCGTTGACCGAGCAGTCAAAAGCTTCGGCCAGACCCAGCGCGATCCGGATGGCACTGTAGGCGTCGTTGCACTGGCCCACGTCGAGGATGCGGGGCAGACCCGCCACCGTACCCAGCGGCAGGTCGTTGAGCCGGAACTTGCCGCAGGCCAGCGTCAGGATGACGGTGTCGGGCGGGGTCAGCTTGGCAAAATCCGTGTAGTACCGGCGGGAGGGGCGGGTGCCGTCGCAGCCGCCGATGAGGAAAAAGTGCCGGATGGCACCCTCGTGGACGGCTTGGACGATCTCCTCCGCATGGCTCAGTACGGCATGGTGGGCAAAGCCGGTGGCGACCACACTGCCGCCGTTCATGCCCGGGATGAGGGTGTCCTCCGGGTAGCCGCCCAGCTCAAGCGCCTTGGCGATGACCGGTGAAAAATCTCGGTCCTCCCCGATGTGGGTGACGCCGGGATAGGAGACGACAGACGTGGTGAATACCCGGTCGGCATAGCTGGGCCGGAGGGGCATGATGCAGTTGGTGGTGAAGAGCACCGGTGCAGGGATGTCCTCAAACTCCCGCTGCTGGTTCTGCCATGCGGTGCCAAAGTTGCCTTTCAGATGAGGAAAGCGCTTTTTCAGCTCCGGGTAGCCGTGGGCAGGCAGCATCTCGGAGTGGGTGTAGACATTGATGCCCTTGCCCTCGGTCTGCTCCAACAGGCACTTGGCGTCGTAGAGGTCGTGGCCGGAGATGACGATGAAAGGCCCTTTCTCGATGGTCAGGGACACCTCCACCGGCTCCGGGTCGCCAAACGCGCCGGTGTTGGCCTTGTCCAGCTCAGCCATGACCCGGTAGGCCATCCGCCCGGTGTCCTCCACCAGCTGGAAGAGCTTGTCCTTGTCCCGCTCCTGTGCGATGGCCCGCAGCGCCGTGCAGAAAAACAGGTCGATCTCGCCATCGGTATAGCCCAGCACCCGCGCGTGGTAGGAGTAAGCTGCCATGCCGCGCAGCCCAAAGAGGACAAAGGAGCACAGGCTCTTCCGGTCGGGGTCCGGCTCCTGCCACAGCTTCTGCATATCGTAGTCGGACACTGGTGCAGGTGCAGGGCTGGCCGAGGCAAAGGCTTCCTGCTTGGCCTTCCAGACCTTATCGGTCAGCTGCGCCACCGTCTGGGGGTCGAAATCAACATTGGTGATGGTGGTGAACAATCCTTCCGTCAGCAGGAGTGCCTGCGGGGGCTGGATGGGTCTGCCGATGTCCAGCAGCAGGGTGGCAAAGCCGATGAGTGCCCCGGTGAGCTTGTCCTGCGCGTCGGCTGTCTCGGCTGATTTGCCGCAGACACCCGCTTTTCCGGTGCAGGCCGTGCAGTTTGCCGCCTGCTCGCATTGATAACAGAACATCATTTCGTCCATGCAAAAACCTCTTTTCGTTTGATGAAAGGAGTATGAGCGGGGCGGCAGACGGTTATGCAGGCAGGCGGGGCAAACCAAAAAAAGCCGCACCCTCGCGGATGCGGCCCTTGTAGATCAGGAAAAGCTTAGTAGGTGATGCCCTGAGCCATCATGGCAGTAGCGACCTTCAGGAAGCCGGCGCAGTTTGCACCGACCATCAGGTTGCCCTCGGAGCCAGCGGCCACGGATGCATCGTAGGAAGCGTGGAAGATGCCCTCCATGATGCCCTTCAGCTTTGCATCGACCTCTTCGAAGCTCCAGCTCAGACGCTCGGAGTTCTGGCTCATCTCCAGACCGGAGGTAGCCACGCCGCCGGCGTTGGAAGCCTTTGCGGGTCCGTACAGGATGCCGTTGGACAGGTAGACCTCGATGGCCTCGGGAGTGCTGGGCATGTTAGCGCCCTCGCAGACCACGGTGCAACCGCCCTTCACCAGAGCCTCTGCGGACTCCTTGTTGATCTCGTTCTGGGTAGCGCAGGGCAGGGCGATGTCGCAGGGGACAGTCCAGACCTTGGTGCAGTCAGCAACGTAGGTCGCATCCTTGTGGGTCTCAGCATACTCCTTGATGCGGCCGCGGCGGACTTCCTTCAGGTCCTTGACGTAGGCCAGGTCGATGCCGTTGGGGTCGTAGACATAGCCGTTGGAGTCGGACATGGTGACGACCTTGGCACCCAGCTGGGTAGCCTTCTCACAGGCGTAGATAGCGACATTGCCGGAGCCGGAGATGACCACGGTCTTGCCCTCGAAGCTGTCGTTGCGCATGCACTTCAGAGCCTCAGCGGTGAAGTAGCACAGGCCATAGCCGGTAGCCTCGGTACGGGCCAGGGAACCGCCGAAGGTCAGGCCCTTGCCGGTGAGCATACCGCCCTGGAAGCTGTTGGTCAGACGCTTGTACTGACCGAACATATAGCCGACCTCGCGGCCGCCGACGCCAATATCACCGGCAGGGCAGTCCACGAACTGGCCGATGTGGCGGTACAGCTCGGTCATGAAGCTCTGGCAGAAGCGCATGACTTCCATGTCGCTCTTGCCGTGGGGGTCGAAGTCAGAGCCGCCCTTGCCGCCGCCCATGGGCAGGGTGGTCAGGCTGTTCTTGAAGGTCTGCTCGAAGCCGAGGAACTTCAGGATGCCCTGATTGACAGAAGGATGGAAGCGCAGGCCGCCCTTGTAGGGGCCGATGGCGCTGTTGAACTGGACGCGGTAGCCGCGGTTCACCTGGACCTTGCCCTGGTCATCGACCCAAGGCACACGGAAGGTGATGATGCGCTCAGGCTCGACCAGACGCTCGATGAGGGCGGCCTTCTCGTACTCGGGATGCTTCTCCACGACGGGCTGGATGCTCTCCAGAACCTCGCGGACAGCCTGCAGGAATTCGGGCTCGTTGGCATTGCGCTTTTCCAGGCCCTCGTAGACACGCTTCAGATATTCATTCGTCAGCATAATGATATACTCCTTTTCCCTTAACTCTATTGTGTGGAGGCTTCGGCTTTCCCGTTTCCCACGGCGGGTGCGATAAGCCTCTGACCACTTTGCTATTATAAAGCTTTATCTGCCGATTTACAAGATGGCCCGCCCCGCAAAAAACCGGAAAATCTTTCAAAATACAATGGAAAAGATGAATGCACTTCACGAAAAAGACGGGACACATCAAAAAATTGCGATAAAACCTGCTTTTATAAAGAAACAAAAAATCCCTGCACCGGCCCGGAACAGGCAGTGCAGGGAGGAAAAGTCTTACTTCAGCAGCTTCTCGCAGGCGTCAGCGGCACCCTCGAGGAACTGTCCGCCGTAGGTCTCGATCATGCCGGCGTCGGACAGCGCAGCCAGCTGCGGGTCGATGGGGCATTTGGCCAGAACGGGCAGGTGATGCTTTGCGGCCACCTCGTCCACATGGCTGTCGCCGAACACATTGATGTGCTTGCCGCAGTCGGGGCAGACGATATAGCTCATGTTCTCGACGATGCCCAGCATCGGCACCTTCATCATCTCGGCCATGTTCACGGCCTTGGCCACGATCATGCTCACCAGCTCCTGCGGGCTTGCCACGACGACGATGCCGTCCACGGGCAGACTCTGGAAGACGGTCAGGGGGACGTCACCGGTTCCCGGAGGCATATCCACGAACAGGAAATCGACGTCTTTCCAGACCACATCGGTCCAGAACTGCTTGACCGCACCGGCGATGACGGGGCCGCGCCAGACGACGGGGTCTTCCTCGTTCTCCACCAGCAGGTTGATGCTCATCACGTCGATGCCCATCCGGCTCTGGATGGGCCAGCAGCCCTTGTCGTCAGCCATGGCACGGCCATGGATGCCGAACAGCTTGGGGATGGACGGGCCGGTGATGTCGGCGTCGAGGATGCCGCAGTGGTAGCCGCGGCGTGCCATTGCACAGGCCAGCAGGGCGCTGGTCATGCTCTTGCCGACGCCGCCCTTGCCGGATACGACGCCGATGACCTTCTTGACGCTGCTATTGGGGTTGGGTGCGTCATGCTGGGGCGCAGCATTGCGGGAAGAACACGCTGCCCCGCAGTTGGAGCAGTCATGGGTACATTCTTCGCTCATTGTCTCGTTGCGCACGGCCGTGGTACCGGGGTGCGCTTCCTCCTTGCATTCTTAGATCCGGTCTGGCGGAACATTCCCGCCAGATACAATATATATCATATCATAAAACTGGGAAAGAAACAACCCACGGCCCCGCTCATATTTCCCAGAGCAGTTTACATATTTATAAAAAGATACACTGGGGAAAGGGAGGGGTGCGCTGTGCGGCAGAGCTATCTGAAAAACGCAGCCCTGATGACCGGAGCGGACGTCCTGCTCCGCCTGGCGGGCATGGGGCTGCGCATCTGGCTGGCGAACGCTCTGGGCGGCGAGGGGATGGGGCTGTACCAGCTGGTGCTGGCGGTCTATTCGCTCTTCGTCACGCTGGCGACGGCGGGCGTCTCGGTGGCGGCCACCCGCCTGATGGCTGAAGAGCTGGCCCGCAGCCCGGCGGAGGCCCGGGGGATGCTTCACTGTCTCCTGCTGGCGGGGGCCGGGCTGGGCATGCTGGCGCTGGCGGCGCAGTTCGGGCTGGCGGGCCTCGCCGCAAAATGGTGGCTGGGCGATGTCCGGGCAGCGGGGGCGCTGCGTGTCTCGTCGCTGGGCCTGCCGTGGATGGCGGTGTCGTCGGTGCTGCGGGGCTTTTTCATCGCCCGGCGGCAGGTGGAGCCAAACGTCCTGAGCCAGCTGGCCGAGCAGACCGTCCGCATCGGCATCGTATGGGCTGCGCTGGAGCGGGCCGACACCCTCGGCTGGGACGTGGGCGGGCGCTGCACGGCAGTGCTGGGCGCAACGGCGGTCAGCGAGGCCGTCAGCACTGGGCTGATGGCACTTTTTTACCGTAAAGAGGCCCGCCGCTGCTTCGGTGCGCGGCCTGCCTGCCGCCCGCAGGAGCCGGGAAAGCGCCTCTGGGACATTCTCTGGCCGGTGGAGGGAGGACGTTGTCTCGCCAGCGCTCTCCACACCGCGGAGAATATGCTGGTGCCGGCCTGCCTGGCAGTCTATCTGCAGTTTTCCGGCGGGCGTGCCGAAGCCGTGGCCCAGTACGGCAACCTCAAAGGGATGGCCCTGCCTCTGCTGACCTTTCCCTTCGGACTGCTGGGGAGCCTTTCCGTTCTGCTGATGCCCGAGATCACTCAGGCCCACCTCCGGGGCCAGAACGGGCGGCTGGCGGCTCTTATCGACAGGATGCTCCGGCTCACCGGCTATTTCTCGGCGCTGGCGGGAGCGGCGTTCTGGGTGTGGGGTCAGCCGCTGGCCGAAGCCCTCTACGGCAGTGCCGAGGCGGGCAGCTACCTCGTCATCCTCGGCCCGGCCATGCCGCTGATGTATCTCGAGAGCATGGTGGACGGTGCCATGAAGGGGGTAGGAGAACAGAAAGCCGTTTTCCGCTACAGCATGTGGGACTCCTGTCTCCGCATTGTGGGCGTGCTGCTCCTGCTGCCCCGCTTCGGGATGAAGGGCTTTCTTTTTGTGATCTTGCTGTCCAGCTTCTACACCTGCACCGCCAACACGGGGCGGCTGCTGTCCAGCTGCGGCCTTCCGCTGCGTCTGTGGCGGTGGCTGGGCGCACCGGGCTTTGCGGGGGCCGTCAGCGCCGGGGCCGGGCTGGCCTTGCGGCATCTTTTAGCGGACTGGCTCACCGGCGGAGTCCTCTTGCAGCTGGCGGCGGTAGCGCTGGGCGGCGCGGGGATGGCAGTGGTCTGCTTTGCGGCGGCGTGGCCGCTGGGCCTCGGCGAAGAGCTGCGGGCCGTGGCGGCAGGGGAGAGGCGGCATAAGAAAAATGTCCAAAAAGTGAAATAGCTGGACACGGGGAAGAGAATCGAGTATAATACTAAAGATATTATGGGGTGATAGGCCCTTGAAATGAAAAACGGCAGCTGACATCTTCGGATGCCAGCCCCCGATGAAAAAGAGGATATGCTGTGAAGGAAAAGAAAACAAATCTGCTGCAGGTACTGGCCCGCCGGGCTCTGCTGGTGGCGCTGGACGGAGCCATCGTAGCCTTCAGCTTTTATTTCGCCCTGCTGCTGCGCGCAGACGGTGCTGTCGAGGCCTCCTGGTGGCCCCACAACCGCGCCCTGCTCTACGCGAATCTGCCCTGGATCGTGGCAGTCTACCTGCTCAGCTTTCTGGCCGGGCGGCTCTACACCATCCTTTGGAAGTACGCTGGGGAGCGTGACCTCATCCGTCTGGCCGGGATGATCGCCGTCCCGACGGGCATCGTCTATCTGGTCAACCGCTGCTTCATCCACGGTGTGCTCTTCAACTCGGCCAACGCCATGGCGGCGGTGCTCATTTTCCTGTTCATCGGCGGGAGCCGTCTGGCATGGCGGCTCTTCCTGAACCACCCGCTGGGCGAGCGTCTGCGCGGCAACACCAGCAAGGACCCCAACCGCCCCGTCATGATCGTGGGTGCGGGCGAGGCTGGTGCGTGGGCCATCAATGTCTGCAAGACCAACACCAGCTACGGCCATGTCATCGTGGCCGTGGATGATGACCCCAATAAGCTGGGCCAGACCATCCACGGTGTCCCGGTGCGCGGCACACTGGAAGAAATTCCTGACCTGTGTACCCGCTACAACATCCACACCATCATCGTGGCGATCCCGACCCTGAAGGGAAACCGCCTGAACCACGTCATCGACCTCTGCGTCTCCACCCACTGCGCCGTGCAGATGCTCAGCGACCCCCAGCTGGTGGGTGCAGGCACACCTCAGCAGGGTGCGTTCCGTGAGCTGAACACCGCCGATTTCCTCTCCCGTGAGGAAGTCACACTGGACACGGAGAAAATTTCCGGCTACCTCACCGGCAAGACCGTTCTGGTGACGGGCGGCGGTGGCAGCATCGGCAGCGAGCTCTGCCGTCAGGTCATGCGCTTCAAGCCTGCAAAACTGCTTATCTTCGATATTTATGAGAATTGTGCCTATGAACTGCTGATGGAATTGCAGCAGAAGTATGGCCGTGATGTGCCGGTCACGGTGCTGGTCGGCTCCATCCGGGACAAGGCCCGTCTGGACGAGGTATTTGAGACGTACCACCCGACGGTGGTGTTCCATGCTGCCGCCCACAAGCATGTCCCGCTGATGGAGATCAGCCCCGCCGAGGCCGTCAAGAATAATGTCTTTGGCACCAAGAACCTGCTCACCAGTGCCAGTGAACACGGCGTGGAGCGGCTGGTGCAGCTCTCCACCGATAAGGCCGTCAACCCCACCAGCGTCATGGGCTGCACCAAGCGCCTGTGTGAGATGCTTATCCAGACCTTCGCAGGCAACACCGACATGAAGTGCGTCGCCGTCCGCTTCGGTAATGTGCTGGGCAGCCACGGCAGTGTCATCCCGCTGTTTGAGGCGCAGATCAAAAAGGGCGGCCCCGTCACCCTCACCGATGCCAACATCGAGCGCTACTTTATGACCATCCCGGAGGCGGCACAGCTGGTGCTGCAGGCCGGTGCGCTGGCCGAGAGCGGCAGCATCTATGTGCTGGACATGGGCGAGCCGGTCAAGATCATGGACCTTGCAAAACAGCTCATCCGCTTCTACGGCTATGAGCCGGGCGTGAACATGGATATTAAGATCGTGGGTCTGCGCCCCGGCGAAAAACTCTACGAAGAACTGATGATGGACGAGGAGCAGGACAAGATGCGCCGCACCGTCCACAATAAGATCTTCGTGGCTCCGCCTCGGAACATCGACCTGGGCGAGTTCTACCAGCAGCTTCAGGAGCTGGCCGTCGCCGCCGAACATAACGACGACAGCGTGGTGGAGCAGTTGGCCAAAATGGTGCCTACCTTTACCCCCACCCGTGAGAACCTCAAACTGTAAAACCGCTGGCTGCACGGCACCTTTGCTGTGTAAAAATATATGAGAGGGATGTACAATCATGGAAAAGAAACCGTTTTTGACTGAGTCGATGGCTCAGGACATCATTCAGGACGTACCCACCCCCTTCCACGTCTATGACGAGAAGGGCATTCGCGAGAACGCCCGCCGCATCAACAAGGCATTCAGCTGGAACAAGGGCTTCCGCGAGTATTTTGCGGTCAAGGCTCTGCCGAACCCCGTCATCCTCCAGATCCTGAAGGAAGAGGGCTGCGGCGTGGACTGCTCCTCTCTGACCGAGCTGATGCTCAGCGAAGTGTGCGGCTTCAGCGGCAGCGACATCATGTTCTCCTCCAACCAGACCCCTGTGGAGGACATGAAGAAGGCTTACGAGCTGGGCGCTTATATCAACCTCGATGACGCCACGATGGTGGACTTCCTCGACCGGGTGGCCGGTGTGCCGGAGAACATCTTCTGCCGCTACAATCCGGGCGGCACCTTCCAGCTGGGCGAGAGCAAAGAGGGCTTCCAGGTCATGGACAAGCCCGGCGACGCCAAGTACGGCATGACCGAGGAGCAGATGATCGACAGCTACAAGAAGCTGGCTGCAAAGGGTGCCAAAAACTTTGGCATCCACGCCTTCCTCGCCTCCAACACCATCTCTGACGCCTATTATCCTGAGCTGGCAGGCATCCTCTTCCAGCTGGCTGTCCGCGTCCAGAAGGCCACCGGCGTGCATATCGCCTACATCAACCTGTCCGGCGGTGTCGGCATCCCGTACCGCCCCGAGCAGACGGAGAACAACATCATGGCCATCGGCGAGGGTGTTCGCAAGAAGTTTGAAGAAATTCTGGTCCCCGCCGGCATGGGCGATGTCTCCATCTTCACCGAGATGGGCCGCTTCACCACCGGCCCCTACGGCGCTCTGGTGGCTACTGCCATCCACGAGAAGCACATCTATAAGGAATACATCGGTCTGGATGCCTGCGCGGCCAATCTGATGCGCCCCGCCATGTACGGCGCTTACCACCACATCACCGTGCTGGGCAAGGAAGACGCACCCCACGACCACAAGTACGACGTGGTCGGCGGTCTGTGCGAGAACAACGACAAGTTTGCCATCGACCGTATGCTGCCCAAAATCGACATCGGCGACATCGTGTATATCCACGACACCGGTGCGCACGGCTCTGCCATGGGCTACAACTACAACGGCAAGCTGCGCAGCGCCGAGGTCCTGCTCTGCGAGGACGGCTCTCACCGCCTCATCCGCCGTGCTGAGACTCCCCGTGACTACTTTGCAACGCTGGACTTCCTGCCCTTCATGAAGCCGCTGCTGGGCGAGTACAACGACGACTGAGCACGCTTCTGACTCCATCACACCAGAATAAAGCGAGGAACGACGCAGATGTTTTTTGGATTCCAACTCACCTGTGGCCTGATGCTGGTCTTTTACGGCTATTCGGTCATGAAAAATCCACGGGTCTGGGGCGACCAGGGCCGTCAGGCCGTCAAGGCCGAAAATTTCCCCGAGTACTGCCGCCAGAACGGCCTGTTTTTCCTGAAAGCTGGCTTCATCATGGCGCTCATTGGTGCGCTGGACGCACTGGTAACGCTTTCGGGTCTGCTGTACGTCCTGTTGTACCTGTTCGGGCTGGCGTTTGCGTTCTACCCGCTGACCCGCTGGTGCAAGGAGAACGAGGGCTTCTCGTGGCCCTGGCCCCGCGTCGAAAGCGAGAAAAAGCGCATCAAGAAACTGCGCCAGCAGCAGGAGGCCGAAAAGGCGGAACGAGAAGAAAAGTAAATAGCAAAAAATAAGAGGCCGCTGTAAAAGCAACCTCTCAGTCTCACTTCGTTCGACAGCTCCCCCTACCGAGGGGAGCCTCTGGCGAAGAGATTGGGCTTTCTGCCATGCCAAAGCCTCCCCTCGATAGGGGAGGCGGCACGGCGCAGCCGGGACGGAGAGGTT
>NZ_JAJEQG010000001.1 GCF_020687245.1 Faecalibacterium longum CLA-AA-H243 | reverse complement strand
TCAACGAGAAGTAGCAGTGATTATTCAGTTTTGAAGGCACGTCCTTCTGAAACACTAGACAAAGTAAATCAGAAATGATATACTTAGCTAGTCATATGGTCGGTGACGATGACGGTGAGGTTCCACCTGTTCCCATTCCGAACACAGTAGTTAAGCTCACTCGTGCCCAAGATAGTTAGCTGGAAACGGCTTGTGAAAATAGGTAGTCGCCGACTTGATCAAAACGCTCTAAGAGAAATCTTGGAGCGTTTTCTTTTGTGCCATGCGGTGCGCGGCGCAACAGACCATGTCTGATACTACATTGAAAAGTGACGATACCATACAGTGGTCTAAAAGGTCGAAGGAATTTACAGAAAATTCATTCAATAACCGGCTAAAATTCACCATCTGGTTTGACGGGATGGGGCTTTTGGTGTATCATATATTTATGTGTGAATATTCGTTTTGGGGCAATAAAATGGCCCGGACGTTTGCTATTTTGAAGAATCATGAGGTGTGACCAATGTCCTTAGCTGAAAAACTCTTTGGCAGCTTCTCTGATCGGGAACTGAAAAAGATCAACCCCCTCACCAAACAGGTGCTGGCTCTGGAAGGCAAGTATCAGGCGATGTCTGATGCCGAGCTGCAGGCCCAGACTCCTGCACTGAAGCAGAAGCTGGCCGACGGCAAAACGCTGGATGATATTCTGCCCGATGCCTTCGCTGTCTGCCGCGAGGCCGCATGGCGTGTGCTGGGTATGAAGCATTTCCCGGTGCAGGTCACCGGTGGCATCGCCCTGCACCGGGGCGACATCGCCGAGATGCAGACCGGTGAAGGCAAGACCCTTGTGGCAACGCTGCCCGCCTATCTGAATGCACTGACCGGCGAGGGTGTCCACATCGTCACCGTCAACGATTACCTCGCCAAGCGCGACAGCGAGTGGATGGGCAAGCTTTACCGCTGGCTGGGCCTGTCGGTGGGCCTGATCGTGCAGGGCATGGATGGTGATGCCCGCCGTGAAGCTTATAATGCTGACATTACCTACGGCACCAACAACGAGTTCGGCTTCGACTATCTGCGCGACAATATGGTGACTTATAAAGACAACATGGTGCAGCGCGGCCATGCCTACGCCGTTGTCGATGAGGTGGACTCCATCCTCATCGACGAGGCTCGTACGCCGCTTATCATCTCTGGCCGCGGAGAGGACTCTTCCAGCCTGTATACCCAGGTGGACCGCTTCGTCCGCACTCTGCGCAAGAGCGTCGTGGTCGAGCTGGAAGACAAGGTGGAGACCGACGAGCAGGCTGACGGTGATTACATTGTGGACGAAAAGCACAAGACCTGCACCCTGACGGCTAAGGGCATCAAGAAGGCCGAGGAATATTTCAAGATCGAGAACCTCGCTGCCGCAGAGAATATGACCCTCGCCCACCACATCGACCAGGCCATCAAAGCCTACGGTGTGATGCAGCGCGACATTGATTACGTCGTGAAGGATGGCGAGGTGCTCATCGTCGATGAGTTTACCGGTCGTCTGATGATCGGCCGCCGTTACAACGAGGGCCTCCATCAGGCCATCGAGGCCAAGGAGGGCGTGAAGATCGCCGCCGAGAGCAAGACGCTGGCAACCATCACCTTCCAGAACTACTTCCGTATGTACAAGAAGCTGTCCGGTATGACCGGTACGGCAAAGACGGAGGCCACTGAGTTCACCGAGATCTACGGTCTGAACATCGTTACCGTCCCCACCAACCGCCCTGTCATCCGCAAGGATTACCCGGATGCCATCTACAAGACCATCAACGGAAAATACAATGCCGTCATCAAGCAGGTCATGGAGTGCCACAAGAACGGCCAGCCGGTCCTGGTGGGTACTGTCAGCGTCGAGAAGAGCGAGACTCTTGCCAAGATGCTGCAGAAGTACACCCGCGATTTCAATGTGCTGAACGCAAAGAACCACGAGCGCGAGGCAGAGATCGTCGCACAGGCCGGTAAGAAGGGCGCTATCACCATCGCCACCAACATGGCTGGCCGTGGTACCGATATTATGCTGGGCGGCAACGCTGAGTATATGGCAAAGGCCCAGATGCGCAAGGAGCACTTCTGCGAGAAGCTGCTGAACCCCGAAAAGCCCGAGGAGGCTCTGCCTGCAGCCGTGGAGCTGCTGCTCATCGAGGCCGACGGCCATGGTGAGACTGCCGACGCCAACATTCTGGCTGTCCGCAAGCGGTTCGAGGAGCTGTATGCTCAGTACAAGCCCCTGACCGAAGCGGAGGCTGAAGAGGTGCGCGCTGCTGGCGGTCTGTTCATCATCGGCACTGAGCGCCACGAGAGCCGCCGTATCGACAACCAGCTGCGCGGCCGTGCAGGCCGTCAGGGCGACCCCGGTGCATCCCGCTTCTATCTGAGCCTCGAGGACGATTTGATGCGTCTGTTCGGCGGCGACCGCGTGCAGAGCCTGATGGGTACTCTGGGCATCGACGAGGACACCCCCATCGAGAACCGGATGATCACCAGCACCATCGAGTCTGCCCAGAAGAAGCTCGAGGGCCGGAACTTCGAGATCCGCAAGAACGTCCTGAAATACGACGACGTCATGAACCAGCAGCGCGAGATCATCTATGGTCAGCGCCGCAAGGTCCTGGACGGTGAGGACATCAGCGCCGAGATGCACAATATGCTGAAGGAGAATATCGAGTCCAGCTGCAAGCAGTTCCTCGCAGGCGATGTGAAGGACGAGTGGGACTTCGGTGCGCTCCGCCGCCACTATCTGGGCTGGCTGACCACCGACGCCGACTTCCACTACACTGTCGCTGACTACGACAGCATCTCTCAGGAGAGCATCGCTGATATGCTGTATCAGCGCGGCATGGACGTCCTGAACGACAAGGAGCAGCGCTACGGCGCACCCCTGATGCGTGAGCTGGAGCGTATCTGCCTGCTCAAGTGTGTAGACCGCCAGTGGATGGACCATATTGATAACATGGATCAGCTGCGTCAGGGCATCGTTCTGCGCGGCTACGGCCAGAAGGACCCTGTCGTCGAGTACCGCATCGAGGGCTTTGACATGTTCGACCAGATGGTCGATTCCATCCGGGAGTCCAGCGTCAAGATGCTGCTGACCATCGAGGTGCGCGAGGCGGGCAAGGCCCCCAAGCGTGAGCAGGTGGCCAAACCCACCGGCGAGGGCTATGTGCCTGGCAACGGCGCACCCGGCGCAAAGGGCGCACCCAAGGGCCAGCCTGTCCGCGTCATCAAGATCGGCCGCAACGACCCCTGCCCCTGCGGCAGCGGCCTGAAGTGGAAAAAGTGTACCTGTGCCAAGTACCACCCCGAAGGAAGCCACACCGAGGGCTGAACGTAACACAGCAAAAAGCTCTCCCTCGGGAGGGCTTTTTCTGAATCGAGAAACTGTTTTCGTAAGCGGGATGCAATGCTTATGAAAACGGCTTCCTAAAAAAGAAGGAGCGGATGAGTATGAATATCACATCGGAAGAGCTTTTGAAGGAGGCCCGCGCACTGGAGCCGCAGCTGCAGCAGTGGCGTCGGACGCTCCATCGCCACCCGGAGGTGGGCTTCGATTTGCCCCACACGAAGGAACTGGTCAAGAAGGCGCTGACGGAAATGGGCTATGAGCCGAAGGACTGCGGCAAGGCTGGTGTCATTGCGCTGGCAGGCGGCAAAAAGCCCGGCAAGACCATCCTGTTGCGTGCCGATATGGACGCCCTGCCCATCCACGAGGACTCGGGTGAAGAGTTCAGCTCAGAAGTTCCCGGCAAGATGCATGGCTGCGGCCACGATATGCATACGGCCATGCTGCTGGGTGCAGCGAAGCTGCTCAAGGCCCATGAGGACGAGCTGGAAGGAACGGTCAAGCTGGAATTCCAGCCTGCTGAAGAAATTTTCCAGGGTTCCCCGGATATGATTGCGGGCGGCCTGTTGGAAGACCCTCATGTGGACGCCGCTGTGATGTTCCATGTGCTGGCCGGAATGCCGCTGCCTGTAGGTACGGTGCTGGTGCCGGGCGGCGGCATCACGATGGCCAGCTGTGAGCAGTACCATATCGTGGTCAAGGGCAAGGGCGGTCACGGCTCTACCCCGGAAAACTGCATCGATCCCATCACGGCTGCGGCCCACATCCACATCGCCCTGCAGGAGATCAACAGCCGGGAGCTGAAGCCCGGCGACTTCGGTGTGCTGACCACCGGCCGTTTCGAGGCTGGTGCGGCATCCAATGTCATCCCGGATGTGGCCCAGATGTGGGGGACCATCCGTACTACCGACCCGGAGAATAAGACCGGCGAACTCATTCGAACCCGCATGACCGAGATCGCGCAGGGCGTGGCGGCGGCATTCCGCTGCACCGCAGAGGTATCCTTCGCCGATTACTGCCCCTGCATGGTGGTGGACAAGCCCCTCGCCGAGAATGCGATGGACTATATGACCGAGCTGCTGGGGAAGGGCGCCATGGACATGACTGCCCTCACCGGCGGCAAGCCCGGCGGCGGCAGCGAGGATTTCGCCTTCGTGAGCCATGAAGTGCCTACTGTGAGCATGTTCATCGCCGCAGGCGGCCCGGAGCAGGGCTGCTGCTACGGCCAGCACCACCCCAAGGTGCGGTTCGACGACAGCATCCTCTACGAGGGTTCTGCAGCTTTTGGCTGGTTCGCACTCCGCTGGCTGTACGACAACGCCGGCATCGCGTTCTGATATTAAGACAGCAAAAGGCCCTCTCAGCGGCGCTGAGAGGGCCTTTTTATCGCTATCAGGTGTGGGTGCAGAGATAATCCACCCATGCGTCGTACCCGGCGGGCAGCAGATGGTAGCCGTCCGGCTGGGCGTATTCCTCGATGAGGTCGCCGTTCTCGTCGGCCAGCGCCTCCCAGAGGTTCAGGAAGGTGCAGCCCTTTTCCAGCGCGATGGCCGAAAGAGCATCGTTTATCTCACAGAGCCGCTCCTTGTAGAGGCCGGGGGACTTTTGGCTCACTTCAGGCCGGACCGGGGTGATGGACTGGACGTAAATTTTCGTGTTGGGCAGTGCCTGCGAGATCATGTCCAGCATCAGCCGGTAATAGGTGAGGAAGCTGGTATAATCACTGTCAGAGGTCAGCACATTGGTACCCAGCAGGATGTAAAGTGCCCGGGGCTGCTGGGAGGCCAGCGCCTCCATCGGGACTTCCTTTTCGCCATCGGCCCGGCGGCAGGTGGTGTTGTTGACGACGGCATTGGGGCCGACGCCCTTATAGGCGCAGAAGTGCGCGTTGGGCAGGCCGGTGTCGTACAGCTGCATCCCCTGTGTCAGGCTGTCGCCCAAAAAACTCACGTCCGAAAAGCTGCTCCGCTCTACGGCAGGGCTGGCAGGCTGGGCGGCGAGGCGGAAGTCCATCGCAGTCATCCCGTTGTCGAGGGTCTGGACACTGAGGCGTCGGGCCGGGGTGTAGCTGATGGTGTTCCACTCGCTGCCGGTCAGCTCCTGCTGCAGAATGGTGGGGCCTTGGGCCGTATTGGGAGCTGGCTCGCGGTGAAGGCGCTTCCAGAGGACGCCCACAGCGGCCAGAAGCACCAGTAGGATGAGCAGCGCAGCGGTGATGAACATCCTGCGCCAGCGCCGGTGAAGGATGCGGCGGCGATATTCCTGATAATCTGCCATAATGTCCTCCTGTGGCGGAATGGTAACTTTCGCCCCTATTATACAGCACAGCCCCGGCCCGTGCAACCCGTGAGGAAAAATTCCCATATTCCGGGGGCCTGCCCTTGCGTTTTCTGTTATAAATATGATATACTAAAGTGAATCAAGTATGATAGGGAGGCTTTCACGATGCCATTTACTCCGAAACTGACTTATAAAGGCAAGCCCCTCGTCCGCAAGGACAATGAGCTGTATTACGGCTGCATGACCGACCCGTATGTGCTTTATCTGCAAATCCAGTCCACCAAGACCGTGGGCGGTGTGGATGTGGCAGACAAGGTCCATCTGCAGCTGCTCTCTACCGATGAGTCCAAGCCCCGTGAGGCCCGCGTGGCACGTCAGACCACCAAGAACGGCCTGTACAATGCGCTGGACATCGGCAGCATCTGGCTGCAGAAGGCAAACGAGAACGGCTGAACCCAAACGCGAACCGCAAGCTGCTGAAAGGGACTGCTCCTGCATGGAGCAGTCCCTTTTTTGCTGTGCAAATATTTTGCGTTATGCGGAACTTTGTGGTATACTTATCCTGATATTTTATGCACAAAAGGCAGGAATGAAATTATGCTGCATGATCCGGAACTGCATTATCTGGATAACGCTGCCACCACCATCGTTGCTCCCGAGGTGGCAGACGTGATAGACAAAGCCATGCGGGAGCACTGGGCCAACCCCTCCAGCCTCTATGCCCCCGGCGCACGGAGCGAAGAGGCCCTGAACGCCGCCCGTGCCGCTGTGGCCCGCACCCTGGGCTGCAAGTCGAAGGAGCTGTACTTTACCTCCTGCGGCAGCGAGGGCAATAATCTGGCCCTGCTGGGCGCCGCCCAGACCCGCACTTTCGGCAAAGGCATCGTGGTGTCGGGCTTCGAACACCCCAGCGTCCAGCGCCCGCTGGAACGTCTGGCCGCGCAGGGCTATAACGTCACTGTCGTGAAGCCTCAGGCCGACGGTACATTGGACATCAACAAGATGCTGGATGCCGTGGACAAGAATACCATCCTCGTGGCCTGCATGATGGTCAACAACGAGATAGGCACCCGCAATGACGTGGAGCGTCTGGCTGCCGAGGTCAAGCGCCGTAACAGCCGAACCATCGTCCATGTGGACGCTGTGCAGGCGTGGATGCGCGTCCCCATCAAGCTGGACAACATTGACACGATGACCGTCAGCGGCCACAAGATCCACGCACCCAAGGGTATCGGTGCGCTCTACCTGAGTGACCGGCTGGTGCAGGCGTTCCAGCCGCCCTATCTGGGCGGTGAGCAGGAGCGCGGCCTCCGCCCCGGCACCGAAAACCTGCCCTATGCGCTGGGCCTTGCCGCTGCGGCCACCCGCCTGGCCGGCAGCATCAAGAGCCGTGACAAGGCTGTGCGCGCCCTCAACGACCGCCTCCGCGCGGGGCTTTCTGTGTTCCCGGAGGTGGAGATCAACAGCCCGGCGGGCGCTGTGCCTGAGGTGCTGAATTTCAGCGAGAACTGCATCAAGAGTGAGACGATGCTGGCCTGGCTGTCCGAGAAGCAGATCTACGTCTCGTCGGCCAGTGCCTGCGGCAGAGGACAGCCCAGCCACACGCTGGCGGCTATGGGCCGCGACCCGCTGGCCATCGACACGGCCATCCGGGTGTCCTTCTGTGCCGACAACACCCCGGAGGATGTGGATGCCTTCCTCGAGCGCTTTGAGGATGGTATGAAGCACTTGCAGAGAATCAAAAAGTAAGGAGTAACGATGAGAGAAGTCATTATGGGCTATCAGGGCGAAATGTCCCTGAAGGGCCTCAACCGCAACCAGTTTGAATCGACGATGATGAAGATCCTGCGCTACCGTCTCAAGACGGTGGGCAAGTTCCGCGTCTACTGCACCCAGTCCACCTTCTACATGGAGCCGGAAGAGGAAGATATTGATATGGACCTCGCCTTTGAGCGGGTGAGCAAGGTGTTCGGCCTCGCGGCCCTCAGCCGTGCTGTGGTCTGTGAGAAGGATTTCGACACCATCTGCCAGACCGCCGAGGATTATCTGGGCGACAGCCTCCACGGCATCAAGACCTTCAAGGTCGAGGCCCGCCGTTCCGATAAGACCTTCCCCATGACCAGTCCCGAACTGATGCGGGAGCTGGGTGCCTATCTGCTGGGCAGGCACAACTACCTGCGGGTGGACGTCAAGAACCCGCAGTTCAAGGTCATCGTGGAAATCCGCGATTACGGTGCGTATATCCACGGCCCCAAAATACAGGGTGAGGGTGGTCTGCCTGTCGGAACCTCCGGCCGCGCCCTCAATATGCTGTCCGGCGGCATCGACAGCCCTGTGGCGGCATACCGGATGGCAAAGCGAGGCCTCGGTCTCGACCACATCCATTTTGCGTCCCCTCCGTATACTTCTGAACGCGCAAAACTAAAAGTTAAGGCTCTGGCCCAGCTCATCACCCCCTATACCGGCAGCACCAACCTCTTTGTGGTGCCGTATACCAAGCCTCAGGAGTATATCCGCGATAACGCGCCCGATGTTCTCTTCACCGTCCTCATGCGCCGCAGCATGATGCGCATTGCCAACATCATCGCCAGGAAGCAGGGCTGTGAAGCCCTCGTCACCGGCGAGAGCCTGGCACAGGTGGCCAGCCAGACCGTCAAGGCTCTGCAGTGTACCGACGCCGCCCAGGACCTGCCCATCCTCCGTCCCCTCATCGGCATGGACAAGACCGAGATCGTCGAGACGGCCCGCCACATCAACACCTTTGAGACGAGCATCCTGCCCTACGAGGACTGCTGCACCATCTTTACCCCGCCGCACCCGAAGATCCGCCCCGAACTGAGCGAGATCCTCGAAGCCGAGGCCGGGATGCCCGGTCTGGCAGAGCTGGAAGCCGAGGCCGCAGAGGCCACCGAGCGTATCCGCCTGCGCATCACCGACGACGTGGAATTCGAGGGCTGAGCCATGACAGCAGAGATCATCAGTGTGGGTACCGAGCTCCTTCTCGGCAATATCCTCAACACCAACGCCCAGTACCTCAGCCGGGAGCTGGCTGATCTGGGCATCACGGTCCAGCGGGAGAGCACCATCGGTGACAATCATGGCCGTCTGGCTGATTTCGTCAACGAGGCCAAGAGCCGCTGCGACTTGCTGGTCTTTACCGGCGGCCTCGGCCCCACGGCGGACGACCTGACCAAGGAGACCGTTGCCGCCTGCTTCGGGGATGAGCTGGCCTTCGATGAGGCCGAGTGGGATAAGATCACCAGCTACTTTGCCCGCACCGGCCGCGAGACCACTCCAAACAACCGCAAACAGGCGATGGTCCCCACCAAGGGCCATAAAATCATCAACAACCACGGCACTGCCCCCGGCGCGTGGTTCGAGCAGGACGGCCACTGTGCCGTCCTTATGCCCGGTGTCCCCCACGAGATGAAGGCCATGTGGACGGAGAGCGTCCGCCCTCTGCTGATGGAGCGCCAGAACTGCACTCTCCACTCCGTTACCCTCCGTGTGCTGGGCGGCGAGAGCGATATTGAGTATAAGGTGCGCGACCTGCTGGAAAACCCGAACCCCACCGCCGCCATCTACTGCAAGACCGGTGAGTGCGAGATCCGCATTACCGCCCGCGCCCGCTCCGACGAGGACGGCGAAAAAATGTGCCGCGCGTATGCCAAAAAGTTCTATGATATGCTGGGCGATGCGGTGTATGATGAGGATGTGGCCGGTCTGGAAGAGACGGTGGTCCATACCCTGCAGGAAAAGGGGCTGACCATCGCCACCGCCGAGAGCTGCACCGGCGGCCTCATCGCACAGCGCCTGACCTCCGTGTCCGGTTCCAGCGAGGTGTTCGGCTATGGCTTTGTCACCTACTGGGAGCAGGCCAAGGCAAAGCTCGTGGGCGTGGACCCGGCGGTCATCGAAAAGTACAACGTCGTGTCCGCCCCCGTGGCGGCACAGATGGCTCTGGGCGCGGCAAAGGCTTCGGGCGCTGACATCGCTGTGAGCGTCACCGGCGTGGCCGGCCCCACCGGCGGCGACGAAGTGCGCCCTGTCGGCACCGTTTATCTGGGCGCTGCCCGGGATGGCGTGGCCTACGTCAAGAAGCTTTTCGTCTCCCGGCCTGACCGTGCGCTGGTGCGCGCCCGGGCCGCACAGGCTGCACTGGAACTGGTGCTGCGTCTGGCACAGGGCAAAGTCCCTGCCGGGACGCAGGCCCTCACCGCAGCCCAGCAGTCGGACGACGAAGCGCTGGCCGCACTGGATGAGGTGTTCGTCCGGTAAAAATCAAAATGAGGGGTTGATGGGATTTGGCAGAGGAGACCCGCTGTGTGCTGCGCCTGTACGGTGCGCCGCAGGGGCGGCTGGCGGCCGCTGTGGCGCTGTTTGCGCCCCAATGGAGGGCTGAGGCCCAGTGGAAGAGCCGGGGCGCAGAGACGCTGCTGGCTGTCCATGCGGACACGCCCACGGGACTGAAAAAGGCGGCCCAGAGCCTCCGCAGCAGCTTTGGTGCGGACGTATACGGTGCAGGCGATACCAGTCTGGCCGCTGCCGCCGTGCAGGCGCTGGAAGCCCATGATCGTCTGCTGGCCTGCGGCGATGCCGCCGCCGGTGCGCTGCTGGAATCCCGGCTCGAGAAAGTCCCCGGTGCCGAGAAGGTCTATGACTTCGGCACCATGAGCTATGCCGACGCCAAGGTCGGCCCCCAAATCGAAAAGCGTGCCCGGGCCAAGCTCGGCGGGGAAGGGGACAAACCCGACCCTGTCCGTCTGGCCCTCGCCCGGGCGCAGGCGGCCCGCCGCATCGTGGGAACAGAGCTGGCCGTGGCCTGTGCCGAGCGGGAAAGCGACCATGTGCTGGTGCTCAGCACCAAAAAAGGCTGCTGGCTCCGCACCGTCTCCGCCGCAGATAACCCCGGTCTCTGGCTGCTGGATATGGTGCGCCGCGCCGCTGCCGGTCTGCCGCAGGCCGAGGGGACAGGCTTCCTTCCCGCCGGACAGGTCAAACAGAGCGATCCTTCGGGCCGTTCGCAGAGCAAGGACCCCACCCCAAAGAAGAAGCATCCTCTCCGCGTTCTGCTGGCGGTGCTGGTGATCCTGGCACTGGCGGCGTTCGGTGTGGCGTGGTATCTCACGGGCGGCGATCTCGCCGCCCTGCCCCAGCGCCTGAAGACCCTGCATCTGCCCGAGTGGGTCACCCTTTGGCAGGTCCATGAGCCGAAGCCCGGTGCAAGACTGATATAAAACACAAAGAGGCCGCTTCCCGGCAGAAATACGGGAAGCGGCCTCTTTTTATACAGCACAAAACCCCGCCGCAATGGGATGCTTCCCAATGCGGCGGGGCATTTGTGTTAAAATACAGTCAAGTGACAGTGCTTAGAGCTGGCTCTGATATTCCTTGCGGTAGCCTTCCAGCTCCTTCTGGTTGCCATAGACGAAGTGGCCGTTGGCAATCTCCTCCCACACCGGCTTGTCCACGCTGTAGTCGTGGATGGAGGGGTCGTAGACCAGAAGCTTCTTCTTTTTTTCCAGACCCGGGTCGGGGATGGGAACAGCGCTCAGCAGAGCTTTGGTGTAGGGGTGCAGGGGATGGAGGAACAGCTCTTCAGCCTCTGCCAGCTCCACGATGCGGCCCTTGCTGATGACGGCGATGCGGTCCGAGATGAACCGGACGACCGACAGGTCGTGGGCGATGAACAGGTAGGTCAGACCGCGGGACTTCTTCATGCTGTTCAGCAGGTTCAGCACCTGCGCACGGATGGAGACGTCCAGTGCAGAGATGGGCTCGTCGGCCACGATGAACTCCGGCTCCATGACCAGCGCACGGGCGATGCCGATACGCTGACGCTGGCCGCCCGAGAACTCGTGGGGGAAGCGGGAGGCGAACTCCGGCAGCAGGCCGACCTCGTGCAGAGCGTTCATGACCTTTTCGTGCAGGTCATTCTGGTCCTTGTACAGGTGGTGGTTCAACAGACCCTCAGCCACGATGTACTCGACCTTGGCGCGCTCGTTCAGGGAGGCCATGGGGTCCTGGAAGATCATCTGCACCTTGCGGATAACCTCACGGTCCAGCTCCTTGGAGATCTTGCCGTTGATCTTCTGGCCCTTGAAGAAGATGTCGCCGCCCGAGGTCGGGTTGATGCGGCAGATGGCACGGCCAATGGTGGTCTTGCCAGAGCCGGACTCGCCGACCAGCGAGAAGGTCTCGCCCTTGTAGATGTCAAAATTGACGTGGTCCACGGCCACGAACTTCTTTTTGCCGGAGCCAAAGGTGATCTGAAGGTCTTTCAGCTCAATCAGCTTTTCACGCTCAGCCATTTAAGTTGGAACCTCCCATCTTTCCCATTTTCTCACGCAGGTTCTGGATGGAGTGCGGGCGTTCCATCTTGGGAGCCCGGGGGTCCAGATACCAGGTCTTTGCCGCGTGGGTCTCGGACACCTGGAAGAACGGAGGTTCTGCCACGAAGTCGATGGCCAGCGCGTGCTTGTTGCGGGGGGCAAATGCATCGCCCTTGATCTCATTGAACAGGTTCGGCGGCGTACCGTCGATGGTGGGCAGGGCTTCACCCTTGGTACCCAGCTGAGGCAGAGCCTGCAGCAGAGCCCAGGTGTAGGGGTGCCATGCGTCGTAGAAGATCTCCTCGACGGTGCCGTACTCGACGATCTGGCCGGCGTACATGACGGCCACGCGGTCTGCCACGTTTGCCACAACGCCCAGGTCATGGGTGATGTAGATAACGGACATGCCCAGCTCCTTCTGCAGGTCACGGATGAGCTGCAGGATCTGTGCCTGAATGGTCACGTCCAGAGCGGTGGTGGGCTCGTCGCAGATGAGGATCTGCGGACGGCAGGCAGCAGCGATGGCGATGACGACACGCTGACGCATACCGCCGGAGAACTCGTGCGGATACTGCTCGTAGCGGCGCTCCGGGTCGGGGATGCCGACCTTGGCCAGCATCTCGATGGCGGCCTTCTTGGCCTCCGCACCCTTCAGACCCTGATGGTGCTCGATGCTCTCCTGGATCTGCTTGCCGATTTTCTTCAGCGGGTTCAGGCTGGTCATCGGGTCCTGCATGACCATGGCGATCTTCTTGCCGCGCACGCCCAGCCAGTCCTTCTCGGTGAACTTGGTCATGTCGCGGCCTTCGTACATGATGGAGCCGCCGGTGATCTTACCGTTGACATCCAGCATACCCACGAAGGTCTTGGTGAATACGGACTTGCCCGAGCCGGACTCGCCCACGATGGCCAACGTCTCGCCGTCATAAAGGTCCAGCGAGCACTTGCGGATCGCGTTCAGCTTCTTGCCGCGCAGGCTAAAGGTGATCTCCACGTCTTTGGCAGAGATGATCGGTTGTCTATCCATTTTTGTGATTTTCTCTCCCATCTGTTAAACGTGGTTGCGCGGGTCAGCAGCATCCGAGAAAGCGTTGCCCATGATATAGAAGGAAATGGAGATGATGGACACGATGGATGCGGGGAAGACCAGCAGGTAAGGATAATCGAGGAAGAAGCCGCGCACCTTGCTCAGGATGAGGCCCAGAGACGGAGTCTCGATGCCCAGACCGATGCCCAGATAGGACAGGGTGGACTCGAGGTTGATGGTGGCGGGGATGCTCAGCGCCATGCGCAGGATGATGACGGAGACCAGATAGGGCAGGATGTTCTTGGTCAGAACGCGCCACAGCGGGGTGCCAAGGCAGCGGGACGCGAGGTTGTACTCGCGGTCACGGAACATGAACACCATGTTGCGGACGCGGCGGGCCATGACCAGCCAGCCGATGGCGATCATCGAGACGGCCATGATGGTGAAGCTCTGGCCGACGACCAGTGCGATCAGGGTCATGTAGATGATGTAAGGCACGTTGTCGATGAGGTTGTACAGCTCGGTGAAGAAGCGGTCCAGCTTACGGACATAGCCCCAGATCAGGCCGATGATGACGCCGAGGATGCTCTCGCCCACGGCAACGATGAGGGCCAGACGGATGGACACCTGAGTGGCGTACCACACCTGACACCAGTAGTCGCGGCCGAGGTTGTCGGTGCCGAACCAGTATTCGCTGTTGGGCTTCCGGAAGGCCAGAGAGGAATCCGTCACCAGCGTCTGATAATCGTACTTGCCGATGGCCAGTGCGATGAAGGAGAAGATGACGAGGAACAGGAACAGGAACAGGCAGACGACAGCAGCCTTGTGCTTGAGGAAGTTCTGGATGACAGAACCCCAGTAGCTGTAGTTGGAGTAGCCGACACGCTCGGCTTCCTCCGGAGAGTAATCGACGAAGTAGAACAGTTCGTCCTGCTTCTTGCCCTCAAAATCAGATGCTTTAGCCATCAGCGTGCGGCCTCCTTTCCGGTCAGAGTAATGCGCGGGTCAACCAGCATCATCAGCACGTCGCCCAGGAAAACACCCACGATGCCCAGTGCAGCGTAGAGGATGACCAGAGTCTGGACGACGTTCAGGTCATAGCGCTGGATGGCATCGGTCAGCAGGGGACCCATGCCGGGAACGGAGAAGAACCGCTCCATCAGCAGAGAGCCGCCGACCGTCAGCAGGATGGACTGGGGGATATACTGCACCATGGGGACCATGGCGTTGCGCAGCACGTGCTTGAACATGATCTCGCTGGAGCTCAGGCCCTTGACGCGGGCCAGCTTGATATAATCGCGGGTCAGCTCGTCCACCATGTAGCGGCGGGTCCACAGAGCGTAGCCTGCGATAGACGCCAGCGACAAGCAGACGATGGGCAGCACGCTGGACGGGCCGACATTACGGGTGGAGTACAGCGTGGGGAAACCCAGGTATTTGGAGCCGAAGACCAGCACCAGCGAATAGGAGACCAGAGAAGGCACAGCGTTGACAAAAACGGTGTAGGCCGTGCCGATCCAGTCAAAGACCTTGTCCTTGAAGGCGGTCTGCAGGATGCCCAGCATGATGCCCACCAGCAGAGAGATGCCGGCGGAGATGAGGCCGAGGCGCATGGAGACGCCGAATTTCTTGCCGATCACCTTCACGACGGAAGCGCCATTCTGGATGCGGCGGGAAGTGCCGAAGTCCAGATGGAGCAGATCGTTGTAGAAGTGCAGCAGCTGGGTGCCGATGGGGTCGGTCAGACCGGCGGCTTCCAGCGCGGCGTATTTCTGCTCTTCGGTAAACTTCATGAGCTGTTCTTCCGTGAAGTAGTAGTCCGTAGGCAGGCAGCGCATCAGCAAAAAGACGATGGTTGCGATCAATAAGATCGTGACGAGCGACTGAGCCAGCCGCTTGACGGTGTATTTTAACATGATAACCAAACCTTTATAAAATAATCATCAGGCTTTGGTTGCTGCATTGAAAGCAGCGGAGAAAGCCTCGTACTCCTCGGTGGTGTAGCCGTCGCCCTGACGGGTCTCCCAGTTGACGGCCTTGTAGTTGCAGGGACCGTACATGGCGTTGATCTTGGTGTACTCGTTGACGTGGGTCAGGCACCAGAGCACCTCGTACAGGCAGGGGATGCACAGTGCGTTGTTCAGCATGGAAGCCTCAGCCTTTGCGAATGCGGCATAGCGTGCATCGGTATCGGTGACGATGGCCTTTGCCTCGGTGACCAGATCGGTGAACTCCTGGTAATCAGCCAGCAGCTCCTTCTGGTAATCCTTCGGGTCGGCCTCGACGGCTGCGATCCAGGAGGTGGTCTGAGCGTAGTAAGCGTTGTCGTCGCTCAGGACTTCCTGACCCAGGAAGTTGACGGGGTCACCGAAGTCAGCGCCCCAGCCGTTCTGCAGGATGGAGTGCAGCTGGACGTTACGGACTTCCTTATAAAGAGAAGAGACATAGGTGCCGATGTCCAGCACGACGAAGTCATCGCCCAGACTGTCGGAGAAGCACTGCTTCAGAACGGTGGCGGTATCCAGAGCAGTGGTATCGCCGCTCTTGATGTAGTGGTGGCAGTGGACGGGGAAGGTGACGCCGATAGCGCTCAGCTCTTCCATGGCCTGCTTCTTCAGGTCAGCGATGTCGCCACCGTTGTCGCGGAGGCGGATCATGGTCTTGCCGTCGTAAGCCTGACCGTCGAAGCCCATCTCCTTGGCGACCAGAGTGGTGTACTCCTCACCCTTGGTGTTGTAGCAGACACCGGGCATGGTGTAGTAGTCGTTCTCGCACTTCAGGGGGTTGATCTTGTTGGTGCGGGCGTAGTAGTTGGTGAAGTCGATGCCCTTGTAGAAGCACTGACGGAACGCGCGGTTGGAAACAGCCTTGTTCCAGTTCTCGTCCAGATTGCCGTTCTCATCCTTGCGCTGGAAGTTCAGGTGCATCTGGAAGCTGAACTTGGTGGGGCGCTTCTCGCACAGGAACTTGTTGTGCTCGTTGTTGGGGTCGGAGGTGATGGTGGTCAGGTTGGACTCGGTCAGGTCGATGTTATCGACTTCGCCGTTCTCGTACAGCTGCAGGCCCATGGACAGGTCGGGGATCATGGTGATGGTGTGATGCTCGAAACGGGTGCAGTCGTTTGCGGCGTAGTAGTTGGGGTTGGGGATGAAGCTCTTGGTGTTCTGCTGGATGTACTCCTCGATGAGGTACGGACCATTGTACCACATGGTGGAGTAGTCGCAGGAGCGGAAGCCATCGATGCCCAGCTCGTTGATGAGGTCCTCAGAGGCGGGGTAGAAGCTGTTGTAGGCAACGACAGTGTCGAAGTAGGGGCAGGGGTTCTTGCAGGTGAAGACCAGAGTGTAGTCGTCCGGTGCCTCGACGCCGACACCGGCAGCCAGCATATCCTCGTAGGTCATGTCAGCAGCAGCGTCGCCCTTGTCCTTGGTCAGGTCGTAGTACTCGGCAGCGCCCACGACGGTCTCAGAAGGCATGGAGGTGTTGAAAGCCTCGTTCTTGAGGGCGTTCAGGACCCACTCAAGACCCACGAGGAAGTCCTTGGAGGTCAGGTGAGACTTGACCTCGCCGTTGACGTCGCACCAATCGACATTGTCGCGCAGGTGGAAGGTCCAGACGGTGGAGTCCTCGTTGTGCTCCCAGCTGGATGCGATGGCGGGCACTGCCTTGCCGTAGCAGTCGAAGCTCAGCAGGCCGTCCCAGCAGTTGGTGGTGACGTTCAGGTCGGAAGCGGACTGGCTGTACAGGAAGTTCCAGGTCTCCAGCTCACGGTTGGCAGTCTCGAAGGAGACGTAATCGGTGATGGCGTCGGCTGCGGGTGCAGCTGCGCCGGAGGCAGCACCGGAGGTGCTGGCAGCAGTGCTGCTGGAAGAACCACCGCAAGCGGCCAGGATGCTTGCAGCGCCCACGACGCCGGAAGCCTTGAGGAAGCTGCGGCGGCTGATGGAATGAGACTCAAAATTTGCGTTCATTGTGTTTTCCTCCCAATTATTCTTTCGTGTCTCGGCTCTATGGCGCAGGGTACCTTGCCCTGCCGATTTCCCACTCCTACGAGATTATCTGCCCCTCTGTATTACCAGAGAATACAAAAGAGCGCAGAAACAGACCCCTCTGTCTGCGCCTGTGCTCCTCCCGTAAAATCCTTAACACGACATATATTGTACCATCGAAATAAATAGTTGTCAATGGAATGTGAAATGCCTTTTCTTTCAAAAGAAAGTTGTACTCTGCATAGAGATGAAATAAATTTACTTTACTGTGGTGAAGAGTGACGAAAATAAGATAAACAGGCCCAAAAACAAAACAACGGGAGCTGTTCTTGGGCTAAGAACAGCTCCCGTGTGTGGATCACGGGCCGGAAGCAGGAACTCCCGGCGGAAAAGATTTAAGAAAAAGTTAAGATTTTGCGGCGTCGAAAGCCTTGGCAAATTCCTCGTACTGAGCGGTGGTGTAGGCGTCCTCGCTGGTCTCCCAGTTGACGTACTTGAAGTTGCAGGGGCCGAACATGGCGTTGATCTTGGTGTACTCGTTGACGTGGGTCAGGCACCAGCGGACATCGTAGTAGCAGGGGACGGACAGCGAGTTGTTGATCATGTAGGCCTCGGCCTTTGCGAAAGCCTCATAGCGGGCGTCGGTGTCGTCCACGATGGCGTTGGCTGCGTTGACCAGGTCGGTGAACTGTTCAAACTCGTCTACCAGCTCCTTCTGGTAATCGGCGGGATCCTCCGCCACCAGCTGGATGTTGGAGTAGTTGACGGCGTAGTAGGCGTTGGAGTCGTGCAGGATCTCCTGACCCACAAAGTTGACGGGGTCGCCGAAGTCTGCGCCCCAGCCGTTGATGACGAAGCCGTGGAGCTTGGGGATGCGGACTTCCTTTGCAAGGCTGGAAACATAGGTGCCGAGGTCCAACTGGATGAAGTCGTCGCCGAAGCTGTCGGTGAAGCACTGCTTCAGAACGGTGGCGTTGTCCTGAGCAACGGTGTTGCCGGCCACGAAGAAGAAGGGCGCCTTGACCGGGAAGGTGACGCCGATGGCAGTCAGCTCATCCATGGCCTGCTTCTTGAGGGCGGCGATGGAGTCGGCGGTGGACTTGCGCAGATGGACCATGGTCTCGCCGTCATACTTCTCGCCGTCGATGCCCAGCTCCTTGGCCACAAGGTCAACATAATCGGTGCCTTTGGAGTTGTAGCAGACGCCCTTCATGGTGTAGTAGTTGTTCTCACACTTGAGGGGGTTGATCTTGTTGAAGCGTGCGTAGTAGGGAATGAGGTTCAGGCCCTCCTGGAAGCAGCGGCGGAATGCCCGGTTGGCCACGGCCTTGTTCCAGTTCTCGTTGGGGGTGCCGTCGGAGTTGAGGCAGTAGAAGTTGAAGTGGAAGTCGTAGGCATACTTGGTGGGGCGCTTCTCGCAGAGCTGGTCGTTGTAGGCGTTGGAAGTGTCGGAGGTGATGGTGGTCAGGGTGCTCTCGCTCAGCTCCAGCTCGTCCAGCTCACGGTTCTGATACAGCTGGTAGCCCACGGTCAGGTCGGTGATCATGCTCAGGGACACGCGCTCGAAGCGGCTGCACTCGTCAGCTGCATAATAATGGGGGTTCGGGATGAAGCGCTTGGAGTTGTCGGCCACAAATTCCTCGATGAGGTAGGGGCCGCAGCACCACTGCTGGGTGTAGTCCACGCCGCGGAAGCCCTCGACGCCCAGCTTTTCCACCAGAGCCGGGGGTGCCGGATAGCAGCAGACGTAGGAAGCCACGGTGTCGAAGTAGGGGCAGGGATTTATACAGGTGTAGACGATGGTGTAATCATCCGGTGCGTCAATGCCGACGCCTGCGGCCAGCATATCTTCGTAAGTAAGGGCTTCGCCTGCGGCGTCATCCATTCCGTAAGTCTTGTCGTAGTAATCGGCTGCGCCCACGACGGTGGTGGAGGGCATGGAGGTGTTGGCGGCCTGATTCTTCTTTGCGTTCAGCACCCACTCGAAGCCCACGAGGAAGTCTTTGCTGGTCAGGTGGTCCTGCACCTCGCCGTTCATGTCCACCCAGTCCACGTCGTCACGGAGGTGGAAAGTCCAGACGGTGGAGTCCTCGTTGTGCTCCCAGCTCTTAGCCAGAGCCGGCACAGGCTTGCCGTAGTTGTCGAAGCTGATAAGACCGTCGATGATGTTGGTCGATACGTTGAAGTCGATGGCCTGCTGGCTGTAGAGCATATTCCAGCTCTCGATCTCGCGGCCGGAAGTCTCGTAAGTAAACAGCTCGCTCAGGCCCTTGCTGGAAGCAGCTGCACCGGAAGAAGCCGACGAAGCACTGGCTGCGGTGCTGGAAGAAGAGCCGCCGCAGGCAGCCAGCAGACCGGCTGCGCCAACAGCGCCGGCACCCTTAAGGAAGCTGCGGCGGGTGATGGTGTGAGACTCAAAATCGTGGTACATATTCTTTCCCTCCTGTAATGATTGGTACGGCTCTGCGTTTCCCAAATCCCTACCCTGTCCATACTGCTTTACCTTCCCACAAGGTCTGGAAGCCGTCTTCATAACCATTGTACGCCGTCTGAACGGTCTTTTTGCTCACATACTGCGTTGCTCTCCCTTGCAATCCGTTAGGATTGCTGCGGAAAATCGCCTTGTCTGTGGGCAAAAATCCTCGCCTATCCGGCGCACTCTGGCCATGAACCCGGCTTCAAAAGGGTACAAAAAGGGCGCAGAGACAGATTTTATTGATCTGTTTCTGCGCCATTGCAGAACCCGTATCGATTGCAGATATTCTATCATCCCACAGGCGGGAAGTCAAGAAAAACCACTCTGGTATGGATTGAATCTTATTGATTCAGCAAACACATAAAAATGAAAATATTTCATGTGCCGACTGAAATGGAATGGCTGTTCGCGCCGGATCAGCCCTGAGAAGCCTGCTCGAATGCCTTGGCAAACTGCTCGTACTGGACGGTGGTGTAGGCCTCTTCGCTGGTCTCCCAGTTGACGGCCTTGTAGTTGCAGCTGCCGTACATGGCGTTGATCTTGCTGTACTCGTTGGCGTGGGTCAGGGACCATGGGATGTCGTAGTAGGTGGGGCTGACCAGCACATTCTCCAGCATATAGGCCTCAGCCTTGGCGAAGGCCTCGTAGCGGGCGTCGGTGTCGTTGACGATGGCGCTGGCGGCATTGACCAGATCGGTGTACTGCTCGAAAGCATCCATCAGGTCCTTCTGGTAGTCGGCAGGAGCCTCAGCCACCCGGGCGATGTTGGAGTAGTAGTGTGAGTAGAAAGCATTGTCGTCGTGGAGGGTCTCCTGACCCAGGAAGTTGACGGGGTCGCCGAAGTCGGCGCTCCAGCCGTTGATGACAAAGCTCTGGAGCTGAGGAGTGCGGACCTCCTGGGTCAGGCTGGAAACGTAGGTCTGGACGTCCAGCTTGATGAAGTCATCGCCGAAGCTGTCGGAGAAGCACTGCTTGAGGATGGTGGCGTTGTCCAGTGCGGAGGTGCTGCTGGCGATGATGAAGTAGGTGGCCTTGACGGGGAAGGTGACGCCGATGGCGCTCAGCTCCTCCATGGCCTGCTTCTTCAGGGCGGAGATGTCGCCGCCGTTGGCACGCAGGCGGATCATGGTCTCGCCGTCGTACTTCTCGGAGTCGAAGCCCATCTCCTTGGCCACCAGAGCGGTGTACTCAACGCCCTGCGTGTTGTAGCACAGGCCCTTCATGGTGTAGTAGTCGTTCTCGCACTTCAGGGGGTTGATCTTGTTGTAGCGGGAGAACCATGCCTTCAGGTTCAGGCCGCGGTAGAAGCACTGACGGAAAGCGGTGTTGGCGATGGCCTTGTTCCAGTTCACATCGGGGGTGCCGTCGGCGTTGTTCTTCTGGTAGTTGAAGTGCATGGCGTAGGCAGTGGGGCGGGCGCGCTTCTCACAGAGCTGGCTGTTGTACTCGTTGTTGGGGTCGGAGGTGATGGTGGTGATGGTGCTCTCGTTCAGGTCCATCTCGTCCAGCTCGCGGTTCTGGTAGAGCTGGAATGCGATGGCCTGATCGGAGATCATGGTCACGGTCAGACGCTCGAAGCGGCTGACGTTGGCAGCATTGTAGTAGTGGGGGTTGGGGATATAGCTCTTGGTGTTGCCCTGGATATACTCCTCGACGAGGTAGGGGCCGCAGTACCACATGTTGGTGTTGTCGCAGCCACGGAAGGTCTCGATGCCCAGCTCGTCGATCAGCACCTGAGAGGCGGGGTAGAAGCTGGTGTAGGAGGCTACGGTATCAAAGTAGGGGCAGGAGTGCTTGCAGGTGAATACCAGAGTGTAGTCGTCGGGAGCCTCGATGCCCACGCCTGCGTCCAGCATATCCTGATAGCGCAGGTCGGCAGCGGCCGCGCCCATATCCTTGGTCTTCTCGTAGTACTCCTCAGCGCCCACGATGTACAGGGTGGGCATGGAGGTGTTGTTGGCCTCGTTCTTGGAGGCGTTCAGCACCCACTCCAGACCGACCAGAAAATCGGTGGCGGTGATGTGCTCCTTCACCTCGCCGTTGCAGTCCACCCAGTCCACATCGTCGCGCAGGTGGAAGGTCCAGACGGTGGAGTCCTCGTTGGCCTCCCAGCTGGTGGCGATGGCGGGCACCAGCTTGCCGTAGCAGTCGAAGCTCATCAGGCCGTCCCACAGGTTGGTGACGACGTTGGCGTCGGTGAGGGTCTGGCTGTACAGCATGTTCCAGCTCTCGATCTCACGGTTGGCAGACTCCCAGGAGATGTACTCCTTGAGGGGGGTGGCACCGGTGGAGTTGGGGGCCTGTGCGCCGGAAGCAGCCGTGCTGCCGGAGTTGTTGGACTTGCTGCCGCCGCAGGCGGACAGCAGGCCGGCGGCACCCACGACGCCGGCGCCCTTCAGGAAGCTGCGGCGGGTGATGTTGCGGGACTCAAAATCGATGTTCATTGAGATACGATCCTCCGAGATATTGTTTTCCTTTTTTCCTATCCTAAATGCAAAAAACGGTACGCTCCGGGTGCCAAAACGCACAAAGCGCCCGGGGCCGCACCTTTCGTATTCTAACATTGTGGGCAAAAGAAGTCAATGAAATACAGCGCTGAAATAGAAACAAAATAGTAACGGATGCTTTTCTCTGAAAAATGACGGCAAAAAAACGGTAAAGAATGGAAAGAAGTCGCACTTTTACGAGATGACGAATGGATACAACGAAAGTTGGAAAACGCAAAGCGGCTATCTTTTTTCACAAAATCATGCTACAATAAAAAAGAATGTTACTTCTATAAAAGGAGCGTCCTTGGATGAAAAAGCTGGTTTCGATGTATCAAAAATATATGTTCCGCCCCATTCTGTATAAATCTGTCACCCGGGTGTCGGTGGTGGCTGTGCTGATGCTGCTGTGGGACCGCTACGTCAGCGACGGCACCTTCACGATGTGGCAGGCCCCGGCCCTGCTGCTGGGTGTTGTGCTGCTGGCGTGGGCGTGGGTGAACTACCTCCGTCTGGACGGTGTGACCATCCATCATCTGGGCGAAGAGTTTAAGGATATGGGCAAAAAGAAGAAGTTCCACTCCACCAAGTCCATCGTGGACTTTGCCGATGAGCGCATCGTCTCCTTCGAGGAGCTGGAACCGGAAGAGCGCACCTATTGCAGCATGCTCTCGAATCTCATCCTGGGCGGGGCGCTGCTCATCATCGGCCTCATCGCAGGCGCAGTGTGAGGGCAGCGGACATGGCAGAAAAAAGCGAAAAACAGCTGGTGGTGGGCATCCTTGCCCATGTGGACTCCGGCAAGACCACCCTCTCCGAGGCGATGCTCTACCGCGCGGGCAGCATCCGCAAGCTGGGCCGGGTGGATAACAAAGATGCCTTCCTCGACACCGACACGCTGGAAAAGGCGCGTGGGATCACCATCTTTTCCAAGCAGGCCCTGCTGAAAACGGGAAGTACGAGTATCACCCTGCTGGACACCCCCGGCCATGTGGACTTTTCCACCGAGACGGAGCGCACTTTGCAGGTGCTCGACTACGCAGTGCTGGTCATCAGCGGCACCGACGGCGTCCAGAGCCATACCGAGACGCTCTGGCGTCTGCTGCGGCGGTATCATATCCCGACCTTCGTGTTCATCAATAAAATGGACCTGCCCGGCCCGGGCAAAGAGGCGCTGCTGAGCCAGCTTTCCCACCGTCTGGGCGACGGATTCGTGGATTTCGGCGCAGAGCAGGCCGAACGGGACGAGGCACTGGCCCTCTGCGACGAGCGCCTGATGGAAAAGATGCTGGACGCGGGCAGCCTGACGGCGGAGGACATCATCCCGGCCATCGCCCGGCGGCACGTCTTTCCCTGCTGGTTTGGCGTGGCCCTGCAGAGGGAGAATGCCGGCGGACTGCAGGGTGTGGACGAGCTGCTGGCCGGCCTCGACGAATACACCCGCGCCGCCCCGGCGCTGGAAGCTTTCGGTGCGCGGGTGTTCAAAGTCTCGCAGGATGAGCGGGGCGAGCGGCTGACCTGGCTGCGCGTCACCGGCGGTGAGCTGAAAGTCAAAGCCCAGCTCACTGGCGAAGCGGACGGCGAGCCATGGGCCGAAAAGGCCAACCAGCTGCGGCTTTACTCCGGCGCAAAATATACGCTGGCAGAGGCCATCGGCCCGGGGCAGGTCTGCGCCGTCACCGGACTGACAAAGGCGAAGCCCGGCACCGGCCTCGGGGCCGAGCGGGACAGTGACCTCCCGGTGCTGGAACCTGTCCTGAGTTACCGGGTGTGTCTGCCCGAGGGCGCGGATGTTCATGCCGCATTGGGCAAGCTCCACCGTCTGGAAGAGGAAGAACCTCAGCTCCATGTCGTCTGGAACGAGACGCTGGGAGAGATACACGTCCAGCTTATGGGCGAGATTCAGCTCGAGGTGCTCAAAAGCCTGCTGGCCGAGCGGTACGGGCTGGACGTGGAGTTTGACTCCGGCGGCATATTATATAAGGAAACCATCACCGAGGCCATCGAGGGTGTGGGCCATTATGAGCCTCTGCGCCACTATGCCGAGGTGCATCTGAAGCTCGAGCCGCTGCCCCGGGGCAGCGGGATGCAGTTTGCCGCCGACTGCCGGGAGGAAGAGCTGGACAAAAACTGGCAGCGCCTCGTGCTGACCCATCTGGAAGAAAAGCAGCACCTCGGCGTCCTCATCGGCGCGCCTCTGACGGATATGAAGATCACCCTCATCGCGGGCCGCGCCCATCTCAAGCATACCGAGGGCGGCGACTTCCGGCAGGCCACCTACCGCGCCGTGCGGCAGGGCCTCATGATGGCAAACCAAATCAAAAAGACCCAGCTCCTCGAGCCGTGGTATTCCTTCCGGCTGGAAGTGCCTGCGGAGAACATTGGCCGCGCCATGAGCGACGTCCAGCGGATGGAGGGCAGCTTTGACCCGCCCGAGACGGCACCGGACGGCCAGACGGCCACCCTCACCGGTTTTGCACCGGTGGCCACCATGCGCAGCTACCCCATGGAGGTGGTCAGCTACACCCGGGGCAGGGGACACCTGAACCTGACGCTGGACGGATACCGCCCCTGCCACAACGCAGCAGAGGTCATCGAGGCAGTGGACTATGAGCCGGAACACGACCTGGACAACCCCGCTGACTCGGTGTTCTGCTCCCATGGCGCGGGCTTTGTGGTGCCGTGGGAGCAGGTGCGCAGCCATATGCACGTGGACAGCGGCTGGGGCCACACCGCCCCGGCATCAGAAGAGACCGCGGCCCGTCCCCGCCGGATGGCGGCTTACCGCGCTACGCTGGAAGAGGACGCCGAACTGCTGAAAATTTTTGAGCGCACCTACGGCCCCATCAAACGCGACCCGCTGGCGGCGTTCCGCCCAGTGCAGAAGCGGGAACGGCCCGATTTCGCCGCCGAGCAGTGGGAGATCGCCCCCGAATACCTGCTGGTGGACGGCTACAACATCATCTTTGCGTGGGACGAGCTGAACGCCCTCTCCAAGGAGAGCCTCGACGCCGCCCGCCACCGGCTGATGGACATTCTCTGCAACTATCAGGGCTTCAAAAAGTGCGTCCTCATCCTCGTGTTCGATGCCTACCGTGTGCCGGGCAGTCCCGGCAGCATCGAGCAGTACCACAACATCCACGTCGTCTACACCAAAGAGGCCGAGACGGCGGATATGTTCATCGAGCGCGTCACCCACGAGATCGGCAAAAACCGCCGGGTCCGGGTGGCGACCTCCGACGGCATGGAGCAGGTCATCATTCTGGGCCACGGCGCCCTCCGCGTCTCGGCCCGGATGTTCCACGAAGAGGTGCAGGACGTGGAAAAAGAGATAAGGCGCTGCATTCAGGGGGAGGCGTGAGCATGGCACCCGAAATTACGGCTGAATTTGTCTGGTCACATATTCCAAAACGCCCGAGGGAGAGCAACAAGGGCAGTTTCGGCGCGGTGCTGGCTGTGGCGGGAAGCGCCTGCTACCGCGGTGCGGCGTCGCTGACCGTCGAGGGCGCTCTGCGCACTGGCGCAGGCATCGTCACGCTGGCAAGCGTCGAGCCGGTGTTGGCGGCGGTGTCGGCACGCCTGCCGGAATGCTGTCTCTGCCCCTGTGAGCCGGGGGCAGAAGGGGGCATCTCCCCCCAGAGCATCCCCCGCATCCTCCGGCAGAAGGCGACCGTCCTGCTCATCGGGCCGGGATTGGGCTATCTTGCCCAGAGCACGGCCCGCGCCGCCGAGACGCGGGCGCTGGTGAAGAAGCTGCTCACCGGCTTTTCGGGCAGTGCGGTGCTGGATGCCGATGGCCTCAACGCCGCCGCCAGCCTCATGAACGCGGGTGAGGAACTGCCGCGCCCGGCCAAAGAGCTGATTTTGACGCCCCACCCGGGGGAGATGTCCCGGCTGACGGGGCTTTCGGTGGAGGCCGTTCAGGCTGACCGGGAGGGTGTCGCCCGGCGGTATGCCACTCAGTGGAATGCGGTGGTGGTGCTGAAAGGGGCGCGGACCGTGGTCGCCGCCCCGGATGGCCGCGTCTGCGTCAACCCTACCGGCAATCCCGGTCTTGCCAGGGGTGGGAGCGGCGATGTGCTGGCCGGTATGATGTCGGCCCTGCTGGCCTGCGGTCTGTCCGCCTGCGAAGCCGCCGCCTGTGCGGTCTGGCTCCACGGTGCCGCCGCTGACCGTGCCGCCCGCCAAAAAGGCGAGTACGGGATGCTCCCGCAGGATATTTTCGTACATATGGGAAAGATATTTGCGGAAAATGACCGTTGAAATGTGAAAAACAAAATGCAGAATACATAAAATTTTGCACTGATTTCCGTCGATAGACACAAAAGAGGTGTTGAATATGGTTGAAAAGTTGGAAAAAATCATTTCGCAGAGCCAGAACATCGTCTTTTTCGGCGGTGCAGGCGTGTCCACCGAGAGCGGCATCCCGGACTTCCGCAGTGTGGACGGCCTCTACCATCAGAAATACGATTACCCGCCCGAGACGATCTTGAGCCACACCTTCTGGGAAGAGCGCCCCGAGGAGTTCTACCGCTTCTACCGCGATAAGCTCATCGTCAAGGGAGCAAAGCCCAACGCGGCGCATCTGCGTCTGGCGAAGCTCGAGCGGGAGGGCAAGCTGAAAGCCGTCATCACCCAGAACATCGACGGCCTTCATCAGGCGGCAGGCTCCAAGACGGTGTACGAGCTCCACGGCAGCACCCTGCGCAACTACTGCGTCAAGTGCGGCGCGTTCTACGATGTGGACTTTATCGCCAACAGCACCGGTGTGCCGCGCTGCCCCAAATGCGGCGGTATCATCAAGCCGGACGTCGTCCTCTACGAAGAGGGGCTGGATGAGCAGGTATTGTCTGGCGCAGTCTCGGCTATCCGCCGTGCTGATACCCTCATCATCGGCGGTACCAGCCTTGTGGTCTACCCGGCGGCGGGACTCATCCGTTACTTCCGGGGCGACCACCTCGTGGTCATCAATATGCAGCCTACGAATGCGGACGCCGAGGCCGATCTGTGCATTGCAAAGCCCATCGGACAGGTGCTCAGCGAGGATGTTGTGCTGGACGACTGAATTATAAAAAATAAGAGGCCGCTGCAAGCGACCTCTCCGTCACGGCTTTGCTGTGCCGGAGAGGTCGTACTTTGCAGCAGCCTTTTTATTTTACACTACTATTATATATAAAATCAATCGATCGTCGTCTTCGTCCGTCCAACACCCAGCACGGCGGTGGAGATCTTCTTCCAGCTGTTGCAGCCGCAGACGCCGTCGGCGCGCAGACTGGTGCGCCGCTGGTAGCCCTTGAGGGCTTCTTCCGTCCGGCTGCCGAAGATGCCGTCGATGCGGTTCCCGGTCTGGTAGCCCAGCGTCGAGAGGGCGTCTTGGAGGATCATGACGTAGCAGCCCCGGCTGCCCCGGCGGAGGGTGGGGTAGCCTGCCGTGGTGCCTCTGCAGGCAGGCGTGCCGTAGCGCCGGTCGAAGTGGACCCATGTGGGGGTCTGGCTTAGTGGTTCGACATAGCCCCACGCCCCGGTGGAGCGGGCAGCGTTGTAGATGGCGGTGCGCTGGGTCTGGCTGAGGCTCTGCCCCACGTCGAAGGCCACGCCGGCATAGTGCTGGCTGCGGGTGCCGTGGCCTCCCTCCCAGATGCGGCGGAAGGCGTATCCCACCGGGATGCCCCTGCCGTATTTGCGGCGGGTGAGGTTCCACGCTTCCATTGCCGCGATGGTCGTCCAGAGCACCGGGCTGTTCGATTTGCCCCGGAACTCCCGCACGGTCAGAGTCCTGCCGGTGCTGTAGGGCATGGGGTCGTTCTCGCGCAGGTTCGAATAGGTGTAGACTTTGTTCTCGTAGGCGTCATAGACCAGTAAGCGTGCCATCTCTCATCCCTCCTCGGTGCAGTTGTCGCAGGCAGTATGGCTCTGGGCGCGGAGTGCGGCCCAGGTGGGCCGGTCCACGACGCCGCTTGGCTCAAGGCCCGCCCGCTGCTGCGTCTCCTTCACAGCGGCGGTGTCCTCCGGGCCGAAGACAGCGTTGTCGGCGACGTAGTCCTCCTCGCAGTAGAGCTGGGAGCGGTCATTGAGCCAACCCTCGATGAGGCTGACGTCAGGCCCTGCGCTGCCCTCCTTCATGGCCCGGTCCGGATAGTCCGACCCCTGCTCGGGATGCCGGTCGGGGTTGGGGGTGAAGGCCGCCAGCTGTAAGCTCAGGGCTTCCACTGATGTCCACGTTTCGGCGTCTGCCACGCCGGTGGCGGGCAGGCCCAGAAGCTCCTGCGCGCTGGCGGTGGCGTCCGCGGTCTCCTGCGTGTACTGGCTGGAAAGCGCGGGGGACGCTACACTGTCGTAGTAGTAGGCGATGCGCTGCAAAAGCAGGGTGTAGTAGAGCACGGCGCTGCTGTCGGTGCCGACGGTGAGCGGTGTGCCGGGGTAGGGGAGACGCTTGAGGGTGACCACCGGCCCGGACGAGCGGAGGGCCGACGCTTTGCCGTAGAGCGAATCCCATGTCTTCCGGCCCACGATCCCGTCCACCGTCAGCCCGGCGAACCGCTGATAGGCCCGCACGGCGGCCTCGGTGGCCGCGCCGAAACGGCCATCAATGGAGACAGAGGGGATGCTGCTCTGGTAGGCGCTCATGAGGTAGAGGTAGAATTGCAGCTCTCGGACGGCGGTGCCGGTGGAGCCATTGCGCAGCACGCCCGGGTACTCGCCGGGCCGCAGGCTGGGCGAAAGCAGGCGGTTGGCGATGTCGTTGTAGACTTCGTAGAGCTTGTTCCATGTCGTCCGGCCCACGACGCCGTCGCTGGTGAGGCCGAAGTAGGTCTGGAACCGCCGCACGGCCGCTGCGGTAGACGAGCCGAAGATGCCGTCCACGGTGACATTGTTGAGACTGGAATAGACCGTTCGTGCGATCTTCAGCCAGAACTGTACCAGCCGGACGTTCTGGCCGCTGCTGCCCTGGCGCAGGGCGGTGCCGGGGTAGGCGTTGGGGGTGCCGTTGTCGGACTGGATGCTGCGGAACTGGTCGTACAGCTCGGTCCATGTGGTGAGGCCTACGATGCCGTCCACCGTCAGGCCGTAGAGCCGCTGGAACGCCCGGACAGCCGCCGCTGTGCCGCTGCCGTAGACGCCGTCCACCGTGACAGAGGGGATGCTGCTCTCATACTGAGCCAGCGTACTCAGCCAGAACTGCACCTGCTCTACCTCGCTGCCGGTGGAACCCTGTTTGAGGACGCTGCTGCCGAAGTTCCATGAGCTGTCCGGGAGGGTGCCGCTGAATGTCTCGCCTTCACTGGTCAGCTCGGCGAGGTCCTTCACCGAGACGTAGATATAGCTGATCTTATACCAGGTGCTGCGGCCCACCACGCCGTCGGCGGTGAGGTTGAACTGCTTCTGGAACTTTTTGACCGTCTCGGTCATCTTGCGGCCGAAGATGCCGTCCACCGTCAGCAGGCCGAGGAAGGGATAGTCTTTGGTGATGCGGTTGAGCTGCCGCTGCAGGGTGAACACCGCCGCTCCGGTGCTGCCCTGCCGCAGAGGGCTTCCGGGGTAGCTCTGGGGGATGGACTGGATGTTGTTGGTGCGGATGATCTCGATGTTGCTGCCGTAGTAGTATTTGAGGATGCTCAGTGCGCTGCGGCCCTGATTGGCCAGCGTGACGGTCCCCCACTGCTTGAGGCCGGGGCAGGTGACGGATTTTCCGTCGCAGTACTCGGCATAGTAGGGGTTCACGGTGCCGGTCTTGCGGATATAGGTGTTGAAGATGTCGTCCGTCAGCCGCACCATGACGTCGAACACCGTCCGGCCATGGACGTAGTATTGGTCGTAGCTGGTGGAGTTGGTGATGTTGAAACTGTAGCCCTTGCTGGGGTACCACTCGGTGTAGATACGGTTGAGAGCCAGCGAGATCTGGCAGTGGATGTTGGCCCGCAGGGCCTGCTCGGGCCACGGGGAACAAAATAACCCAACTGGCCAAAGTCGCCTGCCCGGACTGCCGCAAGGTGCGGAGCGAGATGCAGGAACTGGTCCGGGCGGCATCCTCGACGGCCTTTTTGTCAAGTGATAATAATAGAACATAAGCAGTATTCACAAGCATAAACTCTTGAAATGCCTCTGTTATAATGTTACACTACGTACTGTATGCATTGGTATATATATACTGTTCAAAAAAAGCTGCTGACAACATGACGAGATCGATGCTGCAATGAACTTCTTGAAACCTGCGCAGTGGAAATAAAACCGGAATGAGACCGTCTGGGGCGGAGAAAGATTGGATAAAATGAAAAACTCTGGAATGAGCGAAACCATGCAGACCTTGACGCGGAAAAGCGCCTGTGTGATGCTGAGCCTGTTGCTGCTGCTGTCAGCCATGCTCCCTGTAAAAGCTGCCGCAGAGACCGCCCCTGCAAAGGTTGTTCGTGTCGGCTCGTTTGAGGACACCTTCAACTATGTCAACGAGAAGGGTGCAAGAAAGGGCTACGGCTACGAATTGCTGGAGACCTTGTCCGGCTACACAGGCTGGCAGTTCGAGTATGTGACCTGCGACTGGTCAAACTGCTTCGAAAAACTCAAAAACGGCGAGATCGACATTATGGGCGGTATTTCCTATACGGAGGACCGCACCGAGGAGATGCTGTTTTCAGACGAGCCGATGGGAGTGGAAAAATATTACCTCTGCGCCGATCTCTCGCGCGCAGACATCTCCGCCTCCGACTTCAAGACGCTGAACGGCAAAAAGATCGGTGTCCTGATGGGAACGGAGCCGGAAGTGATGCTGACCGAGTGGGAAGAAAAATACGGCCTGGAAACGGAACACGTCAACATCTCCAACAACGAGGATGTGAAGCAAAAGCTGGCAAACCACGAGATCGACTGCTTTGTTTCGCTGGAAGAATCCTTCTGGGCAGAGCGTGGCATCTCGACCATAGCCCGTGTGGGAGAATCCGGCATCTACTATGCGATCAACAAAGACCGGCCTGATATCAAGGAAGAACTTGACGATGCAATGCGCGCATTGGACGAAGCTGCGCCTTTTTATACGGCGGATCTGTATAAACGGTATTTCTCAATGGATTATACGCCCATCCTTACAGGGGAGGAAAAGGCGTGGCTCAAAGAGCACGGCGCCATCAAGATGGGCTTTCTGACGAGTGACAGCGGCGTCAGCACCTTTGACCCTGCCACCGGGGAGTTTACCGGGGTAATCACGGACTATATTCAGTTTGCAGCAGATTGTCTGGGCAATCAGGAACTGGAATTCCAGCTGGTCGGCTATGACAGCAAGGAAGCAGAACTGGATGCGCTGAAATCGGGCGAGATCGACATGATCTTCCATTTCGACCAGAGCCCCAATCTGGCGGAAGAGTATCACTTTGCCTGTACCAACACAACGTGGACCTCCAACCTGATGGCGGTCACGAACAAACAGCACTTTAACGAAAACAATGTAAACCGCATTGCCGTTCCCCAAAACAAACTCTCCCTGAAAAAGTACCTTGCGTTTTATTATCCGCAGTGGGAGATCGTGGACTGCGATACACAGGAGGATGCCGCAAAGCTGGTCAAAGACGGACAGGCGGATTGCTTTGTTACCTGGATCAGCAGTGAGAAAAATTACAGCAAGAAATACGGGTTTTACAGCGTTCCGCTGGTAAACCCTGTAAGATCCTGCTTTGCGGTCAATAGCGGAAACCGCAGCCTGTTGTCCATCCTGAACAAAACGATCAAGGCAATGCCTGTTAATATGCTTGCCGGCGCGCTTGCGATGTATAAGAGCTCCGCGCGGAAGGTTACCCTGAGCGATTTTATAAAGGATAACTTCTTTAAGGTTCTGTTGATCAGCAGCATTGCTGTTGCAGTTGTTCTGCTCACGATTTTGATACTGCTCCAGAAGGCGCGTAAAGCCGAAGCTGCTGCAAGGAAAGCCGCAGACGATACGCAGGAATTGAATGCAAAATTGCAGGTCGCCGTGGAAAAAGCAGAGAGTGCGAACCGCGCCAAGTCCACCTTCCTGTTCAATATGTCCCATGATATTCGCACTCCCATGAACGCCATTATCGGTTACGCAGACCTTGCCTCCCGGCATCTGGACGCCCCTGAAAAGCTGGAAAAATACATGGAGAACATTCAGATATGCGGACAGAACCTGCTGGTGCTGCTGAGCAATGTGCTGAACCTTGCCCGAATTGAGAACGACAGGACGGAGATCGAATATTCTGTTTCGGATGTCGAAAAAGATTTCCGTAACTGCATTGCGATGTTCCAGAATCAGGCAGACAGTAAGGGACAGACGCTTACGGTGACAACACATCTGCTGTATCCGTATGTCTATGCGGATATTCCGCACCTGACCGAGGTCTGCACGAACCTCGTCAGCAATGCGGTCAAATACACCGGTGCCTGCGGCATGATCCACTGCGATGTCACGCAGAAGCCCGGCAAAAAAGAGGGCTGGTGCGATACGGTGATCACGGTTGACGATAACGGCATCGGGATGTCGCAGGAGTTCCAGAAGCACATTTTTGAACCCTTTGAGCGGGAACGCACTTCCACCGTCAGCAAGGTGGAGGGCAGCGGCATCGGAATGGGCATCGTGAAAAAGCTGGTCGGGCTGATGGGCGGCACCGTGGAAGTGGAGAGCAGGATCGGTGTTGGCTCCACGTTTACTGTCACCATTCCCTGCCGCATTGCATCGGAGGAGGAGACACAGGCGAAACGGGAGACTGGCCCTTCGGACCAAAAGAGCTTGTGCGGTATAAAGATCCTGCTGGCCGAGGACAACGACCTGAATGCGGAGATCGCCACCGAGCTGTTGCAGGAAGAGGGCTGCACGGTAGACCGCGCGAAAGACGGCGTGGAATGTGTGGATATGCTGGAAAAAGCTGCGAACGGAACGTACCGGCTGATCCTTATGGACATCCAGATGCCGGTGATGAACGGCTACGATGCGGCAAAAAAGATACGGAGGATGGATGACCCCCAAAAGGCAGGCATCCCCATCATCGCTATGACTGCAAATGCCTTCTCCGAAGATAAGCAGGCGGCATTGGATGCCGGGATGAACGACCATGTTGCAAAACCGATCAATATGAATGTCCTTGTGCCGACCATCCAGAAATATCTCTGATGCGGACAGAAGGCTGCAGCACATAAGAATACTGGCAGACCGCCTCACCCTGTGCGTTGATACAAAAAGCTGCATCGACTGGCGCAAAGAAATCGGACGCGCTGCTTTTATGAATCAATATATGAAATTTTATTGAAAATCCATCATGGCGGTGGTAAAATAATCCTATAGTTCTGTCATGCTGTATCGATGCCCTTTTGTGGTATTCGGGAGTGCAGAACGGCAGCTGCCCAAGAGTTGTGAGGAGAACAATTTAATGAACAAAAGAACATTGCACCGCCTGTTTTCCGTGCTTGTGGCACTGGTGATGGCGGTCTCCCTGCTGACCGGCTGCGGAACAAAAACCGCCGAAAATGTGGAAAAGCAGGAGGATGCCCAGACCATTCAGGTGTATCTGTGGAGTACCAGCCTGTACGAAACCTATGCGCCCTATATCCAGTCCCAGCTGCCGGATGTAAATATTGAATTCATCGTGGGCAACAACGATTTGGATTTTTACAAGTTTTTGCAGGAGAACGGCGGTCTGCCGGATATCATCACCAGCTGCCGCTTCTCGCTGCACGATGCGGCCCCCTTGAAGGACAGCCTGATGAACCTTGCCTTGACCAACGAGGCGGGCGCTGTGTACAACACCTACCTCAACAGCTTCAAAAACGAGGACGGCAGCGTGAACTGGCTGCCGGTCTGCGCCGATGCCCACGGCTTTGTGGTCAACCGCAGCCTTTTTGAGCAGTACGATATTCCTCTGCCCACCCGATTACGAGAGCTTCGTTTCGGCCTGTCAGGCGTTTGAAAAAGTGGGCATCCGCGGCTTTACCGCCGATTATACCTACGACTATACCTGCATGGAAACGCTGCAGGGGCTTTCCGCTGCCGAGCTTACCACGACTGATGGGCGCAAGTGGCGCACTGCTTACAGCGACCCTGCCAGCACCGCACGGGTGGGTCTGGACGACACCGTGTGGCCGGGGGCGTTTGAGCGGATGGCGCAGTTCATTCAGGATACCCACCTCACGGCAGACGATCTTGCGTTGAATTACGACGATGTGACCGGGATGTTCCGGAACGGAGAAGTTGCCATGTACTTTGGCAGCTCTGCCGGTGTCAAGATGTTTCAGGATGAGGGCATCGACACGATCTTCCTGCCCTTCTTCAGCCAGAACGGCGAAAAGTGGATCATGACCACCCCGTATTTCCAGATCGCTCTGAACCGTGACCTCGAGCAGGACACCGCGCGCCGCGAAAAAGCCATAAAGGTGCTGAACGTCATGCTCTCCGAGGAGGCGCAGAGCCGCATCGTTGCCGACGGGCAGGATGTGCTGAGCTACAGCCAGAATGTCCCTCTGCGCCTGACCGAGTACATGAAGGACGTGCGCGATGTGGTGGAAGAAAACCACATGTATATCCGCATCGCCTCCAACGATTTCTTTGCCGTCTCCAAGGACGTTGTCTCCAAAATGATCGCGGGCGAGTACACGGCACGGCAGGCTTATCGTGCGTTCAATGCCAGGCTTCTTGCCGAAGAAACGCCTGACGATGACGAGATCGTGCTGACCTCCGGGAAGAGCTATTCCAATGTCTTCCACGCAAACGGCGGCAGCGCCTCCTTCTCCGTTATGGCGAACACGCTGCGGGGCGTTTATGGCACCGATGTGCTGCTTGCCACCGCAAACAGCTTTACCGGCAGTGTGCTGCAGGCAGATTATAACAAGAAAATGGCCGCTTCCATGATCATGCCCAACGGTCTGATGTCCCGCCAGCGCACCATGACCGGCGCAGAGCTGAAGGAGACCGTCCGCGCCTTTGTGGAGGGCTGCAAGGGTGGGTTTGTACCCTTCAACCGCGGCTCTCTGCCGGTGGTCAGCGGCATTGCCGTGGAGGTCAAAGAGGCAAGCGGCAGCTATACCCTGACCGGCATCACCCGGAATGGACAGCCGCTGAAGGACGACGACACCGTTACCGTGACCTGTCTGGCAGCGGAAAAACAGATGGAAGCGCTGCTTGCGAGCGAGAGCGGCACGTCTTTGGACGGAGATACATGGGTAAAAAACAGATGGCGCGATTATGTCTCCGGCGGCGGCGCAGCGCTTGCAGAGCCTGAAAACTACATTACGTTGAGGTGAGCGGGATGGTAGACGAAAAGCACGAATCCAAACGAAACTGCCATCCCCGGCAAAAATGGCTCCCTGTTGCTGCCATCCTTCTTCTGATCTTTCTGGCAGTCGGTTTCAGTGTCCAGTACATCTCGTTTGTGTCCCAGACCATCTATCAGGAAAGCACCTCGCATCTGGAAGAGGTGCTGCATAAATCCAATAATATGCTGAAAGAGATGGTACGCAAGAACCTGACCTATCTGCATCTGTACAACGGCTTTCTGGAAAGTACCTCGGATGAGGCCGAAATACAGGCGTATATCAGGGCGGCACAGCAGGAGGCTGGGTTTGCCGAATTCTACTTTCTTACCTATGACGGCAACTACATGACCGTGACCGGGAAAACGGGCTACCTTGGCCTGCAGACAAATCTGGACGAAGAGCTTGCCGACGGTAACGATATTGTGATGAATACGGCTCTGCCCGGCAAGCCCCAGATGCTGGCGTTCATCTGTCCCGAAACGCAGGGCAGCTACCGGGGCTTTGCCTACGATGCCGTTGCCATCACCTATTACAATGATGAGGTGCTGAGATTACTGGACAACTCTGCCTTTCAGGGCAATGCCAGCAACTATGTCATCTACCCGGATGGGCGGGTGGTCATCGACAATTCCGTAAACCGCACGGAAACGATCTACAACTTCGTTGCGATGCTGCGCGACCATTCCGACCTTTCCGAGGCGCAGATCCTTGATCTGTCCAATGCCTTTGCACAGGGCGACAGCGGAAACATGAAGTTAAAGCTGGGCGATACCAGTTATTATCTGGTCTACGAGGGCACGGCGGTCCAGAGCTGGACGATGCTGGGACTTGTCCCGGTCAGCATCGTCAATGCCAATCTGGATAAGCTGTGGTTCCATACGGTGCAGATCGTGGCGGGCATTGTCCTTGGCTTTGCCGCGCTGGCCATTCTGCTCGTTGTGCGCAGAGGCCATACTGCACTGCGCCAGAAGAACACCAAGCTCCTGTACCGGGATGAATTGTTCCAGAAGCTCTCGCTGAACGTGGACGACGTTTTCCTGATGTTGGACGCAGAGACCTCCAAGGTGGATTATGTCAGCCCGAACATTGAGCGTCTGCTGGGCATCCCGTGGAAAGAAGTCCGGCAAAATGCCTTTGCTCTGGACAAGCTGGGCGCCCCGGAGCAGGGCAAAAACTTTCTGGATGGGCTTCTCAGCGGACAGCAGCGGGAATGGGATTTCGAGTTTGAGCATCTGGAAACCAAAGAGCGCCGCTGGTTCCATAACATCGCCATAGGCAGCGAGGTGGAGGGCAGGACCAAATACATCCTTGTCATGTCCGACCGCACCGCCGACAAACAGGTAAATCAGGCGCTTTCGGATGCCGTTGCCGCCGCCGAGACTGCCAACCGCGCCAAGAGCACTTTCCTTTCCAATATGTCCCACGACATCCGCACCCCCATGAACGCCATCATCGGCTTTACCACACTGGCGATCAGCAATATCGACGACAAGGAGCGGGTGAAGGATTATCTGGCCAAGACCCTTGCTTCCAGCAACCATCTGCTCTCGCTCATCAACGATGTGCTGGATATGAGCCGCATCGAAAGTGGAAAGATCCATCTGGAAGAGGTGGAAGTCAACCTTTCGGATGTGCTGCACGATTTGAAAACCATTGTCAGTGGGCAGATTTACGCAAAACAGCTGGAGCTTTATATGGACGCGATGGATGTGACCGACGAGGATGTCTACTGCGATAAGACCCGGCTGAACCAGATCCTGCTGAACCTGCTGTCCAACGCCATCAAGTTTACCCCGGCGGGCGGCACGGTCTCGGTGCGGGTGCGCCAGCTTGCCGGGCAGGTGCGCGGCTGCGGGCAGTACGAGTTCCGCATCAAGGACAACGGCATCGGCATGAGCCCGGAATTTGCCAAAAAAATCTTTGAGCCGTTTGAGCGGGAGCGCACCTCCACGGTCAGCCGTATCCAAGGCACCGGCCTTGGCATGGCTATTACCAAAAACATCGTGGATATGATGGGCGGCAGCATCGAGGTGCAGACAGCGCAGGGCAAAGGCAGCGAGTTTATCATTCGTGTGCCGCTGCGGGTGCAGACAGAGCACCGCCCGGTGGAAAAGATCACCGAGCTGGAAGGCCTGAAGGCTCTGGTGGTGGACGACGATTTCAACACCTGCGACAGCGTGACAAAGATGCTGGTCAAGGTGGGAATGCGCGCGGAGTGGACCCTTTCCGGCAAGGAAGCGGTGCTGCGCGCGCGGCAGTCCATCGAGATGAGCGATGTCTACCACGCCTATATCATCGACTGGCGGCTGCCGGATATGAACGGCATCGAGGTCACCCGCCAGATACGCAGCCTGAACGACGATACCCCCATCATCATCCTGACGGCCTATGACTGGTCTGACATTGAGGTAGAGGCAAAGGCCGCCGGTGTGACCGCCTTCTGCTCCAAGCCCATGTTCTTGTCTGACCTGCGCGAGACTCTGATGAGCGCCCTCGGCCAGAAACTGACAGATGCGTCGCAGGAGCTTTTGCCGGAAAAGAACGCCGACTTTAAGGACAGACACATCCTGCTGGTAGAGGACAACGAGCTGAACCGCGAGATCGCGCAGGAGATCCTGCGCGAGTACGGCTTCCAGGTCGATACAGCGGAAAACGGTGAAGTGGCGGTGGAAAAGGTGAGCACCGCAGCGCCGGGCAGCTATGATCTGGTGCTGATGGATGTGCAGATGCCGGTGATGGATGGCTACACCGCCACCCGGAAGATCCGCGCACTGGATGACCCTGCCCGGGCAAAGCTCCCAATCCTTGCCATGACCGCCAACGCCTTCGACGAGGATCGCCGCAACGCATTGGAAAGCGGCATGAACGGCTTTTTGTCCAAGCCCATCGTGATCGGTGACCTTGTGCAGGAGCTGCGCAAGATCCTGTAAGCCAAACGCCTGTCAGACAAAAAATAAATAAAGCACCCGCAGCATTCGCTTCCAGAGGTCAAGAGCCTCTGCGAAGCCTGCTGCGGGTGCTTTTGCTTTTGTCGGCTGGCAGCCGTTATGATTTCAGTACATCTGCGAGGACCTGCAGCAGATGCGGAATATCCAGCGGCTTTGCAATGTGGCCGTCCATACCGGCCTTCAATGCATTCTGACGGTCTTCTTCAAAGGCATTTGCCGTCATTGCAAAGATGGGAATGTCTGCCTTTGCAGCATCCGGCAGGGCACGGATCTGCCGCGTTGCCTCGTAACCGTCCATCTTGGGCATCTGGATGTCCATTAAGATCAAATCGTACTGCCCGGGGGCCGCCTGCTTCATCTTCTGGACAGCGATCTCGCCATCCTCAGCAGTGTCTACCGCAAAGCCCGCTTCCTTCAGGATCTCCAGTGCGAGCTCGCGGTTCAAGGCATTGTCCTCCACCAGCAAAAGATTCTTTCCCCTGAGCTCGGCGGCAGCTGGCTGCGCTGGCTTACAGGCAGGCTCTGCACCGTACGGTTCCGCCAGCACTCTGCGCAGTTCGGAAAGGAACAGCGGCTTTTCGCAGAAGGCGGTCACTCCGGCAGCGCGGGCTTCCTCTTCAATATCCGTCCAATCGTAGGCCGTCAGAATGATGATAGGGCAGCTTTTCCCGATCACCTTGCGGATCTGCCGCACGACCTCGATGCCGTTCATATCGGGGATGAGCCAGTCGATGATGTAGACGCTGAATTCGTCGCCCTGCTCCATGGCGTATCGGGTGCGGATCACCGCTTCCCGGCCGGAGATCGTCCACTCCGGCCGCATCCCGATCTTGGACAGCATGGTGCTGACGCTCAGGCAGGTGTCGGTATCGTCGTCTGCTACCAATGCGCGCAGCCCTTCCAACTGCGGGAGCTGCTTGGGCTCCACCCTTTGTCCGCTGAGTGCGAAGCAGAGATCTACGATGAATTCGCTGCCCTTGCCCGGTTCACTTTCAATCGCAATGGTGCCGCCCATCATATCCACAATGTTCTTGGTGATGGACATGCCCAGGCCGGTACCCTGAATGCCGCTGACGGTGGAGCTTTCCTCCCGGCTGAACGCCTCAAAGATGTGCTTCTGGAACTCTTCGCTCATACCAATGCCATTGTCCTTGATGCGGAACTCATAGCAGCCACGGCCCTTGGGCGCACCGTTCTTCTGGGCAATGCGGATGCTGATCGTACCGCCTGTGGGAGTGAACTTGATGGCGTTGGACAAAATGTTCAGCAAGATCTGGTTCAGCCGCATCGGGTCGGTGATGATGTCCTCGTTCTCCACGTCCATGGTATCGATGAAAAGCGACAGCCGCTTTGCCGAAACATCGGGTTGGATGATGGAGCGCACATCGTGGACGAGGTCCGGCAGATGCACCGCTTTTTCTTCAATTTTTACTTTTCCGCTCTCGATGCGGCTCATATCCAGCACATCATTGATGAGGGAAAGCAGATGCTGGCTGGAGGTAGAGATCTTTTTCAGGTAGTCCAGCACCTGTTCCTTATTATCAATATGGGTCGCAGCCAGCGAGGTGAAGCCGATGATGGCGTTCATGGGGGTGCGAATATCGTGGCTCATATTGAACAGGAACTCCCGCTTGGCACGGTTTGCCGCACCCTCGTGCTGGAGTGCGATCTCCAGTTTGCGGTTCTGTTCCTCCAGCTGAGCCTGATACTTCTTCTCCTGCTCTTTCTTCTGCTGCTCCATCTCCTGCACGGAGCGTCTGCGCAGCACCCAAAGGACCATTACAAGCAGGATGTAACCGGCCAGCGCCATCAAAATCAGCGGAAACGATTCACGGAAGACGGATTTTTCATCCGTATACGCGTAGAGATCGAAAGACCTTCCGTGGCAGTACATTCCAAAATAGCAGCCGGAGCCGTTCCAATCGTGGGTATGGGTCAGCGTTTTGGCAGCCCCGGCTTTGCGGATCTCCCGCACCAGCGGACTGTCCGCAGCATCCTGCCCGATGAGCTCCGGGCGGTTAGAGGCGATGACCTGATTGTTCTGCACGATGAACAATGTGCCGCTGGTCTCAACCGAGTAGCCGTCCAGTACGCTCTGGATGGACAAGGCCGTTCCCTCTATAAATTCTGCCGGGGTATAGCGGTAGGCAAGCAGGATAGCCTCTTTGCTTTCTGCCCGGTGTGCCGCAACATCCACGGCAGACCCATCCTCCAGCAGGACACGCTTCAGGTAGGTCTTTTGCGGGTAAGAGAAAACGTCCAGAACCGTATCATTCTTGATCTGCTCTCCAAACCGGGCATAGCCGATGCCGTTCGTTGTGGATTCGCACAGGAGCGTACCGTCCGGAGACAGAACTGAAATACCTGTGAGCCAGAGCAGCTCTGCCTGCCTGTTCAGGCACTGCGGGTCGGAAAGGTCGAGCGCAGGGTCCTGTGCCAGCTGATGCACCGATACCGCCGTGCGGCGGAGCGTTTTGGCCACAACCGTATCGTTGTACTTTTCAAAGCTGGTGGACTGCGATTTGACAAAATCAAGAATCTGACAGAAACGAGCCTCCGTTGTGCGCAGCGCCCGCCAACCTGAGAAAAAAACGACGACGGCCATAAAAAGCACGCCGATGACCAGATAGATCCCCCATCTCCATGTATCCGGGGTGGTTCTGTTTTTACGTGCCAATGGTGTCCACCTCCAGATACTGCGAAGCATGTTCAAGATACTTGCCAAGGATCTGCTCCAGTGTGCCGTCTGTGCGCATCTGCGCAAGGGTGTCGGTCAACTGGCTGTCCAGACCGCGGGTGTCGTTCTTGGCAAAGGCGGCGCCCAGCCCGGTGACCAGCAGCGGTTCCTCCAAAATGCGGAACTCCACGGAATTGTCCTTCATGTATTGCAGAATGCCTGTCTCGTGGGCGGCGATGGCATCCACATAGCCGCAGGACAGCAGCGCGTACTGCACGCTGCGGTTTTCGATGCTGAGCACCTCCACCGTCTGCGGGATGCGCGGGTCGGAGCCGCTGAGAAAGATTTCCTCCGGCTTGCCGGTGCTCTGCACGGCGACGGTCTTGTCGGCAAGGTCGCTGAGGGATCGGATGCTGCTGTCGGCATCCACCGCAGCCACCTGACGGCTCACCATGTAAGGCCCCGCCCAGCGGTACATTTCTTCGCGTCCCTGCATGGAAAAGCAGCCCCAGATGCAGTCGATGGCGCCGCTTTCCACAAGATTTGTTTTCTGCTCCCAGTCGATCGTTTCAAACCGGGCAGCATACCCCATGCGGCGGAACGCTTCGGTGGCGATCTCCACGTCGATCCCGGCGGGAACGCCGTCATTGTTCAGATAAATATAGGGTGGATAGGTATCGCTTCCCACAATGATCTGCGGAAGACCGCTGTCCTTCGCGTTCGTTCCGCCGCAGGAAGTCAGACTGCCGACGGCAGCAGATGCCGCCAGCAGCGTGCAGCCGCGCAGAAATGCACGGCGTGAGATTCTGTGTTTCATTTGGGCGTTTTGTTCTCCTGTTTTATTGCATCCATTGCTCAGTTGTGCTGCTGTAATTCTTCTTTCAGGTCAGCCTGAATATCCGTCAGGCACTGCAGCAGCAGCGGGTTGAACGCTCCGCACTCGCTGTTCAGGATCATCTGCACGGCTTTTTCGTGGGAGAAGGCTTTTTTGTAGCAGCGTTCGCTGGTCAGTGCATCGTACACATCAGCCAGCGAAACCAGTTGTGCGCTGATGGGGATCTCATCGCCCTTCAGCCCATCCGGGTAGCCGCGCCCATCCCAGCGTTCGTGGTGCCAGCGGGCGATCTCGTAGGCCGTTTGCAGCAGCGGCTGCTCTGCAAAATTATCCAGATCATGCAGCATCTTGGCTCCCAGCATACTGTGGGTCTTCATGACCTCGAATTCCTCCGGGGTCAGCCTGCCGGGCTTATTAAGGACCTTTTCGTCAATGCCGATTTTTCCGATGTCGTGCAGGGCAGAAGCCAGCGGAATCATATCCTGCTGTTCCGCAGTGATAGAGTATTTGCTGCTGATCTCCAACAGACGGTGGAGCAGCAGCTCGGTGATGATACGGATGTGCCGCACATGGGCGCCGCTTTCGCCGTTGCGGAATTCTACGATATGACTCAGTACACCCACCAGCATATCCGTATTATTTTCACGGGCGCGGATCTGCTCAGAGACCATCTGCACCAGCCGCCGCTGCTTGGCGTACAGCTTGATGGTGTTGGTTACACGGCGGTACACGATACGAGCATCGAAGGGGCGATTGACATAATCACTTGCGCCCAGCTCATAGGAACGCCGGATCGTCGCATCGGAGTCCTCGCTGGAGATCATAATGACCGGGATATCCTCGATGGTGTGGTTGGCATTCATGGCTTTCAGCACTTCAAAGCCATCCATAACGGGCATATTGATGTCCAGCAGCACCAGTGCAATGTTTCCGGCTTCTGCCTGCAATTTTTCCATGCATTCCCGTCCGTTTTCTGCTTCCAGAATGTGGTAACTATCCCCCAGGATCTCTGTCAGCATCATGCGGTTCATTTCAGAGTCATCCACAAGAAGAATCTGCGGCTTCTCCTCCACCAGTTCTTCCTGCGCGGTCAGCGCGTTTTCGGGGAGTTCCACCGTGACGGCATTCTTGCGGCACTTTGCCTGATACATCAGCCAATCCGCCCGGCGAACGATGTTTTCCATAGGGTCGGCGAGGGACTGTATCGTTCCGCCAATGCTCAGCGAGATACGGAAATGCGAATAGCCGGGTACAGATGCCATCTGCGCGGCGGTGCGGATCTGTTCCAGTTTGGTCTGCAAAAAGTCTCCCGGAATGCAGGATAACACCAGCAGAAATTCGTCTCCGCCATAGCGGATGAGCAGGTCCGACGCCCGGATGCAGGACTGGATGGTGTTTGCCACCGTTTTCAGTGCCATATCTCCGGCGTAATGCCCATAGGTATCGTTGCAGATCTTGAAATCGTCCACATCTATCAGCGCGATCCCTGCGGGGCCGATGGATTTACGGACAACTTCTTCGTAATAGCGGCGGTTGTAAATTCCTGTCAGCGGATCTCGATAGAGTTTTTCTTTGAATGCCTGCTCCTGTGCAGTACGCTGCTCGGTGGTTTCGTCCATCGGTGCTTTCTGATTTTCGTTCAATCGCTTCAGCGTTTGCTCCGCTGCGGCAAGAGCAGCTTCCTGTCGATGAAGCTTTTTCAACAGCTGCTGCTCACGCGCTTTGTAATATTTCTCAATCTCGGAAAGTGTATTCACGTTCTGACCTTCTTCTACATTATTTACATCATTTGTGTGTTTCATCTGCGGAAACGCGCTTTTCCGCTATTTTTTAATGGGGGGGGGGTAACGCGGAAGCGTTTTACGGTCTGTTCTAGCGCTGCAATGTCCACGGGTTTGGAGAGATGTACATCCATCCCAGCTTCCTTGCTCTTCTGCATATCTTCCAAAAAGGCGTTGGCAGTCATGGCAAGGATGGGGATGATCCTGCCCAGTGGATTTTCGCCATTGCGAATGCGGCGGGTGGCCTCCAGGCCGTCCATCACCGGCATCTGAATGTCCATCAAAATCATGTCGTACTCGCCGGGCTTGACGCTGGCAAAGGCATCCACGATCTCCTGACCGTTGGGGTAAATTTTGCAGTGTGCGCCCTTGGATTCCAGCAGCATTTCCAGAATTTCGGCGTTGATGGCGTTATCCTCGGCGCAGAGGAACTTCATGCCGGACAGAGGAGAAGCGGTCTCTTCTTCCTCCGGGAGCACCTGTGCCTCTTGCACCGTATCTGCTTCGGCATCAATGGGAAATTCCAGCACGACCTCAAAGCGGGTGCCCTTGCCGGGGGTGCTCTCCACGTGGATGGTGCCGCCCATCAGGTCTACGATGCTCTTGGTGATGGCCATGCCAAGGCCGGTGCCCTGCACCTTATTGGTGCCGGATTTTTCCTCACGGGTAAAGGGGTCAAAAAGGGTCTTTTGGAACTCCTCGCTCATGCCGATGCCGTCATCCTGCACCACAAAGCGGTACCGGGCGAAGTGCTCGTTCCGGGGCAGCTCTTCCACCTCCAACCGGATATGCCCGCCCTTGGGCGTATATTTGACCGCGTTGGAGAGGATGTTCATCAGCACCTGATTCAGGCGGTTGGGGTCTGCCAGTACGTTTTCGTGCTGCAGATGGGTGTTTACCGTAAAGGTCTGGCGGCGCTGGCCTGCCTGCTGACGGATGATGCTGTCCAGCTGGCTGACCTGCTGGGGCAGGTTCATTTTTTCCACATTCAGGGTGGTCTTGCCGCTCTCGATGCGGCTCATATCCAGAATATTGTTGATGATGCCCAGCAGCAGCTGACCGGAAGTTTCCAGCTTGCCCAGATGTTCGGCCAGCTTTTCCGGCTGGTGCAGCTCGTTTTTCATCAGGGTGGTAATGCCGATGATGGCGTTCATGGGGGTACGGATGTCGTGGCTCATGTTGGAAAGGAAGTCCGTCTTGGCCTTGCTGGCGCGCTCTGCGGATTGCAAAGCCTCTGCTGCAACGACCTGCGCCTGCCGCAGCTCATCATTTACCTGCGTCAGATGGATGTTGTATTGTTCCAGACGGAGGTTCGCTTCTTTTTCAGTCCGCAGCTCCTGCTGCTGCTTTTGCCGCAGGAGAAACCAGCCAACGAAAACTGTTATGACCGAGAACATCATCGCAATGACGATGATGATGACCATGACGATGTTGACCAGCTTCTGCGTATTCACGGCCACATATTCTGCCGGAACAAGGAACGCCAGTGTCCACTGGGCGTTTTCCATCTGCTTCAGGGCGTAGAAATACTCAGTCCCATCCAGCACGGCGTTGGAATAGCAGGAGCCTGTGCGGGTAAGCCGCTCCTTTGCCCCCGCAAAGGAAGAGCCGTGCAGATAGGACATCCGGGAGAGGACGGTGTATACGTTGTGTCCCTTCAGCAGCTCGGTGTCATTGGCGTTGAACAGCTTAAAGCCGTTGTTGTCCAGCACATAGACACTGTTGCTGTTTTCGTAGGCGTCACAGCGGAAATAATCGTTCAGCTGGGTCATGCTCTGGGAGATGCCAAAGTAGCGCAGGGTGATCTCTTTTTCTCCGCTTTGCAGTGTGATGGGGGTGGAGAGCTGTTCCAGAAACACCATCCAGGAGTCGTCCTTGGTCAGCGAGTTGGAAATATAGCTGACCCGCTCCGGTGCGCTTTCCAGATAGTTCATTCCCCGCAGCAGCCCCATGCGGCCATACTCGGTATAATAATATCCGGCAGTATCCACGGCAATCAATTCGACCTGTTTTTCATGGTAATTGGAAAGCTCGGGCAGCTTTTTCAGATAGCGGTAGAGATCGGTATCGGTCTTTAGCGGGGTGTAGTACAAATAATTGCACTGCACATCCACCTCGTCCCAGTGGGTGTCGATGACATCCTCCAGATTGCGGAACATCTGGTGGGTGACCTCTTCCATCTGGCTCAGCCGCTCATGGTAGACAAGGTTCTGGATGTAGGTCTGGCTCATGACAAAAAGGGTCAGGAGCGACACGATGATGACAAAGCCGAAGCCACCAAACAGCTTTTTATAGATTTTGTTGTTCACATCCAGTATCTCCTGTCCGTTTTGTTTAAGGTGTACCCTAGCTCCATGCGGTATCTGCCCGGCTGATGGTGGTGTATGCGCCAAAGAAGGCTTTTGCGGCATCCATGCCCACCACACCGCTGTCTGTGACCGTGGTCTCCGCAGCCAACTGGTCGCTCACACCGCAGATTGCAACCTGATAGGTCTTGCCCGCCTCCGGCTGCACCGGGCTTACCAGCACATAGGGGTAGCCCTTGCCGTTGCCGTAGGCATCGTAACCAGAAGCAAGCAGGTCGCTGATCTGCTGCCCGGTCAGGGAAACGGTCTGGATGGTGCGGTTCCAGCCGGTGGGCAGAATGACCGAAAGGTCGTAATCCGTAATATCCTTGGCGTACAGTTTGGCCGCTACGCCGTGGTGGTTCTGATCGGTGGGGTTGCCGGGGATCCATGTGCTCAGCGAGACCAGCGCAAGGTCGCTGCCGGTAGCCTGTGCAAAGCAGCGACCCACCAGCATGGCGCAGTCCTCCTGCGAAAGCTCCTCCGTAACGGTAGTGATAACATCCGGGGTGTTGTGCACCACGCTATCCTGATCCTCGTCCATCTGACGGATCACATCCTCCATGGTAGCATCGCCCTTGATAAAGTCCAGCATTTTAAGGCCGGTGGTCACGATGGTGTTTTCCCAGCCGGAATAGATAAAGGGCGCGGTGTTGCCTGCGTTCAGGGCATCGGCGATGTCGGCATAGTAGGTGCCGTCCGCTTTTGCGTCCTTGAAGGGCAGCAGGCTGCTTTTCAGCACCGTTGCGGGCTGCAGAGCGCTGGTGCCTGCAACGGTGGAAAGCACACGCATCACCTTGAGCGCATCTTCCAGCTTCTGGGGATCCTGCTCCAGCTTTTTATTCAGACCGTAGAAGCGGTTCACATTCAGCACAAAAACATTCTGGGTGCCGTCCTCGGAAAGATACGGCATCAGGCCGAATTTATCGGCATTGCCGTCTGCCTCCACAATGCCGTTGGTGTTTCCAATCAAAAACAGGGTGTTCCCCTCAGCCATCCTCTGCCGGGTCACATTGTCGTCAAGAGCGTCGCCGGTGTCGTTCAGCATCCCGATGTCCTTCCACTTCTGGACATAGGCCATGGCCTGCATCATGCCGGGGGTATTGCTGACATTCGCCTTACCGGACAGATAATCCCGCTGCCACAGCCTGCCGTCCAGTGTGCCGAGGAAATCGGCGTCTGCAATGTTGCACAGATACTGGAAACCGTAGCCCGGATACTGGATCTGCGGCAGACAGAGATTGACCCCGGCTTCCTTTGCCTTTGCAGCCAGTTCTTCCAGCTCAGCGAAAGAATTGGGCAGCTCCCAGCCGTATTTCTTCAGCAGGGTCTTGTTGTAGGTGATGCCGTAGCAGTTGTAGGTCGAGGGCAGCAGGTAGATGGCACCGTTGTCGAACACGTCTTGCAGACGGGACTCCACATAGTTATCCGTAAAATCGTAGCCGGAAAGGTCCAGCAGTTTGTTGGAGACCAGATCGATCCGGGGGTCGTAGTGGGTCAAGGTGCAGACGTCCGGCAGGTCGCCCGCCGCAAACATATTCTGCAGACAGGTGGTGGTGTTATCGCCGCTGTAGGGCACGACCTCGATGTTCACTTCCGGGTAAACGCTGTGTACCTGCTCAATAAAGGCTTCTATCTCCTTATAAGGTGCCATAAAGGTGATGGCTTCGTGAGCAGCGTCTTTTTTAGCTGTTTCGGTCTTAGTGCCGCCGCAGGCGGTCAGTGCTGCCGTTGCCGCAGTAATACCGCAGACCTGCAAAAACGAGCGGCGGGAGATCTTTTTCATCATATAAATATACTTTCTCACATTTTCGGAAAGCAATACTACGCAGGTGCAGTAGCGAAGTGCTGCCTTAGCTATTCTTACACATCCCACAGGAACTCCGACGCTTGCGGCCTGTCCGCACGGGGCTTTGCGCCGAGTTTCCATAAAATGACAATATAATTGTACCATTGCGGCAAAGGCGTTTCAAGTTGATTTTGAACGTCTTGCAATATTTTGCATGAAAAATATGGAAAGTTCTGAATTTCGCTGACTGGAAATAGACTGAAGTGACACATATCACGACCAGATGGACCGAAAAGGGGGATTCGATGAAAAAAACTCCTTTTATTCTGCACGAAAAATTTCGTTCAGACAACAACGAACAGCGCAAAGAACGGTTTCAAAAGGAATTTGAGCGATACATCATCGATGGATTACTCAATGCTGTTCCTTCAAGATCCTGTGCCTGATGTGGCATCCCTGAATTTGAAGGAGGGATGCGTTATGCTGCGCATGGATGCTCGTGTACAAAAAGAAGGGGGCAGATCATGAAAGCAGCCATTTATTGCCGCCTGAGCAAAGAAGATGAAGATAAAATTGGTGAATCGGAGAGCATTCAGAATCAAAAGTCGATGCTGCTCCAGTACGCCCTGGAGAAAGGATTTGATATTTACCAGATCTATTCGGATGAGGACTATTCCGGCATCGACCGGAACCGTCCGGCATTCAATTCGATGATACAAGCCGCAAGCGAACATCAGTTTGATGTGGTACTGGCCAAAACGCAATCCCGTTTCACCCGTGACATGGAACTCGTGGAAAAATATCTGCACGGAAAGTTCATGGAGTGGGGCATCCGCTTCATTGCGGTGGTAGACCATGTGGATACCAACGATACCGCGAACAAAAAATCCCGCCAGATCAACGGCCTGATCAACGAGTGGTATCTGGAAGATCTGTCCACCAATGTCCGCTCGGTGCTTGACCACAAGCGGAAAGAGGGGCTGTTCATCGGCTCTTTTGCACGGTATGGATACTGCAAAGACCCAAATGCAAAAGGAAAACTCATCATCGACCCGGAAGCAGCCGAAGTGGTAAGGCGGATCTTTTCCATGGCTCTTAACGGGATCGGCGCACACAAGATCGCACGCATCCTGAATGACGAAAAAATTCCAAGCCCAACAGCCTATAAGCAGCTGCATGGCATCCATTACCGCAGTGCATTAAAGAATACAAATGCGGCTCTTTGGAGCAGTCCCACCGTATATCAAATATTACATGATCAGCTTTATATCGGAAATATGGTGCAGGGAAAGCATAAAAAGATAAGTTACAAGTCTGAAAAGACGATTTGGCTTCCAAAATCGCAGTGGATCGTTGTAGAAAATACGCATGAAGCTATTATTGAGCGAGAAATGTTTGAAACGGTCCAGAGGATGATGCAGGAGCGCACCCGGAGCGGCGAGAAGGGAACGATCCATCCGCTGGCAAAAAAAGTGGTTTGTGGATGCTGTGGCAGCTGCATGGAGCAAACGGGCCGTCAGCCGAGAGCGGATGGAACACAAAGACGCTATGTTCGCTGCCGGATGCACCAGCGCGCACCGGAAGTGTGCGGCAACAGGACCTGTACCGATATGGACGCGTTGGAGAATGCTGTACTGGAACGTATCCGGGCGTATGCGGCAGACTATTTTGACCCTGAAAAAGTTACCCTTCCAGAACAGGATGACCCCATCCGGCAGCGAGAGCAGGCCAGGCGTGACGAGCTGAAACGGTTGAAGAGCGAAGCAGCCCGGCGGCGCAAGGCCATGCAGGAGCTTTATCTGGATAAGGTGTCAGGTTTAATTGATGCCGTTCAGTTTTCTGAAATGAACCAGACCTTTCTGGAAGAAGTGAAAAAGGCAGAGACCCGGATCGATACATTGGAAACGGAACTGGAACAACAGCAGGAAGAAACCGGTGGAGTCCAGACACAGATGCAGCGTGTCCGTGAACTGGCACAGGTTTCGTACCTGACCCGCGAACTTGCTGTACTGTTGGTCCATCGTGTTATTGTCAGCCCAAAAGATACGCTTACCGGAGAACAAAAAATAACGATCGAATGGAATTTCTGAGTCGGCAGACAGCTCGACTGCCCCGCTGGGCTATTTTCGTCAGCCCAGGTCGGATACACCTCACTGGACGCCACGTTGGCGATATAGCTGCGGAACGAGACGGTGACGTTCCGGGCCGAGGCGGCGGGCCTGCCGAGATGGACGGTGATATTTTTCGGGATGATGACCCGGTCCAGCACCCGCGGCACACAGGCGAGGGACGGGGTCGGGCCGCTGCCGCCGTCGCCGGTGAAGAGGCTGTGGGGTGGGATGACGATGGGGGTGTTGGGCGTGTCCCGCATCTCCTCGGTGTCGGGTATCATCTCGGGCTGGGCCAGCGTCACCTGCCCGGGAAAGACCTGCACGCCCTGGATGCGGACGGTGCGGTAGCCGGTCTTGGAGGCCACGAGGTCACAGACCGCGTAGGGGGGCTGCGTGGTGTTGTCCTCGTCCAGCGAGAGAGCACAGGCGGGGGTGGTAAGGGTGACGTCGTCGGCGTTGCCTTCGGCGTCGGTCAGGCGGGTGGCGGTGAAGCCGTCGCCGCTGACGGTGACGGTCACACCCTCGACAGGGCTGGACTGACGGGCCGCAAAGGCCTGAATGCGGAGAGTTCCGGTGTTCTTCATGGAGATACGCTCCTTTGCTGGTAAAAGTATGCTTTTGCCCCAGCGTATTCCGTCCGGCGCCCGGGCGTGCATGACAATGCCCGGTGCAAACAAAAAAAGCCGCCCGTAGGCGGCAGGAAATTACAGAAATCAAATTTTCTCTAAAGGCTTCCCCCGGTTGGGGGGAAGCTGTCACCGCAGGTGACTGATGAGGGCGCAAACGAGCAGCAGCTTACGGGAAATTGCCCCTCATCCGGCTGCTCTGGGACGAACTCTAAAAGTTGATTTCCGTGGCAGGGGAGAATAGCTTATTTGGCGTTGTCCTTGGCAAGGGCAGCGTCAATATTTTTTTGCAGGGCGGCAAGGTTTTCTTCCTTGTCGATGCCGCCCAGCAGGGGCTGGCCCACAACGTTGCCGTCCCGGTCAAAAACGTAGGTGGTGGGGAAGGCCATGATGTTCAGCGCAAACTTGCCGGCGTCGCTGCCGGAGGCAAAGTAGATGTTGCGGTAGCTTGCGCCCGTTGCAGCCAGCAGTTTTTTGGCGGCATCAATGCCCTGCTGGTTGCCGTCTAGCGTCTCGGTGTTGATGCCGACAACCTCGCCGCCCTGTGCCTTGACCTTCTCGTTCAAGGCGTTCAGGTCGTCCAGTTCCTCTACGCAGGGCTTGCAGCCGTTGAACCAGAAGTTCACCACCGTAAAGGCGTTGCCCGCAAACAGACTGTTGTCCACCGGGTTGCCCTCTAAATCGCTGCCCTCAAACTGGGGGAAGGCAGTGCCCTGTGCGGCAGCGCCGGAAGCGGCCGCGTCCGCGAGGGCAAGGGTGGCAATCTGCTCCTCGATGGCACGGATTTTTTCTGCATCGGCGGTCAGGGTCTTGTACTCCTCATCCGAGAATTGGTCCTTTGTCTTTTCCACGGAGCTGCGCAGAAAATCGCCGTAGTTCGTGCTGAGGGTGGTCTCAGTCATGTTTTTGTCCATGGAAGCGAACACCTTCTCCCACAGGGCATCGTTTGCGGAAAGGATCTCGTTTTCCTCGGCCAGCAGCTGCTCCTCGGTCTTGGTTTCCGCTGCCGCAGAGGAAGCGGCAGAAGAAGAGGATGCAGAAGATGCAGAGGACGCGCCCTGCCCGCAGGCGGCAAGGCTGAAAGCCAGCGTAAGGCTGAGCAAAAGTGCGGTTACACGGCTGAATTTCATGGTTTTACTCCTTTGTTGTTTCGGTGTTTGATTGGTCTCCCAGCCCGAACTTGTACTGGATGGCGTCCGTGGGGCAGGCTTTCATACACATCCCACAGCGGATACATTCGGCGTGGTTGGGGGTCTTGGTAATGTCTACGTCCATCTTACAGGCCCTTGCGCAGGCGCCGCAGGAGACGCATTTGTGGGTGTCTACACGCATCTGGAACAGCGAGACCTTGTTCAGCAGCGCATAAAACGCGCCCAGCGGGCACAGCCACTTGCAGAAGGGGCGGTAGAACACCACGCTGCCCATAATGACTGCCAGCAGAATGCAGGCTTTCCATGTGAACAGCTTGCCCAGCGCGGCGCGGATGCCAGCATTGGTCAGGGAGAGGGGAAGGGCGCCTTCCAGCACGCCCTGTGGGCAGAGATATTTGCAGAAGAAGGGGTCGCCCATGCCCAGCTCGTTGACCGCCAGCAATGGCAGCAGCACCACCATGACCAGCAGCACCGCATACTTTAAATAGCGCAGCGGCTTTAGCTTTTTGGTGGAAAGCTTGGGAGAGGGAATCTTGTGCAAAAGCTCCTGAAACCACCCGAACGGGCAGAGGAAACCGCAGATGAACCGTCCCAGCAGCACCCCGAAAAGGATGAGAATGCCGGTGATGTAGTAGGAAAAGCGGAATTTGGAAGAGCCCACTACCGCCTGAAACGCCCCCACCGGGCAGGCACCGGCAGCGCCCGGGCAGGAATAGCAGTTCAGCCCCGGGACGCAGACGTATTTTCCATTGCCCTGATACAGCGTTCCTTTAGCAAAGTTGGGCAGGTGGATGTTGGTTAAAAGGGTCGCTCCGGCCTGTATAAAGCCCCGGAACCGGGCAAGGGGATTTAATTTTTTCTTATCCAATGCCCACACACTCCATACACAGCCGGATGGCTTTTGAAAATACGGTGTCTGCCTCGCCCCGCCATACGCCGAACAGCAGCATCAGTACCCCGGCAGCAAGCAAAAGCAGCTGCGCCTGTTTTTTTGTCATGAACATCATAGCCTCCTGCTGTTTGATGGCACCAGTATACACTATCCGGGATAAAATTTCTGCGAAGAAAATCTTAACACGAATCTTAACACCGTCTGCTATAATCTGTTATAATGAAGAAAAACGCAAGAAATGGATTTTTTACGGGAAGGGTGGAAAACAAAATGCGCCTTTTGGTGGTAGAGGACGAGCACTCCCTGCGGGAGGACATTGCCCGGAAGCTGCGGCTGTCCGGGTACGAGGTGGACGCCTGTGCAGACGGCGAAGCCGCATTGGAAGCGCTGACGGCAGAGCGGTACGACCTTGTGCTGCTGGACCTCAATCTGCCCAAGGTGGACGGGATGCAGGTGTTGCGCAGCTTACGGCAGCACGACCTTGAGACCTGTGTGCTGATCTTATCAGCGCGCAGTGAAATTTCAGATAAGGTGGAGGGGCTGGATGCCGGGGCGAACGATTATCTTTCCAAGCCATTCCACCTTGCAGAATTGGAAGCCCGGGTGCGCAGCCTGACCCGGCGCAAGTTCATCCAGCAGGACGTCTGCCTGTGCTGCGGGCGGCTCAGCTTCAACACCCGCAGCCGCGTTGCCACGGTGGATGGTCAGACCCTTGCCCTGACGCGGAAGGAGAGCGGCGTACTGGAATATCTGCTGCTGCATCAGGGACGCCCGGTCAGTCAGGAAGAGCTGATTGAGCACGTCTGGGACGGAAGCGTGGACAGCTTCAGCAACTCCATCCGGGTACATATCTCTGCCCTGCGCAAAAAGCTGCGGGCGGTGCTGGGCTACGACCCCATCCGCAACCGCATCGGGGAAGGCTACGAGATCGGAGGAGAGGTACAATGAAACGGTTGTCCCTGCAATGGCGCATCACCCTGCTGACGGCGCTGCTCATCGCCTGTGCCTGCGTGTGCATGAACCTGCTTTTATACCGCACCGGTGCAACCGGCATGGATGCCCTCAACGGCTTTATGATGCAGTATCAGCCCGGCAGTGAGGATTCCTTGACCATCGAGATCCCGCAGGAGGAAATGTCCAGCCTGCTGGCGCATTTTTCACAGGAAGTCTACGATGCAAAGGTGGTTTTTGGCCGCAAGGGCTGGTGCATTACTGCTGTGGTCACCATCCTCAGCGCGGCCATCGCTTATTTTGTCAGCGGCAGAGCTCTGAAACCGTTGCAGCAGCTTGCGCGGCAGGCGCAGCGGGTCGATCAGGACAGCATTGCTACCGTCCGTCTGGACGAAGATACCGTGCAGGAATTCGGGCAGTTGAGCCGGTCGGTAAACCGGATGCTGGATGGCCTGGCACAGTCCTTTGAATTACAACGGCAGTTTGCGGGCAACGCAGCCCACGAGCTGCGCACCCCGCTGGCTATTTTGCAGACGAAGCTGGAACTGTTTGCAGAGGAGCACCCAGCCATGGATGCCGAGACTGCCGGGCTGGTCAGCTCTCTGCGGGAGCAACTGGATCGCCTGACCGCCCTTGTGCGCACTTTATTAGAGATGAGCAATCTGCAATCGATCTCCCGTACTGACCAGATCGCCCTTGCACCGCTGGTGGAGGAAATTTTGACCGACCTGACCCCCCTTGCCCAGAAAAACAATATCTCCTTGCAGCAGGACTGCGCGGAACTGGGCATGGTGGGCAGTGATGCGCTGATCTACCGACTGGTGTTCAATCTGGTGGAAAACGGTATCAAGTATAACCGCCTCGACGGTGCGGTGCGCGTCACTCTGCGGCGGGAAAAGCAAACTGCCGTGCTGCGCGTTGCGGATACCGGCCCGGGCATCCCCGCAGACTGCCGGGAGAGCATCTTCCAGCCCTTTTTCCGGGTGGATAAGTCCCGCAGCCGGGAGATGGGCGGCGTGGGGCTTGGCCTTGCCCTTGTGCGGGAGATCGCCGTACTGCACGGCGGCAGTGTGACTGTGGAGAGCAGCAGCGAAAACGGCACTACCTTTGTCGTCACCCTGCCGCTGGCACAGCCCTGTTGAAGCAAGCAGAGCATGGAAATCGTGCTTCCGAATAAAGGCTTCCCCCGGTCGGGGGAAATCTGTCCCCAAGGGGTGAAGGCTTTTGCCCAGTGACGATTTGTGCAAGCATGGGAAGGGGGCTTTATTTTTGGCACACGGGGGAGTATACTGGAAACAGCAGGCCCCGGAAAATAAGAAGGACAAAGGAGATACTGAAAATGCAGGCGACCATTCAAAACGAATTTCTGAGCCTTACGGTGGACACTCACGGTGCCGAGGCCGTCAGCCTGAAGAACGCGGCGGGGGAGGAGCTGCTCTGGCAGGCCGACCCGGCAGTCTGGAAGCGCCACGCGCCCATCCTCTTCCCGTGGACTGGCAAGCTTAAGGACGGCAGCTTCACCCATGGCGGCAAGACCTACAAGGGCGGCCAGCACGGTTTTGCCCGGGACGTGGAGCACACCCTGCTGAAAGCGGAGGGCGACACCATCCAGCTCGAGCTGCGTCCGGATGAGGCCATGAAGGCGGAGAAGTTCCCCTTCGACTTCGTGCTCACCAGCACCTTCCGGCTGGACGGAAAGACCCTTCACCACACCCTCACCGTCTCGAACCCCGGCGCCGAAGAGCTGCGGTTCGGCATCGGCTACCACCCGGCCTTTCAGGTGCCGTTCGATGACAGCCACACCGTCGAGGACTACGAGTTCCGCTTTGACCAGCCTGAGAGCCCGGTCATCCTCGACGCCAGCGGGGGCGGCCTGCTGACGGGCAAATGCTACTACCAGTGGAAGAACCAGCAGGCCATCCAGCTGACCAACGACCTCTTCGACAACGACAGCTTCTGCATGGCAGGCCTGCGCACCAGGACGCTGGGTATCTACGAGAAGGACACGGGCCGCAGCATCGTCTGCGATGTGGCCGGCTTCCCCTACACCCTCATCTGGTCGGCCCTGTCCAAGCCGGTGCGCTTCGTCTGCATCGAGCCGTGGAACTCGCTGCCCGCCTCGGTGGACGATCCGCAGGAGTGGGAGCAGCGTGCCGCTGCGGCCTGCCTCGCCCCCGGTGAGGAGTGGAGCACGACCCTCAGCACGACCTTCAACCGCTAAACTGCAAGCAAAAAGGGAGGCGCCCCGGCGGGGTGCCTCCCTCTTTTTGTGCGATAAAATTTACAGAGCCTTGATGGCGGTCTTGATGCGCTCGGCAGCCACCCTGGTCTTTTCGGCGTCACCGAAAGCGGTCAGGCGGAAGTAGCCCTCGCCGCACTCGCCGAAGCCCACGCCCGGGGTGCCGACGACGCCGCAGTTCTCCAGCAGCCAGTCGAAGAACTCCCAGCTCTTCATGCTACCGGGGCAGCGCAGCCAGATGTAGGGGCTGTTCTTGCCGCCGCAGTACCACACGCCGCACTCGTCCAGAGCGTCGGCGATGACCTTGGCGTTCTTGCGGTAGTAGTCGAGGTTGTGCTGGATCTCAGCCATGCCGCTCTCAGTAAAGACGGCGGCAGCGCCGCGCTGCACGACATAAGGCACACCGTTGAACTTGGTGGTCTGGCGGCGCAGCCAGAGCTTGTTGATGTTCATGCCGTCACGTTCCAGATCTTTCGGCACGACGGTGTAGCCGCAGCGGGTGCCGGTGAAGCCTGCGATCTTGGAGAAGGAGCAGATCTCGATGGCGCACTCGCGGGCGCCATCAATCTCGAAGATGCTGCGGGCCAGCTCGCCGTCGGAGATGAAGCACTCGTAAGCGGCGTCGTAGAGGATGATGGCGTTGTTCTTTCTGGCGTACTCCACCCATGCCTTGAGCTGGTCGCGGGTGTAGGCAGCGCCGGTGGGGTTGTTGGGGCTGCAGATGTAGATGATGTCAGCCTTCACGCTGTCGTCGGGCATCCCGAGGAAACCGTTCTCCTGACTGGTGCGGCCATAGATGATCTTGCGGCCATCGGTGACATTGTCGTCCACATAGGTGGGGTAGACGGGGTCCGGAACGAGGACGGTGTTGTCCACGTCGAACAGGCCCAGCACATTGGCAAGGTCGCTCTTTGCACCGTCGGAGATGAAGATCTCGTCCTCGTCCAGCTTGGTGCCGCGGCCTGCGTAGTAGCCCTGAATGGCCTGCTTGAGGAAGGGGTAGCCCTGCTCGGGGCCGTAGCCGTGGAAGCCTTCCTTGGTACCCATCTCGGTGACGGCGTCATGCATGGCGTCCACGACGCACTTGGCCAGCGGCTGGGTCACATCGCCGATGCCCAGACGGATGATCTCCTTCTCAGGGTGTGCCTCCTGATAGGCGGCGACCTTGTGGGCAATGTCCACAAAGAGGTAGCTGGCCTTCAGCTCATTGTAATGTTTGTTCATTTTCATGATACTTTCCCTCAATTCTTTCTTTATAAGTGGCTTGCCCTCTCAGGCCGCTCCGCGTCCGGCTCCCTCAGAGGGAAAGCCAAAAACATAACGGAGAGGGCAGGGATGCTTAAACTTCAGTGACGCCTTCGCATACGGTGACCGCGCTGCCGGTCATCAGCAGTTTTTTGCCCGGCAGCACCCGGATGATGAGCTCACCGCCGCGCAGCTGGACGTGGACGTCCTCCCCGGCGGGGCAGACGCCCAGCTCGGTCAGCGCCGCCACGGTGGCACAGGTGCCGGTGCCGCAGGCCCAGGTCTCGCCGCTGCCCCGCTCCCACACCCGCATTTTCAGGTGGGTGGAGTCCACCACCTGCACGAACTCGGTGTTGACCCGCTCCGGGAAGTTCGGGTGCTTCTCGAACGCCGGGCCGATGTCCTCGAGCTTCAGGCTGTCCACATCGTCCACGACGGTGACGCAGTGGGGGTTGCCCACGCTGATGCAGGTGACGCGCCAGGTCCTGTCCTCCACGGTGAGGGGGCAGTCCACCAGCGGGCCTTCGCCCATATTCACGGCGGGCAGAGCCGCCGCCATGGCGGAGTATCCGCCCATCTCCACCTGCCAGAGCTGGCGGCCCTTGCGGGTGATGGTCTTGGTGCCGCTGTTGGTGTCCACGACGAGCGTCTCTTTGGCGACGCCGTGGGTGTAGAGCCACTCGGCCACGCAGCGTACGCCGTTGCCGCACATCTGGGCCTCGCTGCCGTCGGCGTTGAAGATGCGCATCCGTCCGTCTGCGCCGGCCGTCACCGGGGCGCAGATGCAGATGATGCCGTCCGCGCCGATGGAAAAGTGGCGGCGGGAGAGGTCCTGCGAAAGGGCTGCGATGTTCTCCGGCACACCGCTTTCGCGGCAGTCGAGATAGATATAATCGTTGGCGCAGCCCTGCATTTTGGTAAATGAAAGCTTCATGTTGAAAACTCCTTTGGGGCTGCTGGTCAGTCCCCATAAACTTGCCACTCTATAATGATAAGAAAATAGCCCCCGTCTGTCAAGCAGAAAAGGGCTGGCAGAGAGATTTTGAGCGGAATTTTTGCCCGGAAAACCATGCCGGATGCAAAACGGGGCTTGACAATAAGCATATCATGGGATATAAAGAAAGAGAGCGTTCTGCGCAGGGAGACAGTCTGCCCGCCAAAGGGGAGGAGGGAAAGGCTGCCATGGTCTGCGCAGCGTGAAGATGCGAAATTAAAGCAAAAGGAGACCGCTATCATGGATACGTTTGAGAAGATCCGCGCACTGCTGGCAGAACAGCTGGACATCGACCCCGCTAAGATCACGATGGACAGTGACATTATGGGCGATTTTGAGGCCGACAGCCTCGACATCGTGGATATGGTGATGACGCTGGAGGATGAGTTTGGCATCGAGGTGCCGGACGACGCCATCGAGAACCTGCGCACGGTGGGTGATGTGGTGAAGTTTGTGGACAGCCACAAGGGCTGAGCGACCAACAAGCAAAAAAGCCCCGCATCCGCGCCTCTGCACACGGCAGAGTAGGCGGCGGGGCTTTATATATGGGTTCGTGCGGAACGATGAGCGTTTGGCGCACGGCCTTGGGAGGATAAGATTAAAATGGCAAAAGACAACAAAAAGCTCGTACAGGCGATCACCAGTCAGGAGGAGAACTTCGCACAGTGGTATACCGACATCTGCGTCAAGGCAGAGCTGGTCGAGTATTCCAGCGTGAAGGGCTTCATCATCCTGCGCCCCTATGGTCAGGCGATTTGGGAGCTCATCCAGAAGGATATGGATGCCCGCTTCAAGGCTACCGGCCATGAGAACGTGGCAATGCCCGTGCTGATCCCTGAGAGCCTGCTGCAGAAGGAAGGCGAGCTGGTCAATGGCTTCGCGCCGGAGGTGGCGTGGGTCACGATGGGCGGCTCCGACAAGCTGGAAGAGCGTCTGGCTGTCCGCCCCACCAGCGAGACCATGTTCTGCGACCACTGGTCCCGCGTGCTGCACAGCTACCGCGAGCTGCCCATGAAGTACAACCAGTGGTGCAGCGTCGTGCGCTGGGAGAAGACCACCCGTCCCTTCCTGCGCAGCCGCGAGTTCTGGTGGCAGGAGGGCCACACCATCCACGAGACTGCCGCCGAGGCTGAGGCTGAGACCCAGCAGCAGCTGAACTGCTACGCAGACGTCTGTGAGCAGGACCTGGCTATCCCTGTTGTCAAGGGCCGCAAGACCGATAAGGAGAAGTTCGCCGGTGCTGAGGCTACCTATACCATCGAAGCCATGATGAAGGACGGCAAGGCCCTGCAGAGCGGCACCAGCCACTACTTCGGCGATAAGTTCAGCAAGGCTTACGACGTGACCTTTACCGGCCGCGACAACCAGCTGCATCATCCGTTCCAGACCAGCTGGGGCGTTTCCACCCGTCTGGTGGGCGCTATCATCATGACCCACGGCGACGACGACGGTCTCATCCTGCCCCCGGCTGTCGCCCCCATCCAGGTCGTGGTGGTGCCTATCGCTGCCCACAAGCCCGGCGTCTCCGAGAAGGCTGCTGAGCTGGCCGAGAAGATCTCCAAGTACGCCCGCGTCAAGCTGGACGACAGCGACAACGCTCCCGGCTGGAAGTTCTCTCAGTGGGAGATGAAGGGCGTGCCTCTGCGCCTCGAGATCGGCCCCAAGGACCTGGAGAAGAACCAGTGCGTCCTCGTCCGCCGCGACACCCGCGAGAAGGTGTTCGTCTCTCTGGACGAGCTGGAGACCGCGATCCCGGCCCAGCTGGAGGCTCTGCGCAAGGACCTGTACGAGCGCGCTCTTGCCAACCGTGAGAAGCGCACCTGGGCTGCCACCACCATGGACGAGGTCAAGGAGCTGGCCAAGGCCAACACCGGCTACATCAAGACCATGTGGTGCGGCGACCTGGCCTGCGAGATGAAGATGAAGGAAGAAGTCGGCCTGTCCAGCCGCTGCATGCCCTTCGAGCAGGAGCACCTGAGCGATGTCTGCCCCTGCTGTGGCAAGCCCGCCAAGACCATGGTCTACTGGGGCATCGCATACTAAGCGAAACTTTTGCAAGACAACTGAGAGCAGCCGCTTTCCTCACGGGAGAGCGGCTGCTCTTTTGTGCGATCTGGCAATAATCTGGTAAAAATTTTGTAAAAGGGGTTGAAAAAATCGTCCAGCCGTAGTATGATGACGGGGCTGAAAAAGGCAAATACTTTACAGGAGGAAGCGAATACGATGTCCGGCGACCATTTAGACAACCCCAAACAACGCTCCTCCTGCGATGCGGGCAGTATGGATTGAATCTGCCGCGTCCTGAATGCATCTGCCCATGATACACCGCAGGAGTCTGACCAAAAGACGACGCGGTGTATTTTTATGCCCCAAAAGGGGAGGAGAAACCCAAGATGCAGCAGAAGAACTACCAGCAGGAAATACTCGCCCTCATCCACAGCGGCCTGCCGCAGGCAGAGCTGGCCGAAAAGCTCTCTGATTACCACGAGAACGACCTTGCCGACGCCCTCGCAGCCCTGACGCCCGACGAGCGCCAGAAGCTCTATGCCGTTCTGGGCGTGGATACCGTGGCCGAGATCTTCTCCTACCTGGACGACGCAGAACCTTACCTGAAAGAACTGCCCAGCGAGAAGGCCGCCAATGTCGTTTCCCACATGGACTCGGACGACGCCGTGGACGCTCTGGACGACCTCGAGGAAGAGGATAAAGCCAAGATCGTCGGCCAGCTGGACAAAGACTCCGCCGAAGATGTGAAGATGCTGCTCTCCTACGGCGAGGACGAGATCGGCAGCAGCATGACCACCAACTACATCTGCATCCGGAAGGACATGACCATCCGGCAGGCCATGAGTGAGCTGGTGAAGCAGGCGGGCGAGAACGACAACATCTCTACCCTCTACGTCGTGGACGAGAACGACAAGTTCTACGGCGCCATCGACCTGAAAGACCTCATCATCGCCCGTGCGGAGGACCGCCTCGAAAAGCTCATTGCCCGGTCCTACCCCTATGTGACCGACCACGAAAAGATCAGCGACTGCATCGACCGCATCGTAGACTACGCCGAGCGCTCTCTGCCTGTCCTGAACGATGCCGGCGAGCTGGTGGGCATCATCACCTCGGCAGATGTCGTCGAACTGGTCGATGACGAGATGGGCGACGATTACGCAAAGCTGGGCGGCTTGACCAGCGAAGAAGATTTGAACGAGGGCGTCTTCGAGAGTGTCAAGAAGCGCCTGCCCTGGCTGATCGCTCTGCTCTTCCTCGGGATGCTGGTGTCCTCGGTGGTGGGTGCCTTTGAGTCGGTGGTGGCTGTCCTGCCCATCGTCATCTGCTTCCAGTCCATGGTGCTGGATATGGCGGGCAATGTCGGCACCCAGTCGCTGGCCGTCACCATCCGCGTGCTGGTGGACGAGAACCTGACCACCTCCAAAAAGCTGCATCTGCTCTGGAAGGAGATGCGGGTGGGTCTGGTCAACGGTGCGCTTCTGGCCGTCATGGCGCTGGGCTTCCTCGGCTGCTATATCCACTTCTTCAAAGCCTATGCGTGGGGACAGGCGTTCCTGCTCTCCGGCTGCGTCGGTGTTTCCCTCATCGTGGCGATGGTCATTTCCAGCCTGGTGGGTACGGTCATCCCCATGCTGTTCCATAAGATCCATATCGACCCCGCCGTGGCGTCCGGCCCGCTCATCACCACCATCAATGACCTCGTGGCCGTTGTGGTGTACTACGGTCTGGCCATGATCGTGCTCATTGATATGTTCCATCTGGGCTGATTTTTGAATAAGAGCAAAGGCTCCGGCACTGCCGGAGCCTTTTTGTGTCTTATCGATTCTCTATCCAGTACCGCTGGGTCAGCATCCCATCCGAGGAGTCAAACATCTCATCTTCCAGTACGCCGCCATTAGACTGAATCGTCTTTGCTGAGGCGATGTTATAGTGGTCACAGCAGATGCGCACCTTGGAGATGCCGCGCTCCTTGGCCTTTTCGAGGGTCATGCAGAGCATCTGGCTGGCGTAACCGTTCTTCCGCTCCGAGGGGCGGACACTGTAGCCGATATGACCGCCGTAGGCCAGCAGATAGTCGTTGAGGTGGTGGCGCAGGTTGGTCATGCCGACAAGATGTTCCTGCTCGTCCAGAGCCAGATACTGGGTGGCCGGTACGAACCCGGCAGGCGTGGTGGCGGGGTCTTTCAGCTTGCGGATGTTAGCCAGCCACTGGCCAAAGTCATCGTATTTGTCCAGCGCCGAAGTGCCGTCGAGCCGGGAACTGATGGCAAGAAACTCTTCCCGGTAGGCCATGACCTGCTCCCGGTCGCCCTCGTCCGGCTCCCGCAGATGGAGTTTCTGGGACGGCGTATGGCGAGCTGCGGCGCGGAAGTCCGGTGCTTTCATCAGGCCGTGGCGGTTGCAGTAGAAGTAGAGTACGCCCGCACCGGTGATTTTGAAACGGCAGCTGGCGTCTCCCTCAGGGTAAAGTTTGACCAGCTGCAATTTGTCGCCGGTGAGGCAGGCAATGAAGGAAATGTAGTGGTCTTTGGTCATGGGGTGGTGGATGGTGACGAAAAGCTCATCTTCCACCCGCTCGAGCGTCAGCTGATGGTGTTCGTCGGCGTCGTCCGCCTCAGAGATGTCCAGCGGCGGCAGGGTGATGCCGCAGCAGCTCACGACAGCCTGCCCGGTGGCGTGGAGCACATTGCCGCACAGGGGGCAGACATAGAGCTTGGAGCGAAGCAGGTTGGCAGAACGGTTCCGGTTGACGACGGGTTCGCCCTGCATCAACTCGAGCACGCTGACGCCCAGAGCCGCCGCCAGCGGCTCCAGCAGGGAAATATCGGGCAGGCCGCGGGCTGTCTCCCACTTGGAGATGGCCTTTGCGCTGACGGCCAGCTTTTCGGCCAGCTCTGCCTGCGTCAGGTGTTTGGCTTCCCGCAGCTGCCGGATGGCAGTGCCGGTGACGTAAGAATCCATATAAACTCTCCTTTGTGATTGTTTCTCTCTGTCCAAAGGATACCATAACAAAAAGCTCCACACAACCTACGCTGCGTGGAGCTTTGCTTTTTGAAATTACTCGGCTTCTTCGTCCTCGTCCAGCTCGATGCTGAACACGGCCTTTTTCAGTTTGCCGCAGCCCTGAGCTTTCAGGCCGGACTTGTAGGGTTCACCGGCCAGATAGAGGGCAAAGCGCCCCTCGCAGAGCATCCCGGCGATGCTGGTGCCGGCGGTGCCGACGGTCAGGTCGGCAGCCTTGTCGGTGGGCCTGGTGGGAGTCAGCTCGCCAAGTGAGACTTCGAACAGCTCGCTGCCCTCAAGGTCGGTCTCGAGGGTCAGGTGATCGTCCCGGCGCTGGAAGAACGCTTTGTCCGAGGTCTGCGGCGTGACGGTACACACCGTGACCACGGCCTTGTCGCCGCTGATGCGGGTCTTGCCGGCGGGCAGATTGTTGATGTCCCGGGCCATGACGAACTCGATGACAGCGTCGAGGTTGTCGCTCATGCCGAGATAGTTGGGGAGATTGTTCAGGGTATCGTAAATCATAGGAGAAACCTCTTATTCTGCATCTTTGGGGTCGGTCATCAGCTCTTTGATGCTGGGGACGACGCCGCCTAGATTCTGCAAATCGGAAGGAATGATGATCTTGGTGGCCTTGCCGTTGGCGACCTTGGCCAGCGCTTCCAGACTGCGCAGGGCAAGGACCTTATCGGTGGGCATGGCTTCGTTCAGCAGGCGGATGGCGTCGGCGTTGGCCTTCTGGACGGCGAGGATGGCCTGCGCCTCGCCCTCGGCCTCAAGGATGCGCTGCTGTTTGACGGCGTCAGCACGGAGGATGGCGGATTCCTTTTCGCCCTCGGCGGCAGTAATGGCGGCCTGCTTCTCGCCGTCTGCTTTCAGGATGACGGCGCGCTTCTCGCGCTCTGCCTTCATCTGCTTTTCCATGGCCTCCTGGATCTCGCGCGGCGGGATGATGTTCTTGACCTCAACACGGTTGACCTTGATGCCCCACTTGTCGGTGGCTTCATCAAGGATGGCCGTGATCTTGCTGTTGATGGTGTCGCGGCTGGTGAGGGTGTGGTCCAGCTCCATCTCGCCGATGATGTTGCGCAGGGTGGTGGCCGACAGGCTCTCGATGGCCGCGATGGGCTGGTTGACGCCGTAAGTGTAGAGCTTGGCATCCATCACCTGAAAGAACACCACGGTATCGATCTGCATGGTGACGTTATCGCGGGTGATGACCGGCTGAGGGGGAAAGTCGGCGACCTGCTCTTTCAGGCTGACTTTCTTCGCCACCCGCTCGAGGAACGGGATCTTGACGTGGAGGCCGGCGCTCCATGTCTCGGAGTAGCTGCCCAGACGCTCCACGACGTAGACCATGGACTGCGGCACGATGACGATGTTGGTGACAACCACCAGCAGGATGACAAAGATGAGGATGAGGATAAGGAACAGCATGATAGGCATAGGGACGCTCCTTTCATATCAGTGAGCCGCCCGGCGGGCGGTCTCGGTCAGGACAGGCTCCACGATGAGCAGGGTGCTGTGGATCTCTGCCACCCGGCAGCTCTGGCCCGGGGCGAGGGTGTCGCCGGGGGTGGCACAGCGGGCGTTCCAGTCTACACCGTCCAGCCGGACGCGGCCGGTGGCCTCGGCGGAGACGGAGGTAAGCGCGATGGCCTCCCGGCCAAGGGCGCGGTCGCCGTTCGTTGCCGTGGGCGGCTTGCGCAGCCGGCTGCACAGGGGCTTGAGGGCCAGCAGGCAGAGGGTGCTGACGGCGATGAACACCACCGCCTGCACCCGGAAGGAGCCGGTGACCAGACAGCTCAGCAGGGCTGCGGCGCTGCCCACGGCGAACCAGATGGAGACGAGATTCAGGGTCATGGCCTCGAGAACGACGAAGCCGATGGCGGCCAGAAGCCAGAAAATGGGGTCAACAGACATGAGTTCTCCCTCCTTTTTCCCCATTATAGAGCAAAACGTCTGAAAAGTACAGAGACAGATTATGAATAAGCCTCCTGCTCACGCCGGGCGGGATGCCGCAGGCAGGGCAGGGGGTGGGGGTCACTTATAGTCGTAGTAGCTGTGGTTCGGGTTGTGGCCGACCTCTTCCACCACGATGGTAAAGCCCATGGGGTTTACCTCGGTGTGCTTGCCGGAGGCCAGCGGCTCCACGATGATATGCTCGGTGCGGTTGACGATGATCTCTGCCGCCTCAAACTCGCCGATGCGCTGGTAGTGGAGGACGCCGCCTTCCGCCCGCAGGACACGAAGCTCTCCGGTGCGGAAGGCTTCGCAGGTGTGGCGGAGCTGTGCCAGCTGTGCCAGAACAGGCTTCAGCCGCTCTTCGTGGCTGTCCCAGCAGTAGAAGCCGCGGTTGAAGGGGTCGCGATAGCCCTGCATCCCGATCTCGTCGCCGTAGTAGAGGCAGGGGACGCCGGGCAGAGTGTAGATGATGGCGTAAGCCATCCGCAGCTTGAGCATTCCTTCCTCGTAGGCGTCGCCGGTGACACAGCGGCCGCTCTGCCACTCGCGGCCCCGGCCATTGGCAGGCTCGTCGGCAATGACGGTCAGTGCGCGCTCGGTGTCGTGGGTGGAGAGGAAGTTCAGGGCCGTATCGAGGGCCGGAGCGGGGTAGTGCTCGCAGATGGAGAGGATGTCGGTCATGGTCTGGCCGGCGTCCCGTCCGCAGACAAAGCCCAGAACGGCGTTCTTGAAGGGGTAGTTCATCACGCTGTCGAGGCCCTTGCCCAGCAGGTAGGTGCGGCGCTTGTCGAAGCCGAACTTGGTGGTGGCGTCCTCCCACACTTCGCCCAGAAGGAACTTATCCGGGCCGACCCGCTTGACGGCGGTACGCACTTTTTCAATAAATTCGTCGGGCAGTTCGTCGGCCACGTCCAGACGGAAGCCTGCAGCGCCCCGGCGGAGCCAGGTGTCGATGACACCGCCCTCGCCGGTGATAAATTCGACGTAGGATGGCGTTTCTTCGTTGACTTCGGGCAGGGTCTCGAAGCCCCACCAGCTGCGGTAGCCGCCCTTATACTTGGAATCGAAATCGTACCAGCTGCGGTAGGGGGAGTTGGGGTCACGATAGGCACCGCCCTCGCCGTAGCGGCCCTCGCGGTTGAAATAGCGGCTGTCGGAGCCGGTGTGGCTGAACACGCCGTCCAGCACGATGCCGATGCCGTACTTCCTGGCCTCAGCGCAGAGGGTCTCGAAATCCTCGTTGGTACCCAGCAGGGGGTCTACGTTGAGGTAGTCGGCGGTGTTGTAGCGGTGGTTGGAGTGGGCCTCAAAGATGGGGTTCAGGTAAAGGTAATCCACGCCCATTTTGCGGAGGTAGGGCAGCTTCATCTGGATGCCCTTGAGGTCGCCGCCGAAATAGTCCTCGTTCAGGTGGCCGCCCACCTCATTGGGCTGCCAGAAGGGCTCGGCGTGTTTGTCGGCTTGATAAAGCCGGTCGGGGAAAGGCATGGGCTTGTTCTCCACGCCCTCGCAGAAGCGGTCGGGGAAGATCTGGTAGAACACCTTGCCCTTGATGGGGGCGGGCGTCTCAAAATCGGCCTCATACACGGTGATCTGCCAGCTCTCGCCCTCCTGCCAGCTCACAACGCCGCAGTTGTCCGGCCCGCGCACGATGCGGCGGAAGTCGGTGTAGAGGTCGAAATAGTAAAAGTAGAGGCCCACATCGTTGAGGGTGACGTCCACCGAGAAGTGGTTCTGATGGGGCGTCTGACCGTCGAACTTCATCCGGTAGTGGACGGGGACATCGTACCTGCCCTCTTTCTGGAGGACGAGATGAGGGTCTACATAGCCCAGCTCCTCCGGGATGCAGAGGGACAAATGCACACTCTGACCGGCGCGCACCGCACCGAAGGGCTGCTTGAAGTAGGGGTCGAAACTATTGAACAGACAAGGCAAAAAGGATCGTCCTTTCTCAAAAAAAGCCCCGGGCAGCGATGCCACGGGGCGTTGCGTTATTATTAAAGGGATAACCTCTCAGTCTCGCATTCGCTCGACAGCTCCCCTACCGAGGGGAGCCTCTGGCGAAGAGGTGAGGCTTTCCGATATGCCAAGGCATCCCCTTGATAGGAGCAACAACGACGACCGCCGCCAGTGGCGGAAACAGGGAGTCGCTGTTGGGGCCGCGGCCAGCAGAATGCGAGCGACAGCGAAGCAGACGCTGGGAGCCGCAACCCGGGCAGTGGCAGCGCGTCAGCGCTGACGGAGAGGTTTATTTCACAGCAGAAGCGTGCCAGATGTCGCGTGCGTAGTCCAGAACGGCACGGTCAGCGCTGAAGATGCCGCTGTTGGCGATGTTCTTCAGGCTCATCTTAGCCCAATGCTCACGGTCAGCGTACAGGCGCTGCAGGTCGGCCTGAGCACGGCGGTAGTCCTTGAAGTCGGCCATGACCATATAGGGGTCGCTGCTGCGCAGGTTCTCGGTGACTTCGTGGAAGTTCTCGCCGTTCCAGCCGCGCTCCAGGAAGTTCAGAGCAGCATTTGCAACGTCGTCGCCCGTGATGAAGGCGTTGGGGTGATAGCCCACCTGCTTGAGGTTGTTGACCTCGGGGGTCAGCATACCGAAGATGAGCTCATTCTCCTTGCCGGCGGCGTCGGCGATCTCGACGTTTGCGCCGTCCAGAGTACCCAGCGTGATGGCACCGTTCAGCATGAACTTCATGTTGCCGGTACCGGAAGCCTCGGTGCCTGCCAGAGAGATCTGCTCAGAGACCTCGGCTGCGGGCATCAGGTGCTCGCTCAGGGAGACACAGTACTCTTCCAGATAGACCACGCGCAGCTTCTCGCGGACAGCGGGGTCGTTGTTGATGAGGTCGCCCAGCTTGCAGATCATGCGGATCATCTGCTTGGCCATATAGTAGCCGGGAGCAGCCTTTGCGCCGAAGATATAGGTCTTGGGGATGAAGTCGGCGTTGGGGTTCTCCTTCAGGTACAGGTACTGAGCAGCGATGTTCAGCGCATTCAGGTGCTGGCGCTTGTACTCGTGCATACGCTTGACCTGGCAGTCGAAGATGGAGTTGGGGTCGATGACCTGACCGGTGCTCTTCTCGAGGTAAGCGGCAAAGTTCTTCTTGTTGTCCAGCTTGATCTCATTCAGGCGCTTCAGGACGGTCTTGTCCTCAGCGAACTTGTTCAGCTTGGACAGGTCGGCGGCGTCGTGCTTGTAGCCGGTGCCGATGGTCTCGTCCAGCAGCTTGCACAGCTCGGGGTTGGAGGCCAGCAGCCAGCGGCGGTAAGCGATGCCGTTGGTCACGTTCTTGAAAGCCTGAGGCTTGAACAGGTAGTAGTCGTGGAAGACGCTCTCCTTGATAATCTCACTGTGGAGCTTGGAGACGCCGTTGATGCTGTTGGCGGTGTAGGCGCAGATGTTGGCCATGCGCACCTGATTGTCGCCGATGAGGGCCATATAATTGATCTTGCCCTGGTCGCCGGGGAAGGCTGCTTCCAGCTTCTCGCGGGCGCGGCGGTCCATCTCGACCACGATCTGGTAGATGCGGGGCAGGGTCATCTTGAAGATGTCCACGTTCCACTTCTCCAGAGCCTCAGCCATGACGGTGTGGTTGGTGTAGGAGAAGACCTTCTGGCAGATGTCGAAGCTCTTGTCCCAGCCGAAGCCGCACTCATCCAGCAGGATGCGCATCATCTCGGGGATGGCGAGGGTCGGATGGGTATCGTTCAGCTGGATAGCCACCTTGTCGGGCAGGTTCTCGAGGGTGCCGTAGGTGGACAGGTGGTTCTGGACGATGTCGCCGATGGAGGCAGCAGACAGGAAGTACTGCTGGCGCAGGCGGAGGATCTTGCCCTCAACGTGGTTGTCGTTGGGGTACAGCACCTTGGAGATGAGCTCAGCGCTGGCGTTCTTGCTCATTGCGGTGTTGTAGTTGCCCAGAGAGAAGCTGGACATATCAAAGTCGGGAGCCTTGGCCTGCCACAGACGCAGCTTTGCAACGCCCTTTCCGTCGTAACCCTGAACGTACATATCAGAGGGGATGGCCATGACGCTGTTGTAGTTGGTGTGCTGGATATAGTGGAAGCCATGGTCCCAGTTCTCGTGGATCTCGCCGTCGAAGCGGACTTCCACAGCCTGATCGGGGTGGCTCTTGAGCCAGACCTGACCGCCGGGCAGCCAGTTGTCGGCGCGCTCCTGCTGCCAGCCGTCCACGATCTTCTGCTTGAAGATGCCATATTCGTACAGGATGGAGTAGCCGGTGCCGCAGATGCTGGTGGTGGCCATGCCGTCCAGGTAGCAGGCGGCCAGACGGCCCAGGCCGCCGTTGCCCAGACCTGCGTCCGGCTCTTCCTCGTAGATGCTGTCCAGGCTGATGTCAGCCTCGGCCAGAGCCTTCTGGGCAGCGTCATTCAGGCCCAGATTGAACAGGCTCATCTTGAGGCTGCGGCCCATCAGGAACTCCATGCACAGGTAGTACACCTGCTTGGAGCCGGTGCCGATGGCCTTGGACTGGAACTTCTGATGGTTCTCGCTCATCATCTGGCGGCAGATGAGGGCCAGAGCGCGGTAGATCTGCTGATGAGATGCAACGCTCAGGTCAACACCATATTCGCTGGTGAGCTTGTCCTGAAGAATTTTTGCAAATTCTTTTGTAGTCATAAATGAACTCCTATCCGCACGAATGCTTAAATTTTTTGAATTAGTACGGTGACAGGGCATTTCTCCTCTAATTCCCTCGCCCCTCGCATAACACATAACAATAGTATTATAATCACTCCGGATGGGGATTGCAAGAAAAAGGAACCATTTTTGCCGTATCTGACATTTTTATGGCAATGTTTCTGACAAATATGCCAAAAATTCAAAAATAGCACTTTTTCTCGCGCACTATTTATATTATAATAAAGGGTGACAAGGGCCGTGTTTGCCCCCGAAATGCATCGGTTCGGGCGGGTAATTCGGGGACAAACTCGGCTGAACATGAAAAAGCCGCAGCTAAACGCTCCTGTCAGGGCTGAAATGGTTTCCGAAAATCCCGGAGATAGTGGGGAAACGACCGGAAATAACCAGCCCGGCAGGGCGTGCGCCGCGCAAAGTGAGGACGATATGGTAAATAAAGTGAGAGTGACCATTGCAGGCGCACCCTACGCCATTGCAACGACCGATACCGAGAACTACATCACCACACTGGCCAAGAAGCTGGACGATGACATCACGAAGCTGCTGGACAACAACGGCAACCTCTCTGTGACCAAGGCGGCGGTGTTCTGCGCGATGGACTATCTGGACGAGTACCGCAAGAGCGCGGGCAGCGCCGAGAATATGCGCAGCCAGATACAGGACTACATTTCCGATGCAGCCAAGGCGAAGCTGGCAGCGGATAAGGTCAAGGCGGAGAACGAGACCCTCAAGCGGGAAAATGCCGCTCTGCGGGAACAGCTGGCCAAGCTGCAGCAGAAGTGATTTACATTATATAAATGTCAAAGGGAGAGCTATGTCAAAAATTGAGATTCTTGCCCCTGTGGGCAGTGAAGAAATGCTCCGCGCAGCAGTATTCAGCGGCGCGGACGCAGTATATCTGGGTTTTTCCGGCTTCAACGCCCGCACCGGTGCGGGCAATTTTGATGCTGACAGCCTGAAAGAAGCCGTCCGGTTCTGCCATGCCCGGGGCGTGGCCGTTCATGTGGCGCTGAATACCACCGTCTACGGCGGCGAGCTGGCGGGTCTGGCCGACGCCGTGCGGGCCGTCGCCGCCAGCGGGGCCGACGCCGTCATCTGTCAGGACCTCGCGGTGGCGAAGCTCATCGGGGACATCGCGCCCCAGCTGCCCCGCCACGGTTCCACCCAGATGAGCGTCCACACCCTGCAGGGCGCACTGGAACTGAAAGAGCTGGGCTTTGCCCGGGTCGTGCTGGCCCGTGAGCTGAGCCTGCCCGAGGTGGAGCACATCACCAAGCACTGCGGCATCGAGACGGAGTGCTTCGTCCACGGCGCACTCTGCATGTGCGTCAGCGGCCAGTGCTATATGTCGGCTTTCCTGGGCGGACGGAGCGGCAACCGCGGCTCCTGCGCCGGCCCCTGCCGCCTGCCCTTCGAGGCCAACGCTCTGCCCGAGGGCAAGCCGGGCCGTCTGCACCACCTGTCCCTCAAGGACAACTCCGTCATCGACAAGCTGGACAAGCTGCAGGCCATCGGCGTAGCATCAGCGAAAATCGAAGGCCGTCTGCGGACGCCGGAGTATGTTGCTGCTGCCGTCAGCGCCTGTCTGGCGGGCCGCGAGGGCCGCGCCTATGACCGCGACCTGCTGAAGAATGCGTTCAGCCGCTCCGGCTTCACCTCCGGTTATCTGGACGGAAAGATCGACGGCACGATGTTCGGCGTCCGCAGCGAGGCCGACGCCGAGCTGACCAGGAAGACCCTGCCTGCCCTGCGGGAGCTGTACCGCCGGGAGCGTTCCCGCGTGCCGGTGGAGATGAAAATTGAAATTGAAGAGGGCGGCGAGAAGCTGACCGTCACTGACGGCACCAACAAAGCCTTCGCCTACGGCGACGCCGAACCTCAGCCCGCCCGCACCGACCCCACCGAGAGCCTGAGTCGCAGCCTGAGCAAGACCGGCGGCACGCCTTTCTCTGCCGAAAAAATCGACGTGGAGATGGATGGCGGCCCCTGGTTCGTGCCGGGCAGTGCCATCAACGAGCTGCGCCGTGAGGCACTGGACGCCCTGCTGAAAAAGCGGGAGACCCTGCGCCCGTGGCCGGTGAATGAGGTGGAGCTTCCGCCTCTGCCGCTGCGCACTCTGCCGCCCCACCGCACCCTCCGCGCCCGGTTCGAGCGCTGGGAGCAGGTGCCGGAGCAGGCGCTGAGCGGGGTGGAATACCTCATCCTGCCCATCGCGCAGGCCGACCGCGTCCCCCGCGAGTGGCGGGAGAAGACGCTTCTCGAACTGCCCCGCGTCATGTTCGGCGCACTGGAAGAGGACACCGCCCGCCGCATCGCGGCCACCCAGGACGCGGGCTTTGCGGGCTATGAGGTGAGCAACATCGCCCACCTGCGGCTCTGCCGCGGCCTGCCCATGACCGGCGGCTTCGGCCTCAACGTCACCAATAACCTCGCGGCCCAGTATTATGCGGACCTTGGCCTCCGCTCGGTACTCATCCTGCCCGAGGTGAAGGACAGCGACATCAGCACCATCGCGCCGACTCGTGACGGCAAGCCTGTGCCGACCGGCGTCATCACCTACGGCCATATGCCGCTGATGGTCACCCGTGCCTGCCCGCTGCAGAACATCCACGACTGTGCCCACTGCGACAAGACCGGCCTGCTCACCGACCGCAAGGCGAAGAAGTTCCCGGTGCGGTGCGGGCTGGGTGTCCGTACTATTTATAATCCCGTCCCCATCTATATGGGCGACAAGCCCGGCGCACTGACCGTGGACTACGGCGTGGCTTACTTCACGCTGGAAAGCAGGGAAGAGGCCGCCGCCATCCTCGACAGCATCCGCCAGCACGCACCGTTTGAGGGAGAGTTCACGAGAGGATTGTACTTTAAGGGAACGAACTGAAAATAAAAGAGGTATACTATGGAACCCATCACTGTAAAATACAAAGTGTTAGACTCCCGCGCCAGGACGCCCGCCTACGCCACCCCCGGCTCTGCCGCTGCCGACCTGTGCGCCGTGCTGGATGAGCCGCTGACGGTCCAGCCCATGCAGCGGGTGCTGGTGCCTACCGGCCTTGCCATCGAGCTGCCCGGCGCACACGCTGTGGCGCTGGTCTACGCCCGCAGCGGCCTGTCCATCAAGCACGGCCTCTGCATGGCCAACGGCGTCGGCGTCGTGGACAGCGACTACCGCGGTGAGCTGAAAGTCCCGATGGTCAATCTGGGCGCGGAGGCTTATACCATCCAGCCCGGTGAGCGAGTGGCCCAGCTCTGCATCGCGCCGGTGTACACGGCGGCATTCGTGCAGGCCGACGCACTGGATGAGACCGCCCGCGGCGAGGGCGGCTTCGGCTCGACGGGGAAATGAACCTCTCAGTCTGCTTCGCAGCCAGCTCCCCTAATAGGGGAGCCCTTGGCATGTCGGGCAGGCCCACGCAGGACGAAAAAGCCTGCGCTGTCGTAAAATTCCGGGCCCTGCGGCCAAGGACAGAATGAAAAAGAGGAAAACAGCATGAACCTGATATTAGCCTCCGGCAGTCCGCGCCGGAAGGAGCTTCTGAGCTTATACACGACGGATTTCACCATCTGCGTCAGCGATTTCGACGAGAACGGAGTCACTGCACCCACTCCGGCCCAGCTGGTGGAAAAGCTGGCCCGGGGCAAATGCCTCGCCGTGGCAAAAGACCATCCCGGTGCGGTGGTGCTGGGATGTGACACCGTCGTGGATGTGGGCGGCGAAGTCTTCGGCAAGCCCCACAGCGTGGAGGACGCAAAGCGGATGCTCCGCGCCCTGTCCGGCGCGACCCACGAGGTGCATACCGGCGTCTGCGTATCGGATGGCGTACGCACCGAGAGCTTCGTGGACAGCTGCAAGGTGACCTTCTTCCCGATTTCGGAAGGGGAGATAGACGCCTACACGGCCACCAAAGAGCCCTACGACAAGGCCGGTGCCTACGCCATCCAGGGCCGCGCAGCCCTCTGGCTCGACCGGCTGGAAGGGGACTACTACACCATCATGGGCCTGCCCGTCAGCCGGACGGCCCGTCTGCTGAACAGATTCTGATGCAGGACACAGAAAAGCGGCTCCGGCGGTCAAAAATGAAAAAACTCGAAAAAGTTTACGGAAATGCTTGAGAAAAGCGCGCCTTGCGGCTATAATAAAAACGTGTTATTCTGCGATGAGCTGCCCGTTGGTCTGAGCGGGCGGCTCTGCGTTTTGGAATAGACCCTGGAAAATCGTAAGGAGAGAAGACTATATGAGTTTGTTTTCAAAGGATGTTGGTATCGATCTCGGTACTGCCAATACCCTCGTTTACATGAAGGGCAAGGGCATCATCATGCGTGAGCCCTCTGTTGTGGCCGTGGACACCAAGAGCGACGAAGTGCGCTGCGTGGGCGCTGAGGCAAAGGCCGTCATCGGCCGCACCCCCGGCAGCATCGTGGCTGTCCGCCCCCTGAAGGACGGCGTCATCGCCGACTTCGACATCACCGCCAATATGCTGGAGACCTTCCTCAAAAAAGCCTGCGGCAACAGCATGTTCTCCCGCCCCCGCGTGGTCATCTGCATCCCGTCGGGCGTCACCGAGGTGGAGCGCCGCGCTGTGCGTGAGGCTGCGCTGAAGGCCGGCGCCCGTCAGGTGTCGGTCATCGAGGAGCCCATGGCCGCTGCCATCGGTGCGGGCCTGCCCATCAGCGAGCCCACCGGCAGCATGATCGTGGACATCGGCGGCGGCACGGCCGAGATCGCTGTCATTTCTCTGGGCGGCATCGTGGCCTCCCGCAGCGTCCGCATGGCCGGCGATATGTTCGACCAGGCCATCATTGCCTTCATCAAGCGCAAGTATAATCTCCTCATCGGTGAGCGCACCGCCGAGCAGATCAAGATCGAGATCGGCTCTGCCTACCCGATGGACCCCGAGATGACCCTCGAGATCAAGGGCCGCAACCTCGTGGACGGCCTGCCCAAGAACGTCGTCGTCCACTCGGAGGATGTCCGTGAGGCTCTGCTGGAGTGCCTGGTCAAGATCACCAGCGCCATCAAGGAGACTCTGGAGCGCACCCCGCCCGAGCTGAGCGCCGACATCATCGACCACGGCATCACCCTGACCGGCGGCGGCGCACTGCTGCGCGGCCTCGACAAGCTCATTGAGAGTGAGACCGGCATCGATGTCCATGTGGCTGAGGATCCGCTGGACTGCGTGGCCAAGGGTGCCGGTGCTGTGCTGGACCATGTGGATGTCCTGCACGACGTTCTGGATACCGACGGCGGTCATATGTAAGCCTCGGCTGTGCCATTTGCGGCGGTACGCTGAGGGAGGACCTTTGCGCTGCTGCGCCGCAGAAGATGAGTTTTGAGCGCGGATGGCACGGCTGTCCGCGCTTTTTTGCAGATTCGGGAGGAACCCGCCTTGAAGGATTTTTTTGACACATGGAAATTTAAGATACTCATTGCCATCGCGGTCTTCCTCGTGGGCATCATGGCCTATGCAGGTGCGAACGGACGCCTGACCGCCGCCCCGCAGGAGCTGCTGAGCGTGGCCGTAGCCCCGTTCCAGCGGGCAGCAGCGGCGGTGAGCAGCGGCGTGGCCTCCCTGTGGGAGAACTACGCCAACATCGACGCCATTCTGGAAGAAAACCAGCAGCTCAGCGAGGAAAACGCCTCTCTGCGCTCCCAGATGGTGGACTACGACAAGCTCAAGGCCGAGAACGAGGCCTACAAGGCGCTGGCCAACATCCAGGAGCAGCACCCTGAGATGAGCTACACGTCCTCTTTCGTCATTGGCCGCGACCCGCTGGACTCCTTCTGGGGCTTCACGCTGGACAGAGGCACACTGGACGGTGTGGCCGTCAACGACGCCGTCATCAGCGACGAGGGCTATCTGCTGGGCGTGGTGCGGGAAGCCGACCTCACCAGCTGCAAGGTCATGACCGTCCTGCATCCCAGCTTCAATGCGGCGGGCGTCGTGTCCCGCACCCGGGACAACGGCATCATCACCGGCAGCGCCGACTACGCCGCCGACGGCCTGTGCATCCTCTCGAACCTCGCCCGCAGCACCCTGAGCAGAGAGGGGGATCAGGTCATCACCACAGGTCTGGGCGGGGTGTTCCCGCCGGATGTGCTGGTGGGCGTCATCAAGGAGCTGACCCCCGAGGCCAGCGGCAAATCGACGCTGGCCGTCATCCAGCCGGGCGCAGACCCCCGCACGGTGCGCCATGTGTTCATCATCACCAACTACTGAGGAGGGCCGGAGATGGAATCTCGCCGCAAGCGCAGCCGCAGCCAGAGGCTGAAATGGGGCTGCTATATCCTTCTGCTGGTGGCGTGTACGGTTTTGCAGACCATGCCGGGGCTGTTCCAGTTCGGGGCTGCGAAGCCGCTCTGGCTGCTGCCGCTCTGTCTGGCGGTGTCTGCCGCAGAGGGCGAGTTCGCCGGGGCCGTCTTTGGCGCGGTGTGCGGCCTGATGTGGGACTACACCGCCGGCCGCACCGTGGGGATGCTGGCGCTGGAGCTGATGATCCTCTGCTTCGGCGTGTCGGTGGTCGTGCAGCTTTATCTGAAGGACACCCCCTCCAACTTCGTGCTGCTGGCCGTGGTCTGCGCCCTGCTGGTGCTGTCGGCGGACTGGCTGTTTTTCTACTATATGCCGGGCTATGCGGGCGCAGGGGAGCGTTTTCTCTGGGTCGTGCTGCCGTCGGCCCTGATGACGGCCCCGGGGAGCTGGCTGCTTCACTGTGCAGTGCGGCGCATCAGCACGGAATTCAAGATAGACAACGGCGTGGTGTGATGCCAGACCCTGCCGGGAGGAAAACGGATGAATCAAGACGAACACAAGATCGTGGTGCGCCGGATGGCTGGACTCATCGCTGCCGCTTCGGTGCTCATCGCCGTGTATGTGCTGCGGCTGATATTTTTGCAGCTCGTCAACAGCGACAGCTTCAAGGCGCAGGCGACCAACACCACCGATTATAACTTTACCGTCACCGCTGCCCGCGGCGACATCGTGGACAGCGCCGGACGCCGCATCGCGGCCAGCACCACCAGCTACAATGTGGTGCTCAGCAAGCTGCTGATGGGGGACGAAGACCTTGACGCCATGCTGCAGCGCATCGTGGAGCTGCTGGAAGCCCACGGCGAAAAATGGAACGACTCGCTGCTCATCGGCGAGCCGGACGCGGCGGGCCACTACAGCTTTACTGCGCAGGCCGACAGCACCAGCGACCAGAAGGCTCTCGCGGCCATGAAGGACTCGCTGGGCTTGCAGCAGTACGCCACCGCCGATGACGTGATGGAAAAGCTGGTGGAGGACTACAAGCTGGAAAGCTATCCCCTCCACTGGCAGAGGGTGCTGGGCGGCATCCACTACGAGATGCAGCAGCAGGCGTTCTCCAACGTCAACAACTTCGTCATGGCCGAGAATGTCAGCGAAGTGACCGTGGCGACCATCAAGGAGAACAGCCTGACCATGCCCGGTGTGGAGATCGTAGAGACCAGCACCCGCAGCTACGATGAGGGCGACATCATCCCTCATGTGCTGGGCCGTGTGGGCAAGATCACCGCCGAAAAGTGGAAGGTGACCGACGAGAACGGCCAGACCACTTACCCTCTGAGGGAAAAGGGCTATAACATGAACGACATGATCGGCGTGTCGGGCCTCGAAGCCGTCTACGAAGACGAGCTGCGGGGCAAGGACGGCGTTGAGACCATCACCCGCAGCTCGGACGGCGTCATCGTGGGGACTGCGATGACCACCGTGCCGGAGCCGGGCCGTACTGTCCAGCTCACCATCGACAGCGCCTTCCAGCAGGCGGTGGACAGGGCGCTGGCCAAGAACATCGAGATGATAAACAGCACCTACAACAGCGGCAGTTCTGCCAAGGCTGCCGCCGGTGCGGTGGTGGTCATCAGCACGAAGGACGGCAGTGTGCTGGCCGCCTCCAACTACCCCAGCTACGACCAGAACCTCTTCGCCACCCAGTACAGCCAGTACAGCTCGGACCCGGGCCTGCCCCTGCTCAACCGCGCGTTGCAGGGCCTGTACACCCCCGGCTCCACCTTCAAGCCTGCGGTGGCGGTGGCGGCGCTGGACTCCGGCGTCATCAACCGCTTTTCCACCGTCTACTGCAACGGTGTCTATACCTATTATGACGACTACCGCCCCAAGTGTACCCGCCACGGCCACAGCGGCAACATCGACGTCATCACAGCCATCAAGTGGAGCTGCAACATTTTCTTCTACGATGTGGGCCGCCGCACCACCAGCGATGTCTACGACGCCTACGCCTACAAGATGGGCCTTGGTACTCGCACCGGCGTGGAGGTCAATGAAGCTACCGGCCGCCTGACCACAAAGAACGACTCCAACTACATCGCTTCTCTGGACATCCAGGCCGCTATCGGTCAGGGCAATACCGTCGTCACCCCCGTCCAGCTGGCGACTTACGCCGGCACGCTGGCCAATCGGGGCGTGCGCTACCGCACCCACTTCGTCAAGGCCATCCTCGACACCAACACCGGCAAAGTCCTGCAGGAGACCCAGCCCGAGGTGATGGACGTCATCGAGGACCGGGGCGACACCTTCGACCTCGTGCGGCAGGGTATGATCGGCGTGTCGGAGACGATGTCGGGCCTGAAGAACTACCCCGTCACCATCGCCTGCAAGACCGGCACCCCTCAGCGCAGCGAGACGTACTACGTCGGCAGCACCCGCAAGCACTACACCAACACCATGATGGTGGCCTACGGCCCGGCAGAGGACGCTGAGATCGCCCTCGGCATCGTCATCGAGTACGGCGGCGGCGGTGCCCGCGCGGGCAACCTCGTGGCCGACATCTTCGACGCCTACTACGCCATGAAGGACGGCAGCCTGACGCTGGACGAGACAGGAGCAGGCGAGACGGCTGACACGACAGCCGACGGGCAGGATGCTGTGCCGGAGACTGTGGAAAACAACGACGCCCTTGCAGACGACACCGCTCCCGCAGAACAGCCCGCCGCCTGAGCGATGGTGCGTGGATTTGGCAGAAATCTATGAAAAATTAGAACTTTTGCCCGAAAAACAGTTGTAAAAAGACGGAAACTGTGATACTATGATATGTGTAAGATGATTGCCCCGGACAGGGGCGTGGGAAAAGGAGAGGTTGACCGATGACGATTGCACTGATTGCGCATGACTCCAAAAAAGAGCTGATGGTACAGTTCTGTACGGCGTACTGCCGGATTTTGAGCCAGCATAAATTGGTGGCAACCGGTACGACCGGCAAGATGATCGCCGAAGCCACCGGTCTGCAGGTGCAGCGCTTTCTGGCGGGCGTACAGGGCGGCGACCAGCAGATCGCGTCCCGCATCGCCTGCAACGAAGTAGATCTGCTGCTGTTCTTCCGCGACCCCATCAACGCAAAGCCCAGCGAGCCGAATGAGATGACTCTGCTGCGCCTGTGCGATGTCCACAACATCCCGATGGCCACCAACATCGCCACCGCTGAGGTCCTTATCCACGGCCTCGAGCGCGGCGACCTCGACTGGCGCGACATCGTGCATCCCCAGAACTAATCCAGAAAACGAATCCCCCGTGCAGCTGAACTGCACGGGGGATTTTTGCTTCAACGGGCTTGCCCTCTCAGGCGCTGACCGGAAGCGAAAGATCCTACAGCTTAAAATCCTCCGCCATCTCTGCCACGTCCTCCGGGGCGAAATCGCCCAGCGGCAGGATGAGGCGGCTCAGGACCTCGGGTGGGAGGGCGGCAAGCTTTCCGCTCTCGTCCGGTGCGCCGCTCTCGGGGGCGAACAGGTGGCTCATGCCCTGTGCGTCTGTCTCGATGCGGGCGTAGCGGCCGGAGGCAATATACTGGATGCCCAGTTTGTCGGCGGCAGTGAGCAGGGCCGCGAAGCGGGCGGCTTCGGCATCCTGTCCGGCCAGAGCCTCGGCGTTGAGGGTGACGCACTCCACGTCCAGCTTCTTTGCCAGAGCCCTGGCTGCGTCCACGGCGGCGTGTTCTTCGGGGGTGTCAGCCAGCCGGACGACCGCTGCCGCCACGGCAAAGCCCTGCTGCTGCAGGATGCGGACGGCCACGCCGCTGCGCACACTGCCGCTCAGACCCATCAGGACCCGGTCCTGTTCTTCGTAGGTGTCAAACCCGTTCCCGGGCAGAAAAGCATCGTTCATCGTCCCTGTCTCCCGCCATGTGCCTGGCTCTGGGCGACCGCAAGCTGGTCGCAGCGTTCGTTCTCCGGGTGGCCTGCGTGGCCTTTGACCCAGACGTAGGTGAGCTTGTGGCGGGCTTCCTGCTCCAGGGCCTGCTCCCAGAGGTCGGGATTCAGGGCAGGGGAGCCGTCGGACTTTTTCCAGCCCCGGCGCTTCCAGCCCCTGGCCCAGCCTTTTTCCAGCCCGTTGATGACGTACTGGCTGTCGGAGCACAGCCGCACCTCGCAGGGCTCCTTGAGCTGGCGCAGCGCCTCGATGAAGGCCGTCAGCTCCATCCGGTTGTTGGTGGTGGAGGCGTCGCCGCCGCTGAGCTCCTTTTCGTAGACCTTGCCGTTAAAGCGGTAGCGCAGCACCGCGCCCCAGCCGCCGGGACCGGGGTTGCCGCTGCACGCGCCGTCGGTGTAAACTTCGACTTGTTTCATGCGTCTCTCCTGCATCATGTTTGTAGTACCTATTATTTAGAGCCATTTTGGCCCGTCTGTCAAGGGGCAGGGCATAATTTGCCACCGCCCGGCCCAAGCTTGGAATTGACAAAAGAGGCGAGAAATACTATACTTGTTGCAACGAAATGCGTATAGGGGCGCGCCGTGGGTGCGCTCACAGCGTTCCTGCCGAAGCGCCGCGGTCGCATCGAACAGATGGACTGGATGGGCAAAAGGCTTCCTGCGGAACCAGCAGCGTGGTATAAAACAACGCTGATAAAATGATTTCTATACGATGCATCCGACGGAAGCAGATGCGTTTTTATGCTTCCCTTAATGCAGGGCAGGCTGTCTTCCAGGGCAGACCTGTGCTTTGCTGATTGAATTTTTGGAGGTTTTCGATGGCACAGACAAAAGAACAGAACCAGGCTCCCGCTGCGGCCAATGCGTCCGGCGAAAAGCGCCCCCGCACTTCCCGCCGCCCCCACTACACCCGCCGGCCCCGCCGCCCCCAGCAGCCCAAAGAGGCTGCAACGCCCATCCATATCTATCCGCTGGGCGGCCTCGGCGAAGTGGGCAAGAATATGACGGTCTATGAGTGCTGCGGCGATATGATCATCGTGGACTGCGGCCTCGTCTTCCCGGATAACGATATGTTCGGCGTCGATATGGTCATCCCGGACTTCACCTTTGTGGTGCAGAATAAGGATAAGATCAAGGGTCTGCTCATCACCCACGGCCATGAGGACCACATCGGCAGCATCCCCTACCTGCTGCAGAAGTTCGATCTGCCCATCTACGGCACCCGCCTGACCTGCGGCCTCATCCGCAATAAGCTGGAGGAGTTCGGCCTTGCAGGCAAGACCAAGTTCGTGGAGATCACCCCCCGCCAGAAGCTCAAGCTGGGCTGCTTCACCGTGGAGCCCATCCATGTGAACCACTCCATCCCGGACGCGGTGGCTTTCGCCATCGACAGCCCGGCCGGCACCATCATCCAGACCGGCGACTTCAAGATCGACTACACCCCGCTGGCCTGCGGCCCCACCGACCTTGCTACTCTGTCTGAGTACGGCCAGAAGGGCGTGCTGGCTCTGCTGAGCGACTCCACCAACGCGGAGCGTCCCGGCTTCACCGCCACCGAGCAGAAGGTGGCCGCCGGTGTCCGCAGCCTGTTTGCCCGGGCGCAGAACAAGCGCATCATCATTGCGACCTTCGCGTCCAACATCTACCGCGTCCAGCAGATCATCGACCTCGCCGTGGAGGATGGCCGCAAGGTGGCCTTCAGCGGCCGCAGCATGGTCAACAATACCGCCATGGCTCAGGAGCTGGGCTATATGCACATCCCGGAAGGCACCCTCATCAGCATCGATGAGATAAACCAGTATCCGCCGGAACAGGTGGTGCTGGTGACCACCGGCAGTCAGGGCGAGCCTCTGAGCGCCCTGAGCCGCATGGCTTCCTGCAGCCACCGTCAGGTGCGCGTCGGCCCCGGCGACTTCATCATCATCTCGGCCAAGCCCATCCCCGGCAATGAGAAGAGCGTGACCAAGATCGTCAACGGTCTGCTCCTGCTGGGCGCAGAGGTCATCTATGAGGGCATGTACGACGTCCACGTCTCCGGCCACGCCTGTCAGGAAGAGCAGAAGCTGATGCTCACCCTGACCAGACCCAAGTATTTCCTGCCTGTCCACGGCGAATATAAGCAGCTGAAAAAGCACGCCATCACGGCGGCAAGCCTCGGCATCCCCACCAGCAACATCCTCATTGCCGAGAACGGCTCCAACATCATCCTCAGTCAGGACGAGATGAAGCTGGGCGAGCCGGTGACGGCGGGCGCTGTCATGGTGGACGGCCTCGGCGTGGGCGATGTGGGCAACGTCGTCCTGCGCGACCGCAAGCATCTGTCTGAGGACGGCCTCGTCATCATCGTGGCCACCGTGGACAGCAAGACCGGCAAAGTTCTGGCCGGCCCCGACCTCGTGAGCCGCGGCTTCGTCTATGTGCGGGAGAACGAGAGCCTGATGGACGGCGCCCAGAGCATCGTGGAGACGGCTCTTGACCGCTGCGTGGACGAGCACGTCCGCGACTGGAACAGCGTCAAGACCCGGGTGCGCGAGGCCCTGAGCAGCTATATCTACCGCCGCACCAAGCGCAGCCCCATGATCCTCCCCATCCTGATGGAGGTCTGAGTCTGCCCGCAGGAGGCATAACACTTCATGAAACAAAAACCAAGATGGACTCTTGAAATGCTGACCGCTGCGCTGGCGGTGCTCTGCGCCCTGCTGGTGCTGGTGCTTCTGGTGCAGCGCCCGGCCATCTGGCCAGTGCTGGTGGTGCTGGCGGTGCTGTGGTTCGCCCTGTTTGGAGTGTTCCGCTACCGGGTGCGCAGCTGGGTGGCCCGCTGGGTCTGCGGCGGCAGCTTCGAAAAATCGAAGACGCAGTTCAGCCTCGAGCCGCTGAGCCAGCCTGCCGCCCTCCTTTCGGGGGAGACGGTGCTGTGGTACAACACCGAGTTCCGCACCCGTCTGATGAAAGGCGAAGCCCTTCTGGTCCCCCGGGTGCAGAAAGTGCTGCCCGGCCTCGACCTGCAGGAGGCACGCAAGGTCAGCGGCCAGCTGCTCAATCTGGCCGACGGCGTGTGGAGCGCTCACAGCTCCACCGTCCCCGGCGAGGCTGAGAGCATGACCCTTCTTGTCCTGAATGAGGAAACGGCCCTCCGCAAAGTGGAGGCCGAATATAAGGCCAGCCGCCCGGGCTATCTGGTCTTCCTCGTGGACGGCTACGACGACGTGTTCAGCGATATGCTGGACAGCGAGCGCGCCCGCCTGCTGGAAGGCATCAACCGGGTGCTGGAAGATATGATAGGCCGCGGCACGGGCTTTCTGCGCCGCGTGGCCAGTGGCCGCTACATCGCTGTGGTGGAAGAGCGCCAGCTGGAGCAGTTCGCCAAGCGCGGCTACGACGTGCTGGACAAGATCCGCGCCCTCGACCCCAGCGTGAACCTCTCCATCTCCATCGGCGTCGGACGCGGGGCCAAGACCCTGCGGGAGGCTCAGGACATGGCCGTTCAGGCGCTGGATATGGCGCAGGGGCGCGGCGGCGACCAGGCCGCCGAGATGACCCCGGACGGCTTTACCTTCTACGGTGGTGTCAGCCACGGCGTGGAAAAGCGCAGCAAGGTGCGCAGCCGCATCGTGGCCGACCAGCTGGTCAAGCTCATCAAAGAGGCTGACCATGTGGTCATCATGGGCCACCGGATGAGCGACTTGGACGCCATCGGCTCTGCCGAGGGCGTGCTGCGCATCTGCAAGATCTGCGATGTGCCGGCAGTCATCGCCGTGCGCCGTGACGCCACTTTGGCGGGCAGCCTCATCAACGCCCTCATCGCGGCAGGGCAGGAGGACGACTTCATCGACCCCAAGGGCGCTCTGCCCATTATTTCCCAGAGAACGCTCTGTATCGTCGTGGATACATACCAGCTGGGTCTGGTGGAGAGCCGCGAGATACTGGAAAAATGCGGCAAGGTGGCCGTCATCGACCACCACCGCAAGGGCGTCGGCTTCATCGAGAAGGCCGACCTCGTCTGCCACGAGCCCTATGCATCCTCGGCCAGTGAGCTGGTCACGGAGTTCTTGCAGTATGTGGGCGACCGGGACGACAAGCCCAACCGCATCGAGGCCGAGGGACTGCTCTCCGGCATCATGCTGGACACCCGTGACTTTACCCTCCACACCGGCGTGCGCACCTTCGAGGCCGCTGCGGCCCTCCGCCGCTACGGCGCGGAGACGGAGCATGTGCGTCAGCTCTTTGATGTGAGCATGGTGGAGTACACCACCAAGGCCAGACTGGTATCGGAAGCCCAGATGTACCGGGGCTGCGCCATCACCGTCAGCGGCGAGGTGGCCCCCGAGGCCCGGGTGGCCATCGCTCAGGCGGCCAACGACCTGCTGACCATCCAGAACGTGGAGGCCAGCTTCGTGGCCGTGCAGGTGGGCGGCGGCGTCAACATCTCGGCCCGCAGCCTCGGCGCGGTGAATGTGCAGGTCATCATGGAGTCTCTGGGCGGCGGCGGTCATCAGACCATGGCAGCGGCCCAGCTCAAGCATATCACCCCGGAGGCGGCCCACAGCCGCATCCAGACGGCCATCGACCAGTACCGGGAGGCCCAGAAAAAGAGCGGCCTCGAGTCGGAATCCGAACAGAAGAAAAAGGATAAACAGTAATGAAACAGTACGATTATCTTATCGTTGGCGCTGGCCTGTACGGCGCGGTATTTGCCCATGAGGCCAAGAAGGCCGGCAAGCGCTGCCTCGTCATCGATAAGCGCGCTCATATCGCAGGCAACATCTACACCGAAGAGGTGGAGGGCATCAACGTCCACCGCTACGGCGCCCACATCTTCCACACCAACAACAAGGCTGTGTGGCAGTACGTCAACCAGTTCGCGGAGTTCAACCGCTACACCAACAGCCCTGTCGCCAACTATCACGGCGAGATCTACAACCTGCCCTTCAATATGAACACCTTCAACAGGATGTGGGGCGTCGTGACCCCCGCCGAGGCGAAGGCGAAGATCGAGCAGCAGCGCGCCGAGGCCGGCATCACGGAGCCGAAGAACCTCGAGGAGCAGGCCATCAGCCTGGTCGGCACCGACATCTACGAAAAGCTCATCAAGGGCTACACCGGCAAGCAGTGGGGCCGCCCCTGCACCGAGCTGCCCGCTTTCATCATCAAGCGCCTGCCCGTCCGTTTTACCTACGACGACAACTACTTCAACGCCCTGTATCAGGGCATCCCCAACGGCGGCTATACCGCCATGGTGGAGAAGATGCTGGACGGCGTGGAAGTGCGCCTGGGCGTGGACTATCTGGCCGAGAAGGCAGAGCTGGACAAGCTGGCCGACAGGGTCGTCTACACCGGCCCGGTGGACGCCTACTTCGGCTACAAGCTGGGCGCATTGCAGTACCGCAGCGTCCGCTTTGAGACGGAGACGCTGGACACCGACAATTATCAGGGCAACGCCGTCGTCAACTACACCGACGCCGAGACGCCCTACACCCGCATCATCGAGCACAAGCACTTTGAGTTCGGCACCCAGCCCAAGACCGTCATCAGCCGCGAGTACAGCGCCGAGTGGAAGCCCGGCGATGAACCCTACTACCCGGTGAACGACGAGAAGAACGGCGCACTCTACGCCGAGTACAAGAAGCTGGCCGACGCCGAGCCGGGGGTCATCTTCGGCGGACGTCTGGGCGAGTACAAGTACTACGACATGGATAAGGTCATCGAGGTGGCGCTGGACGTCGTGGGCAGGGAGCTGGCGTAAGCGTTGACGTAACAGCCCGATTGCTGTATACTAACCATAGAAATCCACCGGTTTCCCGGTGAGAAGTGAGGGATACTATCATGAAAGTGATTCTGAAGCAGGACGTCAAGGGCATCGGCAAGAAGGACGAGATCCACGAGGTCTCCGACGGCTACGCCCGCAACTTTCTGTTCCCGCGCAAGCTGGCCGCTGTGGCCGACGCCAGCGCGGTGAATATCGCCCGGGGCAAGGAGGCCGCTGCCGACTTCCACGAGGCTGAGAACGTGGCCGCCGCTCAGGCTGTGGCCGCGAAGCTCGAGGGCAAGACCGTGGTCATCAAGGCCAAGGGCGGTGCCTCCGGCCGTCTGCACGGCAAGGTCACCGGCAAGGAAGTCGCTGAGGCTCTGGCCCAGCTGGCCGGTTCTCCCATCGACAAGAAGAAGATCGAGCTGGAGACCAAGGACATCAAGGACGCGGGCGTCTTTAACGGCAAAGTCCGCCTCCATGTCGGTGTCGTGGCTTCCTTCAAGGTCCAGGTAGAAGTGGAGCAGGCCTGATTTGACCGCTATCTGCGCCCCCTCTCGGCAGGGGGCGCTTTTTGGCTTTACGGCATTTATATATAAATAAAGCAGAAGGATAACGACCATGCCGAACGAACGACATTATAACGAACTCAACCTCGAGAGCGTGGGCATCAACCTGCCCTACAATATGCAGGCAGAGCAGAGCGTGCTGGGCGCGGTGCTGCTGAAACCCGAGACCCTGACCGACCTCGTCGAGATCATCCGGCCCGAGATGTTCTACACCCGGCAGAACGCTCAGATCTACTCCGAGATGCTCCGCCTCTTTACCAGCGACCAGACCATCGACTTCGTCACCCTGCTGGACGCCGTCATTTCGGACGGCGTGTTCCCCAGCGCCGACGAGGCGAAAGTCTACCTGACCGGCCTCGCCGAGACGGTTCCCAGCATCTCCAACGTCAAGGCGTATGCGCAGATCGTGCAGGAAAAGTATCTGGTGCGCCAGCTGATGGGTGTCGCAAAGGACATTTTGCAGGACGCGGGCGACGAGCCCGACGCCGACCTGCTGCTGGAAAACGCCGAGCAGCGCATCTATGAGATCCGCTCCGGCCGCGATTCCAGCGCCCTGACGCCCCTTTCTTCCAGCATGGTGGAGACTCTGACAAATCTGCAAAAGATCAGCGGCCCCGACGCCGACAAGTATAAGGGCATCCCCACCGGCTTCCGGCTGCTGGACACCGTCCTCACCGGCCTTGGCCGCGGCGACCTCATCATCCTCGCTGCCCGCCCCGGTATGGGCAAGACCAGTTTCGCGCTGAACATCGCTACCCGCGTGGCCATGCAGCAGAAGGTGCCGGTGGCCATCTTCAGCCTCGAAATGACGAAGGAGCAGCTGACCAACCGCATCCTCTCCGCTGAAGCGGGCATCGACAGTCAGGCGTTCCGCACCGGTGCGCTCCGAGCCGAGGACTGGGAGTATCTGGCCCTCGCCACCGAAAAACTGCACGACGCACCGATTTATATGGACGACACCTCGGGCATCACCATCACCGAGATGAAGGCGAAGATCCGCCGGGTCAATCAGGACCCCGCCCGCCCCAACGTGGGCCTCATCGTCATCGATTATCTGCAGCTGATGACCAGCGGCCAGCGCAGCGAGAACCGCGTGCAGGAGATCAGCTCCATCACCCGAAACCTCAAAATCATGGCTAAAGAGATGAACGTGCCGATCATCGCTCTGAGCCAGCTGTCCCGTGCGGTGGAAAAGCAGGGCAACAATTCCAGCCACCGCCCCCAGCTGTCTGACCTGCGCGACTCCGGCTCCATCGAGCAGGACGCCGACTGCGTCCTCTTCCTGTACCGCGACTCCTACTACGCCAGCCAGAACCCCGACGGCGCGGAGGTGGACGCCGACACCGCCGAGTGCATCGTGGCAAAGAACCGTCACGGCGAGACCAGCACGGTGCCGCTGGGCTGGGACGGCGCCCACACCCGCTTTATGGATGTGGACTTCAAACGCTGATGAACTACGAAGAGATCTTACAGACGGTGCGCGGCTTCTGCGCCCGGGAAAAGCTGCTGGACGGCAAAAAGCATCTCGCGCTGGCTGTTTCGGGCGGGGCCGACAGCATGGCCCTGCTCTGCCTCATGCGCCCGCTGGCCGAGGAAAGGGGCATCGCCCTCACGGTCTGCCACGTCAACCACGGCCTGCGGGGGGAGACGGCGGACCGGGACGAAGCCTTCGTCCGGGAGGTCTGCGCCCGGCTGGGCCTGCCGCTGCAGGTGTTCCATGCCGCTGAGCTGGAAGCCGAGGCAGGAAAGCCCCGGGCGGGGGAGGACTGGGCGCGCCGCCTGCGGTATGCCTGCTTTGAGCGGGTGCTGGCCGACGGGATAGATGCCGTCGCAACTGCCCATACTGGGAGTGACCAGGCCGAGACGCTGCTGTTCCGGCTGGCCAGAGGCACCGGCCTCCACGGCGCGGCGGGCATCCGGCCCAGCCGCCCGGGCTATCTGCGGCCTCTGCTCTGCCTGACGAGGGCCGACACCGAGGCTGTCTGCCGCGCCTGCGGCGAACGCTGGGTCACCGACGAGACCAACGACGCTGACGACTACGCCCGCAACCGTCTGCGCCACGGCGCACTGCCCGCCCTCTGCGGGGTCAACAGCGCCGCCGAGCGCAATCTGGCCCGCTTCTGTGAGAAAGCCGCCAAGGCGGACGAATACTTCGCCCGGCAGGCGGATGCGCTGCTGGCTTCGGCCCGGGCAGCGGACGCAAAAAGCCTGCCCGGCGGGGCGGGATACGCCCTGCGCAGCGGCCAGCCCGTGTGGATGTCAGAGCCTTTGCGGCAGGCCGACCCGCTCATCCTCGACATGGCCCTCCACAGCCTTGTGGAGCCGGTGCGGGACGCGGAGGAAAAATATATCCGCCTGCTGGCCGACCTTGTGGAAAAGGGCAGCGGCGCGGTGCAGCTCACCGACGCCGTCCGCTTCTGCGCCCGGGACGGCGTGCTCTGGCGGGAGAAAGCCGATAAAAACACCCGCCAGCAGGGCGAAAAAGCGGACGGTCCGAAATTTGAAGTATCCCTGCCGGAGGGCGGCGATTATCCGCTGCCCGGCGGCAGAAAGCTGCATATCCGGGTGGTTTCGGCCTGTTTTGAAGAAAAAACACAGGGCGTTCATAAAAAAGACTTAAAAAATCAGGCAGATTATGCTAAAATAAACTCGATATGTCCTGTTCTGCGGCTGCGCTGCCGTCAGCCCGGCGACCGCTTCCGTCCGGCCGGGCGGGGGATAGACCGGGAGCTGCGCAAATGGATGAACGAGGCGGGCATCCCGCCCCGGGAACGGGACACGCTGCCGCTGCTGGCGGCAGGCAGACAGGTGCTGTGGGTCTGCGGAGAGGGCTTTGCCGATGGGCTGGCCCCCGGGCCGGACACCGGGCAGCTGCTGCAGGTGAAACTAGAAAATTTTGGAGGAATCGAATCATGAGCATGAATGACGATATTTTGAAGGTCCTCGTTTCGGAAGAGGAGCTGAAAGCGAAAGTGGCTGAGCTGGGCGCTCAGATCAGCAAAGACTATGAGGGCAGAAACCTCGTTCTCGTCTCCATCCTCAAGGGCTCGGTGGTCTTTATGGCCGACCTGATGCGCGCTGTGAGCATCCCGTGCAGCATCGACTTCATGGTGGTGTCCAGCTACGGCGGCGGCAACACCACCAGCACCGGCCTCGTCAAGATCATCAAGGACCTGGACGGCGACCTCTCCGGCAAGGACGTGCTCATCGTGGAGGATATCCTCGACACCGGCATCACCCTGTCGAACCTCGTGCCGATGCTCAAGATGCGCAACCCGAACTCGGTGAAGATCTGCACCATCCTCGACAAGCCCAGCCGCCGCAAGGCCGACATCGCCCCGGACTACGAGGGCTTCGCGGTGCCGGACGAGTTCGTGGTGGGCTACGGCCTCGACTACGACGAGAAGTACCGCAACCTGCCCTACATCGGCGTACTCAAACCCAGCGTCTACGAAAAGTAAGAAATAAAACCAGAACTGGAGTTGATCCTTTTGCAACCTAAGAGACCTCGTATCAATCCGCTCATCCTCGCACTGGCGCTGGCCGCCGTGCTGATGGTCTGGTCGGTGATGGGCAGCGGGTCGGGCAGCACCAGCGGCTCGACCATGAGCTACTCCACCGTCGTCCATTACTTTGAGCACAATCAGGTCACGGCCTTCACGCTGGACCGCAACACCAGCGTCATCACCCTGAACCTGAAAGAAGGCGACCTGCCCCTGCCGGACGTCTCCTCCACCCAGAGCACGGTGCAGTCTACCGGCGGTCTGCTGAGCGGGATGTTCTCCTCCTCGTCGGGGTCCACCGGCGCAGTGCAGGAGGACGACGGCACCGTCACCGTCCGCTATAAACTGCCCTATGCCTACGTTTTCATCGAGAACGTGGACAAGTATATCGAGTCCTACGACGCGGCGAATCCCGACGCGCCCATGACCTACGACTACACCTCCCTCAAGGAGACCATCCCCTGGATGGAGATCATCTTCTATCTGGGGATGCTGGGCTGCACCGGCTTTTTGCTGTTCTCAATGATGCGGGGCGGCGTCGGCGGTGGCGGCGGCATCATGAATGTCGGCAAAGCCAAGGTCAAGGACGAGCACGAGAACAAGAAGACCGCCACCTTTGCCGATGTGGCCGGTGAAGACGAAGAGAAGGAAGAGCTGAAAGAGGTCGTGGAGTTCCTCAAGAGCCCCGACAAGTTCAACTCTCTGGGCGCACGCATCCCTCACGGCGTGCTGCTCGTCGGCCCTCCGGGTACCGGCAAGACCCTGCTGGCCCGCGCCTGCGCCGGTGAGGCCGGCGTGCCGTTCTACTCCATCTCCGGCTCTGACTTCGTCGAGATGTACGTCGGCGTCGGCGCATCCCGTGTGCGCGACCTCTTCGACAAGGCAAAAAAGACCATGCCCTGCATCATCTTCATTGATGAGATCGATGCTGTGGGCCGTCAGCGCGGTGCCGGTCTCGGCGGCGGTCACGACGAGCGCGAGCAGACTCTGAACCAGCTGCTGGTCGAGATGGACGGCTTCGAGGCCAACGATGGCGTCATCGTCATGGCGGCCACCAACCGTGCCGACATCCTCGATAAGGCCCTGCTCCGCCCGGGCCGCTTCGACCGTCAGGTCTACGTCGGCCTGCCCGACGTCAAGGGCCGCGAGGAAATCCTGAAAGTCCACACCAAGAACAAGCCCCTCGCCCCGGATGTCTCCCTCAAGGTCATCGCACAGCGCACCGCAGGCTTTGCGGGCGCTGACCTCGAGAACCTCGTCAACGAGGCCGCTCTGCTGGCTGCACGCCGCAGCCGCAAGGCCATTACGATGGAGGACATCGAAGAGGCTTCCATGAAGGTCATGGCCGGCCCCGAGAAGAAGAGCCGGGTCGTCACCCCCGAAGAGAAAAAGCTCACCGCCTACCACGAGGCAGGCCACGCTGTGGCGGGCTTCTACTGCAAGCACCACCCCCGTGTGCATGAGATCACCATCATCCCCCGCGGTCAGGCCGGCGGCTACACCATGTATCTGCCCGAGAAAGACCGCAGCTACGTCACCAAGGGCGAGATGTTCGAGGACATCGTGTCCAGTCTGGGCGGCCGCGTAGCCGAGCAGCTTATCCTGGACGACATCTCCACCGGTGCGTCCAACGACCTGCAGCAGGCGACGAACATCGCCCGCCAGATGATCACCAAGTACGGCTTCTCCGAGCGCCTTGGCCCTGTGGTCTACGGCACCTCTCAGGAGGAGACCTTCCTGGGCCGCGACCTCGGTCAGGGCAAGGGCTACAGCGAGACTACTGCTGCTGAGATCGACAGCGAGATGCGGGACATCATCGACGAGGCCTACGAGACCTGCCGCCGCACCCTGACGGAGCATATCGACCAGCTCCATGCGCTGGCACAGGCCCTGATGGAGCGCGAGAAGCTGAACGAGAAGGAGTTCAATGCCGTGATGGCAGGCGAGCCCCTGACCCCGCGTGAGGACCCCGATGCAAAGCCCGCCGAGGCTCAGCCCGCTGTCCAGCCTGTGGAACAGGCCGAGACCGCAGAGGCTGCGGAGCCTGCCGAACCTGCTGAGGCAGTGGATGCCGCCCCGCAGGAAGCCCCGGCCCCCGAAACGCCGGATGAAGGCGAAGCCAACCAGTAAACCAAGAGAAAGGGGAGAGTGTTGTGGAGGAAAATTTTGAACCGGTCGCGCGGACACGGGCCAACTATTACACCCCGGGCAGCCCGGTGCAGTTCGTCTGCGTGGAGCTGCTCAAGGGCGAAGTCAGCGGCGAACACGCGGTCTGTCTGACCTTTAAGAACATTTCCCGCGTGACCCTGACGGCACTGGAGATCCACTTCAAGTGCAAGGGCGTGGACGGCGTCATCCTCTGTGAGGACGAGTTCGAGTACCGTGACCTTACCGCAAAGCCCGGCGAGAGCTTCGGCATGGACGATGCCGTCTTTGTCACCCAGAAGGCCATCACCAGCGTGGACGTTACCCTGCGCAATGTCTACAGCGGCAATAAGGTCGTCCACCTCGAGAGCATCAAGCGGGTGCGCCTGCCGGCCCCCCGCCGCCTGAGCGTCGAGATGCAGAAGGCCCTCGAAGCCCGGATGAACCGCACCGGCATGAAGTTCATGCCCCAGGTCTTCGAGAACGGCTGGTACTGCGCCTGCGGTGCCTTCCACCCGAAGGAAGAGGACACCGTCTACTGCTCCGAGTGCGGCAGTGACCGCATCCTTTTGCAGAACGCGCTGAACACCCTGTTGCAGCCGGAAGCCCCGGTGCGCCAGCCAGAGCCGCAGCCTGCGGCCCAGCCGGTACGCCCGGCTGCGCCTGCGGAGGAGCCTACCCGCATCGTGGGGGCGGCGCAGGAGGAAGCCACCCGTATCATCCCGCCCCGGGCGGCGGAGCCTGCGCCCGGCTATGCGCCTGTCGCTGAGATGGACGCGACCCGCGTGGTGACCCGCGCCCCGGAGCAGGAGGCGACCCGCGTTCTGCCCCGCCAGCCGGAGCCGGTGCGCCCGGCCAAGTCCTTTGCGCCGGACGAAGAGGTGGAAAAGTACGGCACCCGTGTGGTACCCTCGACTCCCGCCGCCGCGCCGTCCCGCCTGCAGGCAAAGCCGCTGGACGAGGAGGACGACTGCGAAGAGGAAGACCCCCGCGACAGCATCGCTGAGACGCTCATCCGCTGGGTGCCGCCCATCACCGCCATCGTGTGTGCGGGCATCGCCCTGTGCGGCTTCGTGTATTCTCAGTTCATGATGTAAAATAGGATGTACGGCGGAGGAGGCAGAGGCTTCCTCCGCTTTTAATTTAAGGAATAACCTCTCAGTCTGCTTCGCAGACATGGCCGGGAGGTGGCACGCCGTAGGCGTGACGGAGAGGTTTAACAAGGAGAGATGATTATGCCTGACGAAGCTTTGCAGGCCGCGTTCGAGATCAAAGCGGCCTGCGACGACATCAGCCGGAAACTGCTGCGCTGGCACTGGGAGGAAAAGCCCGGCGCTCACAGCGTGGACGCCCTGATGAAGCATCTGGCCCAGCGCCAGAAGGAGAGCCCCGACTACTACGAGCGCCTGCCGGAGCTGAATGGCCGCACCGGCTGGCAGCAGCTGGATACCACCCTCTGTATGCGCATCCTGCTGGACCCGGAAAAGGACGCCGCCCGGCCTCTGGACCTGCTGGGCAATACGCCCCACCCGGCAGCGGCCCGCCGCGCTTGCAACGCGGTGCGGATGGCCCGCAACGAGGCCGCCCACGCCTCCGACAGGACCGCAGCCGCACAGGCGGCGATCCGGTTCAACGAGGCCGTGGAGGAGCTGGAAGCGGGCTATGAGGGAACGGCCCTGACTACCGGCGACCTCGAGAAGTATTACCGGATGGCGGAGGACTTTCTGTCTCGCTGCGGCGCGTCGGAGACCATCGAGCCTCAGAAGAAGGCTGAGGACGAAGCGCCCCGCCGTCAGAAGTCCCAGAAAAGCGGCAGCACATCCCGCAAGCGCCAGAGCGGCGGGAATCGTGCCGCTTCGGGCCGGGGGACATCCAGCCGCAGCCGGAATACCTCTGGCCGGAACAGCCGCAGCCGCCAAAATATGCAGACCACGGCCCGCCGCAAGAAGCGTCAGCGCACCCAGAGCCGCGCTCTCACCGTGGTGCTGCTGGCCGTCGTCCTGCTGGGCCTGCTGGTTCGAGCATGGACGATGGGGCTGATGAAGTAACACGCTCTACTGAGGTAGATTATGTGAGAAAGTGACCAAAAAATAACGTACTATAATTATAAAACGTCACTTTATCAATTTGATAAAGTGACCCTGACTGATAAAGTGACCCACTTTATCAGCAAGCCTCAGTTTATCACCTTGAGAAAGTGAGATTTTGGACGATGCTGCGTTAGAAAAATGTCACTTTATCAGATAACGCGCGGGTCTCGGAGGACATCTCAACTTTTTGGGATGTCCTCTTTTTGCATTTCCGGGACAGCCCCCTCATACACTGACGGACAAGGGGGTGTGCGGATGGAGCAGGGGATGGAGATGCTCTTTGCACTGTTCGGCGGGCTGGCGATGTTCCTCTACGGGATGGACAGGATGAGCCGCGCCTTGCAGCGGGCGGCGGGCGACGCCATGAAGCGGCTTATGGCCCGGCTGACGGCCACGCCGCTGCTGGGTGTCCTCACCGGGCTGGCCGTGACGGCAGTGCTCCAAAGCAGCTCGGCGGCGACGGTGATGGTCATCGGCTTCGTCAGCGCCGGGCTGCTGGAACTGCCCCGGGCGGTGGCCGTCATCTACGGCATCAACATCGGCACCACCATGACGGCACAGCTCATCGCCTTCGATGTCCAGACGCTGGTGTACCCGGTGCTGTTTCTGGGCTTCCTCCTCGACTTCGCGGCCCGCAGGCCCCGCTGGCAGGCCGTGGGCGAGGCGGTGTTCTCCTTCGGGCTGCTCTTCGAGGGCATCGACATTTTGGGCCGGGCTTTGCAGCCGCTGGCCGGGCAGGCGGTCTTTCTCGACTGGATGACCCGGGTGAAGGAGTCGCCGCTTCTGGGCATCCTGCTGGGCCTCTCCATGACCATGGTGGTGCAGAGCAGTTCGGCCACCATCGCGCTGCTGCAGAACGTGGCCCGGCAGGCTGGGCCGGACGGCATCCACAGCATGCTGGGCCTTGCCGGGGCGGTGCCGGTCCTTCTGGGCGACAACATCGGCACGACGGTCACGGCCCTGCTGGCCTGCATCGGGCAGGGGAAGGACGCCGCCCGCGCCGCACTGGCCCACAGCTGCTTCAACCTCAGCGGGAGTCTGCTGGCGGCGGTGCTGCTGCCCTGGTTTGTCCGGCTGGTGGAGCTTATCTCCCCCAAAGGTCCGGAGCTGGAAGTCATTTCCCGGCAAATCGCCAACGCCCACACCGCCTTCAACGTCTGCTGCGCCCTGCTCTGGCTGCCTTTTTTGCCGTGGATGGTGCGGCTGGTGTGTGCGCTGGTGCCGGAAGATAGATAACAGAGAAAGCCCGATGCGATGCATCGGGCTTTCTCTTACTTCTTAATTACGCTCTTCCGATACACCGCAAAGGCGATGACAGCCGACAGCACTTCCGTGACCCAGAAGGCGTGCCAGACGCCGGTGGGGCCGAGCTGGCGGCAGAGCAGCCACGCCAGCGGCATGATGAAGATGACGTACCGGCAGAGGGAGATGACCAGCGAGGCCGCACCCTTGCCCAGACCTTCCAGCGCGCCGGAAGAGGTGGTGGACACCGCCGACACCACAAAGCCGAGGCAGATGATGCGCAGGGCGGTCTGGCCGATGGCGATGGTCTCGGGGTTGGAGGAGAACAGGCCGATGAGGGGCGCGGAAGCGGCCATACAGATGACGGTGCCTGCCGCCATGATGACGGCGCTCATGCCGAGGGTGAGCTGGTAGAGCTTTGCCACGCGGGCGTGTTCTTTTGCACCGTAGTTGTAGCCGACGAGGGGGCGCATTCCCTGCACGATGCCGCTGGCGGGCAGATAGAGGAAAGTCTGGAGCTTATAGTAGATGCCCAGCACCACCACATAGCTTTCGGAGAAGGCCGCCAGCAGGCCGTTGAGGAAGGTGACCAGCAGGGAGGGCAGGGCCAGATTCAGGATGGCAGGCACACCGATGGCGTAGAGACGGCCTTCGAGAGAGAGGTCAGGCCGCAGGGCCTTCCGGCGCAGATGGACGGGCGACTCGGTGGTGCTGTAGACCACGAGGTAGATGACGAGAGTGGCGGCCTGTCCGATGCCGGTAGCCAGCGCCGCGCCTGCAATGCCCATGGCAGGCACCGGGCCGAGGCCGAAGATGAGAACGGGGTCCAGCAGGATGTTGCAGACACAGCCCGAGATGAGGGAGATCATGGTGAGCTTCATCCGGCCCACGGCCTGGAAGAGCTTCTCAAAGGCGAGGCTGGCCATGTTCACGGTAGCGAACAGGAAGACGATGGTGGAGTAGGTCACGCCCATAGAGACGATGGTGCCGTCGGCGGTGAACCGGGCCAGGAAGCCGGGCATGATGGCGGTAGCTGTCAGCGTGCAGAGGATGCCGTGGAGCACCGAGAGGGCCATGCCATGGGTGGCGGCGGCGTCCGCCCTGTCGTGGTCGCCTGCGCCCCGGTAAAGGGCCACGAGGGCGTTGATGCCCACGCCGAAGCCGATGGCAACGGCGTTCACGAAGTTCTGGATGGGGAACACGAGAGAGAGGGCCGTCATGGCCTGCTCGTTGATCTGGGCCACAAAGAGGCTGTCCACGATGTTGTACAGCGAGTTCACCAGCATGGAGATGACGTTGGGCAGAGCCATCGACACCAGCAGCGGGAACACCGGCTTCGTCTTCATAAAAGTATCGTTCATGGGGGCAAAAGCTTCCTTTCCTGAAATTTCCGCACAAGAAAAGCCACACAACGGCGGCTTGAAGCGGGCCATTGTGTGGCGAAAAGTAGCAAACATCTATGCTGTAAAAATCCACACGGGTTTTATTGAAGTGCTGAGAAATACGGTGCATCGCAAAAGCGGCGTTACGGGACGTCGCCGGACAGCACCGGGATGCGGGCCGGAAAGGGCAGTACGGGAAGAGCCTTTCTGACCGGCCTGCGATAGGATACCACGAAACGGGTGGATTGTCAAGGAAAAAGTATGACTTTTCACAAAAACCAGCATAGAGAGGAAGCTCAGCTGGATAGAGGACTCACAGGCCTGTCACATCCAGAAATTCAGGAACTTTTTGGGCCGGTGGGGAGTGAAAACATCCAGCTCCTCATCGTCGAAAAGTGCGTCGCCGTTCTGCAAAAGCTTTGAGGCAGTCTCTCTGCCCAGCTCCTTTTCCAGAACAGCAGCGGCTTCTGCCATCCGGGGCGGGCGTTTGTCCAGGGAGTGGGTGTCCGTCGAGATGACGTGGACAAGCTGCCACGAGATGAACTTGCAGAGCGTCCGGCGCAGTTTTGGAGAATCCAGCAGTGCGCCCGCGTTGATTTGGACATAGGCTCCGGCGGCCACCCAGTTGTAGAGCAGGGTGGGGTCTTCGAGGACGTAGGGGTATCGCTCGATGTGGGCGATGAGGGGCAGAACGCCCTGCTCCTGCAGGAGGGCGAAGGTCTGCCGGATGAAATGGGGCTTGTGGGTAGTGGGAAACTCCACCAGCATATAAGAGGTATCGCCGATGCAGAGTGCCTTGGCATCCAGCTCACAGAGCTTGGGGGAGAAGTAGACTTCACAGCCCAGCTTGAAGCGGAACTGCATGGCTTCCGGTCCGGTCGGAAGCGCGGCTGTCAGTGTCTCATAGGCGGCCGCACGCTTTTGCAGGAATGCATCGGGAGTCGTCCACTCACTGTTGAAGTGGCTCGTAAAAGCAATGTTCCGCACACCGTCTGCATACTCTTTTTCCAGCAGACGAAGGGAGATCGAAACATCTTTGGCACCATCGTCAATGTTAGGAAGGATATGGCAATGAAGGTCTGTCATGCTTCATCCTCCGTATGTACGGAATGCTTTTCTTTGCCGTTATGCTGCTTTTTTGACGTCAGGCCGCTCTTTTTGGCTGCTGACTCTGAAATGCCATCGGGGGGACCATAGGAATAATTACTATTATAGTAGTAATATCCGTACCCATAATCCGAGCGCTTGAGCGATTTTTTGGCATCATAACGGGTAAGAACGGCGCCAAGGACTTTTACGCCGGCATCCTGAAGCTTCTCGAGGGCTGTCTTGACGGCGTCGGTGGACGCATACTTGGAGCGGACGACGAAGAGAGCACCGTCCACGATGCGGCCGATGACGGCGGCATCCGTGACCATCGAGATGGGAGGCGCATCGAGGATGACGAAGTCATAGCTCCCGCGCAGCGTGTCCACCATCTCCTGCATCTGGGGCTGGCTGAGCAGCTCAGAAGGGTTGGGAGGGGTGGTGCCGGCCGGCAGGAACGTCAGGTTGGGGATGTCCTTCAGCTCGACGAGGGCGTCGGAGAGCGCCACTTGACGGGACAGGACGTTGGAGACACCTTTCAGATTGTGTCCGGCCTTCAGATAGCGGTGAAGGACAGGCTTGCGGAGGTCGCAGTCCACGAGGACGACCTTTTTGCCGCTTTCCGTCAGAGCCAGCGCCAGATTGACCGACACATTGGACTTTGCCTCTTCCGGGACCGTGCTGGTGACGACGAAAGCGTGGACATCGCCGGAACCGGACAGAAAGTTCAGGTTGGTGCGCAGAGCTTTGTAAGCTTCAACGTAGGCAAACGGCATACCCTTCTGGGTGATGAGCTGAAGCGAACGCTTGCTTGCCGAAGAGTTGGAGATGGTGTTTCGGTTGAACGGATTCCACATGGTATTACACCTCCGGGATAAGGCCGAGTACAGGAAGCTCCAGCTTTTTCTGGATGTCCTCGCTATCGACGATGTAGTCATGGAGCAGGTGGTCGAGAACCAGAATGCCGCAGGCCGCCACAATGCCGCCGAGAGCAGCGGTCAGGACGTACTTCTTCGTCTGAGGGAAGACGGGGTTGCTCGTGATCTCCACGTCGCTCACGACCTTGCAGGAGCCGGCCTCCACCTTGTCCACGATGACATCGGGGGCAGTCTCGGCGATGGCCTGCACGATCTTTCCGGCCAGGGCGGGGTCCTCGTTGGTGACCGTGATGGACATGATCTGGGTCGAGCCCACGCCGTCCACAGAGACGCAGGCCAGCAGCTGACGGTAGGTCATATCCAGACCCAGCTGCTCGATGACGTCGTTCAGGACGATGTTGCTCTTGATGATGACTGCATAAGTGTCGATGAGATTCCGGGCCGAGTTGATGTTGTCACTGGTAATGGAAGCATTGCCGTCCTGCCGGGAATTGACGATCAGATTGACGGAGGCCTGATAGCGGGGCGTCAATACGAAGGTACAGACCAGCAGGCAGATGACCGCTGCCGCAATGCCGGCCGCAGCGATCTGCAATGCGTGGCTCCAGAGAAGCCGCGCCAACTCGAGGAGGTCGATCTCATCCATGTCATGATTTTGTTCCATAATGTTTTTTCCTTCCTAACAAAATGAGATTTTCGGACAGGAAAATTTTATCATTTTACATCTGCACTGACAAGGGGATAGGATAAAATAAAAAAGGTGAAAAGCGTTTCCGACCTCTGGGAGCCATGCTTGACTTTCTGTTTGAGAGCCTTTACAATGAAGTCAAAAACAGGACAAAAGGGGAAAGATGCCATGAAATGGATGATCGCGTCCGACCTGCACGGGTCGGCTTATTACTGCAAGAAGATGGTGGAGGCCTTTGAGCGGGAGGGGGCTGACCGGCTGCTGATGCTGGGCGACCTGCTTTACCACGGCCCCCGGAACGATCTGCCCCGGGACTACGCGCCGAAAGAGGTCATCCCGATGCTGAACGGCCTGAAAAACAAACTCTGCTGCGTCCGGGGCAACTGCGAGGCCGAGGTGGACCAGATGGTGCTGGATCTCCCGGTGATGGCGGATTACTGCATCCTCCCGGCGGGCGAAAAGCTCATTTATGCCACCCACGGGCATATCTATAATGGAAAGAACCCGCCGCCGCTGGCCGAAGGGGACATCCTGCTCCACGGCCACACCCACGTCCCGGCGTGGACGGAGTTCGGGCAGAGGAACGTCTGCCTCAACCCCGGCTCCCTGAGCATCCCGAAGGAAAACAGTCCCCACAGCTATATGATTCTGGAAAACGGCGTCTTCTACTGGAAAGACGTAGAGACGGGAGAAATATACCACACCCGTGTACTGTGAGAAACCGGTGCTTGCAATTACCATACCGGTGTGGTATGATGAAGACGGAAACAGAGAAACAGGGTCTTTTGTCTCGGGTGCTGAGGGGTGCGCGGGGCCGACGGCCTTTTGTTTCCCATAAAAAGTTAGGCAAAACTAACAAAATGACGAAAAACGCACGGGCGGCTTGTGCAGTCTGCCCAGTGAATGACGATCCTTAGGAGGTACTGACCAATGGTTCAGACGACGCTGAAAGTAGACGGCATGATGTGCGGCATGTGCGAGAGCCACGTCAACGAGGTGGTGCGCAAGACTGCGCAGGTGGAGAAGGTGACTTCCTCCCACACGAAGGGAGAGACGGTCATCGTCTCGGCCCAGCCGCTGGATATCGAGGCCCTGAAGGCTGCCATTGCCGACACGGGCTATACCGTGACCGGCGCAGAGGAAAAGCCGTATGAGAAGAAGGGATTCTTCTCGTTTTTGAAGCACTGATGACTTCCGGCCCCGGGGTGGGGCCTATATAAGGAGGCAGGCAGAGATGAGGATACTGGTCTATGGTGCAGGCGTGCAGGGCTGTGAGCTGGCCCACCGTCTGCTGCAGAACAAAAAGAATGTCGTCACCATGCTGGCGCGGGGCGAGTGGAAGGAGAGGCTCGACCAAAGGGGCCTCGTCATCCGCCACTGGGCGCAGTGCCGCACCACGGTGGATCGGGTGGCCACCATCGACACGCTGGCCCCGGACGACTGCTACGACCTCGTTTTCGTGACGATGCAGGCCGGGCAGCTGCCCGACGTGCTGCCCATCCTCAAGCAGAACAGGAGCGAATACTTCGTCTTCGTGGGCAACGACCCCCACGCCGTGGAGGTCATGCAGGCCATGCAGCGCCCGGCGGATAAGATCGCCTTCGGCTTCCAGAGCAGCGGCGGCCACCGGGATGTGGATAAGGTCGTCAGCGCCCACGTCGGTGTGGGTATGACCATCGGCGGGGCTACCGCGCCCCTTTCGGGCGTCTTCCGCTACCGGGTCAAGACGGCTTTCGAGGGCGCAAAGTACAAGCTGACCTTCGTCAGCGACATGGACGGATGGCTCAAGTGCCACCTTGCCCTCATCCTGCCGGCCTGCTATCTCTGCTACGCCTGCAGCGGCGACCTCTCCAAGGCGACGAAGGAGCAGCGTGACCTGGTCCTCGACGCCGCGTGGGAGGCCTGCGAGATGCTGAAAGCCGCCCACATCCCCGTGGACGACAAGGAGAACACCGACTGCTACCGTGCCGGTACGCCCGGCCGCCGGAAGATGGACGCCATGGTCCTGGCGCTCTGTAAGACCCCGCTGGGCCGTCTCTGCGTCTCCGACCACGCGATGCATGCTGTGGCTGAGATGCAGTACCTCGATGAGGCTTTCGAAGGTCTGCGCACCCGGACGAGCGTCCAGATGACGGCGTGGGATACCCTGCGCAGCCAGATGCCCTCGTGGGACATCATGCGGAAAAAGACGGCGAAAGCAAAGCGATAAGTGCATGGAAAAAGAGGCAGATGCGAGTCTGCCTCTTTTTGTGTTTATTCAGCCCAGAAATCTTCCAGCTTTTTCTTCAGCTCCTTCGTATCCCTCAGATACTCCAGATGCCTCCAATGCTTCGGGAAGAGCCGGGCGTACTCGCTCTGGGCAAAGCGGTCGTCGAGGAGCAGCACCACGCCCTTATCTTCCTGCGTCCGGATGACCCGCCCGGCGGCCTGCAGGACTTTGTTCATCCCGGGCCAGCGGTAGGCGTAGTCGAAGCCCGCCCCGTTCTGGGCGTCGTAGTAGCGGCGCAGCATCTCCTGACGGGGACTCACCTGCGGCAGGCCCACGCCCACGATGGCGCAGCCGATGAGCCGGTCGCCCGCGAGGTCCACGCCCTCGCCGAAGATGCCGCCCATGACCCCGAAGCCGAGAAGCGTCTTCTCCGGGCAGGGCGAAAACCGCTCGAGGAACGCCGCTCGCCCGGCGTCGTCCAGACCGCTCTCCTGTACCAGTGTGCCGATGTCCGGGTAACGGGCGGTGAAGTCCTCCCACACCTGCCGCAGGTAGGCATAGCTGGGGAAGAAGGCCAGATAGTTGCCCACCCGGCTGGACGCCAGCGCCGCGAGGGCGTCCGAGATGGGCCGGATGCTGGCGTCCCGCTGGCGGTAGCGGGTGGAGATGGAGGGCAGACAGTAGAGCCCGAGGTTTTCTGCCGGGAAGGGGCTTTCCAGCGCCACGGCCCGGGCCTCGGGACAGCCGAGGACGGTGCGGTAGTAGCCCGGCGGTGTCAGCGTCGCGCTGAACAGCGCCGCCGCCCGCCCTGCCGAAAGGCTTGCGTCCACGAAGGGGGACGGGTCGAGGCAGAGCAGCTGCAATTCAAGGTCACTGCCCCGGGCGGTGAGCTGGGCGGCAAAGTGCTCGTCGTACCGTTCCGACGCCCGCAGGATGTCCTGCACCTCAAAGTAGAGATCCAGCAGGGCCGCGTGGGCTTCGGCGTCGGGATCGTCTTCCAGCCAGTCCTGCAAGGGAGCCGTCAGCGCCCGCAGCGGGGCCAGCAGGGCTGAGGGAAGCTCCTTGCAGAACACCGTGCCGTCCTGAGCGTAGTCGGCGGCGGGCAGCTCGATGGCGGGCGTCTCCGCAGATCCCAGCAGGGAGGTCTGGCCGCTGTCGTCCTCTTCGGCGGCAGTGCTGCCCCGGCGGGGCGCGAGGGTCGAGACCGCTTTCCGTCCCGCTAAAAAGGCTTTGTCGGCCTTGCTCAGAGCTGTCTTAAGGGTGCTTTTGCCCCGCCCGAGTGCGCGTTTTGCCTCGGTGAGGCTGCTCTTGCAGAAACGTGCCGAGTACATGGCCCGCGCCCGCTCAGGCAGATTGTGGGCCTCATCCACGAGGAAGAGCCAGTCGCCCGCGCTGTCGAAGAACCGCCGCAGATGCACTACGGGGTCGAAGAGGTAGTTATAGTCACCGATGATGACGTCGCACCACTCGCTCAGATCCAGCCCCAGCTCGAAGGGGCAGACCGTGAACTGCTTTGCGGCGTCGGCCAGCGCGGCCCGGTCGAAGCGGCCAGTGCCGTCGTCCAGAAGGGCTTTCAGGGCCGTGTTCACCCGGTCGTAGTAGCCGTTTGCGTAGGGACAGAGCTCCGGCAGGCAGGCGGGATGGCCCTCGGCATCCGGGTGGAGGCAGACCTTCTCCTTGGCTGTCAGGGTCACGCTGCGCAGAGCCAGCTTAGAATCAGACGCCCGCAGCCGCGCAATGGCATCCTCAGCGGCGGACTGAGTCGTGTTGCGGGCCGTCAGGTAGAACAGCTTCTCGCCGCAGCCGGTGCCGATGGCCCGCAGAGCAGGGAAGAGGACGCTCATGGTCTTGCCGATGCCGGTGGGGGCCTGACAGAAGAGCCGGACGCCGCTTTTAGACGGCGCGGCAGTGCAGGCGCGGTAGACTTCGCCTGCCAGCGCCCTCTGCCCGGGCCGGTAGGCCGGAAAGGGAAAATCCAGCGCCGAAAGGCTTATGCCCCGCTGCTCCTTCCACGCCAGCTGACGCTGCGCCCAGGGGGCGTACTGCTCGAGCAGATCCTGCAAAAACGCTTCCAGCTCTTCAAGGGTGAAATGCCGCACGAAGCGGAGGATGTCGTCGGTGTCGATTTGGTAGTAGGTAAGCCGGACGTCCAGCTTTTCCAGCCCCTGCTGACGGCCATACAGCGCCCCGTAGACCATTCCCTGCGCCCAGTGGCAGGGGTTCATGTCCTCGGCGATGTCGTCGGCGGGGACGGCTGTGGTCTTTATCTCGTCGATGACCGTCACGCCCGCCTCGTCGGTGAAGATGCCGTCGGCCCGGCCTTCGATGGTGAAGGGGATGCCCGCCGCCTCCCGTTCGCCGGAGAGGAAGACTTCGGCGGCGTAGCCTTCGCCTGCGGCCTTTTGGAGCTTGCGGTGGATGCGTGCGCCCTCGTTGGCGCGGTCGAAGCCGGTAAAGCGGCTGTCGATGCTGCCGGTGCGGAGCAAAAATTCCACCAGCTGGCGGACAGGCAGGCGAAAAGCAGGCATAGCGGGTCACTTCCTTTTAGAATATCATTCCAGCCCCAGCATCCCGGCGCACTGGGCGGCAGCTTCGTCCACCTTGCCGAAGTCCACGGCGGCTCGGTAGTAAGTCTCCAGCTCGTCGTGGCAGGCTTTGGCCTGTGCCATCAGGTCGGCGGCCTGTTCCAAAAGCTCTGCTGCCGCCCGCTCGTTGAAGCGGAGACGGGCGCGGTAGCCCGCCAGATTTTCCCGGTCCACGAAACGGGTACACCGGACGGCCTGCACGCCGGGCAGCTGCACCGGGTGCCACCGGTTGTCGGTGAGGAAAGCCAGCCGGAGGGCCGGGATGAAGAGATGGTCTATCTTGTCGTCGGGATGCATGGCGCAGGGGCAGGTGATGATGTGGTAGCCCCGGGCCAGCGCCTCGGCCCGGATGAGCTCGAGAAGCAGGCGGGAGACGGCGCCGTAGTCGTCATGGAAGACCACATACCGGTCGGCCAGCGCCTGTACGGTGCCGCGGTAGAAGACCGGCCCTTTCGGCGTGATGGCCGACAGCAGCCGCAGCTCTTCGCTGGCCGAGGCCCCCTCGGGCAGGCGGGGGAGAGTCCGGGCGCAGAGCCGCTTGACGTAGCGGCGGACTTTCTCGAAGTTGGCACTGCACGCCTCAGCCCGGCGGCTGTCCAGCAGCAGGCTCCCGGCAGATGCGATATACCGCGCGGCCCGGCTGCGCAGGGCAGTGTTCTGGGCGAAGAGCCGCTTCACCTCGTCGGCGTGGGCGTGGAGGGCGTCGGCGTCCAGTGTGTGGTACAGGCTCACCACCTGCTCCTCTGCGCCCGGGGCGTCCGGCTCCATGACATGGGGTGCGGTGGCGTCCACGATGGCGGCGCGCTTGTCGAGAAAGATGACGCCGTCCAGACTGTCGGGGTCGCTGGCGCAGTGGATGCGCTGGATAGGTTCCCCCTTCTGCTCGGCCTTGACGGCCAGCCGCTTCATCAGCGTCGATTTGCCGCAGCCAGGCCCGCTTTTGATGAGATACATCTGCATCCCCGGTTCCCGCCGAAGCGGCTCAAAATAGCCCTTGAACCCGGCGGGGGTGGTGGTGCCCAGAAAGAAATCAACAGAATCGCTGCGTACAGCATTCATACTCAAACACCTCACTTTTGCTATAGGGTATGCAAAAATGAGGTGGAGGGTGACAAATCAGTAGGTATGCTCGCACACCTCGTGTATTTTATCCCGCAGGGCCACGAAGTCGCCGAAAGCCTCCGGCTTGTTCTGGGGCTGACGGAGCAGGGCGGCGGGGTGGAACGTCCCCATGAAGAGGATGCCGTTCTTCTCAATAAAGGTGCCGTGCTCCTTCGTCACCGAAAAGTCGGCGCGTATCATCCGCTGGGCGGCGATGCGGCCCAGGCAGACGACGATTTTAGGCCGCAGCAGACGGAACTGCTCTCGCAGCCAGGGCATACAGGCTTCGCTCTCGGCGGGCAGGGGGTCGCGGTTCTGGGGCGGGCGGCACTTGACGATGTTGGCGATATAGCAGTTGGAGGCACGGTCGAGGTCGATGGCGAAGAGGTATTTGTCCAGCAGCTGGCCGCTGCGTCCCACGAAGGGCAGGCCCTGCTCGTCCTCGCTCTGGCCGGGGCCTTCGCCCACGAAGAGCACCTCGGCATTCTCCACGCCCTGCCCGAACACCACGTTGTGCCGGGTGGTGTACAGCGGACAGCGCTGACAGGCGAGACAGTCGGTTTTCAGTGTTTCCCAATCCATAAGCTCAGTATCCTCTCACAAACTAAATGACATTTTCTTAACAAATCATCGCACGATTTCTTCCTTAAAATATACCACAAAATTCAAGATTTGTCTTGAAGTTTTCTGACTCTGTGCTAGAATAAAAAAGAAGGGCATATCTGTGATGCCCGGAATAATTGCAAAGTAATTTCGGAGGTAATCAACAATGGCTGATATGTTTGCACCCCTGGTAGCCCAGCTGAAGGCAAACCCCAAGACGATCGTTTTTACCGAGGGCAATGACCCCCGCATCCTGGAGGCCGCAAGCAAGCTGCTGGCTGAGGGCGTGTTGAAAGTTGTTATGGTCGGCAACGAGGCAGAGTGCAAGGCTGCTGCCGCTGCTGGCAATTTTGATATTTCCGCTGCTGAGATCATCGACCCTGAGAACTACGCCGGCTTCGATGAGATGGTCAACACCATGGTCGAGCTGCGCAAGGGCAAGCAGACCGCAGAGGAGTGCACTGCTCTGCTGAAGAAGTCCAACTACTTCGGCACCATGCTGGTCAAGATGGGCAAGGCTGACTGCCTGCTGGGCGGCGCTACCTACTCCACTGCCGACACCATCCGTCCCGCTCTGCAGCTGGTCAAGACCAAGAAGGGCGCTCATCTGGTGAGCTCCTGCTTCATTCTGGACCGTGACTGCGGCGAAGAGGGCCTGAAGCGCATCGCTATGGGCGACTGCGCCGTCAACATCGACTACACCGATACCGTCGATAAGGCTACCGGCGAGGTCAAGGTCGCTGCTTCTGCCAAGCTGGCTGAGGTGGCTGTCGAGACCGCTAAGACCGCTAAGCTGTTCGGCATCGACCCGAAGGTCGCTGTCCTGAGCTTCTCCACCAAGGGTTCCGGCAAGGGCGGCACCGTCGCTCTGAGCCACGACGCTGTCATCAAGGCTCAGGAGATGGACCCCGAGCTGGCTATTGACGGCGAGCTGCAGTTCGACGCAGCCGTTGCTCCCGAGGTCGCACAGGTCAAGTGCAAGGGCAGCAAGGTCGCCGGTCAGGCCAACACCTTCATCTTCCCCTGCATCGAGGCCGGCAACATCGGCTATAAGATCGCACAGCGTCTGGGCGGCTACGCTGCCTACGGCCCCATCCTGCAGGGCCTGAACGCACCCATCAACGACCTGTCCCGTGGCTGCAACGCCGACGAGGTCTACAAGATGAGCCTCATCACCGCCTGCCAGTCCTGAGCTGACACCCGGTTGAACTGAAAAGCTGAAAAGAGCCGCTGCCGCATTCTGCGGGCAGCGGCTCTTTTGGCTATACATCGACTGTGGTTTATGGTATGATAAGCATAAGAAGCCCCGGCAGAGAAGGAGAACATTCGAACGTGAAAATAAAAGCTTTGGCCTTTGTCCTCATGGCGGTGCTGCTTTTGTGCGGCTGTGGGCAGAAGAGCGAAACGGCGGCTGCGGCCCCGGCTCAGGCGGTCACAGCGTCCGCTGTCCGGAGCAGTACGGCTCGTCCGGTGAGTACCGGCGTTACGCCGGAACAGTTCGGGGCGAAGGGTGACGGGATCGCGGACGACCTGCAGGCTCTGCAGGCCGCGATGCAGCAGGCCAGCGCGGCCGGTCGGCCTCTCGAGCTGACGGCGGGGGCGGTCTACCGCTTCTCCTCCTGCCTCGGGCTGCCCAGCGGACTGACCATCCAGGGAAACGGCGCTGTCCTGCTCAGTGATATTCAGTACCCTGACCTGAGAGAGGACCGTGTGGCGGTGGAGCTTATGAAAGACTCTGATGATGACCGCGCCCACGACGTCCGGCTGGAAAATGTGACCTTCCGGGCAGCGGACAGCTGTCAGGCCAACTATATGCTCCGGGTGATGCTCGCCCGCAATGTGGAATTTGTGGGCTGCACCTTCGACTGTGAGCCCAACGAGTGGGGGCGCGGCGCCGCCGACCTGTATGGCGGCAACGAGAATATCCGTTTTGAGGGCTGTGTATTCCGTCAGATGACCTCCGGCGCGTCCGGCGGCATCTGGGTGCGCAACTGGACGGACAGGGTGGAGAGCCGGAATATCCGCTTCCAGAACTGTGAATTTTACAAGTCCGGTGCCGACGAGCTGCTGGCGGTCTGGGGATGGGGCGGCGCGGTGCGGGATGTCGTCCTCTCGGGCTGCAGCTTCTATGAGACACAGACGCAGGAGGCGCTGGACGCCGATCATCGCCCGGTGTGGTTCATCACGCTGGGGCAGAGCGGTACCACCGACGTCCGGATGGAGGATTGCACCGTCCGTGCGGAGTATTGCGAGACCATTTTCCGTATGGTAGGCGATAAGACCCGCGCCGTCGTGGACAACTGCGACATCACCATGAAACAGCCGGACAGCATGGCAAAGCACGATATGAAAAAGGGCGCGAACCCCATGCTGACCCGGGGCAATGACCGTGCCGACGGCAGCACGGTCATCCAGAACAGCCGCATCACCCTGAGCGGCGACAACGGGCGGCGCATCTGCTATCAGCTCAGCGCCTTGAAAGGGAATACGCTGGACGTCTCCCTCGGCTACGGCATCGCCGGCACGAAGGAAGTCAGCGGCAACACCATCCGGGGCCGGATACGGCATAAAGTCTTTCAGGACTGCTCCGGCGTGGAGAATAACAATGTAGAAGTGCGGAGATTCTCGATTCTGGGATGAACCGCTCATAAAAAGGAGGTTTTATCATGCGAAGAAAATTTATTGCGGCGGTCACATCGGGCGTTCTGGCCCTGACGGTCATGGCAGCTCTGCCCACCCATGCGGAGGCGGTGAGCATCTGGCTTGACCTTACCCCGGGGACGGAGAGCGTCGAGACGTTCCAGTACAAGGACTATGCAGACCGCTATTCGGACGCCTACGAGCTCTATGGTTACGATGCTGAGGCGCTGTTCAACCACTATGAGACGGTCGGCAAGGCCGAGAACCGGGTAGGACGCTTCAAGAAGACGCCGGAAGAAGATGACCGGCATCCCTATGTGTGGGACGCCGATGAGCCGCTGGATCCGCTGCCGCCTTTGGACTTTCACGCGCAGCCGGACTGGTTCGATGCCCGTACCCTCCCGGAGAACCTGTCCAACGTCCGTATCATAAAAGAATATGAGCAGCTGGAAGCCTTTATAGAGAAAGACGAGTGGATCGGAGACCCCGTTCTGGTGCGGAAGGAAGAGCTCCTGAATGAGATGAGCAGCCGCGCCCGGAACTATAGAGGCCAGCGCGGCGGAGCTGACTATCTCCGCGCCATCAGTCAGGACATCGACGTGCTGCTTGATTTCATGGGATAAGGATGCTATAAGATGAAAAGGGAAGAGCCTCACCGCAAAGCGGTGAGGCTCTTCCCTTTGGTGGAGCACAGAGGGTTCGTCTGGCTCACGTGTGGTGGACGGACTGCAACGCCGGACGAACGCGTGCTTGAAAATATCGCTGCATAGCGTCACTATTGTGCTTTCTATTTTACCGAAACGCATCCATCACTAAATCATTTTGCAGATGCAGGAACAAATTCAATTTTAACCTTCATTCCCATCCCGGCAGCAAGCCGCTGCAAGGTACGAAGAGACGGGTTTGCATTGCCGCGTTCCAGTTTGCTGATGTCGGTCTGTGCAATACCCGTGCGCTCCGAAAGTTGCTTCTGGGTCAAACCGCTTTCTTTGCGGGCCTTGAGCATGGCTTCAATTACGGAAAATTCCGGGTCAAGTGCGTCCCATTCGGCCTTGAATTCAGGGTCTTTCATCTGCTCATTCAAAAAATCGTTGAAGTTTGTCATTTGGAATTCTCCTTTCGGGCAAGATAATCTGCGCGATATTGTTTTGCCAGTGTGATCTCTGAAGCAGGTGTTTTCTGGGTCTTCTTGATAAATCCATTTGTGAGGATCACCTTTTTACCAACCACGAAGAAATACAGCACGCGGGTAATATCCGACCCAAACTTGGTACGAATCTCAAAAATTCCATCATCCAGTGCTTTGGAATACGGTTCCCTTAAAAATGGCCCCTCCTCGCGGAGCAACGCAACGGTACGCAAAACTTTGGCTTGCATTTTCTTATCCAGACTTAGGATAAACTCTTTGGCTGGCTCGGAGCCATCGGCTTTATCGTAGAATTCAATTTCATATTCCTGCACGGCTGCACTCCCTTTGAATAGTGGATTTATCTCATATACAGTATAGCGGATATATCCTCTATTGTCAAGACCATCTCTTTACATCTTATCTCCTTTATGGGATAATAATGGCATTTTAGACTATAAAGGAGAATATTATGACCTACTCTGCCGATTTTCGGAATAAGGTTGTCCAGCTATACAACAGTGGCACAAGTACCGCTGATCTCTGTGCCCAGTTCCATATTTCTCGCAGTATCTTATACCAATGGAGCGAAGAAGCAAAAGTTTCAAACATTTCTAAACGCGATCTTGCAACGCTTCAACGCCATGTTGCAACCTTGGAAAATGAAAATTCCATCTATCAAAAATCTCTTGCTGCTCTTGATTTGTCCATAGACAACAAGGTGCAAATTATTGATGCCTTAAAGTCAGAATACAGCTTCTACACACTTTGCCGTTTGCTGAATCTTTCAAAATCCACTTACATAAATAGACAGAAAAGTGCACTGATTGAAAAGCAACTAGATGTAGAAGATACGCTTTTGAAAGAAAAAATCACTATCATCTTCCAGAAAAGCGATTACCGTTTCGGTGCAAAAAAGATTCGCGCAAAATTGATGGAGCAAGGCTATACTGTTAGCACAAAACGTATTGTGCGGCTCATGAAAGAGCACGGATTAAAACGTAAACAAGCACTTCCAGAGAATGCTACTTTTCAGCGGCACTATACTTATCGTCCCAATCTCGTAAAGCAAAATTTTACCGTTGAAAAGCCAAACAGCATTTGGGTCAGTGACATCACCTATGTTAAGGTAAACACTTCTATCGCATATATCTGTGTTATCATCGACCTATTTTCTCGAAAAGTCATTTCACACGCCGTTGCCGAATTCGCCGATGCAGAACTCACGATTCACACATTCAAATTGGCCTATCAAAATCGGAACCATCCGCAAGGGTTAACATTTCATAGTGACCAAGGCGCACAGTATACCGCAGTCAGCTTTCGTCAACTACTTCTTGACTTTAATATACACCAATCCTTTTCCAATATAGGCAATCCACTTGATAATGCTGTGGCGGAATCTTTCTTTGCTTCGCTTAAAAAAGAACAGTTCAAATTTCATTTTTATGAAACTGTCTCCGAATTAGAGGAAAGTCTATCAGAATATATTGATTTTTATAACGATTACCGACCGCATGAATGTCTTAAACAGCAAACCCCAAATCAATTTGAAGAATCATATCAGCAACAAAAATAAAGGCGAGAGTATCCGATACTGTCCGAAAATAACAGTACCAAATACCCTCGCCCTTTCAATTGGTGGAGGCGATGGGAGTCGAACCCATGTCCGAAAAGAGTTCAGCGTAGGTGTCTCCGGGTGCAGGCGATCTACAACATTCCCTCCGCGTCACGCCGATCGTCAGGCTAACGCTTCAGTAGCTTCATGAGTTCCTGCCGGTCCGCAAAGCTTAGGTCCGTTCAGGTGCTGTGTCTAAAGGACGCCCCGGCCCCACACGACACAAGAGTGGGCGGAACGCGCAGCACTCAGGCTGCGAGCAACTGATAATTATTGTTGTCAGTTAATTTTTTGGAGGAGTTTAGAGCAGTTCCCCCACTGCTACCCGCTGCCCAGGCCTCGCTCCCCCCGTCGAAACCTTTACGCCCCCATAAAGCGCATGTTGCCATGCGCAGAAAGCTTGGTGTTCTCAGGGCAGGAATGCTACCTGAAAGAGATTTAGTAGAATTTGCCGTTGGACTTCACGGCCCGGTCGATGGAGCGCTTGGCATCGCGCTTGGCGGCGTCGGCACGCTTGTCGTAGAGCTTTTTGCCCTTGCACAGGCCGACTTCCATCTTGACGCGGCCATGCTTGAAGTAGAGAGAAAGGGGAACGAGAGTATAGCCCTGCAGCTTGCACTGCTGGTGCAGACGCCGGATCTCAGTCTTGTGGGCCAGCAGACGCCGCACCCGCAGAGGGTCCTGATTGAAGATGTTGCCGTGGTCGTAGGGGGTGATGTGCATTCCCTTGACCAGCAGCTCGCCGTCCTCAATATCGACCCAGCTGTCTTTCAGGTTGACGCCGCCGGCACGCAGGCTCTTGACCTCGGTGCCTTTCAGATCGACGCCCGTTTCCAGCGCTTCGAGCACGAAATACTCGTGACGCGCCTCGCGGTTTGTGGCGATGGTCTTTGTCGCCGGACGTTCCTTGGCAGGTGCCATGAAGCGCGCCTCCTTTCCTTTACTGTTTTGTCATTATATCACATTTTGCTGGATTTTCAAGAGCGATTTTTGAAAGAATCGTTAAGGTTCTATAAAATCTGCTCTTTACAGCTCGTCGCGGCCGGAGAGCGCGCGGTAAAGCGTCGTCTCATCGGTGTACTCGAGGCTGCCGCCCACGGGCAGGCCGTAGGCCAGACGAGTGGTCTTGATGCCCAGGGGCTTGATGAGCTTTGCCAGATACATGGCCGTGGCCTCGCCCTCGACGGTGGGGTTCATGGCCATGATGACCTCTTTCACCTCGCCGCTGCCCAGCCGGGCCAACAGCTCCTTCACCGAGAGCTGTTCGGCACCGATGCCGTCCATGGGGCTGATGAGGCCGTGGAGGACATGATACAGGCCGTGGTACTCCCGGGTGCGCTCAAAGGCCTGCACATCGCGGGGCGTCTCGACCACGCAGATGGTGGAGCGGTCCCGCTTGGCGCTGGAACAGATGGGGCAGAGCTCGGCCTCGGTGTAGTTCTGGCAGACGCGGCAGCGGTGGAGCCGGGTGTGGGCGTTCTGGATGGCCTCGGCCAGTGCCGCGGCGTCCGCGTCCGACATACTCAGCACCTGATAGGCCATCCGGGTCGCGCCCTTGCGGCCGATGCCCGGGAACTGGCTGAACTGCTCAATGAGCTTTTCCAGCGGCGCTGCGGTGTAACCCATGCGTATCCCTCCCGCTTAGAGGCCGGGGATGTTCAGACCGCCGGTCAGCTTGCCCATCTCGGCCTCGGCAGTTTCGTCCACCTGCTTGACGGTGGCGTTGACGGCGGCGGCCACCAGGTCTTCCAGCATCTCGATGTCGTCGGGGTCAACGGCCTCGGGCTTGATGGTGATGCCAAGGATCTCGTGCTTGCCGTTCATGCGGACAGTGACCATCTCGCCGGAGGCGCTGCCGGTGTACTCGGCAGCTTCCAGCTCGGCCTGCTTGGCCTTCATGTCATCCTGCATCTTCTGAGCCTGACGCATCAGGGCGTTCATATCGGGGCGGCCAAAGCCTGCGGGCATTCTTGCTTTCATAATTGGTTCTCCTTAAAAGTTATTATTTATCTTTTTTTTCTTCGCGCTGTCCTCAATGCTCACGTCCAGACCCAGCTTTTCCAGCGCGTGGAGTGACTGTTCGGCATTGGAGGTGTGCTTTGCGGCGGTGCGGGGCTCGTAGGGGCCGATCGGCACCGCGACGCCTGACACCTGCGCGATGAGCTTTTTGATGAGCCGCTGGCTGTCCTTGTTGACACGGATGAAGTCCCGGAAGGTCTTGCCGCCGTCGATGAGCACCCGTGTGCCATCGAAGTACGCCTTCGATTTGCGCAGGTAGCTGTGAAGCATCGGGTCCTTCTCCTGTAAGAGCTTGACGACCTCACTCCACTGCTCGAAGGGATTGACGCCCTCTGCGGCCACCTTGCGGGGTCGGCTGAGAGCCGGGTCGGCGGTGTACTCCGGGGCAGGTGCTGCCGGCGAAACCGTTGCAGCGGACTCCACCGGTCTCTCTTCCGGTACGGGCGGTACAGGCGCAGTGACCGGCGCAGTCGGCTCATCCCAGGGCAGGGGGGCCGACTCCGTCACCGGCGGCTCGTCGGGCGGTGGTGGAAGCTCTTCATCTGCGGGCGCGGGGGACTCTGGAATATCCGGGACAGCGGCCTTCGGCTCTTCAACGGGCGCGGGAGCAGGCTCCTTTTCCACTGCCGGTGCGGCCATAGGTTCCACGGGTACAGCAGGTGTACTCATGAAAGGCTGCGGCGCAGACTGAATCGGTGCCGCAACAAAGGGCCGGACGACCGGTGCGGCAGGAGCGACAGTCTGCACAGGCATTGCCGCCACGGGGACAGCTGCGGCCTGCGGCGGCTCCGAGAGGGTGAAGAGGGCCAGTTCCAGCTCGATGCGCTGGTCACTGCCCCGGGTCATATGCTCAAGGGCGTTGCCCAGCGTACGGATGGCCCGGATGGCCTCCCGCTGGCCCAGCTGAGGGCCTTTTTCGAGGTACTGCTGTTCCTCTTCGGGGGAAACACCGGACAGCAGGCTCTGCCCGCCGGGCAGAGCCGCCAGCATCAGGGCGCGGTAGTGGGCGATGAGCTCTTCCGTCAGACGCTTCACATCCACCGACTGCTGCCGCAGTGCGGCCAGCTGAGCCAGCGCCGCTGCGCCGTCCTGCGCTTCCAGAGCATCCGAAATATGGAACAGGTAGCTCCGGTCGGTGACGCCCGCCATCCGGCGGACAACATCAGCATCGATTTTTGCGGTCACGCCGGCGCAGGTGTCGAGGATCGAGAGAGCGTCACGCATGGCACCGTCGGCCAGGCGGGAGATCAGCTCTGCACCACCGGTCGTCAACTCTAAGCCCTCTTGTCCGGCGATATACTCGACCCGCTGGGCGATGTCTTCCGGCCCGATGCGGGTGAAATCGTACCGCTGGCAGCGGGAGAGGATGGTGGCCGGGACTTTCTGGATCTCGGTCGTGGCGAGGATAAAGATGACGTGGGCGGGCGGCTCTTCCAGCGTTTTCAGCAGCGCGTTGAAGGCCGCTGTGGACAGCATGTGTACCTCATCGATGATGTATACCTTATAATGACAGGCACTGGGGGTGTAGGCTGTCTCGTCCCGCAGGTCGCGGATGTCGTCCACACCGTTGTTGGACGCGGCGTCCATCTCCACCACGTCGAGGATGCTGCCGTTGTCGATGCCCCTGCAGATCTCGCACTCGCCGCAGGGGTCGCCGTTATGGGGGTGGAGGCAGTTGACCGCCTTGGCGAAAATCTTCGCGCAGGTGGTCTTGCCCGTGCCGCGCACGCCGGTAAACAGGTAGGCGTGGCCTACGCGGCCCGACGCTATCTGATTGCGCAGCGCCGTGACGATGCCGCGCTGTGCGACGACATCCTCAAACCGCTGGGGTCTCCATTTGCGGTATAATGCGCGATACATCGGTGCTTCCCTCCCGTCAGTAATAAAAAATCGGACAGCGCTGACGGGGTTTGACCCCCGCCTTGCGTAACTCGGCATACGGATGCAGGCTGACTGAAACGCACGGGGCGCGCCGCTTAAGGCTGCTTGGTTCCCCACCTGACCTGGTTCACTGCGGCTCCATCGTACAGGACCCGCATCCGTATGCCGAACCACGCAGCAGGCGCTGTCCGACAAGGCACACGATTCGTGTGCCTTAGTATTGTACCACAGTTCGGTGAGGAATGCAAGAGGAAGCTAAGGCTGCTCCCATCCGGCCCGCAAAAGCTCCAGTGCGTGTGTTTCAAGCCGGGAAACGTAACTCCGGCTTATTTGGAGCAGCTTTGCCGTTTCCAGCTGGGTCAGCGGCGGCTGGCCCGCCAGACCATACCTTAATAATATGAGTTTCCGCTCCCGGGCAGGCAACCCCTCGATGAGGCGGCGCAGGCGCTGGGCATCGTCCTGTTTTTCGCAGCTGTCCTCCATGCAGAAGCCGTCCTGCAGCACATCGGCGAGGGTAAGGGCAGAGTCTTCCTTTCCGGCATCAAGAGTCTCCTGAAGCGAGAGGGTGGGGGCGTTCTTCCGCTCCCGCCGGAAGTGCATCCGGAGCTCGTTTGCTATCCTCACCCCAGCGAACGCCGGACGGAGAATCGGAACCATCTCCACCGCCCTCGGGGGCGTTGTCGTCCTCTTCCGGGTCTACCGGGAAGGTGGTCCAGTCGATTTCATCCTCCAGTGAACCGAAGAGCACCACATGCGCCACCTTGCCGTCCCACACCACCTTGCGCACCACCGTGCGGATGGCAGCGCGCTTCTGCGTCACGGTCATGTCGTCGATGTTGTTGTGGAACACGGTCAGCAGCTGCCGCATCACGTCAAACTCGATGCCGCCCAGAACACCGTTGTCGGTGAGGCTTTCCAATTCCCGGATGCGGGAACTCAGGGTGGCATCCTGTGCATTCAGCTCCTCGATGCGCTTTTTCAGGTGGACTGCGGCGGTGCTGTCTCCAAAATCGGCAAGGGAGTCGATGAGGGCGGTGATCTTCCGCTGCGTCTCGGCTTGCGCCTTGCGCAGGGCAGAAAGCTTGGTCTCACACTCGGAACGATTGCCCGCATGGGCAGACCGTGCCTTTTCCAACTGCTTCATAAAGTCGCTGGAATGGTCGGCAAGGTGCTTGACCTGTTCGCAGATGGCGGCATCCAACAGATTGCCGTTGGCGTTGGACACGCTGCAAAGCTCCCGGCGGCTGCGCTCCTTCAGCTTGCACATATAGGGAAAAACCACCCGCCCGTCTGCCGTTTTGCGCCCGGTGACCTTGGGGTACATCCGGCTGCCGCAGGAGCACCACAGCAGACCGGTGAGCAGAGCTTCGTTGCCCCGGGATGCGTGGTAGGACTTGGATCTGTTCCGCTCCAGCGATTCCTGCACCCGGATCCACCGGTTGGAGGAAATGATGCCGGGGTGTTCGCCCACCGAAACGATCCACTCGCTGATGGGATTGTACACAGTTGCACGCCCCTTTTCCTGATCGCTGCGGTTGTAGGCAAGCACGCCCCGCACGCCGTCAAAATCGGACTCCGGGGAGAACAGCTCTGCCTCGTTGTCCACAAAATACTGATAGGCGTCCTTGTCTGCAATCAGGTAGACAGGATTCTGCAAAATAGACTTGATGGAGAACCGGGTGAAAGAACGCCCGGTTTTTGTTTTGATGCCCTGCCGCAGCAGCTCGGTCTCGGTCATGGTCAGGGAATCGTACTGCTCATAGAGGTCGAAAATTTTGTAGATGATCTCTGCCTCATCCGGCAGCAGCTTCAGCTTGCAAGCCTTTTTGGTCTTGCCGTCCACCGTGATGCTCTTGACGCTCTCGGAAGCATAGCCCGTGGGGGTCATGCCGCCCAGCCAGCGCCCGGTCTTTGCCAGTTCGTGCATATTATCCCGGATGCGCTCTGCAATGGTCTCCCGCTCCAGTTGACTGAACACGGATGCGATGTACATCATGGCACGTCCCATGGGGCTGGAGGTATCAAAGCTTTCCCGGATGGACACAAAGTCGATGCCCAGCCGTCCAAGCTCTTCAATCAGGCTGGAAAAATCGCTGATGTTGCGGCTGATGCGGTCCAGACGATAGACCACGATGGCACGGATCTTCCGCTCTTTGGCCGCAGTCATCATCTTTTTGAAGTCCGGGCGGTTCAGGTTGCCGCCGGAAAAGCCCTCGTCCTCAAAGACGACCGCTTGCTGTGCTGCGGCATCGCCGTAGTGGGTGCGGATGTATTCGCGGCAGAGGTCGATCTGATTTCCAATGCTCTCGCCCTTGCCGGTGTAGCGGGATTTGCGGGAATAAATTGCAATGATGTCGGCAGTTTTGGCCATGAGATACTCCTCCTGTTGTCTGGTGGCCGTAGATGCGGCTATTGTAGCATGACAAGCCATCTTGGCAAAGAAAAATAACGATAGTTATATATATTCATCACAAACAGAACGGAGGTGTCAAGGATGTAAACGGTCAAAAAAGGGGGGCTACAAACTGGCCATGCGTTTTACCAAGGGCAAGCACGCATTTGTTGTTGCCACCCACACGGACAGGAAACACATCCACAACCATGTGATTTTCAACTCTACGGCACTGGATGGCACCAGAAAGTTCCGGGATTTTTTCTTTTCGGCGTTGGCAGTGCAGCGGTTGAGCGATCTGATTTGCTTACAGGGATCAACTTGCGTGAATTTTCACGCAGATTAGCCTCTCTTTTTTACACAGCCAATGCCAATTAGCACTTGAAAACGAAATGCTGCGCAAGTATACTATACTAGTCATGTTGTACAAGTTTGAACGCGAACTGATATATCAGTTGACCATAAAAGACATACCAGAATTGAAGTGTGCGGCGGGGTCAAAACCCTACGAGGATGAAAATGAAATTCGATAGAAGACTTACAGATAAAATCTACACTTCCGATACGGTAAGGCTGGGGAAAAATGCATTTCAGGCTATGCAGGAGACGATCTATCATAATGGCGGTGTCGGAACCATTGCCGGGTACTATGATGCCGAATTGTCGATCCTGTCGGTCAGTGATCTGTTGCTGCATAATCTGAACCACAGCTATGAGTCTCTGATGGAGCAGACAAAGGGTTCGCTGAAGAATCTTTTCTATAAGAAAGATGCCACATTCCTTGACAATGCGCACTTTCGTCAGATCAAGGGCGAAGGAGAAGGCCGGATCCTTACAGCAGATGGCTCTCCCGTCTATGTGCGTCTCTATAAAGAAGATGTAGTCGATACGAATGGAACACCGATCTGGATCATGTCAGTACAGATGAACTGGGCGTATGAGAACCTTGCGCTGGTCAATGAATCCATCCATTCTGCACTATGGTATTTTGAGTGTAATGAAAACAGTGAGATCGTTCATGTGAACTGGAGCCATGCGTTTCGGCAGATCCTTGGTTATCATGACATTCTGGATTTTCCGAACAAACTGGATTCGTGGTCGAACCTTCTGCACCCGGAGGACTATGACCGGGTAATGCAGCTGCTTTTGGAAACGATTGCGGACAAAACCAATGCTACAAAATATAATGTTGAGTACCGACTGAAAATGCAGGATGGCCAATACCAGTGGTTCCGGGCATCGGCGGAGGTGATACGCCGTCTGGATGGCTCGGCCAATCGAATTGCCGGAATCATCAGCAACATTGACGCGGAAAAAAGAAGCCGGATGCAGGCGCAGCGGGCAGCGGCATTTCACCGTGCATTTACCAGCGCAAACCTCTGCGAATACTATGTAAATCTGGAAAAGAACACCTTCGATACTTTCAAAGTGGAGCCCTCTTTGATGACGGCCTTTGAGCAGAACCACACATGGGATGGACTGGTCAGATTCTTTGTGGATAACTATGTGGTTGAAGAGGACAAAAAGTCTGTAACGAATTTCTATAATCGCGCTTACATCACGGAAAAATTAAAGGGACTTGAGACGGAGCTGCGTCAGGATTGCCGCATCGTTCTGAATGGGGAGGAACGATGGGTCAGCAACGTGGTCATGCGCGGTGAGATCGAAGATTCCGAATATGCGATGATTTTTCTGCGGGACATCACAGAGTCCAAAACAGAGATGGCACGGCGGATGCAGATGGCCTCAGATAACGCATCGATGGATCTTTTGATCAAGAGTATGGTGCGTCTGCTGGACCGCTTTGTCGTCTGCGATCTGGAGAATGACCGGTATCGGTTCTATAATCTGCAAGGTGAAATGATATACGCGCCGACGGGAACCTACCATGATTTTGTGGAGCAGGTGGTTGCAAAGTATAAGACACTGGAACCGCTGGACGCATTGGCTGCTTTGATCTCGCCGGAAAATATCCGAAAGAATCTGCAGGGCGAGAACGACATCTACAAATTTGAATACTGCTCCATAGACGAAAACACCTATAAGATCGCTTCCTTCATTCCGCTGGAGTGGGATGGCACAAAGCTGGTCAAAGCACTGTTGGCATCTATGGATGTGTCACAGGAGAAAAAGGCCGAGATCGAATCCCATAAGGCACTGAAGGATGCGTACCGGGCGGCGGAAAACGCAAGCCGCGCCAAGACAGAATTTCTCTCCAATATGTCCCATGATATCCGTACACCGATGAATGCAATCGTTGGCTTGACCGCCATTGCGGGTGCGAATATCGAGAGTCAGGACAGGGTGGTCGAGTGCCTTGGCAAGATCACAAAGTCGAGTCGTCATCTGTTGGGACTGATCAATGAAGTGCTGGATATGGCCCGGATCGAGAGCGGGCGAATAAGCCTTGCCGAGGAGGATTTCAGACTGCCGGAGCTGGTCGATAACCTGCTCACCCTCACAAAACCGGCAATCGACGAGCACCACCATCAGCTCGAAGTCCATATTGAGCACATTGAGCACGAAGCTGTCTGCGGCGACAGCCTGCGCATCCAGCAGGTCTTTGTGAACCTGATGAGCAACGCCGTCAAGTACACCCCGGATGGAGGAAAAATCACCCTTACGATCAAGGAAAAGCCGAACGGCTTCTCGGAGCTTGGCTGCTACGAGTTTTCCATCGAGGACAACGGCATCGGTATGACGCCGGAATTCCAGAAGATCATGTTCGAGCCGTTCAGCCGGGCAGACGATCACCGGACGACCAAGGTGCAGGGCACCGGTCTTGGCATGGCCATTGCAAGAAACATCGTCAATCTGATGAATGGTGACATTCAGGTCGAAAGCGCTCCCAACAAGGGAACGAAGATCACGGTCACGGTCTATCTGAAGCTTCAGGAGAACGAGAAGGAACAGGAAAAAGAACTGCTCGATCTGCCGGTACTGGTCGTGGACGATGACAAGACCTGCTGCGAAAGCACCGTTGCGACCCTTCAGGAGATCGGCATAGCGGGCGAATGGGTCCTGACCGGTAAGGAAGCTGTGGAGCGCTGCTATGCGCGTCATGAGACCAACAGTGACTATTTTGCGGTGATCCTGGACTGGAAGATGCCGGAAATGGACGGTATTGCAACTGCCAGAAAAATCCGGGAACGGGTAGGAGAAGATGTCACGATCATCATCCTGACTTCCTTTGATTTCAGCGAGATCGAAGAAGAAGCCAGAGCAGCGGGCGTGAATGCGTTTATGGCAAAACCGCTGTTCCGTTCCCGTCTGACGGCAACTCTGCGGCAGTTTACATCCGAGAAGAAGGAGGAAAACGCCCGGAACTATCTGGAAGACTTTGCGACGGAAAACTATGCGGGTAAGCGGATCCTTCTTGTGGAAGATAACGAGCTGAACCGTGAGATCGCAACCGAGATCATAGGCATGACGGGCGTGACCATTGACATTGCCGAAAACGGAAAAATTGCAGTCGAAAAGGTGATGGAAGCGCCAGAAAAGTGGTACGATCTCATTTTTATGGACATCCAGATGCCCATCATGAATGGTTACGAAGCCACTGCTGCGATCCGTGCGCTTGCCGGCAGCCGGGGCAAAGTGCCCATCATTGCCATGACGGCAAATGCCTTTGCCGAGGACGTGCAGCTGGCAAAGAACACCGGCATGAACGAGCATATCGCCAAACCGCTTGATTTGAATAAGCTGAACGATGTGCTGAAACAGTGGCTGTGATCTGTGCATTGCCGTAAGGCGCGTGATACTGGCTGACATAAAGCCCTATCTGGGCAAGCAGGAACATCACGTTTCAAGATTGTCCATCGAAAATACGTTGGTACGTTTTACACTGTGACGATTCAAAAAAAACAAAGGAGAGATATTTTGCTATGATCTACAAAAAGCGATACGGTCAACCGTTTGATACCGAAAGTGTAGTGGGTTCTTTTCTGCCCATGATGGAAACGATACCCTATCTGACCAAGGAGCCGGATGGTTTCTCCTATGCCATGGAACCGCAGGATGTTCTGTATGGTCTTGGCGAAAACGTCCGTGGTATCAACAAGCGCGGGTGGGTGTACGAAAGCAAATGCTCCGATGACGGCAACCATACCGAGGGCAAATCCTCGCTGTACGGTGCTTATAATTTTATGATCGTGTCCGGCAAGGATACATTTGGCTTTTTTATCGACTACCCGGGCAAGGTCACCTTTGACTGCGGCTACACCGACCTGGATACCTTACGCATCACGGTAGCCGAGGAAAATTACGATTTCTACATCATTGAGGGCGAGAGCCTGACCGATATTGTGCACCAGTTCCGCCAGTTGGTGGGGCGCAGTTATATTCCGCCCAAATGGGCTTTTGGCAACGCCCAGAGCCGCTGGAGCTACATGAACGAGGACGAGGTCCGCGAGGTGGTGGCAAATTACCGTGCCAATCATATGCCGCTGGACGCTGTGGTTCTGGATATTGATTACATGGAGCGTTACAAGGACTTTACGGTGGATGCGCAGCGCTTCCCGCGTTTTGCAGACTTTGCCGCCGAGATGAAAGCGCAGGGCATCCATCTTGTCCCCATCATCGATGCAGGAGTCAAGGTCGAAGAGGGATATGATGTGTACGAGGAGGGCGTGAAAAACGGCTACTTCTGTACGAATCAGGATGGCACTCCCTTTGTAGCCGGTGTGTGGCCGGGACGGGTACACTTCCCCGATATGCTCAACCCGGAAGCCCGTGCCTGGTTTGGCAGTCAATATAAAGTTCTGCTGGATCAGGGGATCGAGGGCTTCTGGAACGATATGAACGAGCCTGCTATCTTCTACGCAGAGGAAAGACTGAAAAAGGTCTTTGCTAAAATTGAGGAATACAACAAGCAAAACCTGGATATTTCCAGCTTTGGTGCTTTTACCGGCATGGTGGCAGAGCTTTCCAACAACGAAAACGATTATAAGCTGTTCTACCACAACACCAAACAGGGGCGTATGCGGCACGACATTGTACATAATCTTTTTGGTTATAACATGACCCGTGCTGCAGGCGAGGCTTTTGAGCGGCTGGAGCCGGACAAGCGCATTTTGATGTACTCCCGTTCTGCCTGCATCGGGATGCACCGGTATGGCGGCATCTGGACCGGCGACAACCATTCCTGGTGGAGCCACATTCTGCTTGCGCTGCACATGATGCCCTCCCTGAATATGTGCGGCTTCCTGTACGAAGGCCCCGACATTGGCGGCTTTGGCAGCAATACCACGGAGGATCTGGTGCTGCGCTGGTACGGCATGGGTATCTTCTCTCCGCTACTGCGGAACCACTCTGCCAAGGACACCCGCCGGCAGGAACCCTACCGCTTTAAGAACAAGGCTGCCTTTGCCGGTATTTTACAGCTGCGCTACCTGCTGCTGCCCTACATTTACAGCGAGTACATGAAGGCTGCTCTGCACGACGACATGTACTGTATGCCGTTGGCGTTCGCCTTCCCGGAGGACGACTTTGCCCGCCGGGTAGAGGATGAGGTGATGATCGGTGAAAGCCTGTTGATCGCCCCGGTATATGAGCAAAATGCCCGAGGTCGGTATGTTTATCTGCCGGAGGAGATGCTGCAGGTGCGGGTAAAGTGCAGCGAAAGCAACCGCATCGAAACCAGCGTGCTGCCAGCAGGCCATCATTACATTCCGGTGGAGCTGGATGAAGTGGTGTTCTTTATGCGCAAGGGACACCTTCTGCCCCTTGCCAAGGACGGCAAAAAGATCCAGAGCGTTGCCGATGTGGATTTTGCAGATCTGCGCCTGCTTGCCTATGCTCCCGATGGTGCATCCTATGAATACTATACCGATGACGGCGAGACAAGGGATTACGACAAACCGGAACATTTTGTGCATATCACGCTGGATGCGGATGGAAACGCAAAGAGCGATCGTGCTACGGTCAAAGTAGAAGGATAATCGTCAGTCATTACGCAGTTCCTGCAGCACTATGCTGGCATCTATGAGAGCCGCCAGAACTCGGTTCTGAGCAAGCTCTTCTGAATGATTTGAAAAAAGGCTGGGATCGTTGCAGATCCCAGCCTTTTGCAGCAGCCCCTTATGGTATGTAGTAACTCAGTCCTTCTTCTCGGCGGTGCGGGCAAAGAAGTTGGCGAGGACGGCACCGGAAATGTTATGCCACACAGAGAACACAGCGCCGGGGATGGTTGCCAGCGGATACTGTGCAAAGTGGGCGGCAGCCAGAGAGGTGGCCAGACCGGAGTTCTGCATTCCGACCTCGATGGAAATTGCACGGCACTTGGTGGAATCCAGCTTCAGCAGCTTACCCACGCCAAAGCCGGTGAGGTAGCCCAGCAGGTTGTGCAGGATGACCACGGCAAGGATCAGCAGGCCGCTGGTCATGATCTTGGCGGAGTTTGCGGACACAACAGCGCAGATGATGAGCACGATGGCGGTGGTGGAGATCAGCGGCAGCACCCGGACGGCGTTCTGGGTGAAGGCGTGGAAGAAGTGGTTGACCACAAAGCCCAGTGCGATGGGCACCAGCACCACCTTGACGATGGACAGGAACATATTTACAGGGTTCACATCCACCCGCTGGCCGGCATACAGCAGGGTCAGCAGCGGGGTGAGGAAGGGCGCCAGCACGGTGGAAACTGCGGTCATGCCGACGGACAGTGCAACGTCGCCCTTGGAAAGGTAGGTCATCACGTTAGAGGAGGTGCCGCCGGGGCAGGTGCCCACCAGAATGACACCGATGGCAAGCTCAGTGGGCAAGTGGAACACCTGGGTCAGCGCCCATGCCAGAAAGGGCATCAGGGTGAACTGCGCAATGCAGCCGATGATCACGTCTTTCGGGCGGCTGAACACTACCTTGAAGTCCTCCGGCTTCAGGGTGAGACCCATGCCGAACATGACGATGCCCAGCAGGGTGTTGACCCATGCGGTCTTTACCACACTGAAGGTGCCGGGGAACAGCAGCGCCAGTGCCGCCACCACAATGACGATGGCGGCCATGTACTTGCCCACAAAGTCGCTTACTTTTTCCAATGTTTTCATGATGAAATCTCCTTTTTCAAAACACTTATTTTTGCGGATGCAAAGGCAATGAAACATCCGGAAAATGGCTTTCCCGCAAACAAAAACGCCTTTGTCCCTTACGGTTCGTAAGAGACAAAGGCGCATAAACTCCTCTGCGGTACCACTCTTATTGCCGGTGCAAAGCCCGGCCCCTCAGTGCGCATCCAACAATGCGCGGCCCGTGATAACGGGGGCCTGCCGTTCCCGCTTACTGGGGCGTAGATACCGCCCATTCAGCCGGAAAGCTCGGAGAGGATCTTCCCACGGACGCCCTGCACTGCCTTGCACCATCCGGCAGCTCTCTGCAGCATTCTTTCCGGGTACTCTTTCTCGTCATAGCCGAATATTTCACTGCCACGGAGTATACTCTTCTGCCGGGTCGAAGTCAAGAAAAACGACCCTTCTAGTTTTTCATCCGGCTCACGCCAAGAGTGAAGCTGGTTCACGCAATGGCTGCTTGCGTGACCCGGTCACAGAAAATCTAACTAGGAAATGTTATCATATAGCCACAGGAAACACCAACAACATTCCGATGGAGGATTTGAATATGAAAGCAAAGTTTTATATCTGTGAGCACTGTGGCAATCTGGTCACTACCATCCACAACGCAGGCGTTCCGCTGGTCTGCTGCGGCGAAAAGATGAAGGAGCTGCTCCCCAACACCGTGGAAGCCAGCGGCGAAAAGCATCTGCCGGTGGCAGAGCTTTCCGGCAGCACCCTCACCGTCACGGTGGGTGCAGTGGAGCACCCCATGGTGGATGTGCACCACATCCAGTGGCTCTTTGTGGAGACGGAAAACGGCGGACAGCTCCGCTATCTCGCCCCCGGGCAGGCACCCAGGGCGGTGTTTGAGCTGGGCAGCGAAAAGCCGGTGGCGGTCTACGCCTACTGCAACCTGCATGGTCTGTGGATGACGAAGCTTTAAGAAATAAACAGGCTCCTGCCAGTGGTTGACGCTTGCAGGAGCCTGTTTTTGCGTACGGAATCTTTTCTGTGGGGGAAAAGCGTGGTATACTGAGTTCCAAGTGATAAATCGGGAGGTACTGTTATGAAGTGGGGAATTTTAGCGACCGGCACCATTGCCAAAAAGTTTGCGTCTACGGTGGAACAGATGGGCGCAGAGGGGGAGCAGCTTGTTGCTGTGGGCTCACGGCATCTGGAAAGCGCGCAGGCGTTTGCACGGCAGTACGGCATTCCCCGCTGCTATGACTCCTACGAAGCCCTTGCCGCCGACCCAGAGGTGGAGGCTATCTATATCGCCACCCCCAACACCCTGCATTACGAAAACTGCAAGCTCTGCTTGGAGCAGGGCAAGCACGTTCTGTGCGAAAAGCCCTTTACCATCAGCCCGGAACAGGCGCAGGAGCTGTACCGTCTGGCGGAGGAAAAGCACCTCTTTCTCATGGAGGCATTCTGGATCTGGCTGCTGCCGCTGTACGACCGCCTGCGCGAGATCCTTACGGCTGGCACCATCGGGGAACTGAAGCAGATCACCTGCCAGTACGGCTTTGTGGCATCCGGTGCCAGGAAGGACCGCAAGTTTGATTCCGGTCTGGGCGGCGGTGCGCTGCTGGATATCGGTATCTACAATCTGGGCTTTCTGCGCATTCTCACCGGACAGGACCCGGAGAAGGTGGAGACCAAAGAGGTGCACATCAACGAGTATGGCACCGACGATTACAGCCGCCTTGCGCTGACCTACCCCGGCGGCTGCAGGGCGGAGTCTGTCCAGACCATCGGGCAGGAGCTGGAGCGCAATGCCCGTATCGTTGGCACCGAGGGCAGTATTTTCCTGCCGGATTTCCAGCACGCCGAGACCATGACGCTGGAAGTGGAGGGCAAAGAGCCGGAGGTCATCCGCTGCCCGGTGGACATCAACGGCTTTGAGTATGAGATCCGGGAAGCAAGCCGCTGCGTCAAGCTGGGGCGTACCGGCAGCGACCGCTACACCCCGCAGGACAGCCTTGCCCTGACCCGCCTGATGTACGACACCCGCATGAGCTGGGGCATGAAGTTTGCGGGCGAGGTGTAAGCACACACCCTGCCGCAAAGGGCTTTTTTGGCGTGCGGAGACTATGGCATACGGAGAGCGCGACAACTCGGAATTTTTAAGGAGGAATACTCATGGATCGTTTTAAGAAAATTTATCAACAAGGTAAGATTGATGTAGTGGAAATTTGGGTTGATACACAAACAGGCGTAAATTATGTTTTCCATAGAAACGGAAATGCAGCGGGATTTACGCCGTTACTTGATAAAGATGGCAAACCAGTAGTAAGTCAATAATGCTACAATTTCCAGTTTGCCGGGCAGACAGGCAACTGAAAACCACACAAAAAACGAAGGAGCAGCCATGGTACTTTATTTTACAGGAACCGGCAACAGCCGGTATCTGGCGCGGCGCATTGCCGAAGGGTTGGAGATGCCGCTTTATGACCTGAACGCCTGCATCAAGGCAGGGGATACTGCCCCGGTGCAGACTGGCCGGGATGTGGTGCTGGTGACGCCTACTTACGCATGGCGTATCCCCCGGGTGGTGTCGGAGTGGCTGGGCAAGACCGAGCTGACCGGGGCAGAGCGTATCTGGTTTGTGATGGACTGCGGCAGCGAGATCGGCAATGCGGCAAAATACAACCGGCAGCTTGCGGCGCAAAAGCAGCTGCAGTATATGGGCACGGCTCAGATCATCATGCCGGAAAACTACATTGCCATGTTCAATGCACCCCAAAAGGAGCAGGCACGGAGCATCGTGGAGCAGGCAGAGCCTGCGCTTCAGAGAGTGCTGGCGCAGCTCAAGGCCGGGCAGGAATTTCCTCCGCCGAGAGAGAACCTCTACGACCGCTTTATGAGCGGCCCGGTGAACCCGGTGTTCTATCGCTTTTTTGTAAAAGCCGATGCCTTCCGGGCAACGGATGCCTGCATCGGCTGCGGTAAGTGCGTGGAGTTGTGCCCTCTGAACAATATCCATCTGGAAAACGGCAAGCCGGTCTGGGGCAAAAACTGCACCCATTGCATGGCGTGCATCTGCTATTGCCCTAAAGAAGCCATCGAGTACGGCAAAAAGAGCAAAGGCAAGCCCCGGTATCACTTTGAAGCACTGGAAAAGCAGCAGGACGTATGAAATTAAAGGAACTCCGGCGGCGGGCAACCGGCGGATGAAAGGACAGAGGTGTCTTTGTGAGAATAAACCTATTGACATGGTACGAAAATGGGTTTATACTATCCCCAACACAAGGAAGGGAGCACAGGCAGATGAAACGTACAGCAGATGCCCGGCACAGGCTGCCCGGGCGAATGCGCTGCTCCCAGACAAATTCCCGGCAGGCAGACTGAGAAAAAACAGGAAGATGCCGTTGTCTGGGAGAAGTGCCCGAACATACATCATCACAATAAAAGGAGAACCGACAATGGCTGATTATAAACTGTGGAACGCACTGAAGGATGCTAAAAAATATCGCTGGGTGGAACTTTCTCACTCGCTGAACAACGAAAGCCCCTACTGGTCCGGCATCCCGGAAGGCTCTGTGGAGCTGGCAAAGACCGTGTGGGACTGGGGCAAGCCGGAACTGGAATGCCTGATCCAGACCTTCAAATTCCCCGGACAGTTCGGTACCCATATCGACTTCCCGGGGCACTTCATCAAGGGCAAAGCATTGTCCGAAAAGTACGATGTGAACGACCTGATCTTCCCGCTGGTGGTCATTGATATTTCCCAGCAGGCCAAGAAAGACCCCCGCTACGCTGTGACAGTGGAGGACATCAAGGCCTATGAAGCAAAGTACGGTCCCATCCCGGATGGTGCGCTGGTGGCTCTGCGCAGCGACTGGTACAAGAAGTGGCCGGATATGGATGCACTGTCCGGCATCGACGCAGAGGGCAAAGAAAATGCCCCCGGCTGGTCGCTGGAAGCATTGGAGTATATCTACAAGGTGCGCAACGCCGCCGCCAACGGCCACGAAACGCTGGATACCGATTCCTCTGCGGTGGCGGAGGAAAAGGGTGACCTTGCCTGCGAGCGCTATGTTCTGGACAACGACAAGCTGCAGGTGGAGGTGCTTGCAAATCTGGATAAAGTTCAGCCTGCCGGTGCGGTGGTCATCGTTTCTTATCCCCGCATCGAAGGTGCGACTGGTCTGCCTGCACGGGTCTGGGTCATTACCGAATAAGAGTGGGGAAGTTGGAAGATGAGGTGGAGGCCTATGTGGGTCATGCCCCCGGCGGTGTGTGCCCCTTTGGAGTGAACGAGGGCTGGGTGGATGTCTGCAAGGAGCCGGAAGGCCAGTAAGAAATCATAAGATAAATGCAAAAGGGAGTTCTGCCCGGACCTTCGTCCGTGACAGAGCTCCCTTTTTGATTCGCGGAGTATTGTCAAGTAGAAACCGGCAAGTTTGCAGAGGTGAATTTTTCGATGCAGGAAACGATCGGCATCCTCTATGCCGCAAAGCCCTTGACCTTTTTGCCGGAGCGCAGTATACTGCTTGTGCGGTTAGTCATATTTAACCGCAAGGAGGTACTACATGATACAAGACGCATTCTGGGGGATATTGATCCCGTTTCTTGGCACAAGTTTTGGGGCAGGCTGTGTGTTCTTTTTGAAAAACTCTCTGCGTGACGGCATCCAGCGCGCCCTCACGGGCTTTGCCGCCGGAGTGATGGTGGCGGCATCGGTATGGAGCTTGCTGATCCCGGCTATGGAGCAGGCCGCAGATCTGGGCAGACTGGCATTTTTCCCGGCGGCAGCAGGCTTTTGGCTGGGTATCCTGTTTTTGCTGCTGCTGGACCATCTCATCCCGCATCTGCACCAGAACAGTTTGCAGGCCGAAGGGCCAAAAAGCCAGCTCCAGCGCACCACCATGATGGTTCTGGCGGTAACGCTGCACAACATCCCGGAGGGTATGGCAGTGGGCGTGGTCTATGCCGGATACCTTGCCGGAACGGCTCAGATCACCGCCGCCGGGGCGCTGGCACTTTCCCTTGGCATTGCCATCCAGAACTTCCCGGAGGGTGCTATCATCTCCATGCCACTGCGGGCGGAAGGAATGAAAAAAGGCCGGGCATTCTGGGGCGGCGTACTGTCCGGCATCGTAGAGCCCATCGGGGCAGTGCTGACGATTCTGGCGGCAGGCATCGTGGTGCCTGCTTTGCCCTATCTGCTCAGCTTTGCTGCCGGAGCCATGCTGTATGTTGTGGTGGAGGAACTGATCCCGGAAATGTCGCAGGGACAGCACTCCAACGTCGGCACGGTGTTTTTTGCGGTAGGCTTCAGCGTGATGATGGTGCTGGATGTGGCACTGGGGTGACGGTTGGGGGTTCCCGAAAGCGAAATCTCTTTCGGAATACCCGAAAATGCCGAAACTTCTTGACAGAGGAGACGGCAGGGCGTATTATTTTGGCAGAAGGACCGCTGAGAAGCGGCTTTTTATAGAACAGAAAGTTAGCTTTACCTAACTTGTGGCGCGAGGAATTGCTGGCCTGTCATCCGGTGCAGTGGGCGCATCTGGTAAAAAGCATTGCATTGTGAACGGTAAATAGAAAGAGGGTGGCGTTATGTCCTTTTTTGAAAACACCCGAAAGCCCGTAGGCCTTGGCGGGAAGATCATGGTTGCTATGATGAACTTTGGACACAGCGCAATGGCAGAATGGGGGCTGAGTTTTTTACAGCCTGCCCCGGATGCCATGGTGCTGGACTGCGGCTGCGGCGGTGGAGCGAACATTAAAACGCTGTTGAAACTGTGCCCCAACGGCAAGGTACAGGGCATCGACTACTCAGCCGTCAGCGTGGAAAAAGCGCGAAAGGTCAATGCCAGAGCCATTGCGGCAGGACGGTGTACCGTGCAACAGGCAAGTGTGGCAGAACTGCCGTTTGAAGCGGAGCAGTTTGATGTGGTGACCGCCTTTGAAACGGTCTACTTCTGGCCAGAGCTTGCACAGAATTTCAGAGAGGTTTATCGAGTACTGAAGCCCGGCGGAATCTTTTTCATCTGTAACGAAGCAAACGGCGAAACGACAAAAGACGACAAATGGACGCAGATCATCGATGGCATGGCCATCTATACGGATACTGCACTGAAAGAGTATCTGGAAAAAGCAGGATTCTGTCAGATCCAAAGCCACAAAAATAAAAAGGGCTGGCTGTGCGTTACGGCGCAAAAGCGGACATCACCTGTCTGGATTACTCGGTAGATATGATGGGGCAGGCACAGGAAAAGGCAGACCGCCTGCACCTGAAAAATGTGACCTTCCGGCAGGGAGATGTAGGTGCGCTGCCCTTTGCGGACGGTGCATTTGACATTGTTTTGTCGCTGAACGGCTTTCACGCGTTCCCGGATAAAGAGGCCGCTTACCGGGAGGCCTATCGGGTGCTGAAACCCGGCGGAATCTTCTGCGGCTGCTTCTATGTGAAGGGCGAGCAGAAGCGGACGGACTGGTTTGTCCGGCACATTTATGAAAAGACGGGGTTCTTCACGCCGCCCTACGAGACGGCCTTCAGCTTGAAAAAACGGCTGGAGAAACGGTACGCAACCGTAACACTTGACACGGTGAAGAGTATGGCATGGTTTGTCTGCCGGAAAGCAGAATAAGGAGAACAGGGAGGAACCTATGAAATACAAAATCGAGAAAAACACCGTGCAGGAGACGCTGATCCTCCCACTGTATTCCCGGAAGCTGTGCACCGAGCTGTATCCGAACCTTTACCAAGACGAAACAGCGGTGCATCTGCTCGACCAGATCGACTACGATTTTTCGCAGGCAGAGAAGAATTCCCGCAGCCTGATGCAGCGTTTCGGTGCGCTGGAGGTGGCCACGCGGCAGAATGACCTTGCTTTTGAGGTGCGGGCGTACCTGAAAAACCACCCTTGTGCGGCGGTGGTCAATTTGGGCTGCGGGCTGGATAACACCGGCAGAGCCTGCGACAACGGCAGATGCAAGATCTACAATCTGGACTTTCCCGATGTCATTACCTTGCGGGAGCAGCTGCTGCCTGCCGGGGAGCGGGAGCAAAACATTCCCTGCGACCTGAAAGACCCCGCATGGTTTGACAAGATCGATGCCTCCGGCGGGGCGGTGTTTTTTGCCTCTGGGGTGTTCTATTACTTCCTGACCCAGCAGGTCAAGGCGCTGGTGCAGGGGATGGTAGATGCGTTCCCCGGCGGAGTGCTGGTGTTCGATGCCGCCAACCGCACGGCGGTGAAGATGATCGCCAAAACGTGGCTCAGGACGGCGAAAATCAAGGATGTGGGAGCATATTTCGCGGTTTCGGATGCGAAAAGCGAGCTTTCCCCATGGGACAGCCGTTTGCAAGTGTCCAGCCGGGGCTATATGCTGGGGTACAACAATTTGAGAGACCCTTCTGTCAGCAGCGTTTTCCGTTTTCTCGCCAAGGTCGGGGACAACGGAATGAAAATGCAGATCGTGAAGATCGGATTTGGAGACAGACAATGAAGTATGCAGGGATGCCCTTTGGGATGTGGGTGCTGATGAAGGAGCTGGGTCTGTACGACCTGACCCCCGCCCTGTGCCGTCTGGACTGCACCATGAGCGAAGCGGGCGGCGTGACCGACTTTGTGCGGCAGTACACCCTTGCCTCCGGCGGGCCCTACTGCGACTGCGGGTACAAAAAGAAAGGGTATAGAAAAACCATAAGTCATCTGCCACGGTCAACGGAGCAAGAACCACACGCCCAGCAGGAGCGCAAGGAAGATCAGGTTGGATAGGGTGAACAGCCCAAAATACTGCTTCTTCCCCTGTGGCAGCTCCCGTGCGATCTGCCGGTAGGAAATAAGACTGGCCATGGATGCGATCAAAGTGCCAAGACCTCCCAGATTGGTGCCGATGATGAGGGCTTGTGTCTCTGCCGTGAACCCGGACAGCAGCAGGGCGGCGGGAACATTACTGGTGACCTGCGAAGCAAGAACCGCCACCAGAACTTCCCGGCCGGTCAGAAACTCCTGCAGCCAGCCGGAAAAGGCCGGAATGCGCCCCAGATTGCCAATGAAGATGAAAAAAGCCACAAAGGTCAAAAGCAGGGAATAGTCCACCGCTCGTAAGGTGTGCGGGTCTGCAAAAAGAACGCAGACGAGTACAGCGGCAAAGGCAATGCCATAGGGCAGCACCCGGATCACGGACAGCAGGCAAATGGCAAACAGAACCAGATACAGCAGGATGATCTTCTGATCCCCCTGAGATGCAGAAGAAGAAACAAGCTCGTCCACGGAGAGGGCGGCAGAGGCTTTTCGGCAGACCAGCGCTGCCCAAGCCAGCAGCAGGAGCAGAGAGACTAGGGTGTAGGGCAGCATAAGAAGCACAAATCCCCCGATGCTCATGCCGCTTTTTCCGTAAAGATAGAGGTTCTGTGGGTTGCCGATGGGGGTCAGCATACTGCCAAGGTTTGCTGCAATGGTCTGCATACAGACCACCGGGATTAGAAGAGCGAGGCGGACATCCGCTCCCAGACGGCTCAGGACCACGAACGTAAAGGGAACGAAGGTCAGCAGGGAAACATCGTTGGTGATGAACATACTTCCGAAAAAGCACAGCCCGACCAGTACCAGCGTCAGCTGAAAGGTGCTGCGGGTGCGGGACAGCAATGCCCGGCCCAGTCCATCAAAAAAGCCCTGCCGCCGCAGCCCGGCCATGACCGTCATCAGGGAAAACAGGATCGCCAGCGTGCGCAGGTCGATGTAGCCGAGATACTGCGCATCCGGCGGAACAAAGAAGGCGGAGACAACGGCCAGCACAGCGGCTGCGGTGAGGACCGTTTCCTGCTGAATGAATTGTTTGAGTTTCATAGAGACACATCCTTGTAGTTGTAAAGGCTGCCCTGCTGCGATGCCGGGCGGCCTTTCTTCGTATTTCAGAGCAACAGCTCAAACGACCCGATCATCAGCGGCATGGTCAGGATGGAAAGCAGCGTGCTCAGGACATAGATCGCGCTGGAATGAGAAGCATCCCGGTCATAGAGCTGTGCCATGGAGGTGACTGTTGCACAGGCGGGGGTAGAACTCCTCTTTTGCAATTCGTTTTTGCAGCACAATCCTACTCCATTAGCGGGGCATCGTCAAGAGAAAACAGAAAAAATGCGATCTGAACAAGAAAAAATGGATGACTCCGCAGAACCATCCCCTAAAACTGGTATGATCAGACCTTTCGATACTTATATACACCCTCCTGCCCGGCAGCGGGAAAAAGATGTTCATAGCGCTGCCTGCTGCCACGCTCAGCGGAGCAAGAACCACACGCCCAGCAGGAATGCAAAGAAGATCGGATTGGACAGGGTGGAGCAGCCCAAAATACTGCTTCTTCCTCTTGTATGGACTACGCTACCAAGACCGAGATGCTTCGCATCGATATGGCGTTGCTGGTCAGCTTGGCTTTGAATGTTCTCACCGGGAGCCGCAGCGAATAGCGGACAACCCGTGACCCGTAAGAATGAGGTGATAGCGATGTGACCGGAGGTGAGTGAGCCATGCGAAAGAGTGCCCCCATTGAAGTGGTAGTACATTACCCCAAAACCGAGGAAGGCTGGGAAGAGTTGGGCAAGCGTGTCGCAACTGCCCACGCCAACTATGTGATCGAAAAAATCGAGCGGCTGAACTGCCCCACATGGCAGAAGCTGGAACTGTATCAGGCAGTCATTGATACCACCAAGGGTACCTATAAGCCCAAGGAACACCAGAAACCCGGCTGACAGCCCAGCCGGTAAACAAAGCCCTACGCTCAACATATGCCCAGTACATGACGGCGTTCAACCGCAACTTCGGCGGCTCGTCCGGCGGCGGTGGTGGTGGCGGAAACCACAACAACAATGGCGGTGGCGGCGGGGACGGCAGCGGGTGCGGCTGCCTGATCGCTATTGCAGTGGTCGTGGTGCTGATCCTGATCGTCTTGGATGGCTGAATCAATCCCTGCAGGTGAAACACAGGTTTTCCCTGTGGGGATTTTTCGAATCTGCTTGTAGAAAACGGCGATCTATGATAACATGAAATCAAAGAAAAACAGGAGGGCTTACACATGGTTTTACTGGTTGTGGATACACAGAAAGGTATCGTGGATGAACGCCTGTATGCGTTTGAAAAGTTTGTCAGCAACATCAGGGAATTGATCCGGACTGCCCGCGAACAGGGAATCGAGGTCGTCTATGTCCAGCATGACGATGGGCCCGGTACAGGCTTTTCCATCGGAGACGATGAATTTGAGGTCTATTCCGGGTTTGCGCCGCTGCTGACTGAAAAACGGTTCGTCAAAACCGTATGCAGTGCGTTCAAAAAAGAAAGCGGTCTGCTGGAATATCTGACGGAAAAGGGCGAAAAAGATGTGATGTTCTGCGGTATCATGACCGACTTCTGCATCAATGCAACGGTGGAGGCGGGCTTTGAGCATGGCCTGCACATGATCGTTCCTGCCTATGCAAATTCCACGAAGGACAACGAGTATATGACAGGGGAGCAGAGCTACCACTATTACAATGAATTCCTCTGGCCAGATTGTTATGCCGATTGCGTGCCTATGGAGAAAGCGTTGAAACTGCTCAAAAAGTGAGGAGTTTACAATGATTTCTGAAAAAGTAAAAAATCAGATTCAAGTGGTGCAAGGTGATATTACCAAACTGGACTGTGACGGCATCGTGAATGCGGCCAATCGGAGTCTGCTGGGTGGCGGCGGTGTGGATGGTGCCATCCACCGGGCAGCAGGGCCGGAACTGCTGGCTGAGTGCCGCACGCTGCACGGCTGCCGCACCGGCGAAGCAAAAATCACTAAGGGCTACCGGTTGAAAGCAAAGTATATCATTCATACGGTAGGCCCGATATATTCCGGCACAGCAGAGGATGCTGCGCAGCTGGCGGACTGCTACCGCAATTCGCTGGACCTTGCCAAAGAGTATGAACTCCACAGCATTGCCTTCCCGGCAATTTCGACCGGCGTGTATGGCTACCCGCTGGAGGATGCCACAGCGATTGCAGTCAAAACAGTGGCACAGTGGCTGGAAGATCACGCGGATTACGCCATGCAGGTGATTTTCTGCTGCTTCGATGCCCGGACGGAGCGGGTGTATCAGGCAAGGCTGTAACCGGAAGAGGCGTGAGAGATGGGCTTTTTCAAAAAGCTGTTTACAGGGATCGGTTTTGCGGCAGGATTTCTGTTCTTCGGATGCTTGTCAGTGATTGTGTATGCGTCCCGCGGGCGGCATAAGCCCCGTCATCGGCGCAGCAGCTTTTGGAATACGCTGGAACGCTATCTGATTTTTTCGTGGATCTGTGAAGGTGTGCGCAGCAGCCGGAAACGAGCGGAGACGTCCTATTATCAGCGCACCGGCAGCGATTTCTGGCAGACTCAGAAACAAGCCTGGCCGGAAAGCATTAAAAATACTGCTCCTGCGGAGAAAAAGTCAAAGCCGGAAGCGAAAAACACGGGCACAGGTGCAACGCGGTCGGTGAAACCAAAGAAAACCGGCCCTTCTTCTGCGGAGAAGAAAGCATCGGCAGCACAAAGCGGTGCCAAAAGCGTGTCGGTGCCGACTGTACTAGGGCAAAACGTTTCGGAGGCTGACGCAGAAAAGCACAGCGAATGGTCAAAGCCTAAGCCAGAGCCCAAGCAGGAGCATGCTGCGCAACAGTCAGAAGCCAAAGAAGTACATCAAAAGTCCGCACAGCAATTGGAAGCAGAACGGCAGCAGAAACTGGAAACTCTGCGCACTGCGATGCAGAAACAAATTTGCGCCATCCATGCAGACGTGGAACTCCCGACGGACGGTCAGAATGACGGCAGAGCGGTGGAGCAGAAGCTGCATATCTTGTTGTACAAGTCCACGCTGACAGAAAATGACCTGAATCAAGCACTGGATGAGCTTCGGACGGAGCGCAGACGGCAAAAGGCAGAGTATCAGGGGGCACCGTTTGCGGATGTGTTTCTGGTGAACCTGATTTTGTCCGATGAGGACAGTGAACGGGCCTGCATCGTGGATGTGGGGGATACGGGCATGAGCTATGTCATTCCGTGGGGCAGCATCCCGAAAGACCTGCAGGAACCGCTGCACCGCTATGTATCGGAAGCGGAAGGAAAACTCTGCGGCTACTGCAAGGAAGAACTCTGCAACAGTGAAAGCGGCAGGATGGTCGTGGAACTGTATCTTGGTAAACAGGATGGGCATGGCTCCCGAATCCTGTACTGAAAATGGAGTGAAGATTGAAATACAGAGAAATCGCAGACGGCATTTTTGTTGACCGTCCCAACCGCTTTATTGCCCATGTGGAAGTGAATGGAGCAGTGGAAACCGTCCATGTCAAGAACACCGGGCGGTGCAGGGAACTGCTGCTGCCCGGTACTGCGGTGCGGCTGGAAGTGTCGGACAACCCGAAACGCAAAACAAAATACGACCTTGTGGCGGTACGCAAGCAGGAACTTGGCTGGGTCAACATGGATAGTCAGGCACCCAACAAGGTGGTAGGGGAGTGGCTTGCAAAACAGGGCTACGACTATATCAAGCCGGAATTCACCTATGGCAAGTCCCGCATCGACTTTTATATGGAAAAGGGCGAACAGAAGTACTTGCTGGAAGTCAAAGGCTGCACACTGGAAGTGGACGGCATCGGCTATTTCCCGGATGCACCCACCGAGCGCGGTGTGAAGCACCTGCACGAGCTGGCGCAGGCACAGCAGGCAGGGTATCGGTGCGCTGTGGCCTTTGTGATTCAGATGGAAGGCATCACCGAGGTGCGGCCAAATGTCAGCACACAGCCGGAGTTTGGCACGGCACTGGCCGAAGCAAAAGCTGCAGGTGTGCAAGTGCTGTTTTTGCTCTGCCATGTAGGGCGGGATAGTCTGGAAATCGTGGAGCAGAGGGAAGGGTGAAGACGGCAGAAAAACGCTTTGCGTGATTCAGTCACAGAAATCATAAATAGGAAATGTTATCATATTTTCAAGCTGAAAACAGGCCGGGACTCGGAAAAGGAGTCTCGGCCTGTTTGTGTTTTCAGCGCAAAGGAAAGGATTGAACAATGCGATTTGATGCAAAAGAATTCGGCGGACGTATCCGCGATTTGCGGAAAAAGAAGGGGATTACACAGGAACAGTTGAGTATAATGCTGAACATTAGTGCGAACCATCTTGCAAAAGTTGAAACGGGAAACCGCTGCTGCTCGATTGAGTTGCTGCAGGATCTTTCGTCCTGCCTGAATGTCAGAACGGACTATCTGCTGAACGGAGATGCACCGCATAACAACCATCTGAGGGAAAGACTGACGTTTCTTGCACAGGAATTAGAAAAGATTACGGCGGACCTCCCGGTATGGGGATAGGAAAAGAAAAATCCTCTTTTTCAATGCCCAAAAGCGTGGTAGAATAGGTAAAAGATTCAGTATCTGAAAAACGGAGCGCGCAACAATGAAGATTCTGGTCAGCGCCTGCCTGCTGGGCGAAAACTGTAAATACAGCGGCGGAAACAATTACAATCAGGCGATCTGTGATTTTGCGCGGGGGCATCAGGTGGTTCCGGTCTGCCCGGAGGTTTTGGGCGGCCTGCCCACACCGCGGTACCCGGCGGAAATCGTGCAGGGCGTTGTCACGAACAAAGAGGGCATCAATGTGGACCGGGAGTTCCGAGCGGGCGCAGCCAAGGCCCTTGCCATCGCAAAAGAAAATGGGGTGGAGCTTGCCATCCTGCAATCCCGCAGCCCCAGCTGCGGCGTGAAGGAAATTTACGATGGAACGTTTTCCAGGACAAAGATTCCCGGACAGGGTGTTTTTGCCAAGATGCTGATGGACGAAGGCATCCGTGTTCTGGATGCCGGGGAATTGCCTAAAATTATCTTGAAAAATGAGGACGGAAAATGTCAATCAGACTGATTTGCAGCGATATTGACGGTACGCTGCTGCAATACGGCAAAAAGGAACTGGAAGACGAGATCTTTGAGCAGATGCGGGAGCTGCATCGGCGCGGCATTCTGTTCTGCCCGGCATCCGGCCGGCAGTATACCAGCCTGCGCAAGCTCTTTACACCGGTGGCGGATTGCTGTGTGTTTCTCTGCGAAAACGGCGGTGTGATCTATAAGGACGAGCAGTGCATCGCCAAGAATCCGATGCCGCGCGCGCTGGCCGAAGAAATCGCCAACGACCTGTGGACCCGCAGCGACGGGCAGGGCGAGGTAATGCTTTCCGGTCAGAATACCGCCTACCTGATGGAGCGGGGTCTGGGAATGCTCAAGCGTATCCAGTTCATCGGAAATCGCTATCAAATCATCCATGACCCTTCCGAGGTGCCGGAGGAGATCACAAAAGTATCGGTGTATCTGCACGAAGGCGTAGAATCTTACACGGAACGGTTTGTCCCACGATGGAAAGAGGCGAACTGCGCTGTGGCAGGGCCGTGCTGGATCGACACCACCTTTGCCAACAAGGGCATTGGTGTGAGCAGCATCTGCAAAACTTTGGACATCGACCTTGCCGATGTGATGGCTTTTGGCGACAATTATAACGATGTGTCGATGCTGGACATTGTGGGTGTGCCCTACATTATGGATGGTGCCGCCGCACCGCTGCGGGAAAAGTACCCGAACCATACACCCCGCCCGGAGGATGTGCTGCGGGAGTTTTTGAAGCAGAACTGAATTTTGCACGCATGTGTGTAAAAATCAAAATGATACGATATAAGGAAATATTTTGGTATGACGAAAGTGCTTTTTATCTGCCATGGGAACATTTGCCGCAGCCCAATGGCCGAATTTGTAATGAAAGACTTGGTGGCCAAAGCCGGGCTTTCTGATAAATTTGAAATCGCATCCGCCGCCACCAGCACCGAGGAGATCGGCAACCCGGTCTATCCGCCCGCCCGGCGGAAGCTGGCCGAGCACGGCATCTCCTGCGAGGGTAAAACCGCCCGGCAGATGACCCGGAGGGATTACGAAACCTACGATTATCTGATCGCCATGGATCACAACAACCTGCGCAATATGGCGCGCTTTGTGGGCGGCGACCCGGAGCATAAAGTGTCTCTGCTGATGGATCATACCCGCCGCCCCGGCGATGTGGCCGACCCATGGTATACCGGGGACTTTGAAGCGACCTGGCAGGATGTGCTGGAAGGCTGCACAGCTTTGCTGGAAGAACTGCGCTGACAGGAGAATTTTATGACAGAGCGTTATTGTGAAGGTGAACGGTTTGCTGACATGTCGTTCACCGAGGAGGCTTTTGAGGATTGCGACTTTATCGACTGCGTGTTTGTGGATTGCTCCTTTACCAAATGCGAACTGGATCATACCACGCTGAATGAGTGCAAATTCGTGCGGTGTGAGATCACAGGTCTGCGCAGCACTCATTCTTCGGTGCAGTCGCTGGATTTTGAGGACTGCCGCCTGAATGAAATTGAGTGGGCACCGCTGATGTCCAACGGTGCCTTCCCGGACCCTATCCACACGCTGAAAGAGTGCAGTCTGAAATATAACACCTTCACCGAAATGAACTTTAACCGCTTCGACTTTTCGGATGGCAACGAAATTGTCGGCTCCATGTTTGCCAAATGCGAGATGCAGCTGGCGAATTTCAAGGGTGTAGAACTTCACGAAACGGAGTTCTACCAGTGTGATCTGCGCAAGGCGGATTTCCGGGATGCTACAGGCTATAAGGTGGACATTCTGGGCAGCCGCCTGAAGGATGCGAAATTTTCCCTGCCGGAAGCGGTGAATCTGCTGGCAGATTTGAAGATCAAGCTGTCGTAAGAAGGAGAAAAAATGCGTCAACTCATCATTGCCCGAAAAGATCTGCAGATGTCGCCTGGCAAGCTGGCGGCGCAGTGCTGCCACGCTTCGCTGGCGTTCCTCACCGACCCCATCGGCATGGGACAGGGCGTGGAACCCATCGAGAAAGACGGAGAAATTACCGGCTATCGGGCAGAAATCATGTTGGAGAAAGCAACCTATGAAGAATGGTTCGATGGTTCGTTTACCAAGACCGTATGTGGGGCAAAGAACCGCAATCAACTGCTGAAAGCAAAGACCATTGCCGAGGAATTAGGCCTTGTGGAAAACAAAGACTTCTTCCTTATCCGGGATGCCTGCCACACCGAGCTGGAACCGGAAGAATTTGATGAAAACGGCGAGGGCATGACTCTGACCTGCATCGGTTTCCGCCCGCTGCCGGATGAAATTGCACACCAGATCAGCCATAAGTTCCATTTGTATTGAGTGCTGGTTCGCGGAATAATAAAAATAGTCCCGGCCATTCTCCTGTGACATACAGGAAAATGGCCGGGATATTTTGCTTTTTATTGAAGATTCATCCACGCCGCCAGTGCATCCGCCGTCTGCCGCTGTTGTTCCTCGGCAGAGATGGTGGGTGTGCCATCGCCCTTCTGCGTACCGTAACTGCCGAACCCGGCATGACAGCCGCCGTCAATGATAGTTTCGGTGGTGTCCTGCGGAAGATTTATGCGGTCGGCTTCGTACTTTTCGCGGTTCAGTACGCCGTCCTCGCTGCCGTAGGCGGCATAGACCCGCAGGCCGCTGTCGGTCAGGTCGGCGGTGGAGTAGGCCGCCAGCAGCACCAGACCGTCCAGTTCATCGGTGTGCTTGGCCGCATAGCTTGCCGCCATGGCCCCGCCCAGCGAGTGCCCACCGATGTACCAGTCTGTGACTTCGGAAAAGCGTTCCGGGATGCTGTCCGCCGCGTTCATGTCCAGTACGGCCAGATTACAGGGCATCTTTACCAGCACGCACAGAATGCCGTCCTCGGCAAGGTCGTGCAGGAGAGGAGCATAGGCGGTGTTTTCCACCTTGCCGCCCGGATAGAAGATCAGCCCGGCGGTGGGAGATTCCGGCGCAAAGACCCAGTTGCCGTTCTGCTTGGTGACGCTCACCACGTCATCCGATACCAGCGCATCCTCGGCGGCGGGGTCTGTGTGGTAGTAGTCGCTGACGTAAATACCGAATGCGATGCAGACGGCCAGCAAAACAGCCAGCAAGCAGAGAAAAACTCTGCGGAAAAACGATTTTTTCTTCTGGTTCTTCATAGAACTCCTTTATTTTATAAGCATTTTCCGCAATCGCTGCAGCCGTTGCAGATCAACTTGCTGCCGCAGGTCTCGCAGTTTGCGCGGAAATGGGGCGTATATAGATCTTCCTGCGGGATGGGGTAGCCCCAGTCGTCCACGAGGTCAAAATGAATGGGCCTGCCCTGAAAATTCATGCCGGATTTACAGGCCATTCGGCTTTGCAGCTGCTTGTTTGGCAGGTGGTAGCGCCTGCCGTCCTTGATGAACACGGTGCCGGTCTCGATAAAGCAGAAGGTCACGTTGGCATCCACGCATTCCTGCCGGAGCGATTTGACCCAATCAAAATTGCAGGGGCGGGCACCATCATAGTTTTCGCCGCCGCAGATGACCTGCTCGATCTGCCCGGCGGAAAGGTACTGCCGGATGCTTACTGGCCCGATGAAGGGCGCGCACATGATGCCCTTGTGCTTGAAGGGCAGGTCAAACAGAATGGGAATGCGCTCATCGGCGCGGCGCTGATTTTCACAGGTGACGTTGAAAAAGATGTTGTCCCAACCGCTGCCCCAGTCCGGCGGCAGGCACTCCCGTACCCGCTGCGGCCGTTTGGTGAGCAGAAAAAACACCACATCGCTGCGCTGGCGCATGATGTCCCACGCCTCAGCCCGCCACGGGTCGGCTTCTTCCAAGAAGAAATCCGAGGTCATGCAGACCCGGATCTGCTCACCACTCTGGATTTTGTAGTGTCCGGTGCGGTCTTTCTGGAGCGGATAGGAAAAGCCGCTTTTCGTTTTGTAGATCTCGGCTCCGTTCTGGTCCCGCATCCGGTCGAGAAAATACATGTAGCAGTTCTGGCAGCCCTCGCTGCACTTGACGCAGCCGTGCCATGGATTCCAGATGTCGTGCAGGAAGCTCACCTTCTTTCTGTACCTATTATACTAGCTGCGCGGACAGGAAACAAGAGCACCCCTTGCGCCGCCCCATCGGATGTGATAGGATGAAGAAAACCATGTGAGGGAGGAACCACCATGCCGTTTCTGATGATCCGCAATGACATCACCAAAGTGGCGGCGGATGCCATTGTCAACCCGGCGAACCGGAACCTTTTGCAGGGCAGCGGCACCAGCCGTGCTATCTATCAGGCGGCAGGGGAGCAGGAGCTGACCGCCGCCTGCGAAGCCATCGGCCGCTGCGATTTGGGAAAGGCGGTGTGCACCCCGGCGTTCGGACTGCCTGCAAAGTATATCTTCCATGCGGTGTGCCCGGCATGGCACGGCGGATTTTTTGGCGAAGCAGAACAATTAGCCGGTGCCTACCACTCTGCATTGGAATTAGCCGCAGAGTACCACTGCGAGAGCGTGGCCTTTCCGCTGCTGTCCAGCGGAAACTATGGCTACCCCAAAGAACAGGCCTTCCGCATTGCGGTGGACACCATCACACAGTACGTCATGGAGCACGACCTGACCGTGTATCTGGTGCTCTACGACCGGGACTCGCTGGCCGTGAGCCGGAAGCTGTTCGCCTCGGTGGAGGAGTACATTGACGACCACTATGTAGCACAGAACGATGAAAGCTACGGATTTGGCCGTCGGCGCAGGGAATTGTCAGAGCGGCGGAGGCTTCTGGAAGAAGATGCCGCCCTGCCGATGCTAGGTGCAGTTCCGGCACCCGCCGCGGCACCCAGGACAGCCCGCAGTCTGGAAAGCCTGATGGATAATCTCGGTGAAAGCTTCACCACCCGGCTGCTGCGGCTCATTGACGAGCGGGGGCTGAAAGACTCCACCGTGTACAAGCAGTCCAACATCTCCCGGCAGCATTTCTCCAAAATTCAGTGCAACCGCGAGTACAACCCTAAAAAGAAAACCGTGCTGGCCTTTGCGGTTGGGCTGCACCTGTCCGAAGATGAAACCATCGACCTGCTCAAGAGCGCGGGCTATGCCTTTTCGGATGGCTCCAAGCGGGACTGGATCGTGCGGTATTGCCTGGAACACAAAATCTATAACATCAATCAGGTCAATACGCTGCTGTTTGAATACGATCAGGAACAGCTGGGTGCGTGATTTGTCGCCTGCCCGTTGACCTTTTGCCCTCCGGTTTGTGGTATCCTTTTGCCAACGAAAGCGATACACCACAAAACGGAGGGCATTTATTATGAAGAAAAATCTTACCGAGCTTGTTTTCATTCTGGACCGCAGCGGTTCCATGGGCGGGCTGGAGCAGGACACCATCGGCGGGTTCAATGCTATGCTGACCCGGCAGAAGGAGCAGGAGGGCGAGGCCAACGTGACCACCATCCTGTTTGACCATGAGGTGCAGCTGCTGCACGACCGTTTCCCGCTGAAGGCTGTTGCGCCGCTGACCGAAAAGGACTACTACGTCCGGGGCTGCACGGCGCTGCTGGATGCCATTGGTTATGGCATGGAAAAGATGGTGAATATCCAGCGCCATCTGCCGGAGGACGAGCGTGCCGAAAAGGTCATCTTTGTCATCACCACCGACGGACTGGAAAACACCAGCAAACGGTTTAGCTATGAGAAGATCCGCCGGATGATCGAGCGGGAAAAAGAGCAATACGGCTGGGAGTTCCTGTTCCTCGGTGCCAACATGGATGCCGTGAAGGAAGCTGCCCGCTTCGGCATCTCGTCCGACCGGGCTGTGCGGTTTGAGAATGACGCACAGGGCGTGGCGGTCAACTACCACGTTGTCAGCGAGACAGTCTCCCGGATGCGGGAAGCACCCTGCTGCGCGTCCATCGGCGCAGAGTGGAAAGAACGAATCGAAGCTGATTTCCAGAAGCGGCATCATAGGTAAGGGAGGAAACAGCCATGTTAGGAGCAATCTTGGGTGACATCGTGGGCAGTCCCTATGAATTTGACCACAACAATTACAAGCACAAGGACTTTCCGCTGCTGAGCGAGAAATCGCACTTCACCGATGATACGGTCATAACCGTTGCGGTGGCAGTTGGTCTGATTGACGGAAAGGGTCTGCTGGAGAGAACATTTTGTGCAGTGCAGCATGAAATGCGGTTCTGGGGCCGTGAATATCCCCATGCCGGTTATGGCGGGATGTTCCGCCGGTGGCTGCACGCAGAAAATCCGAATCCCTATGAAGGGCGTCTTGCATCGGCCTGAAAAATCCGATATACTGAACCCAGAGAGTATATCGAATTTTTGGGGAAAAGGAGAGAACGGTATGGAACATCTTTATGAAAAGGCACTGGAAAGTGCGGAATATATCAAGATACACACGAAAAAGAGCCCGAAGATCGCGGTGGTGCTGGGCTCCGGCCTTGGCAAGCTGACCGCGGACTTTACGGACACGGAAGAACTGTCCTACAAGGACATCCCCAACTTCCCGGTATCCACGGTGGCAGGACACAAAGGCGCATTGTTGGCTGGCAAACTGGGGGACACGGAAGTCTACGCCATGGAAGGCCGCTTCCATTTCTATGAGGGCTACTCCATGAAGGAAGTCTGCTACCCGTTCTATGTGTTCAAGCTGTTGGGCGTGGAAAAGGTGGTGTTGACCAACGCCTGCGGCGGCATCAACCGGGAGTTTGCGCCGGGCACCCTGATGCTCATTACCGACTTCATCAACATGATGGGCACGAACCCCCTCATTGGCCCCAACGATGAGCGCTTCGGCCCCCGCTTCCCGGACATGACCGAACCTTACAGTCTGGAACTGCGGAACCTTGCCAAGCAGACCGCCGATGAACTGGGCATTGCCTACAAGGAGGGCGTTTACATGGGCTTTATGGGCCCTTGCTATGAAACGGCGGCTGAAATTCGCGCCTTTGCGGGGATGGGAGCCGATGCCGTGGGCATGAGCACCGTGCCGGAAACCATGGTCTGCAACTACATGGGCATGAAGGTACTGGCCGTCAGCTGCATCACCAACATGGCCACCGGCATCCAGACGGTCAAGCATAGCCACGCCCGCGTGCTGGAGATCGCAAATCAGGCAGGCGATACCCTGTGCCGATGGCTGGGTGCGGTGATTCAGAGAATGGAGTAAAAAAGATGCTCAATGCTGCGGAAGAAGCCGGACTGCTGAAACCCGGCGGTACCATCGTGGAGCAGACCAGCGGCAACACCGGCATCGGTCTGGCCGCGTTTGCAGCAGAGCGTGGGTACAAACTGGATATTTTTCTGGAGCGGGGTGCCTCGCTGGAGCGGCGGCTGATGCTGCTGGCCTACGGGGCACGGCTTCTGGATTACAAAGATGCCACCGGGGAGCGTCCGGAGACGAAGCACACCCACCCCTGGCAGGAGCCAGAGCGGGAGGCGACGCTGGATGAGATCGCAGCCTACTGCCGCCGCACCGGAGCTTACTTTAACAATCAAGCGGCAAACCCGGCGAACCCCGAGGCACATTACCGCACCACTGGGCCGGAGATCTGGCAGGATACAGAAGGCCATGTGGATATTCTGGTCTGCATGGCGGGCACCGGCGGCACGGGTTTTGGCACAGCAAGTTATCTGCGCAGCCGCAACCCGAATCTGCAAGTGGTTCTGGTGCAGCCCCATCCGGACTCCCGCCTGACCCCGGAGCACCCGGATGCGCAGATCATAGATGGCGTTTTGCCGGCGTATGATGTGCCGGAAAGCGCACTTTCCGACTATCTGCGGCCAGACTGGAGCGATGCGTGCATCAATGTCCGCACCGAGGAAGCCTACGAAACGGCCCATGAGGTGCTGCGGGCGGAAGGACTGTTTCTGGGCACATCGGCAGCAGCGGCTTTGCACGCAGCGGTGCAGGTGGGCCGCAGACCGGAGAATCAGGGAAAGAACATCGTGGTCATCGTCCCGGACAACGGCATGAAATATCTGTCTACGCCGATGTACCGGCAGAAATGATAAAAACACGATGATACGACTGAATTTTGAAAAGATTGCATAGGATTTTATAAAAGTATTATTCTTTCATGAATTTTAGCACTCTTCTATTGACATTGCTAATGAACGGTGCTATAACAGTGGCGTGCTCAGGAGGAAGGGCAAAAGGAGAGCCGCTAGGCTCCCCGGAAAGCCCTTCTGAATGGACGCTTCAGATTTTTTGCCCCGACCCGAACGCCGGGATTGGAGGAATGATTTATGCTTATGCCGACTGTTTTCCATGAAAACCTGTTCGATGATTTCTTCGATCCGTTCTGGAATGACGCTGCACTGGAACGTGCTATGAACCGTGAGGCTCGTGGCGCCTTTGGTAAGCGTGGTGCAAACATGATGAAGACCGATGTCAAACAGACGGACAATGGCTATGAAGTAGCTGTTGACCTGCCGGGCTGCAAGAAGGAAGACGTCCAGATGGAACTGGACGACGGCTACCTGACCATTCAGGCAGTGCGCAGCCACAGCAACGATGAAAAGGATAAGAAGGGCCGCTATCTGCGGCGCGAATCCTTCTCCGGCACCTGCGCGCGCAGTTTCTACGTGGGCGATGTGAAGAAGGAAGACATCCACGCAAAGTTCGAGGATGGTGTCCTGTACATCGAGCTGCCTGCTCCTCAGCAGACGAAGGCTTTGCCTGAGAACCCGAATCTGATTGCAATCGAGTAAAACGCCGGTCATGTGCGCCAAGGCACAACGCACATAAGGTGGCCCCGGAGAGCTGTAACAAGCCCTCCGGGGCCATTTTTGTTTCCCGACATCTTTTCCGCAGCGGCAAGGCGTGGTAGAATAATGGCAGAACCAATCCACAGGTGAGAAAATCGAACTTCAGAGATAGGAGATGTTTCTATGCGGTCTGATGGGCTGAAACGCCGGATCTCGGCAGGCAGAGGAGATGCTTTGGCTGATCTGGTTTTGAAAAATGCCAGAATCATCAATGTGTTTACCGATGAGATCGACACCGCTGATATTGCCATCAGCGGAAATTCGATCGTGGGCGTGGGTATGTATCATGGCCGGAAAGAAGTTGATCTGCACGGCAAATATGTCTGCCCGGGCCTGATCGATGGGCATATCCACATCGAAAGCTCCATGCTCTGTGGTCCGGCTTTCGAGCAGGCAGTGCTGCCCCACGGTACCACTGCGGTGGTCACAGACCCACACGAGATCTCGAACGTTGCGGGGCTGGAAGGCTTGGATTTTATGCTGGAAACGACAAAAAATCTGACCCTTTCGGTTTATTTCATGCTGCCCTCCTGTGTTCCGGCCACGGATCTGGATGAATCCGGTGCGGTGCTGAACGCAGAACAGCTCCGGCCTTACTATGGCGATCCCCGCGTGCTGGGGCTTGCGGAGCTGATGAATGCCTACGGGACGGTGCGCTGTGACCCGAAGATCCTGCAGAAGATCCGCGACTGCACCGAAGCGGGAAAGATCGTGGATGGCCATGCGCCGCTTTTGAGCGCTAAGGACCTGAATGCTTATATTGCGGCAGGCGTTCAGTCCGATCACGAGTGCTCCAATATCGAGGAAGCCATGGAAAAACTCCGGCTCGGACAATACATCATGATCCGGGAAGGAACGGCTGCCAAAAATATGGAGGCCCTGATGCCGCTGTTCCGGGAGCCCTATTGCAACCGCTGTATGCTGGTGACAGATGATAAGCACCCCGGTGACCTGCTGGACAGCGGACACATCGATTCCAACATCCGTAAAGCAATCCGGCTGGGCGCAGACCCAGCAGTGGCCGTCAAAATGGCAACGCTGGTCCCGGCACAGTATTTTGGATTCAAGCAACGCGGTGCCGTAGCACCGGGGTACCGGGCAGATCTGGTTGTGGTTCCTGATCTGGAATCCTTTACGGTCGAACAGGTTTACAAGAATGGCACGCTGGTGGCCGAGCACGGAAAAACGCTGAAGCCCGCACCGCTTGACATCGACCGTGTGAGATTTTCCCACGTTATGGATTCCTTTGATCTGGATGAGATCACACTGCAGGACCTGGAACTTCGGGAAAGCGGGGAGCAGGAGCGTGTCATCTGCCTGAACCGAGGCGAGCTGCTTACGGAGGAAAAAATCATCCCGTTCCAACGGCATCCGGGCAAAGCTCCCGGTGTGGACCCGGAACACAACATCGTAAAACTGGCCGTTTTTGAGCGGCATCATCACTCCGGCCATGTGGGCATTGGCTTTTTAGGAAACTTCAGCCTGAAATGCGGAGCCGTTGCATCGAGCATCGCACATGATTCCCATAACCTGATCGTGGCAGGGGACAACGATACCGATATGATGCTGGCCGGCAACACTGTGCGGAAAAACAAAGGCGGACTTGCGTTTGTGGCAGATGGACAGGTCGTGGCAGAACTTGCGCTTCCGGTGGCCGGATTGATGAGCACCGAAAGCGCAGAGAGCGTTGCGGCGAAAATGCAGGCGCTGAACGATGCCCTCAAGGCACATGGTGTAGCGGAAGATATCGGCATTTTTATGACCCTCGCCTTCGTCAGCCTTCCGGTCATTCCCAAACTCAGACTGAATACATACGGCATCATCGATGTAGCGCAGCAGAAAGTCGTTCCGGCTGTTTTTTAATACGCGATAACAAAAATACTGCCGGAGACCGACCTGAATGGTCCGTCTCCGGCAACAGAACAGTTCGTTCCTACTCTTAGAAGCGAGCCGCATCAAGAGAAAAATTGACGGAAATTCTTATTTGATAAATCGGAATTTGCTACGTTGGTTCATCAAGTACTCATCGTCCAACTTTTTTGCATAGGAGGTTCACCATGCTGGAACGATTCTTCAAGTCACAGGTAGCAACGGTTTCGGATTCAACCTATTGCCACCGTATTACAGATGCTTTGACAGCGGCTGGAATCAAATGCTATTGCAAAACCAAAGATGTGAATCAGCGAAGTGTTTTTGACGCAACACGGATGCGAGCACAAATCGGGACTTTTGGAATAAAGCCTCAGTATATTACAGAGATTTTTGTAGACAAAGAAAATGCAGAACTTGCTTCTCATATCATTCATACCCTGTAAAATTCGCGTTTATCAAGGTGAACATTTAAGTATTAAAAACGGGAGTGAAAACAAATGATGACCATTGCACAGATCATGGAAAAGATGATCGCCTTTTCCGAAGGGAATATCCATGACATCACGCACCTGAGCTGCGTGTGGACCTATGCCAAAACCATTGGTGAGCTGGAGGGGCTGGACGCAGACACGCAGTTTATTCTGGAGGTGGCGGCCATCACCCACGATATCGCCTGCCCGCTCTGCCGCAAAAAGTACGGCAACACCAATGGTAAATATCAGGAGCAGGAGGGGGCCCCGCTGGTGCGGGAGTTCTTGGCGGATACCGGCATGACAGCAGAACAGATCGACCGGGTGGCCTATCTGGTATGGCACCACCATAGTCCGGCGCAGATCAACGGCATTGACTATCAGATTCTGATTGAGGCAGATTATATCGTCAATGCGTCCGAAAGCGGGTACGACCAGCAGGCAATCCGAACCTTTATGGAACATACGATGAAAACGGCAGCAGGTATCCGGCTGACGAAAACAGTGTTTGGAGTGTAAAAATGATTCAGAAGCATTGCTTTGAATGCGGTACGGCATTGATTGAAAAAGAACTGGAAGAAGAGGGCATTGTGAATTATTGCCCGAAATCCGTCCCAACAGCCTTGCAGCGGAATTTTTGAATGCGTATCTGGACGAAGTGGGGAATAAGCCGATGGAGATGTGATTCGTGACGGAACCACGGGAATTTTGACGGGGAGTATGGAAAAAAAGTTGGTTCGGCCTGTTTCGGTTGACTTTTTATAAAGAATTGGTATATTGATACTATATAGTATCAATAAGTATCAACTGCGAGGTGGACAGAATGGATGGGGCACAGTTTGCCAAAATGCTTTCAGATAAGCATTTGTTTGAACTCAATCGGATGGAATACAAGTACTCGACTGTCAGCGTCAAAGAATTTGCCGAATTGCTGCGGCAAAACTTTGCGCAGCCTCTGCCGTTGACTGATTTTTCTGGAAATAAGCTGTTTTACCTGCCGAACCTCGCGCAAATTTCAACAAATGGTATGAAGCAGTTGCTCTCTGTCCCTGTCAGTGGACAAAACTTCGGTTTGTCGGCGATGACCGAGGAAATTTATGCGACTTTTCAAATTGAAAGTATCCGCTCGACCCGCAGCAGTATCCGTTATATCCTCGATGGTTATGCCCCTCGTGATGAACAAGAAGCCCGCATCTATGGTATGAAGCGCGGACTGGAGTTTATCGCGAATCGTCAGAATAGGATCACCGAGGAGAATCTGCATCACCTATATCAGATCAGCACAGGGGATTATTTCCCGGATGAAGATCGATTACTGCCAAACCACTTTTATCGGCATGGCGAGGTTTTTATTGTGGGCGGTGAAGAACCCAGACCGGGACTTCCGGCAGAGCGGCTTCCCAGTGCCATGAAATGTCTTGTCGATTTTGCGAATGCCAATGACGGCATCAATGAGCTGCATAAGGCTGCCATTCTGCACTTTGCTTTTGCATACTACCACCCCTATTTTGACGGGAATGGACGCACTGCACGGCTATTCCACCTCTGGTATCTTGTTCAGCAGGGCTATCCTGCGGCACTGTTCACGCCGTTTTCCCGATACATCGCTGAAAACAAGGACGCATATTACAAAGCCTACGAACGCGTGGAGAGAAATGCTCTGATTTCCGGCTATACGGATGTGACTCCCTTTCTGTTCTACTTCTGCAATGAGGTCTATAACCGCCTGCAGGTGGATGCAGTCCCGCCGAAAACTGATCTTGAGGTATATCAAACTGCTCTTGCGGAAGGAAAAATCACAGAAAAAGAACGGCTGCTCTGGGAGTATGTTCTGTCTGCTTATGGTGCAGAGGAGTTTACCACAAAGCAGCTGGAAAAGGATTTCCGAAACGCTGCGTATGCAACCATTCGGACGTTTGTGATGAAATTCCATGAGATGGGGCTGCTTACTGCAAGAAAAGCAGGAAACAGGGTGTTCTATCGTGTCGTTGGGACTTCTGACGGTCGGCCATTATAATGAATCCAAAAGGAGAACGTTATGAAAACGATTCGTGTTGTGGCCGCTGTGATCTGCGACTCCATGCAGGAAAAGCGCAAAATCTACGCTACTGCCCGCGGTTATGGCGACTATAAAGGCCAGTGGGAGTTTCCGGGCGGCAAAATCGAGCCGGGCGAAACCCCGCAGCAGGCTCTGAAGCGGGAAATCGAAGAAGAACTGGACACGGAAATCGCCGTGGGGAATCTAGTTGGGACAATCGAGTATGATTATCCGGCGTTTCATCTTTCCATGGACTGCTTCTGGTGTGAAGTGGTTTCCGGCAATCTTGTTCTGAAAGAAGCGGAAGCTGCACGGTGGCTGACGAAGGAGGATTTTGATTCCGTTCCGTGGCTCCCGGCGGATCGGACCATTTTGGATGCCATTAGAAGCTCAATGCAGCCAGTGAAACCACTCCATACCAGCGAATATGACAACGAACCTCTGCAGAGATGCTGAGTGTTTACGGCATGAAGGATGAACTGCGCCGTCCCATGATGCTGTTGGTGAAAGCCGCTATTCCGAAAAAATCGTAAAACAGAGGCCTCCGAATCTTTTCCTAATAAGAAAGAGATTCGGAGGCCTTTATTGGTTGATTTAGCTAACAGTCGTGTCGAAAGACATCCCGTCTGAGGGCAAAGCGAAGGTTTTGCTTTTCAGGCGGGATTTTTTTGCTTTTTGGGACTGTTGTATACAATATATGGGCTAAGAGGGTGGGTGACTTGGACTACGAGTCCATAAACTTTTCTTCGAAAGTACGATACAATTATGTCACGGAAACGGACCGGGCCCGAGAGGGAGCGGAAAACGGAGCCGACGAACCTTGAAAATTGAATATGCAGCTTCAGGTACTTCCAGACAATGATACTTCCGTAATTCGAGGCCCGGTCATAAAGAAGACGGGGTGGCCGAGAGGCCAATGGAGTGGTGCAAATCCACCGCCTGAATGTTTCCCTTTCTCAGGGGTGCCGGGGGCAAATTAAGAGAAACCATACAAAACCTTTTCCAAACGCCGTTCGAGGGTAACCACGGACGGCGTTTTTATATATCAGCGAAAAGGAGTACGCAAATGAACCGCAAGACCACAAAAAAGGTGGATGAATCCACCCTGACAACTTTGTGCGCCGTCTGCCGAGGGGCATTTTTGGACGCAAAGGGCGTCCATCTCCGCAGAGCCGACCCCAGGCAGCTCGTCAAGGATGTCTGCACGTATTGCCAGACACGATATGGGTTTGACTACTACGTTCAGCCCATTGTCTGTAAATCGAAAATGACCGGAAAGGAGAACCGACGTGAAACTGAGCCAGCTTAAAATTGACCCGGAGTTCCAAAGCAAAATTCCGCCGCTGCAGTTTGAGGAAGAACAGCAGCTTGAGCAGAACATCATTGCCGAGGGTCGTCTTCTGAATCCCATCATCACATGGAATGGCTACATTCTGGATGGGCACACCCGCTACCGCATCCTGAAAAAGCACGGTTTTATCAAGTTTGAAGTGGAAGAAATCCAGCTTGCGAACGAATCGCCGTAGGACATAGTGTTGGGTCTGCGACGGTACGACGTGCTGAAAAGTATTCACGAGGCATTGATGCTGCGGAAGAAGCGGTGCCCGGTGCGCAGGAAGAGATCCTGACCGGGCATATCAAGGCGACAGATGAACAGATCGTAGCGCTTGCTTCAATTCCAAAGGAAGAGCGCCCGGCAATTCTTGAGGAACTCAAGAAGAAAAAGAGTGACCGTGATGATACGGTCCTCGAACGCCTGAAGCCGAACAGGCCACCACCGAAGCCAAAGCCTGCACCGCAGAAGAAAAAGCCGACGGCAACGGAAAACAACACGGTGTCGCAGGCAGAACAGCCGGAAATGTCGGTACAGGAACCGATCACCGAGTCCCCGCCGGAAGAGGAAATCGAGCCGACCAGCAATGCGCCACCAAGTTTTCTTCAGAGCATACAGGGTCATAAACGGCACTTGTCCGAAGAAGACAAGGCCCGACTGCAGGCCTCGGTGGATGCCCGTTATGACGGCATCCGGGCACCCTGGAAAATCTACTGCATCGAAACGGCATACGAACTGTACAAGCAGTATGGCTGTGAGCGCTACGTCGAGATGCTTCACATCATCAACGAGGCGTGGAAGGGCAATGTGGATTCCTACCTTGCCGGTGTGATCCGGGGTGTGGCCCGCTTCATCTCCGTATACGAGGGCGAGTACAGCCGGGAGCGCCTGGTGCAGCAGCTGGCAAGGACACATCCGAAAACCATCACGCAGCTGGCACAGAAAGACACCGGCAGTTCTGCAAACCGCCACATGCGGCAGATTCTCCGCATCTATAACGGTGCCAGCCGTGAGATGAGTCTGCCGCTGAAAAACTGACAGTTTCGTTTTACCTCCTGAACAACAGTCGTCGTGGTATCCGTCTGCGGCGGCTGTTTCTTACATAAAAAGGAGGTTGATTTTTATGTTACCGAACAATTGGAGATATCTCCGAGGGGACATCTATTATGCAGACATGGAGCCGCATATCGGCTCGGAACAGGGCGGAAAACGCCCTGTGGTAGTTCTGCAGAACAACATTGGAAACCGTCATTCGCCTACACTGATCGTTGCAACTGTTACCACCTGGACGGAAAAGAAGAAAAACCAGCCCACCCATGTGCTGGTGGATTCCAACCCGGCCTTTGAAGAACCGTCCATGATTCTTCTGGAGCAGATCTTCACGATCGATAAATCCCGCATCGAACGCTTTATGGGCTATGCCAGCAAGGCTGAAATGCTCCGCATTGATATGGCTTTGCTGGTCAGTCTGGCTCTGAATGTTCTGAGCGGAAACCGCAGCGAATAGCGGACAACCAGTAACCCGTAAAAATGAGGTGATAGCGATGTAATCGGAGGTGAGTGAGCCATGCGAAAGAGTGCCCCCATTGAAGTGGTGGTACATTACCCCAAAACGAAAGAGGGATGGGACGAACTCGGAAAACGGGTCGCAACCGCCCACGCCAACTATGTGATCGAAAAAATCGACCGTCTGAACTGCCCCACATGGCAGAAGCTCGAATTGCTGCAGGCGGTGATCGATACTACCAAAGGAACTTACAAACCCAAAGAACACCAAAAGCCCGGCTGGCAGCCGAGCCGATAAACAAAGCCCCACGCTCAACATATGCTTTTCTGCTCCGACCAGAGATAGTCAGATTCAGAGGCAGTGTTGAGCGTGGGGCTTTTTGTGTTACATAAGTGGTTTGAAATGCTGCCGACACAACAAAACGGTTGATTATTGGCGGCCAATATGGTATCCTATGGCATTGCATAACACGCAAAACAGTTTCGCTTTTTGCTGAAAGAGCGTATCGAAACCGTCCTGATGGAGCAGCAGAAAAAGTTTTTTGAAAAGTAAAAGCTCTTGCGTCCCGTGAAAAAAGAAGGTAATATAAATACAGAGCAAGACACAGAACGCAGGGAGGGATGAAAACCATGTTTTACGAGATCATGCACCGGGAAAGCTGTGTGGCACAACTCAGCACGACAGGGGAATGCAGGGTCTGCCTCGAGGATTTCATGCCCTATGATCTGGTTCTGGTGGAATCGGATGATTTTGACGAGCGCATCAATAATGTAACGAACTTTTACTATTGGTGCGCCTCCCGGATGTTGACGTTGGATCGCACCTACGCCAAGGAAATCCTGAACAGTATCGGTGCATCTCAGAGTGTTACGGACAGGGAACGAGCACAGATTGCATTATCCTACCATTGTCTGTCTTTGCTGGATGTGTTCTGGGTGAAAGAAGAAAACGAGAAGATTCGATTCGAGGATATCAACCTTTTCGCACACTCCTTAAGCAATGCGCTTGTGGATATTGCGCTGCGGGGGCACCAAATGACGGTGACAAACGCCCATCTTCTGGCAAATGACCTGTCTACGGGTGGCGTGTACCCCAAGGCGTGGGTGCGAAAAGAGGATGGCTTCTATCTTTACAAGGATGGTGGCAGGGAAGCGGTGGAACGTGAAGTGCTGGCAAGCAAAATCTGCCGGTGCTTTGACTGCCATCAGGTACTGTATGAGCAGGGGATGTTTGAAAATGAGCCGGTTTCTATCAGCAAAATCATGACATCTCAGCGATACAGTCTTGTGACCTATGCAGCCTATGACGTCTACTGCACGAACCATGATTGGAACACGCTGGATAAGATCTTAGAGTTGGATGCTCCCAGCTACTATATGATGAACATTCTGGATTATCTGGTGGGCAATACCGACCGTCATTGGGAAAATTGGGGTCTGCTGGTAGACAACGAAACCAATCAGCCCATCCGTCTGCACGACCTGATGGACTTCAACCGGGCGTTTCAGCAGTACGACACGCCAGAAGGCGCAAACTGTCTGACCGTGGGAAAACGCCATCTGAGCCAAAAAGATGCTGCAGTGGAAGCGGTGCGGAACATTGGACTGAACCAAGTCTGTCAGGTGGAGCATACCGTATTCTCCGAGCATCCGGCATGGAAAGCAACGTTTGAAGAACGACTGCGTGTTTTACGGAACGCCATGTAAGTCAGAGCGAATATCAGAATAATTGAAACAGAATGATTCCATAACGAAAGCCCGTCTGCGCTGCCACATATCGTGGCTTGCAGACGAGCTTTTTCGTTTGGCCGGAGAAAAATTACCATACCTCACATGCGAAGCATAGATGGAAAATCGGAACCAAGGTTTTCCACCAGATGGCAAAAGCACTTCTGACTGATGGTCTTTTGTCCGTTTTCCCAGCAGCGGATGCTTGTCCGGCTGACCTTTGCGTGGTCGGCAAGCTGCTGGCGATTCCAGCCTTTTGCCTCCCGGTATCTGCGGAGGAAGGCTCCGCCGCCCCGGTGCAGAAACAGGGTGTAGTCGTTCAGAACGTCCTCCACCGGGATGCCGTAAAGGGCGGCGAGCTTGTCCGCAATCTCCGGGGAGAAGCTCCGGCGGAAATTGCCGCTTTCCAGATCCTGATAGAGCCATTCCTCCATGCCCACCATGGCGGCAACCTCTTTTTGCAGCAAGTCAAGACCATAGCGGCACCAACGCAGACGGTCCCATGGGTTCGGGATGTCGGCGTAAGAGCGGTACATACGGTAGAACGCCTGCGTCTCTACGGTGGTGCGGGGGCCTGCCAAAGTTACCTGCAAGATGTATAGAGGGGTTAGACCACAACCCTCACATGACACCCTCTGAAGCAGAAAAAAGGAACCACTCTCTCGGCTCCAAAAAATCCATTTTGACGTAGATGCGTCATTGCGTGAAAGAGGTGGATTCTCTTTTCCATCCCAAAGTGCGCTGGGGAGAGGATAGCATTTTCGATGCACCGGCTGGCATAAGTGGAGAAGCGCGCCCGGCGGGTGGAGTCGAAGGTGTCTACGGCTTTCATCAGGCCAATGGTGCCGATGGAAATCAAATCGTCCTGCTCAGAGGGGAGAGCATAGTATTTCTTTGCGATGTGCGCCACTAAGCGCAGATTGTGGCGGATGAGCTTTTCCCGGGCGGATGAATCACCGGCCCGCAGATCGGCGAAGGCCCTGATCTCTTCCTGTGGACTCAGCGGGCGGGGGAAACTGCCCGCTTCCAGATGGAGCGCAAGCACGAGGAATTTGGACGCGAAAAATTGCAGCAGGGTCAACAGCATACGGAACACCTCCAAAACCGTTCTTCTATACAGTATGAACGGGGAGAGAGGGTTCAGAATCGTTTTCTGCTTATAGAAAGTGGTGGTCTATATGACAGGGGAGCAGAGCTATCGCTATTATAATGAGTTTCTCTGGCCGGACCGCTATGCTGACTGTGTGCCTGGCGCTTTTGCTGAATGAAGACGATGATACGACTGATTTTTGAAAAGATTGCATGAGATTTTATCAAAGTATTATTCTTTTGTGAATTTTAGCACTCTATGCTTGACAGTGCTAAAAACATGTGCTATAACTAAGCCGTGCTCAGGAGAGAGGGGCATGAGGGAGCCGCAAGGCTCCCGGGAAGACTCCGCTCCTGATGCACATCTCATAAATTTTTTGCCCGACCCGAACGCCGGGATTGGAGGAATGATTTATGTTTATGCCGACTATTTTTCATGAAAACCTGTTCGATGATTTCTTTGACCCGTTCTGGAACGATGGCGCGTTGGAGCGTGCGATGAACCGTGAAGAGCGTGAGACCTTCGGCAAGCGCGGTGCAAACATGATGAAGACCGATGTGAAGCAGACCGCCGACGGCAGCTATGACGTTGCTGTTGATCTGCCCGGCTGCAAGAAGGAAGACGTTCAGATGGAGCTGAACGACGGCTACCTGACCATTCAGGCCGTCCGCAGCCACTCCAATGACGAGAAGGATAAAGAGGGCCGCTACCTGCGCCGCGAGACTTTCTCCGGTACCTGCGCCCGCAGCTTCTATGTGGGTGACACCATGAAGAAGGAGGACATCCACGCAAAGTTTGAGGATGGCATCCTGCACATCATGCTGCCTGCACCTCAGCAGCAGAAGGCTCTGCCGGTCAATCCCAACCTCATTGAAATTGAATAATGCCTGTGCATCGGTGTGAGGAACACCGGTGCATAGAACTTGCCCCCGGAGAGCTGCCCAAGGCTCTCCGGGGGCTTTTTGCGTTCCGGCATCTTTTCGGCAGAGAAAAGCGTGGTAGAATAGAAACCAAATAGTACCGAATCTATCGCAAGTCAAGAAAATAACACAACATGATAACAGCATATTTGCGATATGCAATGCAACGCTGTTGCTGTTGCATTAAAAAGTTGAATTGCTAGTAAGTCTGCCAAAAGAGATTTTGTATTGACTTTGAACTTTAAGAATGGTATCATAAGCACTAGAATAAGGTGAGTAGTGCGTCTTTTGTAATCGTAAGGGTACTTTGCTCCTTTAATATAATTGAATTATCTGGGCAAACTTGATGTGAGTCAAGGACGCAAAGTTTGAAGCCTTCTGGAAGTTGTTTTATAAAACCAAAAGGTGGTTCGGCTGCAAAAGGATTTTCCCTTATTTTTGGGGAAGATACTATTGCAGCCTTTTTCTTTTTGCGCTTTCAATTTGTGTTTTCAATGGTGAGAAAGGATGGAAGTATGAGGCTGTTTTCCTACCTGTCTGTGGCAGTGCTGCTTGTGAGCGGTATTGTGCTCACAGCGTATTCTCCGGACCTGCTTTCCATGGTCATCGTCGGCTTTATGTGTATGATCACACTGGCGGGGTGCATCTATGGCCTTTTGCCGACGATCTCGTTTACGGGCGGACTGCTGAACGGACAGAACGGCATCCGCAAGGCATCCGGGACCGAAGGCAGCTCGGCGTGGGTCGCGGCGCTGCGGATCGAGCGCTTCTTCCAGCAGAAGCGGCTGGACAAGCTGTTTGGCGAGTACCGCGAGAAAGTGCAGCACCAGCGGGAGACGGGGCAGATCGTCAGCGACATCGATGAGGTCCTCAACGAGGATGTCCTTGCGCTGTACACATGGCGAGGCGTCATCGCCCAGATCCCCGGCACCCTGACGGGCCTCGGCATTCTGGGTACCTTCGTGGGTCTGCTGCTGGGCCTGCGGAACATCAGCTTCGTCACGGTGGAGGCTGCTCTGGGCAGCGTGCAGTCCATTCTGGCCGGTATCGATACGGCATTCTATACCTCCATCGCAGGCGTTATCCTGTCTATCCTGTTTAATATTATAAATAATGTATTGAGGAACATCATGAACCGCGAGACGGGACTGTTCCTCGAAGAGTTCCACAAGACGGTCATCCCCACCACGGACGAGCAGGCCCGCTACAGCAGCCGCCGCGAGGTGCGGCAGATCCTGGAACTGCTGGACCGTCTGCCCAAGAACACGGGCAATGGCGCTCTGACCGGCGAAGCCATGAGAGGAAATGGCGGCAACGAGCGCGTACTGATGCCGCAGATCCTGGACGGCCTGCGCAAGAACGAGTTCACCTTCTTCCTGCAGCCGCGGTATGAGCTGAACACCCGCAAGGTCATCGGTGCCGAGGCGCTGGTGCGCTGGAACCACCCGGTACTGGGCGTCGTTTCGCCCGCAGTGTTCATCCCGGTACTGGAAAGCAACGGCTATATCACGAAGCTGGACCAGTATATCTGGGAGGAAGTGTGCAAGACCATCCGGGTGTGGATCGACGAGGGTGTCCGTCCAATGCCTATTACGGTCAACGTGACCAAGACTGATATTCTGGCCATTGATGTGGCAGAATTCTTCTCGGGAATGCTGAAGAAATATCGTATCCCGCCGAAATATCTGGACATTGATATTTCGAGAACTGCCTATCTGGAAACGCACGACGTTCTGAGCGAGACAGTGGCTCAGCTGCAGCAGATGGGCTTCCGGGTCGTGCTGGACGGCTTTGACGGAAATTATATGGAGCTGAGTGCTCTGGGCGACATCGGCACCGACGTGCTCAAGCTCGACCTGTGCAGCGCCGAGATGCAGAACCGGACGAACGCACTGCCCGGTATCTTTGTGCAGGCCCGGACGCTCCGGCTGAACCTGCTGGCAGAGGGCATCGAGAGCGCAGAGCAGCTCAATGTGCTGCGCAAGGCAGGCTGCACCGAGGGACAGGGCTATTTCTTCTCCCGACCGCTGTCGGTGGATGAGTTCGCCAAGATTCTGAAAGTGGGGCACGCAGGATGAAAAGACACAGACAGAAACCGAATGAGGAGTACAACTTCTGGCAGCCGGCCACCGATATGATGAGCGGCCTTGTGTTTGTGCTGGTGCTCATCATTGCGCTGCTGGGTCTCTATCTTCTGAGCGACTACACCGGTTATGAGGAGGCGTCCTCCGTTTCCAGCGAAGGGCCTTCGTCCAGCGGCACCGGCTGGAACAATAACGACCCCGGCGGCTGGTACTATGACGGCGGCATCGGCGACGGTGATGGAGACGGCAACGGTCAGTTCGACCAGCAGATCATCCAGACCGGCGGTGGAGGCGGCTACGGCGAGGACGGCATTAAGACCGCCGTGTTCGTAGAAGTGGTCGATGATGAGACGGAGCGGCGCATCCCGGAAGCGGGCGTTACCTTCGAGCTGTACCGCACCGATACGACCCATCTGCAGAACGGAAGCCTGCAGACCCTGAATACCTATTATCCGGAAAAAATCAACTACCGCGACTATGAGACGACCGAGGAGGGCGTCTTTTATCTGCCGGAAAAGATCTGGCAGGGCAGTTACTATTTCCACGAGCTGACCGAGCCGGAGGGCTACGATGCGGCGGGGGACACCTATTATGATGTGAACCGGATGTACGACTGGCCCGACCCCTATGTGGTGCAGATCCGGCTGTCGCCCTGCAAAAACATCATCCGTATCCAAATGAACGACGCCGAGACGCAGCTGCCTGTGGGCGGCGGTACATTCCGCGTCATCGCGGCTGAGGACATCGTGACCAAGGACGGCACGGTGCGCTATACGCAGGGCCAGTATGCAGATACCATCGTCTGCGATGAGAACGGCTACGGCGAGAGCAAGGAGCTGTATCTGGGCAATTACACCGTGCAGCAGCAGACCGCACCGAACTACTACACCACCATGCAGGAAGATTTGAATGTCGAGGTGGAGAAGAAGAACGGCGAGGATCCGGAGCTGCATGAGATCGACGCAGAGAAGACCAAAATCGCATTGAGCGTCACCGATGAACTGAACTCCACCGGGCTGGAAGGTGTGACCTTTGCTGTGAGCAACGAGCGCACTGGCATCACTCAGACCGTGACGACCGATGCCGCAGGCAATGTGCTGCTGACCGACCTGGACAAGAGCACGACCTATCACATCCGTGAGCAGCAGACGCTGGAGAACTACCGCCTGGACAATACGGACTACACCATGACGGTGGCGGCAGATGGCCGTATCGACGGCCTCAGCACGGCAGCGCTGTCCATCACTAACCGGATGCTGCGGGTGTCCATCCACGCAGTGGATATGGTCCTGCGCAGTGACACGGCAGACGAACAGCTCTCGCTGTACAACGCTCAGGACCAGCTCATCCAGACCTGGACGACCAACGGTTCCGGCGAGATGTTCACCGACCTGACCGAGGGCAGCTACTATGTCGTGCGCGGTGAGCCGAATGCAGAAAACGCAAAGAAATATAACTTTACCGTACAGGATACGGCAAGACAACAGAACTGGAACGTGCCGGTATTCACGCTGCGCAGTGCCATCGCGCTGGCTGTGCTGGCTGTCATCGCGGCAGGCGTCATCTGGCTGCTGGTATTCCTGTGGGGCGTGCTGGCCCGCCGCAAGGCGCGGAAGGCAGCAGAGACCCAGAAAGAAGAAAAGAACGAAGAAGATTCGAACAAAAAAGAGTCATAAAGGGTGGTGAGAAACGATGAACAATGTTCAGCTCCGTGTAGGAGACCTGCTGTATGCGGCCTTCAAGCGCTGGAAGATGATTTTGGCGCTGGGCCTGCTGGGATTCATCTGCGGATTCGCGCTCAGCGGTGTCTCCTATCTGCAGGGCAACTACACCAGCTATGAGATCAGCTGTTCCATTGCCATCACCTCCCAATCATCGACGGGAGCCTTTACCAACAACTCCTCCTACCTGAGCACCAACGACTTCCATCTGGCGGAGGATATGGTAGACGCGGCAAGTTTTGTGATGAAGAGCAACCGTGTATTGCAGGCGGCTCTTGACAGCACAGGCCTTGTGTCGGTCTCGACGAAGGATGTTTACCAGAATCTGGAGGTGAGCCGGTACAACGAGACACAGGTCCTTCAGCTCACTCTGAGCTGGAACAATGCGGACGCCGGCATCCGGCTGATGAACGCCATTCTGGACGCCAGCAGGACGATCCTGCCGGAGACGCTGATGGTGGGCTCGGTGGCGGTCATCGACGCCCCGGAGGCAAAGTACCTGATGGGTGGCGGCAGCTATGCCAGCCTCTGGATCATCTTCAGCCTGCTGGGCCTGATGGCCGGTGTGGGCATGGCAGTTCTGGAGCTGCTTATGCGGCCCACTCTGGTGAACCTGAAAGACGTGGAGGATGTTCTGGGTCTGGAAACGCTGGGCAATGTCCCGAAGGACGACGGCTATTTCCAGAAGAATACCCAGCTCCTGAGCGAAAAGCACCGCTCGGATGCCGAAGCTGTGCAGAACTTTGCCTCGGCGGCATATATCCTGACCAATCGCTTCGGCACGAAGGAAAAGCAGCACCGGTTCTATGTGACCTCTGCCGAGGACGGCGAGGGCAAGAGCACGGTGGCGGCGAACCTGGCTCTGCAGCTTTCGGATATGGAAAAGCGCACTCTGCTGCTGGACCTGAACACCCGCGCCCCGAGTCTGGGCGGAATGTTTCTGCGGAGCGTGGATTACAGCCGGACTCTGAATGCTCTGTATAAGGGCGAGTCTGCTGCACAGGAGGCCATCGTTTCGCTGACGGGCTTTCTGGACCTGCTGCCGATGGTACTGGAGCGCAACGCCGTGCCTCTGGATGGTACGCTGTTCGAGCTTCTGGAAAAAATCATGGAGCCCTACGAGTACGTGGTCATCGACGCTTCGTCGGTGGGTCGTTCCTCGGACGTGCTGCGCCTGAACAAACTGGCGAACAATGTGCTGTTTGTGGTGCGCTACGATGCGACGCCGCTGCCCGCTCTGCAGGATGCCATTGAAAAGCTGGATAAATCCGGTGTGCGTGTGCTGGGCTGTGTGGTCAACGAGACGCAGTCTCTGGGGACCTTCCAGTTCTATCCGGAGCGCACTGCAGTTTCGAACGCATCGAAAAAGAACGAAAATACGGACGAAAAAGAAACTGGCGGCTCACTGCCGGAAGATCTGCTTCGCCCGGCGGACGGTCAGGAGAAGGCCGCTGACTGGAAGCCGTCCGGTGCAGGGAGCCAGAGCGTGCTGGACGAACTGACAGACGACCTGTACCAGACAAAGGGCGGCCTGAGCGACAATGAGGCCATGTGGGAATTGCTCCGCATGGGCAAAGACGGAAGCTGGAAGCAGGCCGAGGAAAAGGAGGCAGGCAGCAATGGAACGATACCGGAACAGCAGCCTGTCCCCGAACCGGAGCAGCATAGAGCAGACCCCGCCCCGGCATATGAGGAACAGCCCGCAGTCCAGCCGGGACTTACAGAAGAGCCAGTTGATGAGGCAGGAACTGCCATCGAACCCGAATCTGAGCCAGAACCCGAACCGAAGCCCGCGCCACGAAGCGCCGCGGTCGAACGCACAGGGAGAGCCGCCCATGCGGCCCCGGAGCGCAGGGGACACAAGCGCCTCGGCTTCGGCCGCTCGAAACCGAAGCATTGAGCGAAGAGAAAAGCTCATCGATTCAGCGGTGGTGCTCATCCTGCTGGTCAGCATGGGCTTCCCGGGACGGTACACCCGTCTGCTGGGCGGGAGCAGCAGCACTCTGCTGGAATATGGCACGTTCGGCCTGCAGCTGGTTTTGATGCTGTTCTCGAGCGGGAGAGACGGCGTGATGAGTATAAAGCTGTTGGACCTCAAACAGCGCTATACAGCGGTCTACTATATGGCTGTCGTCTTTTTTGCGGACTCGATGTTCGTGACGAGATACCCGTCGGAGCAGATCATCACCTGTGTCCGATTTACCGTGACCATCCTGTTCGCGCTCTGGATGGCGGACCGCTACGACGGCGAAGACATCCTGCGGCTCATCTGCACAGCGCAGATGGTGTTCGTGGTGCTGACGCTGTTATACTGTGTACTCTTCCCGGGGACGATCTTTTCCCAAGAACAGGGAGAACACGACTTTATCGGATTTCTGCGCACCAAGAACAACGAGGCAGCGGAGCTTTCCGTTGGCATCCTGTTCCAGATAGCGTGGTTCAAACTGCAGCGCGCACGGCGGGAGATCCCCCAGCGCTGGGAGCTGATGCTGTTCGTGGTGCAGGGGATGATGCTGTTTTTGTGCAACGCAAAGGGAGCGCTGTTCTGTGTGGCTATCCCGGCGGCCTATCTGCTGTTCGTGGAGGGGCGGAACGACCCGGAGTGGCGGCTGCCGCTGGGGCTGGTCTATGTGGTCGGCAGTGTGGGGTTCCTGATCGCGGCGCTGACCATCCTGCCGCTGATGGAGCCGCTGCTGAGCGCTATCGGTAAGGATGCGACCCTTACCGGCCGCACACCGCTGTGGCGGCAGATCATTCTGGTCATGACAAACAGCCACACCTTTACAGGATACGGGTTTGGTATGTTCTGGCGTGACCGGCAGGCGGTGGCGCTGCTGCACACAGCGTTCCGCAGCAACTCCTTTATGGGTACGATGACCACAGGTGCGCACAATGTGCTGCTGGAATACTGGCTCAATGTGGGTCTGTTCGGCTTGGCATCGTATTTTATTGCGCTCTTGGCCTCGTTTCGGCAGATGCGGAAGCTGGAACGTCAAAATTATATTTTCTGCGCGGCATATATGCTCTGGTTCATGGTCATGGGCTGGACGGAACGCTCCATGTCCACCTATGAATACCAGATGGTGTTTCTATTTTTGGCGATGGGAGTCGGGAGCAACAAGCCCCGGCCTGTGAGCCGACGCAGAGCAAGATTGGAGAAGGAAGCTACATGAGTACACACAGCGGGATACAGCTCATCTTGATTGGGCTTTTTTTGCTCGGCGGTTTTGCGGCAGTACTGACGGCGCTGCTGCGCCGCAACCGCAATCCCCGCGCAGTCCCGGCACTGGTGGCCGTGGTGGCATTTTTGTTCCTCTGTCTGGGGAGTGTGGTGATGGTGCTGGTGCAGACGATGCAGAACAGCGGCATGGTGCTGTTTGCTCTGCTCATCCTGACAGCGGTGGTCATGCTCTGCGGGATGGTCTGGTTTTTGCTGGGCCATGTGCGTGAGATGAACAAGACGATCCTGGCTCTGCTGATGACCTATCTGCTGGTGGTGCTGTTTGTGACTCTGCTGTCCCGTCAGGGGCAGCACAACACCTCCGTCATCATGGAGCTGGAGCTGTTTCGTGCGCTGAAAATGCAGGATACGGATGTCTTGCGGCATCTACTGCAGAATGCGGCCCTCTTTGTGCCGCTGGGTGTCCTGTTGCCCCTGCTGCACCGCAGTCTGCGCTCTGTCTGGTGGGCGCTGCTGGGCGGGGCGGCTCTCTCCACGATGATAGAGACGACACAGCTGGTATTGGCGGTGGGTCAGTGTGACGTGAACGACATCCTGACCAACGCGCTGGGGGCTGTGCTGGGCTATGGTGTGTTCTGGCTGTTTGGCAGGAGGATGGAATGAAAGTCCTGATGGTAGAGCATTTCCTGCCCGGCAGTGTGTATACGCTGGAATTGTGCCGGGCGCTGCGCACAGAGGAACAGATCACGATTTTCTGCCGCAAAGGCGCGCCCCGGCCACTGGAAGGTGTGCAGTGGAAGGATAAGCTGTATGCTGGCGGAAAGGGATGGGCAGAGGCCCTGATGCGTTACGGTGGAGGGCTGCTGGCATTGGCCGCTGAGATCTGCACCGGACACTATGATGTCCTGCACGTGCAGGGGTTCAAAGATGCCCGGTATGAGATACCTCTTTACTGTAAGCTGAAGCGTCACTGTGGGATCCTGGTACATACGGTACACAATCTGCTGCCCCATGAGGCGTCGCCCCGGGATCGCAGACTGTACGGCGATTTTTACCGTGTCTGCGACCTTCTGGTGGTCCATAACTTATACTGCCGCCAGCTGTTGATGGACGAGTACCATCTGCCGCCGGAAAAAATCTGTGTGACGCCTCACGGCAGTTACACCCAGATCAGCCCGAAAGAACATCAGCTCCATACGGAAAAAACGGAGTTTTTACAGTTCGGCGTCCTGCGCCGCTATAAGGGTGTGGATATTCTGCTGGAAGCTCTGGCCCGCATGACGGAAACACAACGCAGCCGGGTCCATGTGACCGTTGCCGGGCAGCAGTTCCCCAAGCTGGATGCCACGGATTACGCGGCGCTCATCCGGGAGAAGGGGCTGGAAGGCTGTGTCACCTTGCAGCTGGGCCATGTGCCGGACGAAGCGCTGGATGCACTGTATCAGGAGGCGGACTTCTGCCTGTTCCCGTATCGGGAAATCTACGGCAGCGGTGCTCTCCTGATGGCCTACAGCTACAGCAAGCCGGTGCTGGCCAGCAGCATCCCGGCCTTTGAGGAAGAGACGGACGGGGGCTGCACGGGCCTGCTGTTCCCGCCCGAAGAGCCGGACGCACTGAAAGATGCCATCCTCCGGGCCGCAGACTGGACGGAGGAAACATATACCGGCACACAGTCACATATCCGACAGCTGGTAGAGGAAAAATATAACTGGAAACATTCGGCGGAATGTCTGGCGGAGGGATACCGGAACGCATGGCAACGAAAACAGAGATGAAACGCTCCCGGCGCGTGATTGCGCTGAATATGTTCTGGTCACTGCTATCGTTGTGCATCAATTACCTCATGAATTTTCTCATCACACCGTATGTGACCAATAACATCGGCGTGGAGGCGTACGGCTTCGTGGCGCTGGCGAACACATTTATCAGCTATGTGGATATTCTGGCGGTAGGCCTGAACGCCTTTGCCGGACGGTTCATCGCGATGGCGTACTACCAGAAAAAGCTGGAGAAGGCCAACCGCTATTTTTCTTCAACGATTTTAGCAGACCTGATCTTAGCGTGTGTCCTGCTGGCGGGAGGTACGGTGGCAATCGTCCGGCTGGACCGGATGCTGCAGATTCCGCAGGAGCTGACGGCAGATGTGAAACTGCTGTTTTTTATCGTGCTGATGCGGTATCTGCTCACGTTGCTGCGCACGGCGTTCGATGCTGCTGCGTTTATCTCGGAGCGCATCGACCTGGCGGAAAAGCTGCAGAGTGCGGCCTATTTGCTGCAGGCCGGGCTGCTTCTGGCGCTGTGCCTGCTGCTGCAGCCCCATGTGTGGTATGTGGGGCTGGCCGCGGCGGTGGGTGCGCTGCTTCTGCTGGCGGGCAACTTGAGGCTCTGCCATAAGCTGACCCCGGAGCTGCAGTTCCATGTAAAGGATTTTTCGCCTCATGCGGTGTGGGAGGTGCTCTCTACCGGCAGCTGGACGGCCCTGAACAATCTGGGCAATCTGCTGAACAGTGGTCTGGACCTGCTCATCACCAACCTGATGCTGAACGCTACGGTCATGGGACAGATCTCAGTGGCAAAAAGTCTGGAGACCATCGTGAGCGGCATGATCATGAAGATCAGTACGGTGTTTCGGCCCCGGTGCCTGCGGTTGTACGCGGAAGATAAAATGGAAGAGCTGACCGGGCTGCTCAAGATTTCCATGCGATGTACCGGAGGGTTCTGCAACCTGGTCGTGATGGGCTTTTTTGTGTGCGGCCATGATTTTATGGCGCTCTGGCTCCCGGGCCAGAACACGGACTTTCTGTTCCGGGCCGGGCTCATCGTGCTGCTTAGCGATATTGCCACCGGCGCGGTCCAGCCGCTGTATTATGTTTACACGCTGACCCAGAAGCTGCGGCTGCCCTGCTGCGTCACCATCCTGATGGGAACGGCCAATGTGCTGTCCATGTACATTCTGCTGCGGTATACATCGGTAGGCGCGTATGCAGTGCTTCTGACGACGTTGGTGATCAGCGTAGTACATTTCGTGGATGCACCGCTGTATGCGGCTCACTGTCTGCATCTGCCGCTGCACACATTCTATCCGACACTGGTGTGCAATGGAGCTTCGCTGGCAGCGGGATTTGCTGCGGCAGAGATGCTGCGCCGCATTCTGCCGGCGGCAGGCAGCTGGGGAACCCTGATGTTCAAGGCGCTGACCGCAGCGACTGTGCTGCTGCCGATAGTTGTTCTGATTTTACTGCCGCCGCAGCTCTGGAAGAGTCTGGGCCGAAGGTTCATCAAATTAAACGATAAAGGCTGAACGAACGATGGAAAAAACAAAGTTGCTGAACACCTACGTCAACAATGTCACGCTGAAAGAGGCGGTGGAGTTTTTGCTGCAGAAGATACGGCAGCAGACTCCGGCCTATGTGGTGGAAGTGAATGTTGACGTCGTGGTGAAGATGGAACAGGACACCGTGCTGCGAAAAATAACGAACGACGCCGACCTGACGCTGGTGGACGGGCAGCCGCTCATCTGGCTTGCAAAGCTGTATGGCCGGCCTCTGAAAATGAAGGTATCCGGCTCTGACCTCGTGCCGACGTTGCTGGAATGTGCGGCAAAAGAGGGCCGCTCGGTCTTTGTGCTGGGCGGAAAAGAAGACGCAGCCCACAAGGCCGCAGAGAATATCAAGGCCCGTTACCCGGGGCTGGTGGTGGTGGGTGCGCTCTCGCCCAGCATGGGATTTGAAAAAAAGCCGGAGGAAGTGGCATACATCCGGGAGACGCTGCAAAAGGTGAAGCCCGACATCCTGCTGGCCTGTTTTGGCTGCCCCAAGCAGGAAAAATGGGTCAGCGAACATTACCGCGACTGTGCATCGGGCGTCACGCTCTGCGCCGGTGCCACGGTGGATTTTCTGGCGGGCAATGTCAAGCGCGCCCCGAAGGTGTTCAGCGAGAATGGACTGGAATGGTTCTACCGTTTTGTGAAGGAACCGAAGCGGCTGTTCCGCCGCTATTTTGTGGACGATATGCAGATATTCTGTCTGGCATGGAAGTACAGGAAGGAGCAGCAATGAAACTGGGAATCCTGTGTACGATGATAAACGGCTTCGGGCGGCGCGGCTACTACAACAGTCAGGAGGTCGGCCTGGGCCGTGCGCTGGCTGCCATGGGCCACGAGCTGACTATCTATAAGGGCATCGACCCTTCAGAAGAGGAAGAAAAGGTCGTCGTGGTGCCGGGGCTGGTGGTGTGGTATCTGCCTATGCGGCATCTGGGAGCCCACGGCTGGATGCCCGTCTCCGCGCTGGATGCAGAGACGAAGGCATTGTTCTGCTTTGGCGACCAGCAGCTTTTTCTGCCCCACATCTACCGCTGGTGCAAAAGACACGGGGCGGCATTCGTACCCTACATCGGCACGGCACACAGCCTGAATGATGGGCCGAAAGGACGGCTGATGAACATACTGTTCGAGACCGGGACGCTGCGCATCTATAAAAATAACCCTGTTCTGGCCAAGACGAGCGCAGCAAAGGCGGAGTTGGAAGCGCTGGGGGTGGAGCGTATCACGGTGGCCCCGGTGGGCTTGGATACCTCGGTGCTGAAGCAGGACTTCCGCAGTGTGGACCGGGATGCTCTCCGCCGGGAGCATGGCTATGCACCGGAAGATGTCGTGCTGTGCAATGTCTCCCGTCTCTCACCGGAAAAGCGGCCGCTGGAGCTCATAGACCTGTTTTTGAAGATACGGGGCAAAAAGCCCTTCAAGCTCATCATCGTGGGCAATGGCACACTGGAAAACGCCCTGAAAGAGAAGATACATTTCAACGGTCTCGAGCAGGAAGTGACCCTGTACGAGAATGTACCCTATCCGGAGATGTGGAAAATCTACTGCATGTCGGACTACTACGTCAACATGAACAAGGGCGAGATCTTCGGCATGGCCATCATGGAAGCTGTGTATTACTGCACCTCGGTGGCGGCCTACCGGGCCATCGGACCGTCGGTGACGCTGAAGGATATGAAGGGCCATGCTCTGTGCGACGATGACGACGTCATTGCGCAGTGGCTGCTGGCACCGTATCCGTCCCGGCAGGAGCTGGAAGAGAGCGCGGCGAAAGTCGCAAGGGATTTCTCGTGGGAGCGCTGCGCCAGGGCATTTCTGGACATCGTGCAGAATGCCTCCAATTCAGATGTGAAATGAGTGACAGAAGATGATCATTACCAAAACACCTTTCCGGATGTCCTTCTTTGGCGGCGGAACGGACATGGAGAGCTTTTTCCGCGAATATGGCGGGGCTGTGCTCTCCACGACGTTCGACAAATACTGCTATGTCAACGTCCGGCATCTGCCGCCCTTCTTTTCCTACGCGACGGAGCTTTCCTACGCAAAGACCGAGCGGGTGAACAGCTTGGAAGAGATCGAGCATCCGGCCATCCGGAACGCAATGAAGATGCTGGATATGCATCATATCCGGCTGACCTACGAGGCCGACCTTCCGGCGCGGTCCGGACTGGGGACGTCCAGCTCATTTGCCGTCGGGATGCTGAACGCATTCTACGCGCTGAAAGGGCAGTATGCCAGCAAGGAAAAACTGGCCAAGGAGGCCATCTATCTGGAGCGGGTGCTCTGTGCAGAGGCCGGCGGCTGGCAGGACCAGATCGCGGCGGCGTTCGGCGGCTTCAACCGCATTGATTTCAGCGCGGACGGGTACGAAGTGCGCCCAGTCCTGCTGTCGCCGGAGCGCAAAAGGCGTCTGAACGGCAGATTGATGATGTTCTTTACCGGATTTACCCGTTTCTCGGCGGAGATCCAGAAGCTCAACAACAGCCGGAACGGGGCAGACAAGCTTGCGCGGCTGCAGGAGATGCTGGCGCTCGTGGATGAAGCCGAAGCCATCCTGACCGACGAGCAGGCAGACCTGAACGAATTTGGCCGTCTGCTGGACCACACCTGGAAGCTGAAGCGCGGCACCGGCGCAGCAGTCTCTACCGACTGTATCGACGCGCTGTACGCCAGAGGCATTGCCGCCGGTGCGCTGGGCGGAAAACTGCTGGGCGCGGGCGGCGGTGGATTTCTGGTATTTTACGTGGAGCCGGAACATCAGGCCGCCGTGCGCCAGGCCATGCAGGAGCTGCTTTATATCCCGTTCCGCTTTGAAAACGGTGGCACGCGGGTCATCTACTATGCGCCCGAGGAGGAGCCGGCATTATGAAGGCTGTTATCATGGCCGGAGGCCGCGGCACCCGCATCGCCGCGCTGGCAGGGGATCTCCCCAAGCCGATGCTGCCCATTGACGGGCGTCCTGTGCTGGAGCGGGAGCTGGGATCCCTGCGGGAGCAGGGTGTGACGGATGTGCTCATCACAGTGGGGCATCTGGCCCCGGCCATCATGGAGTACTTCGGCGATGGCAGCGGATGCTCGCCGCAGACGGGCCGGCCCTTCGGCGTTCACATCGAGTATTTTGTGGAGAAAGAGCCGCTGGGGAATGCGGGCGCGCTGTTCCGCATCCGGGACCGGCTGGACGAAGATTTTCTGCTGCTGAACGGAGACGTGATGTTCGATGTGGATCTGCAGCGCTTTGCGGCGTTCCACAAGGTTCATGGCGGGCTGGCCACCCTGTTCACCCACCCGAACGGCCACCCTTATGACAGCGGCCTCATCGTGGCGGACAGCGAGCAGCGGGTGACCCAGTGGCTGACCAAGGAGGATGCCCGCCCGCAGTATTACCGCAACCGGGTCAATGCAGGGCTGCACATCCTCAGCCCGAAGCTGCTGGAAGGGGACATCCCGGCGGGAAAGGTAGACTTGGACCGGCAGATATTGAAGCCGCTGGCGGGGACGGGGCAGCTGCTCTGTTACGACAGCCCGGAGTACGTCAAGGATATGGGAACGCCGGAGCGCTATGCGGCAGTCTGCGAGGATGTGCGCAGCGGCCATGCGGCGGCGCGGAATCTGCGCCGGAAGCAGAAAGCCGTCTTTCTGGACCGGGACGGGACCATCAACCGATACGTTGGCTTTCTGCGGAATATCGACGAGTTTGAGCTTCTGCCCGGCGTGGCACAGGCTGTCCGTAAAATCAACGAGCTGGGCTGGCTTGCTGTCGTGGTGACGAATCAGCCGGTCATCGCCCGGGGCGAGGTGACGGAAGAGCAGCTGGAAGCCATCCACTGCAAGATGGAGACCCTGCTTGGCCGGGAGGGTGCGTGGCTGGATGCTATTTATTACTGCCCCCACCACCCGGACAAGGGATTTCCCGGCGAAAGACCGGAGCTGAAAATCCATTGCAGCTGCCGCAAGCCCGCGCCAGGGATGCTGTTGGATGCAGCACAGCGGTTCAACATCGACTTGAGCTGCTCCTGGATGGTAGGAGACGGGAAAAATGACGTCCTCGCCGGAAAAAATGCGGGGTGCAGGACGGCGCTGCTCTGTGCCGACGGGACACCGCCGGAGCTGGGGCAGGAGAGGACGGCACCATCCTTATACGACTTCGTGGAGCAGGTGCTGCGTGGAAAAGAAGGAGAAGAGAAACGATGAAACAGACTGACGGGGCAAAAAAGCAGCTCGAGCTTCTGCTGCAGCGCTATCCCATCCTCGCCGGGCAGCGGGATGAGATCGACGGTGCCTACCAGATCATCACGGCCAGCTACGAGGCGGGCGGCAAGCTCCTCATTGCGGGCAACGGCGGTTCGGCAGCGGATGCGGAGCATATCGTGGGCGAGCTGATGAAGGGGTTCAAGAAGACCCGCAGGCTGAATGAGGCACTGGCGGAACGGCTTCTCCGGGAAAGCCCGGAACTGGGGCCGGACCTTGTCCAGCATCTGCAGAAGGCACTGCCGGCCATCGCTATGGACGGTCATCCGGCTCTCACGACGGCATATGCAAACGACTGCGCCCCGCTGATGTGCTTTGCCCAGCAGGTCAATGGCTATGGCAGGGCGGGAGATGTGCTGCTGGTCATCTCCACCAGCGGAAAGAGCAAGAACATCCTGTACGCGGCGGTAACGGCCCGCGCTCTGGGCATGAAAGTGGTCGGCCTGACCGGCGGGGCAGACAGCCCGCTGCTGCCGCTGTGCGACGTCTGCATCCGGGTGCCGCTGCAGGAGACCTATCAGATACAGGAGCTTCATCTGCCCATTTATCACTGCCTGTGCCTGATGCTGGAAGAACATTTTTTTGATGAATAAAACCACTGCCGCTCTTGACAAAGAGTGGTTTTGTATCATAATGGTTGTACATACAACGATGTAGATACATCTTCTTGAGATAAGCCCCGGAGGCTGTCTATGGATATTACCGAACGAAAAATCACAAAAATCGCGCGGGAGGCTGAAAAGCTCGTCCTGCTCACGATGCGGGAAGAGGGCGTCGGCACAGCGGAGATCGACCTCATCCATGCGCTGCGCCACCATCCCGGCTGTACGCAGGCCCAGCTGGCCGAACTGCTGCATGCAGACAAGGCGGCTATCGCCCGGCGGACCAAAAATCTGGAAGGGAAGGGTTATCTGACCCGCGAGGACGCCCCGAACGACCGACGGAGCCAGCTGCTTTTCCCCACAGAAAAGGCCGAGAGCCTGAAATCCTCCAAGGCCGGAATTGAGGCCGCTTTTTACGAGTATCTGACGAGTGTACTGACGGAGGAAGAAGCCGCCGCCTTTGCCGCTTCGCTGAACAAGCTTTATACGGCGTCCAAGACCGAGAGCCGTGCGGGCTTCCCGCACTTCCGAAATGCCGCAGGGGGGTGAGACGACCGATGAAAAATGAGAAGACCTTCCGCCCGGACCGGATATTCTCCTATTTCCGGGTCGAGTGGCTCCCGCTGGCTTTCGTGACCCTGTCGGGCCTCATCTATAACATCGGCCTGCTGGCCACCCCGTGGTTCGAGGGCCGTCTGGCCCAGTGCCTGGCGGACATCCTGAGCGGCAGCGAAACAGCGGCCCAAATGGCGCTGCTGGTTCTGGCCTATATCCTCGTCGCCCTGCTGGTGCAGGCGTCGCGGTTCATCAAGCGCTTTTATGTCCGCCGCTTTGCCAACAACATCAACCGCCGGATGAAGGGCATAGTGAACAAATCAAGCTGTACTCTTCGGGGGCTTTTGTAATGGGAGAAAACGTGGTATAATATCGCTAACGCGATATTATAGTTTTATACGCAGCGCCTCGCCGCTTGCTCCTGCGGAGCTGCGTGGCAACCGGCTTTGGATGCGCAATTATGCCATTTCACTGCGTTCATGGCATAATAGGAAAAAACTCTTGCGGGAAGGTGGATACGCCATGAAACAGGAAAAAGCCTATTACCATCTGCCCGGATCGTTCGAGTTCTACGAGCTGTACCGGGAGTTCCTGCCTCTGTTTCGGGCGCACAGAGAATACTTTTATGACTGGTGCGACATCGGCTCCATCTATGGCGCACCGGCCGACTGCGTCTGGGGCGGGGGACGGGCTGGCTTCGGGGAGCATGACCCCAAAGAAGTCCTTGCCCTGACGCGGGAATACGGCATCTCGGCGCGGCTGACCTTCAGCAACTCGCTCCTCCGGGAGGAACATCTTTCGGATAAAAAGTGCAACGCTCTCTGCGCCCTGTTTGAGCGAGAAAACCAGGTGCAGAGCGGCGTCATCGTCCACTCGGAGCTGCTGCTGGACTACCTGAAAACGCACTATCCGCAGCTTTATTTCGTGTCCTCCACGACGAAAGTGCTGACAGAGTTTCAGCAGCTCCGGGCGGAGACAGCCCGGGAAGAGTTCCGCTATGTGGTGCCGGACTTCCGGCTGAACAAAGCCTTTGGAGAGCTGGACAGTCTGCCGCAGGCGCAGAAAGACAAGGTGGAATTTCTCTGCAACGAGTGCTGCTGGGTCGGATGCCGGGACAGAAAGCGCTGCTATGAGAATGTCAGCCGAAAAAATCTCGGCGAAGCCTGCCCCGAACACATCTGTACCGCACCGGGTGCGGAGGAAGGCTACCGCTTCTCGAAGGCGATGGAAAATCCGGGGTTTATCGGCATCAGGGACATTCAGGATGTCTATATGCCGATGGGATTTTCCAACTTCAAGATCGAGGGCCGGGGACTGGGCAGTGCGCTGGTACTGGAATTTCTGCTCTACTACATGACAAAACCGGAATACCAGCTGCATGTCCGGGAAGCCATCTATCTGGACAATATGCTCGACCTGTTCTGAGGAACTGCATTATCTGCCGCTCCGACCTGTCGGACGGCGACGGATGCCACGACGAGGTGCTGCGGTGTACGGGGTGCTTTGCGGCAGTCTGGCGTGTTCCTATACCAAGCTTTTGAAGGAGATAAAGAAATGACCGAAAAAGAAAAGATGCTGGCCCATCAGATGTACGACGCAAACTACAACAAGGAGCTGCACGATGAGCGCATCGCAGCCAAGGAGTTGTGCTGGGAGTATAATCAGCTCCGCCCGTCGAACGAAGAGGGCCAGAGAGCGGTCTTGAAGAAACTTCTCGGCAAGACGGGGGAGAATTTCTACATCACTGCGCCGTTCTGGTGCGATTATGGCTACAACATCGAACTGGGCGAAAATTTCTACGCCAACCACAACCTGGTCATCCTTGATTGTGCTAAGGTGAAATTTGGCGATAACGTCTTTGTTGCGCCGGACTGCGGTTTCCACACCGCTGGTCACCCCATCGACTTCGAGCGCCGCAACGCCGGGTTTGAGTATGCCTACCCTATCACGGTGGGGGACAATGTCTGGATCGGCGCAGGCGTGCAGGTGATGCCGGGCGTGACCATCGGCAGCAATGTGGTCATCGGCGGCGGCAGCGTCGTGGTGAAGGACATCCCCGATAACTCGGTGGCTGTCGGCAATCCCTGCCATGTCATCCGTGCCATCACCGATGAGGACAAAAAGACCTGCTGGAACAGATAAAACAAGAAAACGGCCCCGCCGGCGAAATATTATCCCAGTGCAGAGGAGATTGAGGCTGAAATTGCAAAGGCCGTCCGGTTTTATGAAATCACCATCGAGCACCTGACCGGCAAGCAGATACACAGGAAACGTAACGAAACACAGCCCGCACAGAAGCTTTGTGCGGGCTGTTGCAGTCTATGCAGGCGGTGTGCTATACTGGTAAAAAAGCGGGGAGGAGACTCTTTCATGAAAAAAATCTACCTCATGCGTCACGGTGAAACGCTTTTCAACACCATGGACGTCAATCAGGGCCAGTGTGATTCGCCTCTGACAGAAAACGGCATCCGGCAGGCAAAGGCGGCAAAAGCGTGGTTCGATGCCCACAACGTCCATTTTGATGCGGTCTACAGCTCCACGTCAGAGCGGGCCTGCGACACAGCGGAGTTCGTCTCAGGCGGGATGTCCTATACCCGCCGCAAAGACCTCAAGGAAATTTTCCTCGGCATAAAGGAAGCTTCGCCCATCCGTGAAAACCCGACGTACCCCTACGGCGACTACTTCGTGAAGTACGGCGGCGAAGACCTGGATGCCTTCACCGAGCGGGTATACGGGGCAGTGAAGGGCATTGCCGAACACGCGGCAGGGGAGTGCATCCTTATCGTCTCCCACGGCATGGCTATCCGGCGCTTTTTGACTAAATTCCCGGAAAAGGCGGGCGAGATCACCGGCTTTATCGGCAACTGCGGCATCCTCGAGATGACTTATGCAGACGGAAAGCTGACGGTAGAAAAAATCATCAACCCCAACGGTTGAGGATCAACAACAAAAAAAGTCCTCCTGAAGGGTGGCCAGATCTTGGACATCGACGGCATCAAAATCGAATGTTTCCTTCAAAAAGAAAAAGGCTCACGACCCGAATGCGCCTTACGACGGCTGCGACGAGCCGGATGACACCGGGCAGAACGCCAAGAGCGGCTATCGGAAAGGCGTGGGCTGATCAATAAAACAAGGGCTGCTGTACAACACGGTACAGCAGCCCTTTGCAGTTATTTCCGGCTCGTCAGCTTGTTCAAAAGCATCACAGCCAGCACGATGACGCCGATGACCAGCACGATGCTCACCATCCCGATGACCATGATGGGCAGAGTCGTCATCCACGAAGTAAGATGCAGCATATCAGTCCCTCCTTTAGCTCAGCAGGGTCAGCAGCAGTCCGCCGGCGATGACAGAGGCTATCTGGCCCGAGACGTTGACACTGATGGAGTACATCAGCAGGAAATTCTGGTTGTCCTCCTCGAGGCCCAGCTTGTTGACGACGCGTCCGCTCATGGGGAAGGCAGAGATGCCGGCTGCGCCGATCATGGGGTTGAGCTTTTTGCCCTCCGGGAGGAAGAGATTCACCAGCTTTGCGAACAGCACACCGCCGGCGGTGTCAAACACAAAGGCCACGAGGCCCAGTGCAAGGATGAGCAGAGTGTCGGGCCGCACGAACTTGTCAGCGGTCATCTGGCCGGCCACGGTCAGGCCCAGCACGATGGTGATGAGGTTTGCGAGGATGTTCTGCGCCGTTTCACTCAGGGTGTTCAGCACACCGCACTCCCGCAGCAGGTTACCGAACATCAGAAAGCCCACCAGTGCTACACTGGCCGGAGCCACGAATCCGGCGATGATGGTCACGACGATGGGGAACAAGATCTTGGTCAGTTGGCTGACACTGCCCTTCTGGTAGGGCATCCGGATGCGGCGTTCCTTCTGGGTGGTCAGCAGTTTGATGACCGGCGGCTGCACGATGGGGACCAGCGCCATGTAGCTGTAGGCCGCCACCATGATGGCACCAAGATACTGGGAGTGCAGGACGTTGGCCACGAAGATGGCCGTGGGGCCGTCTGCCGCGCCGATGACGGCGATGGAAGCGGCGTCCTTCAAATCGAAGAAGAAGCCCGCGAGGAAGAGGGTGAAGAAGATGCCGAACTGCGCCGCTGCGCCGAAGAGCATCAGCCACGGCTTCTCGAGCAGCGGACCGAAGTCTATCATCGCACCGATGCCGATGAAGAGCAGCAGGGGGAACAGCTCGTTGGACATTCCGGCCTCAAACAGAGCCGAGATGGGGCCGACGGTGTCGCCCTGCGTGATAGCGCCCGATAAGGGCAGGTTGACGAGGATGGCTCCGAAGCCCATGGGGAGAAGCAGGCTCGGCTCCATCTTTTTTGCGATGGCAAGGTAGATGAGCAGGGCGCCGATGCCCCACATCACCACCATCTGCCAGGTCAGGTTCCCGAAATTGGAAAAGAGACTGGCGAATGCGTTCCAGAAATCCATGTCATTGCCTCCTTTGAAATCTGCGGTGCAATGACGAAAAAAGAGACTTCCGCCACAGCACCAATTACTGTGACAAAAGTCTCAAGCGAACACATGACATCGGGCATTTCTGCCGTGTTGACGCTGCCATGCAGCGCTCCCATAAGGTGGAGCGCCCTTTACTCCCTTTTATCCAATTCTATTAAACCAGAATATGCGAAGTCTGTCAAGAAATGTGCGGGACTTTTAGCTGAATCTTAGGGGGGACTCTGAATATAGAGTGAAAAAAGAGGCTGAAGAGTACGAAAATGATTTTTGCACTTTATTCTTTTACAACGGCAACCTTCTCAATGCCATAGCGGGAAAAGAGGGGGAGGGCCTCCGGCGGGGCCGTCTCACCGCTGACCACGATGGGGATGGCAGGCGGGCAGGAGACCGCCGGTGCGGCGCAGATGCGGCCCACGGCCTCGGCGGCAGGGATCATCTCCTGCGGTGCAAGGACAGCTTCCCGGATGGTGAAGCGGCGGGGCTGTGCCTCGAGCGCCCCGGCCAATGCCGCGAAAGCGGCAGGATCGTCAGCCGTAACGGAGACATCGGCAGCAGAGGCCTCATCGCAGATGGCGTGCAGGGCCGTTTGCAGGCAGGCAAACTCTGCCGCAGAACTCTCGGCGGAAGGCATCAGCACGACGTAACGGGGGTCGGCATACTCGCACTCCACACCCCGCTCCCGCAGAGCCTGCGCCAGCTGCTGGCCGGAAAGCCCCAGCGCGGCGGCGTCCAGCGTCAGCTTGAGGGGCTCGCGGTGCGCCCCGGTGAGGGGGAGCGCCAGCCCGGGCCGGAGGGCATCCAGCTCCCGGCAGAGCATCCCCAGCCGCCAGCGGCAGATGTCCAGCTTCTCCCGGAAGCTGTCGGCCAGAACCGCGTTGGCGGCGTCCAGCGACTGCAAAATGAGATAAGAGGGGCTGGTGGAGCCGAAGAGAGCCAGCGCATTGCGCACCGCGGCCTCGTCGGCCTGCACGGACGAGCCAAGGTGCAGATAGGCACCGCCCGTGAGGACGGGCAGGGTCTTGTGAGCCGAGTCACAGCAAAGGTCCGCGCCCAGCTGGATGGGGTGGCGGCTGCCCTCTTTCAAAAAGTGGAGATAGGCGCCGTGGGCGTTGTCCACCAGAAGGGGCAGGCCGTGGGCGTGGCAGACTGCTGACAGCCCCGCGACATCCTGCACAAAGCCCAGATAGTCCGGGCTGGTGAGGTAGACGCCGAAGGGCGTGCGGCCCTCGGCGGACAGCTCGTCCAGCGCAGAGGCAAGAGCTTCCGGCTCCACAGGGCAGGTGCAGAGCGCCCCGGCGGCGTCCGGCGCGGGCCAGAGCCACTGGATGTCGAAGTCCAGCAGAGCCGCCGCGTAGAGCAGGGCCTTGTGGGCGTTCCGCGCCGCCAGCAGGACAGGCCGATCTGCCTTTGCGGGCCGCATTTGGAGCGCAAGGTGGAGCATGGCCCGGATGCACTGGCTGCTGCCCTCGGTGCTGTAATAGGTGCGGGCGGTGCTGAAGAGCTGCGTCGCGTTGGCCTCGCTCTGAGCGATGATGCCCTCGGCTTCGTACAGCTCGTCTGCGCCCGCAATTTCGGTGATGTCCAGCTCTTCACAGCCCAGCGGGCCGCGGCCCTTGTGGCCCGGCATATGCATCCGGGTGGTGCGCTGCTGGGCGTAGCGACGGACAAAATCGACGATAGGAGTGTTCATGGCTTTATTCGCAGGCTTCGCCGTCTGCGCAGGCGTTGCAGGTGCCGCCCAGCTCGATGGGAACTTCGATGCCCTGAGCTGCCAGCTCCTGGTTCTCAGCAACTTTTATCATGATGGCGCACTCGACACGCTTCTTGAACAGCTCACAGCCGTACTCGTAGACGCCGGTGATGCTGCCGGTGGCGTGGTAGGCGTTGGCTGCACAGCCGCCAGAGCAGTAGAGCTTGGCCCAGCAGTCCTTGCACTCGGGGCGGGCGTAGGCGTTGCAGTGCTTGAACTCATCCCGCACGGCGGTGTTGGTGACGCCCTTCCAGATGTCGCCCATCAGGTACTTGGGGTCACCGACGAACTGGTGGCAGGGGTAGAGGTCGCCCCAGGGGGTGACGGCCATGTACTCGGTGCCGGAGCCGCAGCCGGAGATGCGCTTGTAGATGCAGGGGCCGCCGGTGAGGTCGATCATGTAATGGTAGAAGGTAAAGCCGCGGCCCTCGCGGTCGCGCTTTATCATCTCCTTAGCAAGGATCTCGTACTGCTCCTTCAGGATGGGCAGGTCCTCGGCGGTGAGGGCGCTGGGGTCGGTGGGCTTGGTGACGACCGGTTCCATGCTCAGCTCCGTGAAGCCGAGGTCGGCCATGTGGAAGATGTCGTTGGTGAAGTCGGTGTTGTAGTGGGTGTAGGTGCCGCGCATGTAATAGTTCTTGTCGCCGCGCTTTTTCACGAACTCCTGGAACTTCGGCACGATGGCGTCATAGCTGCCGTGGCCTGCGTAGTCCTTGCGGAAGCGGTCATGGACTTCCTTGCGGCCATCGAGGCTCAGCACGACATTGTGGCACTCCTTGTTGCAGAAGTCGATGACATCGTCGTCGATGAGCATACCGTTGGTGGTCATGGTGAAGCGGAAGTTCTTGTTGTGGATCTTCTCCTGCTCGCGGCAGTAGGCGACGAGCTTTTTGACCATGTCGAAGTTCATCAGAGGCTCGCCGCCGAAGAAATCGACCTCGAGGTTGCGGCGGGTGCCGGAGTTCTCGATGAGGAAGTCCATAGCCCGCTTGCCCACCTCGAAGCTCATCAGGGCGCGGTCGCCCTGATAGCGGCCCTGCGAGGCGAAGCAGTAGGAGCAGTTGAGGTTGCAGGTGTGGGCGACGTGGAGGCAGAGCGCCTTGACCACCGTCTGGCGGTTCTTGAAGTCGAAAGCCATGTCTTTGTAGACGTCGGGAGCCCAAAGCTTGCCGGCGGCTTCCAGAGAGGCCACGTCCTCGAGGCACTGGCGCAGGTCGGCCTCGGTGACGTCGGGGCGGTCGGCATACTTTGCCAGCATGGCGGCCACGATCTCGTCGGCAGAGTGCTCTTTGTACATCGCAATGACGTCGTAAGCCACGTCGTCCACGACATGGACCGAGCCGCTGCAGCTGTCCAGCACGATGTTATATCCGTTCAGTTGATACTGATGTACCATTTCATTCTCCAATCTATAATTGCCATAAAAAAATGCCGCCCTGCAAAGGCGGCATAGGGTCTGCAATGATTACTTATTGCTGTTCTCGCACTTCTGGTTTGCGACGCCGCAGGAGGTCTTGCAGGCAGACTGGCAAGAAGTCTGGCACTCGCCGCAGCCGCCGGTCACGACGCTCTTGGTCAGGTCACGAGTAGCGATAGTCTTAATACGTTCCATAGTTGAAAACCTCTCTAAGCTCCAAAGTTTCGCATACAGCTCTCTGTATACAGTGTTATCTTTATGTATGATAACACGATGTGCGGATTCTGTCAAGATTTTGAGGGTAGGTTTTTATCCCAGCGGCTGATACTTTTTCAGGATGGTATGCAGCCCCAGCTCCCGGGCGCGGGCCAGCAGGTAGCGGTAGCGGCACAAAAGCGCCTGCCGCTCGTAGATGCGCTGCTCGATGAGGTCGGAGTCCACCTCGAGGTCGAACATCATCGCGTTCCGCTTCAGGCAGAACAGGCACTCTTTCAGCTCTTCTTCCAGCTCGGGGTGGTAGCGCTCGTGCTCGTTGTCGCGGGGGATGCGGGGCGAAAGCAGAGTCTGGGTGGTCTTGGATGGGGTTTGCAGCATAAGGCGTCCTCCTTTATAAGTAGAAAATCAGGTACACCTTATTGTATGGTGCGGAACGTGCAGAAAATGCCACAAGAGAGTACAGAAGAAATTGCTTCTGCCCGGTCAGGCGTCGGCTTCTCTGAATTGTTCGAAAGTACGTCTGAATCGCAGTCTGCAAGAAAAAAGTACAACTTTTTTCAAAAATCTGCTTGACAAAACGCTCGAAGGCGGCTATAATAGCACACGTTGACCGGCTCAATGCCGCGAAACACAACAGAATATTGGGGATTTGCATAGTGGTAGTGCGGTAGACTCTGACTCTACTTGTGGGAGTTCGATTCTCTCATCCCCAACCAGAAAGCCATCTGATTCGTTCAGATGGCTTTTTTGTTTTATCTCTCGGCGCGTTTTTGGGCCGGTGCGACACAAAGCTCTGATTTTTTCTCGCCTGCCGGGGCTATACTGTTTCTTGATGCAACAGCAATATAAGAAGCCGTTTTCATAAGCATTGCACACTGTCTGCGCGGCCTTTTTGTCCGCATACTGCGTTGCTTTCCCTTGCAATCCGTCAGGATTGCTGCGGAAAATCGCCTTGTCTGCGGAGCAAAAACTCTCGTCATCCGGTGCACCCTGCTTACGAAAACAGCTTCTGAAAGATAGGAGCAGGCAAATGAGCATTTGGGACGCATTCGGCAAAGGACGGTATAAGGGCTTCTCCCGGGAGGCGGGGCAGCTGCTGGATAAGGCGGTGGAGCTGGCCGGAGGGCTGGGCTGCAAAAAGGCAGACACCGGCCACCTGCTGTGGGCGATGCTGCAAGCGGACGGCGGCCCGGCGGCCCGCTTTCTGGCCGGGAAGAACATCTCGGAGCTGGAAGTGCGGCGTCAGCTGTCCGCCGGGCGGGATGGTTCGGTCACCAGGCTTGCCCGGGGCGATATGGCGGCGGACCTGCGCCGGGCGATGGACTACGCCATCATCGGGGCGCAGAACGCCCACTTGAGCCGGGCCGAGCCGGAGCATCTGCTCTGCGCCATGCTGGAAGACACCGACTGCGCCGCCGGGGTCATGCTGGCATCCATGGGTGTCCAGCTCACCGAGGCGGTGCGGGAGTGCCGCCAGCTTTCAGGGCAGTTCATCCTGCCGATCCAGCCGCGCTCGGCGTCGTCGCTGCCGCGGGGCAGCCGGGCCAGCGACAAATACTGCCGCGATTTGACCCGCCGGGCGGCGGACGGCGAGCTGGACCCGGTGTTCTGCCGGGAAAAAGAGCTGGACCGGATGGTAGAGATCTTATGCCGCCGCCAGAAGAACAACCCCTGCCTTGTGGGCGAACCGGGCGTGGGCAAGACCGCGCTGGCCGAAGGGCTTGCCCAGCGCATCGCCGACAAGCAGGTGCCCCGGATGCTCCAGGGGCGGCGTCTGCTGGCGCTGGACATGGCCAGCCTCGTGGCTGGTACGAAGTACCGCGGCGATTTTGAAGAGCGGTTCAAAAACCTGCTGGAAGAACTCGTCCGGGACGGCAGCGCCATCCTCTTCGTGGATGAGTTCCACACCATCGTCGGCGCAGGTGCGGCAGAGGGGGCTATCGACGCAGCCAGCATCTTAAAGCCGGTACTGGCCCGGGGTGAACTGCAGCTCATCGGCGCGACGACGAATCAGGAATTCCGCACCCACATCCAGAAGGACGCCGCCCTCGAGCGCCGATTTGGCCGCGTCCAAATCGAAGAGCCTACGCCGAAGCAGGCTGTGGATATACTGGAAGGTCTGGCACCCCGCTACGAGCGGTATCACGGCGTCCGTCTGCCCAACGAAGCCCTGAGGGAGGCCGTGGAGCTTTCAGTGCGGTATCTACCGGGGCGCTGTCTGCCGGATAAGGCCATCGACCTCGTGGACGAAGCCTGCGCGGCGGTGCGCATCCGGGCCGAACGGGAAGGGGAGAAAGACCCCGTCCTCAGCCGGAAGGAAATTGCCCGGGTGGTGGCGCAGGCCAGCGGCGTCCCGGCAGAACGGGTGGGCGAAAAGGAGCGGGAACGTCTGGCCCGCCTCGAAGAGCGCCTGAACGCCGAAGTCGTGGGCCAGAGCCGGGCTGTCGCCGCCGTGGCCGGGGCCATCCGGCGCAGCCGCACCGGGCTGGGGGAGCCGGGCCGGCCGATCGGCGCGATGCTCTTCCTCGGGCCTACCGGTGTCGGCAAGACCGCGCTGGCAAAGGCGCTGGCGGAGAGCTGGTTCGGCAGCGAGAAGGCTCTGCTCAAGTTCGATATGTCGGAGTATCAGGAGCAGCACACCGTGGCGCGTCTGCTGGGTGCGCCTCCGGGCTATCTGGGCCACGACGAGGGCGGTCAGCTCACTGAGGCTGTCCGCCGCCGCCCCTACAGCGTGGTGCTCTTTGACGAAATCGAAAAGGCGCACCCGGATATTCAGAATGTGCTCCTGCAGATGCTCGAGGACGGCCAGCTGACCGACTCCATGGGCCGCAAGGCGGATTTCCGCAATACCATCGTCCTGCTGACCTCCAACCTCGGCGCACGATTCCTCGCCGGGCAGAGCGCACCGCTGGGTTTCGGGGCGGGAAGCGAAGCCGCCTTTGAAAAGCAGTCGGAGGCCGCTGTTGCCGAGGCGAAAAAGTGGTTCCGACCGGAGCTGGTGGGCCGTCTGGATGAGCTCATCGTCTTCCGCCCGCTGGAGGAGCAGAGCCTCTGCTCCATCGCCGAAAAGCTGCTGGGCCAGCTGGAAGAGCGTGCTGCCCGCAGCGGCTACCAGCTGACCCACACGGCCCGGGTCGGCCCAGCGCTGGCGGCAAAAGCACATTCGCCCTATGGCGCGCGAGAGCTGCGCCGACAGGTAGACCGGGCCGTGGAGCAGGCCTTCGCCGACCAGATCGCCTCCGGCAGTGTGAGCCTCGGACAGCACTGGACGGCAGACTGTGCCGAGGACGGCACGATCGTGGTGCAGGAGACGCAGACGGCGGGTGTCGGCTGAAAAACTCTTGCATCTGCTCTGGTTTTCCGCTATGATAGAGGGCAGGAACTACCAGAGGAGGAAGCCGAATGCGCTATCTGTTTTTGCTCAATCCCACCGCCGGTAAGCGGGACTGCACTGCCGAGCTGGCCCCGGCCATCCAGGCAGCAGCCCAGCGGGCGGGCATCCCGCCGGAAAAACGGAAGGTCGTTGTGACCCAGTACGCGGGCCATGCCCGGGAGCTGGCTGCTGAGGCGGCGCACACCGCGCAGGCCGACGGTGAGCCGGTGCGCATCTGGACAGCGGGCGGCGACGGCACCTTCAACGAGGCGCTGACAGGGGCGCAGGGGTGCAGCCTCGCGGCGGTGGGGTGTCTGCCCTTTGGCAGCGGCAACGATTTTCTGCGCACCTACGGCACGCGGGAAGAGTTCAATGACCTCGACGCCCAGCTGGCGGGCGGCGAGGTGGACATTGATCTGATGCAGACCGACCTCGGCCTTTCGGCGACCATCTGCGCCGCCGGGCTCGATGCACAGGTGGCTTACGGTATCCCGCAGTTCCGGCGCATCCCGTTCTGCGGCGGCGAGATGGCCTATGCACTCTCCATCGTCAAGCAGCTCTGCGGCCACATCGGACGGAACGTGACCTTTACCATCGACGGCGAGGAGCTGACGGTGGACTGCCTGATGTGTGCCGTCTGCAATGGCCGCACCTATGGAGGCGGCTTTTATGCAGCCCCCGAGGCTCAGCCCGACGACGGCTGGCTGGACGTTTTCATCATCCGCAGGGTGAGCCGCCTGACGATCGCCCGCCTGCTGGGAATGTATAAGAGCGGCAGGCACTTCCGGAACGGTGAGCTGACGGAACAGGCAAAGCCCTACTTCATCTACCGCCGGGCAAAGTGCGTCTCCCTGCGCCCGGCAGACGGACGCGGCCCTATCGTGGCGACCGCCGACGGCGAGTGCGCTCCCTGCGACGCCATCACCGCGCAGCTCAAGCCGCTGGCCGGGCGCGTCCTGCTGCCCAAACCGGCCTATGAGCGGTTCATGGCCCAGCGTGCCAACGTGTAAAATGAAAGTATGAGAAGCGCCCTGCACGTTTCTTTAGGGGCTCATCGGATGATCAACAAAGGCGGCGGCTTTCCTTGTCAAGGGAAGCCGCCGCCTTTTCCGTTATCTTACAGCCTGTTTCAGCTGCTCCAGATCATCCGCATTCGGGTGAGAAAGAGCCTTGTCAAAATTCTCGATCATGGCATCCAGATTGGGCAGATGGATCGGCTGCTTTTTCATCTCTTCGTACCGCTGGCGTACGGACATCGGCATTTTGCCCTGACACATATAGCAGCCGAAAACAGTGTTGCTCTTGTCCAGCGAATGCTCCGTCTTTTTCAAGATCTTATCAAAGTATTCTTTACTGCCGCCGAAGCCGGCAGTGCCAAAGAGAAAGATGTTTTTGCCGTGCAGCTGCTTCAAAAAGTCCAAAGTGCTTTCATCGGCATTTCCCTTGTCCGTCCAGAAGCCCACATAAAGGGTGTCCGCTTCCATGGCGGCAGGATCCGGGATGCCGAAATAAATGCAGCCTTCCTGCGGCAGGCAGTCGTGCAGCGTATCTGCCAATAATTTTGTGTTGCCTGTTTTGCTGCTGTATACGATCGCGTAACTCATAACTTCTCCTTTGTGAATGTCTTTTTGTTGAGTATATCGTGATTTTTTGTCGGGTAGGTTTATGCGTTTTTGGCTTCTTTTTCTCGCAAAGCATCATAAACACAGTGAGTTCCCTGATGTGCCGTCAGCCCGCCCAGACACTTCTTGTTGCAGCGGAGACAGCGGTGGATCTGTTTTGCCTGCCCGTTTTTCAGCTTGTTCACCCAATCTGGGTCTGCCAGAAGCTGGCGGCTCATGGCGGCGCACTGGATGCGTCCGCTGGCGAGCTGCTGCTCCACAAGATCCGGGTCGTTCAGACCACCGACACCACAGATGGGCAGCTCGGTGTACTGCCGCACCTCATCGCAGAATTTGAGGAAGCATCCCGGCTGGCTGAAATAGGGATGATCGGCGGGCGGGATGGTGTTTTCCAATGCGGAATGGTTTGCAAGCGTTACATGGAAGCTGGTCACACCCGCCTGCTCCAGCAGCGGAACGAACACCGGCAGTTCTTCTTCCACCACACCGGCATTGCCAAAGTGCGGGTTTTCCTGCCGGACGGCCAGCTTGTAATCAATGGGCATCCCCGGAACCGCCGCATGGACAGCCGAGACCGCTTCCGCCGCAAAACGGGCGCGGTTTTCTGCGCTGCCGCCGTATTCGTCGGTGCGGTGGTTGAAGATGGCCGAACTGAAACTGCCGCACATCCGGTCGCCATGCACCTGCATCATATCAAAACCGGCCTGTTTTGCCAGCACCGCCGCTTTTCCAAACCCGCTGATGATGGTCCGGATCTTCCGTTTGGACATCTTTGTAATGTAAGGAGCGACTTCGGCGTTCAGTTTTTCCCGCAGCTGATCCGGAGTGATCTTCTTCAGCAGGACGCCGGGAATGTACTTGAACAGGGCCAGCAGGTTGGAATCGCTCTGGTGCAGCTGGGCACAGACTTTGCAATCCGCAGCATGGGCGATTTTCACGACCTGCTGGTAGAATGCAAAGCCTTTGGGGTCAAATAGAGATTTTTCAAATTTGCTTTTGCCCACCGGGACATCGCCCACGATGATCATGGCACAGCCGCCCTGTGCAATGGCACGGATCTTTGCAAGGTATTCTTCATCCGACAGCCCGAATGTTGTCGGCGCAAAAATGATGCGGTTTTTCAGCTGCATCCCACCATAATGGATCGGACTCAAGATCGTTTCGTACATCATTTGCACACTTTCTTTTGCACTGCTTTTTGCAGTAATGTCAGCAGCTGCTGCCGCTCCTGCGCTGTCAGTCCGCCCAGACTCTGCGCATCCCAGTCGATAAAGACCTGATGACAGACCACAAAGGCGTTTTCACCCCTCTGGGTCAGCTTCAGGTGGTAGCTGCGCCCATTCTTTTCTTTCGTCAGAAAGCCGTCTTCGGCCAGCTTGTTCAGGCTGCGCTGGGAGTGGCCCCAATCCAGATGAAGATCTTTGGTCAGTTCCGAAGGCGTACAATCCGGATGCTTTCCTACATAAATGACAAAATATATCAGCCCGAAGCTCAGACCCAGTTCCTGTAACCGCTGGGTTGTGTAAGCGGCAAACTCTCTGTGCAGGGTCAGAATGCAGGAAGATACCGTGGAGGGCTCCATTTCGTCAACTCCTTCTGCTTTTGAATGGAAAGCATTATAGCACTGTTACTTGACAAAGTCAAGTGTTTTGACTGCACTGTGTTTCGGAGCGAAAATATGAAGGTGAACCGGAATTGCCCAAATAGAGAGATGATCCCCCTATAGTTTAACGCACTGGTCTTATGACGGGTGCGTTTTTTGTTATCTGAAAGGTAGATGGATCGTACATTGTTCGTACATGGCGAGGGCAAAAAGAACATGGCTCATGGAAAGGACATAAAAACTTAACAAAGAAATTTGCAAAACCCCTTGATTTTTGACTCCAAGATGAGTACAATACATTTAGCACTCAAGGAAAAAGAGTGCTAAACAACCGGAAGGGCAAAGCCCCCGGGACATAAAACAGTTTATCTTTTATATTTATAATAGGAGGGCAAGAACGATGAAGATCATTCCTCTTGCAGACCGTGTTGTTATCAAGACTGTTGAGGTTGAGGAGACCACCAAGGGCGGCCTCATCCTGACCGGCAGCGCTAAAGAGAAGCCCCAGGTGGCACAGGTCGTGGCCGTTGGCCCCGGCGGTGTCGTGGACGGCAAGGAAGTCAAGATGACTGTCAAGGTGGGCGACAAGGTGCTCACCAGCAAGTACTCCGGCACCGAGGTCAAGGTGGACGGCGAAGAATGCACCATCGTGCGTCAGGCCGACATTCTGGCCATCGTGGAGTAAGCGTCTTTCCCTCACACTGGGATAATCAAGCTTTTACGAAGGAGCGATAAAATATGGCTAAGCAGATCAAGCAGGGCGAGGAAGCCCGCAAGGCACTGTGTGCCGGTATCGACACTCTGGCAGATACTGTTAAGATCACCCTCGGCCCCAAGGGCCGCAACGTGGTGCTGAGCAAGAAGTTCGGCGCCCCCGTCATCACCAACGACGGTGTGACCATCGCAAAGGAAATCGAGCTGAAGGACGAGTTCGAGAACATGGGCGCACAGCTGGTGCGTGAGGTCGCTACCAAGACCAACGACGCCGCAGGCGACGGCACCACCACCGCGACCGTTCTGGCACAGGCTATGGTCACCGAGGGCATGAAGAATGTCACCGCCGGTGCAAACCCGATGGACATCCGCCGCGGCATGACCAAGGCTGTCGCTAAGGCCGTCGAGACCATCAAGGCACACAGCCAGAAGGTCAAGGACTCCAACGACATCGCCCGCGTCGGCACCATCTCTGCAGGCGACCCCGAGATCGGCCGTCTTATCGCCGAGGCGATGGAGAAGGTCACTTCCGACGGCGTCATCACCATCGAGGAGAACAAGACCACTGCCGAGACCTACAACGAGATCGTCGAAGGTATGCAGTTCGACCGCGGCTACCTGACCCCCTATATGGTCACCGATACCGACAAGATGGAGGCTGTTCTGGACAATGCCGCCATCCTCATCACCGATAAGAAGATCAGCGTCATTCAGGACCTCGTTCCTCTGCTGGAGCAGGTCATGCAGAACGGCATGAAGCTGCTCATCGTGGCCGAGGACATCGAGGGCGAGGCTCTGTCCACCCTCATCGTCAACCGCCTGCGCGGCACCCTGAACGTCGTGGCTGTCAAGGCTCCCGGCTTTGGCGACCGCCGCAAGGAGATGCTGCAGGATATTGCTACCCTGACCGGCGGCACGGTTGTCTCTGCAGACCTCGGCTATGAGCTGAAGGACGCTACCGTTGACATGCTGGGTCATGCCCGTCAGGTCAAGGTCACCAAGGAGAACACCACCATCGTGGGCGGCGCTGGCGACAAGGACGCTATCGCATCCCGCATCGGTCAGATCCGCAACCAGATCGAGGCCGCTACCAGCGACTTCGACCGCGAGAAGCTGCAGGAGCGTCTGGCAAAGCTGGCTGGCGGCGTGGCTGTCATCAAGGTCGGCGCTGCTACTGAGGTCGAGATGAAGGACAAGAAGCTCCGCATCGAGGATGCTCTGAACGCAACCAAGGCTGCTGTTCAGGAAGGCGTCGTTGCTGGCGGCGGCACTGCTCCCATCAACGCCATCCCTGCTGTCCGTGAGCTGTGCGATACGCTGGAAGGCGACGAGCGCACCGGTGCTAAGATCGTCCTGAAGGCTCTGGAAGCTCCTCTGCGCCAGATCGCCAAGAACGCCGGCCTCGAGGGCAGCGTCATCATCGACAAGATCATCTCTGCCAACAAGCCCAACTACGGCTTCGACGCTCAGAATGAAGTCTACGTCGAGGATATGATCGCCGCCGGCATCGTTGACCCGACCAAGGTCACCCGCTCCGCTCTGGAGAACGCAGCATCCGTCGCTGAGATGGTGCTGACCACCGAGAGCCTCGTGGCCGACCTGCCCGAACCCCCGGCTGCTCCTGCTGCCGCTGGCGGTGACATGGGCGGTATGGGCGGCATGTACTAATAACTGCCTAAAAACCGCATGAATCCTTGATTTTTGGAGCGCGCAAAAGCGGATTTACGCCAAACTTACGCCACTTACGCCAAAAATCAAAGCGCACTATAGGGTAACAAAATCGGCACTCGCTGAAAAGCGGGTGCCGATTTTTGTGTCACGAAAAGCTGATGGATGCTGCACGCTACACACCGTCAGCTTTTTCGTTTACAGGGGAAAAAGTGGGTGGTATAATAGAAATAGAGTTTTGTAAGAGCGCTTTCATAGTCAAGGATATAAAAAATACGGATAAGCATAAAGCCGGTGGATGATATGAAAATTCTGGATAACATCACCAATACCGTTCGAGATGATTTACGGGTCGAGATCAAAAAAGGCAGCAGGGTGTCTATTGCGGCAGCCTGCTTTTCGATGTATGCCTACAAAGAGCTAAAGAAGCAGCTGGAAACCATAGACGAGTTTGAATTTATCTTTACATCCCCCACGTTTGTGAAAGAAAAGGCTGAAAAGCAGAAGCGGGAGTTCTACATTCCCCGCATTTCTCGTGAAACGAGCCTTTACGGTACAGAGTTTGAAATCAAACTGCGCAATGAGATGACCCAGAGAGCCATCGCAAAGGAATGCGCAGACTGGATCAGAAGAAAGGCTACGTTCAAATCGAACACCACCGGTGAAAATATGGCTGGCTTTATGACTGTGGATTCCGGCGCAGCACAGACCGCCTATATGCCGATTGGTGGATTTACGACAGTTGATATTGGCTGTGAGCGCGGAAATAACAGCTACAACATGGTCAACTGCATGGAGGCTCCGTTCGCACAGCAGTACATGAAGTTGTTCGATACCCTGTGGAACGACCGGGACAAAATGCAGGATGTCACAGATGTAGTACTGGAGAATATCAGCACGGCTTATGCAGAAAATTCCCCGGAGTTCATCTACTTTATGACGCTGTATCATGTGTTCAGCGAGTTTTTGGACGACATCTCAGAAGACGAACTGCCGAATGAGTCAACCGGCTTTAAGCAGAGCAAAATCTGGAGCCTGCTGTACGACTTCCAGAAGGATGCGGTGCTTGCCATCATCAATAAGCTGGAAAAGTACAACGGCTGCATCCTTGCGGACAGTGTTGGTCTTGGCAAGACATTTACCGCACTGGCTGTCGTAAAGTATTATGAGAATCGAAACAAGTCGGTTCTTGTGCTGTGCCCCAAAAAGCTGGCAGAGAACTGGAATACCTACAAGGACAACTATGTGAACAACCCAATTGCATCGGATCGGCTGAACTATGACGTCCTGTTCCACACAGACCTGTCCAGAAGCAGCGGAAAATCGAATGGCCTCGATCTGGATCGCCTGAACTGGGGCAACTACGATCTGGTAGTCATTGATGAATCGCACAACTTCCGCAACGGCATCGGTACGCACAGCAAGACGCAGGACAACCGTTACCAGCGGCTGATGGACAAGGTGATCCGTGCCGGAGTTAAGACCAAGGTGCTGATGCTTTCGGCAACGCCGGTCAACAACCGCTTTGTGGATTTGAAAAATCAGCTGGCCCTTGCCTATGAGGGAAACTCCGAATATCTGGATGAAAGGCTGAACACCTCAAAGAGCATTGAAGACATCTTTAAGCAGGCGCAAAAAGCCTTTAACGCATGGAGCAAACTGAAACCAGAAGAGAGAACCACGGATGCGCTGCTGCGGACATTGGATTTCGACTTCTTCGAGCTGCTGGACAGTGTTACCATCGCACGTTCTCGGAAGCATATCGAGAAGTACTACAACACCAACGCTATCGGAAAGTTCCCAGAGCGGTTGAAGCCGATTTCCGTTCGGCCATGTCTGACAGACCTGAATAATGCCATCAACTACAACGAAATTTATGAGCAGCTGATTCAGCTGAGCTTGTGCGTCTATATGCCCTCCAACTACATCTTCGCAAGTAAGATCCAGAAATATCAGGAGCTGACGCACAATAAGGGAGAAAATCTGACCCAGAGAGGCCGTGAGCAGGGTATTTGTCGGTTGATGAGTATCAATCTGCTGAAACGGCTGGAAAGCTCTGTACATTCGTTCCAGCTGACCCTGATGCGCATCAAGAAACTGATTGATGGTACGATTCAGTCCATTGACCAGTTTGAACGCTCCGGCCACGCTGATCTGGATATATACGACATGGCCGGAGACGATTTTGACATGGACGATGAAAACACTGACTTTTTCACCGTCGGCAAAAAAGTCAAAATCGACCTTGCGGATATGGACTGGAAGAGCTGGCGTACGGAGCTTCGGAAAGATGCAGAAATTCTGGAGCTGTTGACCTTTATGGTGGCAGATATCACGCCGCAGCATGACACAAAGCTGCAAGAACTGTTCAAGCTGCTGTCTGAAAAAATTGAGCACCCGATCAATGCCGACAACAGAAAAGTGCTGATTTTCTCTGCATTTTCGGATACGGCAGAGTACCTCTTTGACAATGTGAGTGCGTTTGTAAAGCAGAAATATGGGCTGAATACCGCTGTAATTACTGGCTCGATTGACGGACGTACCACGATCAAAGGCTTCAAGGCAACACTCAACAACGTGCTGACCTGCTTCTCTCCCATTTCCAAAGACCGGGATGTTCTGATGCCCGGTAGTGCCACGGAAATTGATGTGCTGATTGCGACAGACTGCATTTCTGAAGGTCAGAACTTGCAGGACTGCGATTATCTGATCAACTATGACATTCACTGGAACCCGGTACGCATTATCCAGCGTTTTGGACGAATCGACCGTATCGGCAGCAGAAACCAGTACATCCAGCTTGTGAACTTCTGGCCTGATCTGACGCTGGACGATTACATCAACCTGAAATCCCGTGTGGAGACCCGCATGAAAATCACAGTTATGACCTCTACCGGAGATGATGACCTTATCAACCCCGAAGAAAAGGGTGATTTGGAGTACCGCAAGGCACAGCTGAAACGCTTGCAGGAAGAGGTCGTTGACATCGAGGATATGTCGGACGGCATCTCCATCATGGATCTGGGACTGAACGAGTTCCGGCTCGACCTGCTGGATTACATCAAGCACAACGGCGATCTGGACAAGAAGCCCCGTGGACTTCATGCGGTGGTTCCAGCTACGGATGAACTGCCGGAGGGCGTGATCTTCGTGCTGAAAAACATCAATAATAGCGTCAATGCGGATAACCGCAACCGGATCCATCCGTTCTACATGGTTTATATCGGAGTGGACGGACAGATCATCTGCGACTATCTGAATCCGAAAAAGATGTTGGATGATATCCGGCTGCTGTGCCGTGGAAAGACTGAGCCAATCAAAGAGGTGTATGAACGCTTCAATAGGGAAACAGACGATGGAAAGGACATGGCAGAAATGTCCGAATTGCTGAGTGAAGCCATTGACTCAATCATTGATGTCAAAGAAGAAAGCGACATCGACAGCCTGTTCTCTGCGGGCGGAACAACGGCATTGCTCAGTCAGGTGTCCGGACTGGATGATTTTGAATTGATTTGCTTTCTTGTTGTAAAATGAACGCACAGGGGTGAAAAACGTGCTGGGCTTACCTGTATCTACCGAGTTCAATAAACGCATCCCGAAGCAGAAGTTCTATGAGAACATCGCTGTCACTCCGGCTATGAAGAAGGCCTTTGTCGAGCAGATCAAAATCATCTACTGGCGCAATAAGATTGCTGCCACCACCCTGAATCTGGCGGCTGGGGAGCAGGTGACGGAGATCGAGGTGTTTGAGATGCGGCTGTCTGCCCCGGAGCTGGACGAAAGTGTGCTGCGCCAGATCGACCGGGAAATTCCGTATCACATCCTCTTTTTGCTGGAATACGAGGGCAAGTATCGTGCTGTCATCGGCTACAAGGAGGCTGCGACAGGCAAGACGGCCTTTAAGGTTGACCGCTATTATTCTACGGATTGGCTGGACGAAGACGACCTGCCGGTGCATCTGGATGGGCTTTCGCTGGATGCCGTGTATGAGAATTTTGTCCGTCAGATTGCAGGCGAGGTTCTGGCTGACAAAAATGGTACTACTCTGAAAGAAAGCGTTGAACAGCAAAAGCAACGGGAACAAATTGAAAAGCAGACTGCTACATTGGAAGCTAAAATCCGGAAGGAAAAGCAACCGAAGAAGAAGTTTGAATTGGTACAAAAACTGAGTGCTATGAAAGACATACGGGAAAGAGGAAAATAAAAATGAAGCGAATTTTAGAAAGTGGTCAATTCTCGAATTATAAAGATGGGATAAGACTGGATTCGGCATCCAGAGAGGTTTCCAGTATTTATCAATCTTATGGAATGACGACAGTTTTTATTTCTCATAAACATGAAGACCTTGAGGATTTAAGCGGTCTTATTGGTTTCTTGGAGAAAAACTATAATGTCAAGGCTTACATTGACAGCAAAGATTCTTCTATGCCGAGTGTGACTTCTGGTGTGACGGCATCAAAAATTAAAGAGCGTATTCGTCAGTGCGACAAATTCATCCTTCTTGCAACGGATTTGGCAGTTGAATCGAAGTGGTGTAATTGGGAACTTGGATATGGAGATGCGCAGAAGTTTAATAGTAAAGATATCGCCATATTACCGTTAAAACGAAAAGGGTATGATGATGCTTCCTATAAAGGAAATGAGTATATGCAGATATATCCATATATCGCTTATTATGATGGAACGGAATTTTATAGAGATAGAACCCCAGTACAAAGGGGCTATTATGTTGTGACTGAAGACGAAAAAGGAAATCGTACAATAAATCCTCTTAGAGACTGGCTGAATAATCATTGAGGAACGAAATAATGGATACTGAAACTGAGCTGGAAGTAAATGAAAAAACAAGGCATGAAGACAAGGTCGTACATCTTCAGATGATACAGGGCGTCATTGATCGTATGTCAACATCAGCAGCAATTTACAAAGGATTTGCAGCAACTATTGTGACAGGGATAGCAGCGATTTCCTTTACAGAGGTGAGCGCATGGATATTATTGATTGCGTTCCTTCCAGTAATCTGCTTTCTGGTGATGGATACATACTATCTCAAATTAGAAAAGCAGTATCGGATTCTGTACGAAAAGATACGGAATGAAAAAATCGTTCCAGATTTTTCTTTAGATTCAAGATGTTCAAATACGGAACTTTATGATGCAAACGCAACGTGGCTTAAATGTTTACAATCCCCAAGCATCTGGATGTTTTATGTTCCAATTATTATTATTGGAGTCATAATTGTGTCGTTGAAATTTGCAGGAGTGATTTAAGATGGCAAAGAGACAAGTCTTTTTTAGTTTTCATTTTGACAAAGATATTTGGCGTGTTGGACAGGTCAGAAACATAGGGGCTGTAGATGGGCAGGAAATATTTTTTGATAATGGTTGGGAAAAAGTTCGCTTGAAGAGCGATACGGCGATTAAAGCATGGATTGACAGTGAGATGAGAATGCGTTCTTGCATAGTTGTTCTCATTGGAACTGATACAGCTTCACGCAGGTGGGTTCAATATGAAATTGAGCAAGCGTGGAGACTTGGAAAAGGAGTCGTTGGAATTTACATTCACGGACTGGAAGATTATTGGGGACGGCAGGCATCAAAAGGACACAATCCTTTTGATGATTTTTACATTGATAGACAAATAAATTATATATCTCACAGAAGTACTCCACTTGATGATAATGACGTTCTGATGAGCGCAGTATGTAAAGCATATGATCCGCCATATGTAACGAGTAAGGTTGTTTATCAAGATATTAAAGATAATATTGAAAAACTGATAGAAGAAGCAATTGAAATCCGAAATCGTTATCCTAAATAAGGAGTTTATAGTTATGGACAACCTTAAAATGCACAGCCTTGACGGTGTACAGCGCAACATAGATTTAATCGGCAAGCTGTTTCCCAACGCCATTACCGAGGTAAAACGTGACGGCAAAGTAGAACACGCCATTGATTTTGACGTTCTGCGGCAGGAGCTTTCCGATTCCATTGTGGAGGGTCGGGAAGAGCGCTACCAGTTTACATGGCCGGACAAGAAAAAGGCGATGTTGGCGGCCAATGCGCCCATTACGGCAACGCTGCGCCCGGTTGTGGCAGACAGCTTTGGCAAAGATGGCACACCCGGCGGCTTTGACAGTGAGAACCTTTATATCGAGGGCGATAATCTGGAAGTGCTGAAGCTCTTGCAGGAAACATATCTGGGCAAGGTCAAGATGATCTACATTGATCCGCCGTACAACACCGGCAATGATTTTGTCTATGAGGACGATTTTGCCCAGAGTGCGGCGGACTATATGGATAATAGCGGTCAGTATGATGAAGAAGGCAACCGCATGGTGACCAACACCGAAAGCAATGGCCGCTTTCATACGGATTGGCTCAATATGATTTATCCGCGGTTGAAATTGGCAAAAGATTTGCTGGCAGAAGATGGTGTCATTTTTATTAGTATTGACGATAATGAAATTGAAAATTCATTAAAAGTCTGTAGTGAAGTTTTTGGAAAAGAAAATTATCTTGCCTGCTTTCCGCGCGTTACCAAAAAGGCAGGGAAAACGACTGAAGCAATAGCAAGAAATCATGACTATCTTTTATCATACGCAAAAAGTAGCGCAGTAAAGCTTTATTTGCCTTCACACACGGATGATGGATTTAAGTTTAGTGATGAATTTATAGATACCCGTGGAAAATATAAACTTAACCAAACATTGGATTATGATAGTCTACAATATAGTGCTAGTTTAGATTATCCGATTACGGTTAAAGGAAAAACTTTTTACCCTGGTCAATCGTATGAAAAGTATCTTGAACGCCAAAAGGGAAATCATGCACGTGCAGATTGGGCATGGAGATGGAGTAAAGAATTATTTGAGTTTGGGCTAAAAAATGGTTTTATCGTAATCAAAGATTATGAGAGCCATTCTAGAATTTATACAAAGACGTACCAGAATTGCAAAATTGTCAAAAAAGGAAATGGCTTTCAACTCGAATATATGGAGAGAACAAAGGCGATTTCCACACTAGAGTTTATTGAAAATGAGTATTCTAACGATAATTCAAAGAAAAATATAACTCAGGTTTTTGATGCTGCTGTATTTGACTATTCCAAGCCAGTAGAACTCTTGAAGACAATTACTAGCTATGCTACATCTATGTCGGATGTGGTTCTTGATTTTTTCTCTGGTTCCGCTACTACTGCCCATGCTGTAATGAAACTGAACGCCGAGGACGGGGGACACCGTAAATTTATTATGGTGCAGTTGCCGGAAAAGACGGACGAGAAGAGCGAAGCGTACAAGGCTGGCTATAAGAACATCTGCGAAATCGGCAAGGAGCGCATCCGTCGGGCTGGCCGAAAAATCAAGGAAGATGCCGGGTTGACTGCCCCGGCTGATTTGGATATTGGTTTCCGCTGTCTGCGCCTGGATGAAAGCAACATGAAGCCGGTTTACTACACGCCGGAGGAGACCCAGCAGCAGGATATGTTCTCTCTGGTAGATAACGTCAAACCCGACCGTACCCCGGAAGATTTGCTGTTCCAGGTGATGCTGGATCTGGGTGTGCTGTTGTCCAGTCCCATTGAGGTGAAAGAGATTGCGGGCAAAAAGGTGTTCAACGTGGCAGAGGGCTTTTTGCTGGCCTGCTTTGACCATGATGTGACGGAGGAGACTGTCAAGGCCATTGCTAAGATGAAGCCGTACTATGCTGTTTTCCGTGACAGCTCCATGGCAAACGACAGTGTTGCGACAAACTTTGACCAGATTTTTGAAACGTATAGCCCGGAAACGGTAAGGAAGGTACTGTGATATGGATAAACTAACAAATATTGAGATAGGAACATTCTTAAAACTATTCAATCGTGGTGGCTATGTTCTCGATTTCACTACGAATGACTTTGATGTATTCACGATGGAAAGTATTGGTATTGCATTATGTAACGAATATCATATGTCAAAGGGAAAATCTCTGGCTGCATATGTGAATAGTGCTTCGACAAGTGACATTGAAAAATTATTGAATGATTTGCTGAGCTATTATGAAGAAAACTACGAACAAGAGTATACTGAGAACTTAACCGATGATGAGTATAGCTATTGCCAGTATAATGCGGAATATGCCCGTTTATACAAGAAATGTCGTGCATATATGAATCGCGTTTTGAACAACACAACCCCACTGGCTGTAAATGCAACGGAATTACAGGAGAAGTTCTCAAGCCAATATCTTTCTAAGCAGATTGAGTTAATGTTAAAAATGCAAAGTGAAAATCCGACAGATGCAATCGGCAAAGCCAAAGAACTAATTGAAAGTTGTTGTAAAACGATTCTGGATAATAAAGGCGTAGCATGGGATAAGAACTGGAATATGGGCAAGCTGACAGGTGAAACCCTGAACCTTCTGAATCTTACACCTGAATCAATTTCGAAAAACGATCCTGTATCAGAAAACATTAAGGCTGTTCTTGGGAATTTAAGAGGGATTTCCACAAAGCTTGCAGAAATACGTAATCCGTATGGTAGTGGTCATGGAAAAAGTGCTTCGTTTGCGGGATTAGAAACACGTCATGCAAAGTTGGCAGTTGGATGTAGCATTACCTTTGTTACTTTTTTGTGGGATACATACGAAGAAGGTATGTCCTAATTGAAACTTGGATCAAAAATGTAATAGAGTTAGGCTTTTAAGAAGGGGTTGTAATGAATAAGCGGTATGTGATGAAAACTATTGCAGAGTTACAATATGATTTGGAAAACGATTACACTGAGACCAAGTTATTTGACGATATAAGTCGTGCGGAAAAATTGTTTGGTAAGGATGTGCCGGCGATACACGATTGTGTAGAAGAAGTGCAACACTTTAATGGTACTATACGAAGAAATGCGCAAATAGTTGTTGATTTACTAGAAGTCGCTCTGTCAGAACAAGCTTCGCTATCATACGATTTGGTGGATTTTCAAATAGATGATCATGAGTTTAATAAACTCGTTGAACAGGCGTTTCAGTACTATAAAGAAGCGAGGATAGACACGGCAACGGAAAAAATTTGGGATGCATTTGAACGCATTAAGACATTTTATAAGCAATATGATAAAAAAGGCTCAATTACAAAGCTGATTGATATCGTGAGCAAAAATAATGCTGAGTATAGAGAAATGGTGGAAGAAGAATTTACTTCGCTTACAAAACTCGGAAATGACTTCAGAATTCGACACCATGAAACTAATAAGAAAGACATCTGTTGTATAGAGCATTATGATTACTTGTTTCATAGATGCATCGCAGTCTTGCGATTGGTGACAAGCGTGTTGCGTGAAAATTCATTAAATGAGAACGGATAATCGAGCGCATAATATTAAAAGGAAAGCACAGTGATATGGACGAGAAGAAGAAAAAAGAACTTGCTATTCGCAGTTCAGCGGCAGAATATTTGACCTTTGTGGCTTCTACGGGTGAGAGCGATGCAAGCTATGAAATGCGCTATGAGGATGAAAACATCTGGCTGACGCAGAAGATGATGGCAACCTTATATGATGTGTCCAAACAGACGATCTCACAGCACATCAAGCGCATTTATGCGGATGGGGAACTCGCTCCGGAGGCAACTGTCAAGAAATACTTGACAGTTCAAACCGAAGGTGACCGGCAGATCAGCCGCAAGCAGGATCATTACAATCTTCAAATGATTATTGCAGTCGGCTTTAAGGTGAATAATCAGCGTGCTGTGCAGTTCCGCAAATGGGCGGGTCAGATCGTGAAAGACCATACGATTCAGGGCTGGACAATGGATGTTGACCGCCTGAAAAAAGGTCACATGTTTACGGATGAATATTTCGAGCGGCAGTTGCAGCAGATTCGGGAAATTCGCCTGTCGGAGCGCAAGTTCTATCAGAAAGTGACGGATTTATACGCAACAGCGTTTGATTACGACAAGGACGCCAAGACGACCCGCCTGTTCTTCCAGACGGTTCAGAATAAGATGCACTATGCTGTGCATCGCCACACGGCGGCAGAACTGATTGTGGAGCGTGCCGATGCCAACAAGGAGCACATGGGGCTTACCACATGGGAAAATGCGCCGGATGGGAAAATCCTGAAAGCGGATGTGACAGTAGCCAAAAACTACCTGAGCAAAGAGGAAATGAACTATCTGGAGCGAATCGTGTCGCTCTATCTGGATTATGCCGAGCTGCAGGCCGAGCGCAAGATCCCCATGAGCATGGAGGACTGGGCAAAGCGGCTGGATGGTTTTCTGGAGTTCAACGGCAACGAGCTGCTGACAGGTCCCGGTAAAATCAGCGCAGAACAGGCCAAACTCCATGCAGAAACCGAATACGAAAAGTATCATGTCATTCAGGATCGCCTGTATGAGAGCGATTTTGACCGGTTCCTGATGCTGGAGCAGGAGGTAAACCACAAAGATGAAGTTTAGTTTTAAGATTCAGCAGTACCAGACCGATGCTGTGGATGCGGTGGCACGGGTCTTTCAGGGTCAGCCCTACAATGCAGGCGTGTCGTACCTGCGGGATATGGGAAACCTGTCTGCACAGCCGCAGCAGTTGAGCCTTGTTTCCAATGGGGACGATGCAACACAGGTGGAGTTGCTGGATTTGATCAACGATTCCGGTTTTAAGAACGAAGCACTCCAACTGACCGACCAGGAGCTGCTTCAGAACATCCGCGCGTTGCAAGCAGAAGCAAACATCCATCAGTCGGACAAGTTGGTGGCACCGCTGGGCAGGTGTTCTCTGGATATTGAGATGGAAACCGGCACAGGCAAGACCTATGTTTACATCAAGACCATGTTTGAGCTGAACAAACGGTATGGATGGAGCAAATTTATCGTTGTTGTGCCGAGTATCGCCATCCGTGAAGGCGTGAAAAAATCCTTTGAGATCACTGCCGATCACTTTATGGAGTGCTACGGCAAAAAGGCACGGTTCTTTATCTACAACAGCAGCAACCTGAATCAGTTGGATTCCTTTTCCAGCAATTCCGGCATCAATGTCATGATTATCAACACGCAGGCGTTTGCGGCATCCATGAACGAGGACAAGAACGTGGAAGGTCGCAAGGGTGATGCCGCTGCGAGAATTATCTACACCAAGCGGGATGAGTTCGGCTCCCGCCGCCCGATTGATGTGATTGCCGCCAACCGTCCGATCCTGATTCTGGATGAGCCGCAGAAGATGGGCAAAGAGGACTCCGCCACCCAGAAAGCCCTGAAAAAGTTCAATCCACTTTTCACACTGAATTACTCTGCTACCCACGCCAAGCAGCATAATCTGATTTACGTTCTGGATGCGCTGGACGCTTACAATAAGCGACTGGTCAAGAAAATCGAAGTCAAAGGCTTTGAGGTCAAAAATCTGCGTGGTACGGACAAGTATCTGTATCTGGAAAGTATCATCATCTCCCCGAAGAATCCGCCACGGGCAAAAGTGGAGATGGAGGTCAGCCACCAGAACGGCACGAAGCGAGAGTTCCATATGCTGGATGTGGGCGATAATCTCTATTATAAATCCGGGGAAATGGAGCAGTACAAGGGCTTCGTAGTGTCGGAAATCGACCCGATCACGGGTGTTGTGACTTTTACGAACGGCGATACCATCCGCAAAGGTGATGTTACCGGTGACGTTTCCGAAAATGATATGCGCCGGGTGCAGATCCATGAAACGATCCTTTCGCACTTTGAAAAAGAGCAGGAACTTTTCAAACTGGGTATCAAGACACTTTCGCTGTTCTTCATCGACGAAGTGGCAAAATACCGCCAGTACGATGAAGACGGAAACGAGCTGCTGGGCGAGTACGGCAAGATTTTTGAGCAGGAGTATCTTTCGGTTCTGAATGAGCATCGCACCCTGTTCGACCCTGCTTATACAGCCTATCTGGATTCAACCGATGTGCATGATGTCCACAAGGGCTATTTCAGCATCGACAAGAAAGGTCACAGCGTCAACAGTTCGGTCAAGCGTGGCTCAGATATGTCGGATGACATTTCTGCCTATGACCTGATCCTGAAAAATAAGGAACGTCTGCTGTCCTTTGAAGAGCCGACCCGGTTCATCTTCTCCCACTCTGCCCTGCGGGAAGGCTGGGATAACCCGAATGTGTTCCAAATCTGCACCCTGAAGCACAGCGACAGCACCACGCAGAAGCGGCAGGAAGTAGGCCGTGGTCTGCGTCTGTGCGTGAATAAGGACGGAAACCGCATGGATGCGGAAGTGCTGGGAGATAAGGTGCAGGATATCAACGTCCTGACTGTTATTGCCAGCGAGAGCTATGCAGGATTTGTAGACGGACTGCAAAAGCAGACCGAAGCAGTGCTGTATGACCGCCCACGCAAGGCAGACATTGCATATTTTACCGGCAAGACCATCAGGCTGGATGGCAAAACTGTCAAGGTGGATGACCATCAGGCACGGGCGATTTATCAATACCTTGTCCGCAACAACTATGTGGATGAGCAGGATAACGTCACGCAGGACTACCGGGACGATGTGCAGACCGGAACACTTGCACCGGTGCCGGAAACGCTGAAGCCCATTGAAGAGGGCGTGCACACGCTTGTGCAGGCAATTTATGATGACAGTATGCTCAAGTCTATGTTTGAGGATGGCAACAAGCCGAAAGTGCTGGAAAATCCGCTGAACGACCGGTTTGAAAAGGCAGAGTTCCAGAAGCTCTGGCAGACGATCAACCACAAATACGCCTATACGGTGGATTTTGATTCTGAGGAACTGATCCGGAAAGCAATCGAATACATCGACAGGGAACTGTACGTCAGTCGCCTGCAATATACCGTTACCTATGCCGGGCAGAAAGATGTCCTGAGTGCCGATATGGTGCGAGAAGGCAGCAGCTTCAGCGATGCCAAGAGCAGAACAAAAAAATTAGAACATGACTACGCAGGTCAGGTTGCGTATGACCTGATCGGCAAAATTGCAGAGGGCACAACGCTGACCCGGCATACCGTTGCACGGATTTTGCAGGGCATCAAGCCGACAACCTTTGCGATGTACCAGAACAACCCGGAAGAATTTATCGCAAAGGTGATCCGGCTGGTCAAGGAGCAGAAAGCTACCATGATCGTGGAGCATATCACCTATGATACCATCGAGGGCAGCTACGACAGCAGCATCTTTACGGCAGAGAAACACGCTTTGACGATGGATAAGGCTTACAAGGCACAAAAGGCGATTCAGGATTACGTTTTCACCGATGGCACAGCGGAAAAGAGCGTGGAACGGAAGTTTGCGGAAAATCTGGACGGTGCAGAGGAAGTCTTTATCTATGCAAAACTGCCGAAAGGCTTCTATATTCCGACCCCGGTTGGACACTACTCCCCGGACTGGGCAATCGTGTTCCATGAGGGCAAGGTGAAACACATCTATTTTGTAGCAGAAACCAAAGGCACGATGGAAAGCCTGAACTTGCGCCCAATCGAGAAGTCCAAGATCGACTGCGCCAAGAAGCTCTTCGCAAAATTGTCAGATGGTCTTGTGACATACGACCATGTAGACAGCTATCAAGAGCTGGTGAATAAGGTACTGCAGTGACCAGTACAAAATGAATCATGAAGCGGCTGTTTGCGTAGATGCAGATGGCCGCTTCTGCATTTGACATCCTGATCGGGAGTGTGAGCGATAATATAGGGCTGCGATGAGTTTGAACGAATCAGCGATGCAATCGCACAGCCTGCATCCACCGGATGCAGTTCAAGGGTTTGGGTGTCCCCAACAAGTATTTTGCAACGCAAAATAAGCAGATGTATATACGTCTGCATTGCTTGCGGGTGCTATGAAACCTCTCAACGTGCTTCACAAATTTGAAAATCATTTTGCAAATCAGACCGTCCGTTTTCAAGGTCAACTTGAAGCGGACGGTTATTTTTCTGCACAAAAATTTTCGAGTTTGCATCCGCAGCAAGCAGGTATTAGCACAAGAATGCGCTAGTTCCTCACCTTAACGGTCGCTAAATAAGCAAATTTTTTGAGAAAAATTCGTTTCAGAAAAATCAGCGCTGATTCATCAAATATTACATCAAACCGGACCTATTACTTCCGGTTTTGAAGGTAAAAAGCGGAACTAATAGGTACTAAAAAATCGAGTGACTTTATGGTATGCTCTATCCAGAGCATTTTCCAAGAAGCGGAAGGAATGCATCCTAAAAATTTCTGCTTCATGGTGATATGCTTTCTACAAGCTTTCATCGAACCTTGAGAACCAAATGACCGTCTGCATGGGATACCCGGCGATGACCCCCAAGTGGGAGAGCCGAAAAACGCCGCCGGAAGGGGGCAGGAAGTCCATGCAGAGAGAGCGGCATTCCAAATTTGAAATTACGATGATACGCAAAACCGGAACCAGTAGTTCCGATTTCACCTTGAAATTTACTTCGTATTTTTTAAAAACCGGAACTACCAGTTCCTAAAAATAAAATTTACGATGTGATACAATTTTTTCAATGGTTTGCAGCAGAAAAGCGGAAGTGCTACTTCCGCTTTTTTATAACCAAAAACCGGAGGTACGACCTCCTAAAAAATCTTGTATGAATGTGTTAATCTAATTTCAGAGCCTTCATTGAACCTTGAAAACCGCATGACCGTCTGCATGGGATACCCAGTGATGACCTCGCAAGAGTGAGCAGGAAAACGCCGCCGGAAGGGGGCAGGAAATCCATGCAGAGAGAACGGCGTAAGAACAATGATATTCTATTTCATTTCAGAAAGGATGGTTTGCCTATGACAAAACTGAGCCAGCTTAAAATCGATTCGGAGTTCCAGAACCAAATCAACCCTCCGTCGTTTGAGGAAACCCACCAACTGGAAATGAACATCCTAAAAGAAGAACGTGTACTGAATCCGATCATCACGTGGAACGGCTATATTGTGGATGGACATACACGCTATCAAATTCTTCGGAAATATCCATTTATTCCATTTGAAGTCATCGAAAAAGAATTTTCCAGCCGTTATGAAGCACTCGTATGGATCTGTAAAAATCAGCTTGGGCGGCGAAACCTGACCCCAGAACAGAAAAAGTTCCTGATCGGAAAGCAGGCAGAAGCGGAAAAGCAAATCAAATCGTTTCACGGCAATCAGTATACTTTGGCATCTGAAAGTGGTCTGGTTCAAAATGAACCAGACCGCACAAAGCACGGTTCACGATCGAAGGTCGCTGCGGAACATGGAACATCCGAAAGTTATGTTTACCGTGCAGAGCAATTTGCAAAAGGTGTGGAAGCTGCGGAGGAGGCAGTACCCGGAGCGCAGAAAGAAATCCTGAGTGGAAAGATCCGGGCAACCGACCGTGAAATTTCCTCGATTGCAAAGGTTCCAAAGGAAAAGCGTCCCGAAGTTGTGGCAGAGCTTCGTAAGCCTAAAGGTGAACGGGATTCCAGTATCACGGATTCGTATTCTTCGCCTTCAAAGGGCAATGAGTTTATAACGACCTTCAAGCAAGACATTCAGGGGCATAAAAAAGGACTCAACAAGGAAGAAAAGCAGAATCTCAAGGATGCCGTCAAGAGCATCTATTCACCTCGCCGCTTGGCAGATGGCGAAGCCATGATGTGCGAGATTCAGGGAGCGCAGGAGGATTTTGTCCGGCGGTGGGAAATGTGCTTTCGTGAATACCCGGATATTCTTACTGAACCGAAGAACAATGAGAAACTGCTGATTTTTATCGACCGAGCCAGTCGGTATCTTCAGACGGTAAAAGATCGTCTGAACAACGATGGAAACCAAAACTCTCAAACGGTTTAGCACTAATTCGGATGTAAAAATGGAGGTGAATTCCATTTCGGATTACTTGAAACCCAATATGCCACTGCCGCAATATCTGCCCTATGCCCGCTTTCTGCTGGATACAGACCTGAGCCACACGGCAAAACTGCTCTATACCCTGCTGCTTGATCGGGCTACGCTTTCTCAAAAGAATAACTGGATCGATACACAGGGGCACATTTATGTGATCTATCCGCTTTCCAAGCTGTCAAAAGATTTGAGATACAGCCTTTCCAGCATAACACGCGCATTTGCCGAATTGGAAAACGCACAGCTCGTGGAACGCGTCCGCAACGGCTTTTCCAAGCCCAGCCGCATTCTGCTCAAGGTTCCGTACACTACGCAAAATTGCGCTGTCACAGTATACAAAAATGCCAAGGATGACTGTGCAGAAACGAGTAGTATGATTGCGCAAAAATGCACACCTAACCAACGTAATAAGAGCAACCTGAAAGATAGCCACCTGATAAGAACAACAGACGCTCATTTGACCTTTGGAGAATATCAAAATGTCTTTTTAACAGCAAAGGAGTACAGGCGACTCAAAGCTGATTTCTCCGGGCTGGATGATCTAATCGAACAGCTTTCGGCTTATATCCAGTCTACTGGCAAAAAGTACACCGACCACGCCGCCACCCTGCGTATCTGGGCAAAGCGGCAGAAAACAGAACGAAAATCGACGCCGGGCATCCCGGACTACACATTCAAGGAAGGAGAAAACCTATAAAGACGATAGAAAAAATTTTGGATCAGTTCCTATCCAGTATTCCCGAAAACACCAATGATTATTATGGCAAGGACGGCCTGCTTCATTGTGGAAAGTGTCACACCCCAAAAGAAGCGTTCTTTGCAAAGGGCATTGCCCTGATGGGCAAGAACAAGCACCCAATCGAATGCATCTGCCAGCGCACGGAAAGAGAAAAACAAGAAACCCTTATCAGCCAGCAAAAGCACAACGACCTTGTGCGGCGGCTGAAAGCAGAGGGATTTTCTGACCCGTCAATGCTGGACTGGGCCTTTGAAAACGACAATGGCCGCAGCCCACAGATGCACCACGCACACCGCTATGTAGAGCAATGGCAGACCATGCGCGCAGAGAACCTTGGGCTTCTTCTCTGGGGTGGTGTAGGCACCGGCAAGAGTTTCCTTGCCGGGTGCATTGCAAACGCTCTGATGGAGCAGGAAGTGCTTGTGCGTATGACAAACTTCGTCCGAATCCTGAACGAGTTGAACAGCAGCTTTTCCGGGCGGAACGATGTTGTGGACAATCTCTGTCGCTACCCCCTGCTCATCATTGACGATTTCGGCATGGAACGTGGCACCGAATACGCACTGGAACAGATCTACAACATCGTGGACAGCCGATACCGCAGCCGGAAGCCGCTGATCGTCACCACCAACCTGACGCTGGACGAGATACGGCACCCACAAGATACTGCTCATGCCCGCATCTATGACCGCCTGCTGGAAATGTGCATTCCGATTTCCTGCATTGGGGTCAGCTTCCGGAAAGAGAATGCACAGGAAAAGCTGGAACGGCTGAAAGCATTGATTGGATGAATCGGAAAGAAAGCTTGAAAAACTTGCTGGCACACAGCACAGCTACAAGGAAAGGAAAATGCCTATGAAGGATGTCCCGATTTGGGAAAAGAGCAATTTAACGCTGGAAGAAGCTGCGGCTTATTCCGGCATTGGCATCAATAAACTGCGTGAGATCACCAACGAGGATAAGTGCAAATTTGTCCTTTGGGTGGGCAACAAGCGTTTGATCAAGCGCCGTCTGTTTGATTGCTTTATCGAGCAGGCGTATTCTATTTGAGAATGATGCAACGTCTTTTCTATTCGATATCGGTGGAAATCGCATGGTCGGTATGGTATACTAAAATTAACCCCTATATGCGCTTTTCACAGAAAGGAGTTTCTAAATGTCTGAAAAGCGCAAAGATAGCAAGGGCCGTGTTTTGAAGGATGGCGAAAGCCAGAGAGCAAACGGCACCTACGACTATCGTTATACCGATATCCACAAGAAACGGCGTTGTATTTACGCTAAATCCCTGACAGAGCTGCGGAAAAAAGAGGAAGAACTGTGGCGCGATCTGGCAGACGGCATCGACTATGCTGCCGGAGAGATGACAGTGGCTGATTTGGTTGACCGCTATATGAATCTGAAACGTGGGTTGAAGCCAAATTCGTTGCGGTCGTACAACACAGCGGTCAAGCGGATTCATGCGGACCCTTTCGGGCAAAAAGCTATCAAAACGGTAAAACTGTCCGATGCGAAAGGCTGGTTCGTGTTTCTGCATGACAGCGGTTTCAAGCAAAACACCATAGGAATCCTGCAAAGCGTTGTCAGACCGGCGTTTGAGATGGCGGTAGAGGATGACATCATCCGCAAGAATCCATTTAAGTTCAAGCTGTCGGACGTTGTGCCGAAGGACGCTTATGTGCGCAATGCCTTGACCAGAGAACAGCAGGAGAAATATCTGCAATTCGTTCAAGACTATGGCGGCAACTATTATGATGATATCGTCATTCTTATGGGAACCGGCTTGCGTGTGAGTGAGTTGTATGGCCTGACACGAGCAGATATCGACTTTGAACGGCACTGTATCCATGTCCGGCGGCAGCTTTGCCGGACGGCTGAAAAGCCCTACTTTGTCACACCGCCGAAAACAAAAAGCGGTATCCGCAATGTTCCCATGACAGATACCGTTTGTGCAGCGTTGCGGCGTGTAGTAAAAGCCAGAGCGTCCACGAAAGTGGAAGCGCTGGTGGATGGTTGCAGTGGATTCCTCTTTCTGGACAAGTCCGGAATGCCGAAGGTGGCAATGCACTTGGAAAACTATATGCGCGGCGTGCAGGGAAAGTTTGAGAAGGCGTACGGCAAACCTGTTCCGCGCATTACACCTCATGTGCTGCGACACACCTTCTGCACCAATGTTCAGCAGGCCGGGCTGGATGTAAAAAGCCTGCAATACCTGATGGGACACTCTAATGCCAGTGTGACGCTGGATGTCTACACGCACAGCAGCTTTGAATCGGTTGAAAGAGCCTTTGAACAGATCGCCGGCAACCTGTGATCTTCGACGCATGAAGCGGAATTGCTTACGCCGAAACTTACGCCAAAACTTACGCCAATCACCCGGTAAGTGGCGTAGATTTGCGTAGAAAAGCGTGGATCGTGCAAAAACGGAGAATCTGGAAAAATCGGCTTGTGGCCTTGATAATTCTACAAAAGTCTACGTTTTCCGATATTCGTGATTCGGCTCCAAAAGTGTGGTTTGGAAGGGCGGCATGTACTAAGCCGCAGCCTTTCCCAAAACGCGCATACTGTTTCAGTATCTGAGGCAGAGCTTCTTCGGAGGCTCTGCCTCTTTTGTGTACCGTCCCTCTTTTCTGCCCATACTACCGGGCAGGGAAGGGGGCTTTTTATGTCAGGCCGGAGAGTGCTTGCGCTGTACGGGGCGCTGCTGCTGGGGTTTGCGGCGGTGGTCTGCAGGTTGTACTGGCTCTGCTCGAACACGGAGTACGCCGTGCGGGCGGCGGCGCAGAGCGAAGCGGTCCTCCGCCTGCCTGCGGCGCGGGGAAACTTTTACGACTGCGGCGGTCTGCCGCTGACGGGGCTTTCCCAGAGCTGGCTGGCCCTCTGCTTCCCGGGTGAGGGCAGCTACGCGCGGCTCTACCCCTATGCGGACGCCGACGGGCAGGCCAGGCTTTACCGGGAGCGGAATACTTCCCGACCCTTTCTGCTGGACGTGGTGCAGGATGTAAGTGGACTGGGCGTGCGGTGCTATGCCGTTCCCCGGCGGTACGCCGCTGCCCCGCTGGCAGAACAGCTCATCGGCTACCTGGACAGCGAGGGCCACGGCGCAGCGGGCCTTGAGGCTGCGCTGGACGATGTTCTTTACACCGGCGAGCGGGATACACTGCACTGTGCGGTCACAGCGCAGGGACGGCTGCAGCGGGGCAGTGAGCCGATTTTAGAAAAAGCAGACTCTGCCCCGCAGGGTGTGCGGCTGACCCTCTCCCGCAGCATCCAGAGGGCCGCAGAAGGGGTGGCGGCGGAGAGCATGGCCACCGGGTGCATCCTTATTATAGATGTAAGCAGCGGCAAGGTGCGGGCCTGCGTGAGCCTGCCGGGTTTTGATGCGGCCAATGTGGGCGAGAGTCTGACTGCTCCGGACAGCCCGCTTCTGAACCGTACTTTTTCGGCCTATGCGGTGGGCTCGGTGTTCAAACCGGTGCTGGCCGCAGCGGCGCTGGAAGCCGGAGAAGGGGACTTCATCCGGGAGTGTCCCGGCTACGACGCCCTGAACGGTCAGGTCTACCGCTGTGCCGGAAGCGTACCTCACGGCCTCGTGGGGCTGGACGGCGCTCTGGAAAAGAGCTGCAACGGCTACTTTATCGAGCTGGGGCGGGAATTGGGGCCGGAGCGTGTCCGGAAGATGGCGGCAGCGCTGGGCTTCGGGAAGGGACAGGACATTGCAGACGGCCTCCGGTCAGCTTCTGGCGTTCTGCCCGAAGCAGAGATACTCGAAAACGAGGGGCAGTTTGCCAACTTCTGCTTCGGACAGGGGAAGCTTCTGGCGACGCCCTTACAGGTGGCCGGGATGATGAACACCATTGCGGCGGGAGGCGTCTACCACACCCCGCTTTTCGTGGAGTGTACCGTGGACGAGACGACGGGCGAAGAGCTCACGCCGCTGGCACATAGCTCGTCCCGGCGGGTGTTCGCGGAGCAGACGGCGGAAAAGCTGCAAAAGCTGCTGGCGGGCGTCGTGGCAGAAGGAACGGGCCAGCAGGCCGCCCCCTCCGAGGGGACTGCCGCCGGAAAGACCGGCACCGCCCAGACCGGCCAGTTCCGGGATGGCGAAGAGCTGAAAAACTACTGGTTCGCCGGTTTTTACCCGGCAGAAAAGCCCCGCTGGACCATCGTGGTGATGCAGGACGCCCAGACAGAGCCGGAAGTGTCCAGCGCAGCCATCTTTGCCCGCCTGTGCGACGCACTGAGCGCCGGGGAGTGAATGGTTTTGCTTTTTTGCTTGCTTTTTTGGCCGAGGTATGTTATTATATACTTGTATTTGTATGTTTGTTATCCAAATTTAACAATAAAAGGAGCGTTTTCATCCATGGCAGTCATTGAAATCGTCGGCGGCGTCATTCTGCTCGTCGTCTCGGTGGTCATCTTTGCCCTCACCCTGATGCAGCACACCCATGGTCAGGGTCTGGCTGGTGTCATCAACGGCAGCGCTTACGGCGCAAACAACGCCCGTCTGACCCCTGCGGACCAGATGCTGGCAAAGGTGACCCGCATCGCCGGTATCATCTTCTTTGTGGTGGCCATCCTGGCCTGCGTGTTCGCAAGCCGTCTGGCCTGAGTATGCGCCCGCAGCCCCGTGATGAAAGCGGGGCTGTTTTTGTGTCTATATGTTGTTATAAAAGAGATAAGAGGGAAGAAGCCGCGCCCCGGTGGAGGGCGGGCTATGGTAGTTAAGGAGAAAGAAAATTTATGTCAATGCGCGATAAAATCGAACATGCCATCCAGAACCAGCCCTGCACCGTCAAAGAGCTGAAGCAGAAGTTCGGCGGCGAGCGCGGCGCAGACCGCAAGGTGATGGAAGCTCTGGACGAACTGGTGCGAGAGGCTGTCGTCTGCCAGCGTCAGGGCGTGTTCTTTACCGTCCGCTCCGGCCGTGCCGACAAGGCTCTGCTGTGCAAGGTGGTCAAGCTGGGCAAGAACTTTGCCTTCGTCATGCTGGAGGACGGCACCAGCGACATCTTCATCCCCGGCCGCTTCACCAAGGGCGCAATGCCCGGCGACGACGTGCTGGTGGAGAAATTCGAGCATCCCCGTGTGGAGGGCAGCGACGAGGGTGCTATCCTCGCCATCCTGACCGAGAAAAACGATCTGGTCGGCACTGTGCGCCGGGTCGAGGGCCGTCTGCGCTTCGTGCCGGACGACTGCCCGGCCATCACCATGCCTCTGGCCCGCGACTGCGAGGGCGGCGCAAAGGACGGCGACAAGGTAGCCGTCGAGATCCTGAACCGCGGCAACCGTCAGGAAGACCACCGCGTGGGCGTCGCCATGCGCTTCGGCAGCTCCGACGAGGCCAAGCGCTGCGCCAAGGCTCTGCTTTACGCAAAGGACATCCGCACCCGCTTCCCGGATAAAGTGCGGGATGAGGCCAAGAAGTTCGAGGGCGCAGAGGTCTCTGAGAAGGACTGCGAGGGCCGCATGGACCTGCGCGCCCTGCCCATCTTCACCATCGACAGTGCCGAGACCAAGGACATCGACGATGCCATCAGCCTGACCCGCACCTCTGACGGCGGCTTTGAGCTGGGCGTCCACATCGCCGACGTCTCCAACTACGTCAAGCCCGGCACCGAGCTGGACAACGAGGCGTTCAGCCGCGCAACCAGCGTCTATTATGCAGATCAGGTCGTTCCGATGCTGCCCAAGGCCCTGTCCAACGGCATCTGCAGCCTGAACGAGAACGAGCTGCGTCTGGCTTTCTCCTGCCTGATGCGTCTGGACAAGGAGGGTAATCTGACGGATTACCGCTTTGTCAAGTCCATCATCCGCAGCCGCGTCAAGGGTGTCTACTCCGAGATCAACGCCCTGCTGGCCGGTACTGCCGACGCCGAGATCAAGGCAAAGTATGCCGACGTCATCGACCAGCTGCCCGCTATGAAGGAGCTGTACGGCCACCGCGCCCGCCTGCGCAAGGAGCGCGGCTGCATGGACATCGAGAGCGGCGAAGTCAAGCTCATCCTCGACGAGAATGGCCGTTGTATCGATGTCAAGAAGCGCACTTCCGGCGAGAGCGAGAGCATGATCGAGGAGTTCATGCTGCTGGCCAACCAGTGCGCTGCCCACTTTGCCCGCGTCAAGCAGATCCCCTTCGTCTACCGCGTCCATGAAGAGCCCAACGCCGAAAAGCTGGAGCGTCTGCACGCTCTGCTGCAGGCCTGCGGCATCAATGACCACTTCGCCAAGGACGTCCCCACTCCCAAGGAGCTGAGCGCCATCCTCGAGGGTGTGCGCGGCACCCCCTATGAGCAGATCATCAACACCGGTATGCTCCGCTGTATGTCCAAGGCTCTCTACGAAGAGAAGCCCAAGGGCCACTACGGTCTGGTGCTGAAGGATTACGCCCACTTCACCAGCCCCATCCGCCGTTACCCCGACCTGGCCATCCATCGCATCATGACCGATATGCTCAAGGGTACCGAGAAGGAGACCATGATCCTCCGCTACACCGATTTCGCAGAGCGTGCCTCCAAGCAGTCCAGCGAGCGTGAGGTCATCGCCATGCAGATCGAGCGGAAGGCCGAGGACTGCTATAAGGCCGAGTATGCCCGCCGCCATCTGGGCGAGTGCTACGAGGGTACGATCTCCGGCGTGACCCAGCGCGGCCTCTTCATCGAGCTGGACAACGGCGTGGAGGGCTTTGTGCCTGCCTCCAGCCTGACTCCCTCCGGCACCAGCCTGACCGAGGGCGTCCGCCTGACCGACCCCGCTTCCGGCAAGACCTGGAGCCTCGGCGACAAGATGATGATCACCATCGTCCGCGCCGACGTCAATCTGGGCAAGATCGACTTTGAAGTGGCTCCCGCCGCCAAAGCCTGAGGAGGGGAGAGTATGAGCATCCGTCATGCACTGCCTTCGGATGTGGACACACTGGCCGAAATCGAAGCTGCGTCCTATCCGTCCGCTGAGGGGGCATCCCGGCAGAGCATCGCCGGGCGTGTGGCCGTCTACCCGGACTGTTTCTGGCTGCTGGACGAGGGCGGCGAGGTGAAAGCTTTTGTCAATGGCTTCGTCACCGATATGCCCGACCTCACCGATGAGATGTACGATGACCCCCATCTTCACACGCCGAAGGGTGCGTGGCAGATGATATTCAGCGTCGTCACCGCCCCGGCCCATCGGCACGAAGGCTGTGCTTCCCGTGTTCTGCGTCAGGTCTGCGCCGCCGCGAAAGCCGCCGGGCGCAAGGGCATCGTGCTCACCTGCAAGGAACGGCTCATCGGCTTTTATGCGCAGTTCGGCTTCGTGGATGAGGGCGTTTCCGTCTCCACCCACGGCGATGTCGTCTGGCATCAGATGCGGCTGACATTCTGAGTCATCATAAAACTTTTTATCCGTCTCCGGTACGCCGGGGGCGGATTTTTTCTATGCAAACCTGTCTGTATGACAAAAATTGCGGCAGTTGGGCGGTTTTGTTTGTTGTAGGGCGGGAAGCGGCGGGGTATACTGATGCCAGAATCAAACAAACCGGAGCCGAACGTGCTGCCGGTACAGAACAAAATGGAGGTCACGTCTATGTATTATTCCAGTGGCAATTACGAAGCCTTTGCGAGGCCCCGCAAGCCTGAAGGCGTGGATCGCAAATCGGCTTATATCATCGGCAGCGGCCTGGCGGCCCTGACGGCAGCCTGCTATCTGGTGCGGGATGGCCAGATGAAGGGGGAGAGGGTACACGTTTTTGAAAAAGACCCCCTGCCCGGCGGTGCCTGCGACGGCTACAAGTACGACGTCGGCTATGTGATGCGGGGCGGCCGTGAGATGGACAACCACTTCGAGGTCATGTGGGATCTGCTCCGCTCCATCCCTTCGCTGGAAACGGAGGGAGCCAGTGTGCTGGATGAGTATTACTGGCTGAACAAGGCCGACCCCAACTATTCCCTCTGCCGCGCTACCGTGAACCGGGGCGAGGACGCCCACACCGACGGCAAGTTCGGCCTGTCGGATAAGGGCGCGATGGAGATCATGAAGCTCTTCTTCACCCCCGACGAGCAGCTTGAGGACAAAAAGATCACCGACTTTTTTGACGATGAGGTGCTCAACTCCAACTTCTGGCTCTACTGGCGGACAATGTTCGCTTTCGAGAACTGGCACAGCGCCCTCGAGATGAAGCTCTACCTCAAGCGGTATATCCACCACATCGGCGGTCTGCCCGACTTCACGGCCCTCCGCTTCACCCGGTATAACCAGTACGAGTCCATCATCCTGCCCATGGTCACCTACCTGAAAGACCACGGCGTCCAGTTCTACTACGACACAAAGGTCGTGGACGTCCAGTTCAGCCTCGAGCCGGGCAAAAAGCAGGCGGCGGGCATCACGGTAGACCACAAGGGCGCGGTGGAGACCATTGATTTGACCGAGGACGACCTGCTCTTTATCACCAACGGCGGCTGCGTGGAGAGCTGCACCGTCGGCGCACAGAACAAGGCCACGGGCTTCGACCCCACCATCAAGCCGGGCAACGGCTGGGACCTCTGGAAGCGCATTGCCGCGCTGGACGACTCCTTCGGCCACCCGGAAAAGTTCTGCAGCCAGCCGGAGCTGACCAACTGGGAAAGCGCCACCATCACGACGCTGGATGAGAAGATCCCCCAGTATATCCAGAAGATCTGCAAGCGTGACCCCTTCAGCGGCCGCACCGTCACCGGCGGCATCGTCACAGTGAAGGACTCTAAGTGGCTCATGAGCTGGACCCTGAACCGGCAGCAGCAGTTCCGCTCACAGCCCAAAGACCAGCTCTGCGTCTGGGTGTACGGCCTGTTCAGCGATAAGCCCGGCGATTACGTCAAAAAGCCCATGCGGGACTGCACCGGCCGGGAGATCTGCATGGAGTGGCTCTACCATCTGGGCGTGCCGGTGGAGGACATCGCAGAGCTTGCCGAGCACAGCGCCAACACCGTGCCGGTCATGATGCCCTATATCGATGCCTTCTTCATGCCCCGCGCGAAGGGCGACCGCCCCGACATCGTGCCGAAGGATGCGGTGAACTTTGCCTTCCTCGGTCAGTTCGCCGAGACCGGCCGGGACACCATCTTCACCACCGAATACTCCATGCGCACCGGCATGGAGGCCGTGTACCGGCTGCTGAACATTGACCGCGGTGTGCCGGAGGTCTGGGGCAGCACCTATGACGTCCGGGCGCTGGTGGATGCCTCGGTGAAGCTGCGGGACGGCCGGAAGCTCACGGACATGGAGCTGCCCCTTATGGGCCGCATCGCCCTGAAGGAGGCGCTGAAGAAGATCGAAGGCACCGACCTCGAGAAGTTCCTGCGCCAGTATAACGCTATCTGATAAGACGATATTCACGACGGAACAATACCGCCCAAAACAAAAGGCCGGGTGCTGTATGCCTGAGGCAGGAAACAGCACCCGGCCTTTTGTGCTGATTTGCGCGAGATTTCATAAAAAGTCGTACTCATAAAGAAAACTATTATGCAGAATGACCATCTTTATGCTTGCTCTTTCGGCGGTTCTGTGGTAAGCTTAAAACAAAGAATGCGGCACAGCGGAAGAGAGACTGTGCCGTAAAAATTGGTCTGGAACATAAAGGAGGTCCTTTTTGTGAAACACTTTATTTCTCGCCGCAATTTCCTGAAGGCTGCAGGTGTCACCGCCGCTGCCTCCGCCATGGCTGCTGCCGTTCCTCAGGCTTCGGCCGGTTTCCTGACGGGCAAGGATGCCGCTGTCACCATCCTGTACACCAACGATGTCCACACCTACATCGACAACAAGTCTCCCAAACTGACCTATGCCGCTGTCGCTGCCATGAAGCAGGGCTATGTGGATGAGGGCAAGCCCGTCCTGCTGGTGGACGCAGGCGACCACATTCAGGGTACTGCCTACGGCTCCATGGACGACGGCGCTACTATCATCGAGCTGATGAACGAGGCTGGTTACGACATCGCTACTCTGGGCAACCACGAGTTCGACTACGGCATGGCCCGCGCAAAGGCCATCATCAAGGAAGCGGACTTCCCCTATGTCTCCTGCAACTGGGTGGACCTGCGCACCGGCCTGCGCGTCCTGCCCGCTGTCAAGCTGTTCCCCGCAGGCGGTAAGTGGATCGCATTCGTGGGCATCACGACCCCCGAGTCCTTCACAAAGTCCACTCCTGCTTACTTCATGAACGCCAAGCAGACCAAGTACATCTACGACATCCTGGGCGGTGACGACGGAAGGAAACTGTACGACGCCGTGCAGAAGGCCATCGACAAGGCCAAGACCCTGGGCGCAGACATCATCATCGGTCTGGGCCATCTGGGCGTTGACCCGTCCTCTTCTCCCTGGACCAGTGAGGAAGTCATTGCCAACACCACCGGCTTTGACGCCTTCATCGACGGCCACTCTCACACCGTCATGGAGAACAAGCAGGTCTACGATGCAGCCGGCAAGGCTGTCACCCTGACTCAGACCGGCTCTTATCTGGCAAACGTCGGTAAGATGACCATCGCCGAGGACGGCGCGATCACCACCGAGCTCGTCTCCACCGCTGATGTCTCCGACGCCGCTGTGGCCGCTACCGCAGAAGCCTGGATCAACGATGTGGACGCTATGCTGGGCGAGCAGATCGCCACCACGGACATCAAATTCTACATCAACGACCCCGCTACCGGCAAGCGCCGCATCCGTATGGGCGAGACCAACCTCGGCGACTTCGTGGCCGACGGCATCTATACTTACTTCAATGAGGTCGAGCAGCTGGACTGCGACATCGCTATGATGAACGGCGGCGGCATCCGCACCGATGTGGACGCCGGCAAGTGGACCTTCAAGACCTGCAAGCAGGTCAGCCCCTTCGGCAACGTGGCCTGCCTGATGTCTGTTACCGGCAAGCAGATCCAGGATGCTCTGGAGTTCGGCGCCCGCTTCGTCGGCCCGGAGGGCAAGGAGAACGGCGGCTTCCTGCATGTTGCCGGTGCGACCTACGAGATCCACACCGACATCCCCAACACCGTCCTCACCGACGACAAGAATGTCTGGATGGGCAGCGCCACCGGCACGCCCCGTGTCCAGAACGTGCGCATCTACAACAAGAAGACCGGCGCTTACGAGCCGCTGGACCTGAACCGCACCTATGCGCTGGCCGGCATGAACTACACCCTGCGCAATCTGGGCGATGGCTTCGCCATGTTCGACGGCGCAGAGCTCATCAAGGACTATGTCTCTGAGGACTACCTCGTCATGTCCACTTACGCCATGATCTTCGACGCTGTGAACGATGTGCCTGTCCTGAGCAGCGCCAACAGCCCGCTGGCAAGCTATCCGGGCTACCTGCTGAACTACGAGAATCCGTATGGCGCAGGCCGCATTCAGGTCGTCTGAGTTTTAGAAGAAAATCAGTAAGATAAACAGAAAGCCCCCTCTTCCATTCGGAAGAGGGGGCTTTCTGATAACTTATGCTTTCGCGAACAGCCCCTTCAGTGCCAGCGGCGTCACGATAGAGGACACGACGATGAGCAGGATGACGGCGGTGAAGTAGACGGGGTCCACCACACCGGCCCCGAGGCCCTTCTGGGCCACGATGAGGGCCACTTCGCCGCGGGTCATCATGCCGACGCCCACTTTGAGAGAGTCGCCCCAGCTGAACCGGCAGAGCTTCGCAGCCAGACCGCAGCCGATGATCTTGGTGAGCAGGGCGACGATCACGAAGCAGGCGCTGAACAGCAGGATGGTGGGCGTCAGGCCGCTGATGTCGGTCTTCAGGCCGATACTGACGAAGAAGACGGGGGAAAACAGCATATAGCCGCTGATGTCCACACGGCGCTCGATGTAGGGCGCATCTTCGAGGGAACAGAGCACGATGCCCGCGATGTAAGCGCCCGTGATGTCGGCGATGCCGAAATACTGCTCCGCGATGTAGGCCATGGCAAAGCAGAAGGCGAGGCTGACGATGGTGATGCGCTGGGTGTGAGGGTTGCGATGGTCCAGCCAGAGCATGGCCTTGTGGATGATGAGGCCGATGACGATGGCTGCGATGAAGAAGAGGACGGTGTCCATCAGCACATCGACGAGGCTGGTGTCTGTGCCGCCGCTGGCACCCAGCACACAGGTGAGCACCACGATGCCGATGACGTCATCAATGACGGCTGCGCTGACGATGGTGGTGCCGAGGAAGCTCTTGAGCTTGCCCAGCTCCTGCAGGGTGGCGACGGTGATGGAGACGCTGGTGGCCGTCATGATGGTGCCGATGAAGAGCGCCCGATAAAACTCCGGGCTGCCCAGCGCCGAGAAGCCGTAGAACAGGCTGTAGAGCAGGGTGCCGCCTGCCAGAGGCACGGCTACGCCCACGCAGGCGATGAGGGTAGCGATGGGACCGGCCCGCATCAGCTCCTGAAGGTTGGTGCCGAGGCCGGTGGTGAACATCAGCAGCACGACGCCTATCTCAGCAAAAATGGCGATGGAGTCGCTGGGCTGCACGAAATTCAGCAGACAGGGACCGATGACAAGACCTGCGATGATCTCGCCCACCACCTGCGGCGCCCGGCATTTGCGGGCGAGCAGCGCGAAGAACTTGGCGCTGATGAGGATGAGGGCGAGATTCCGAAAGATGGAATACATAGGCGATCCTTCCTTTGACGTTAGCAATCGTCCCGCTCCCCCGTAAGCCCTGCCATGCGCCGCGCACAAAGACAGAAGGGGAGAAGAACATCTTTTATTATAATCCTCTTTTCGCTGGAATGCAAAGGAAAATCGGCTTGGAAATGACTAAAGATGCCATATAAAAGAGATATGACGGATATACTGGAAAAGCATAAAAAGAATGACGAGGGAGAATTTTGCTGTCATGCGCTCAAAAATACGAAAAAAATCCTGCGGGAGGGCTTGACAATTTTTGCGGGGCTTGCTATAATAAATTGCTGTCTGAACAGACACGCCGCACAGTCCGCGCGACGCCGCGTCGGCTGTGTACCCTTGGCCTCATATTCTTGAGGCCCTTAAGTCCAAAAGGAGGTGCTACAAAATGGCAAAGTACGAAACCATGCTGATTACCAGCGCTGCTCTCGACGAGGAGGCTTCTTCCGCTCTCATCGGTAAGTTTAAGTCCCTGATCGAGGCTAACGGTACCATCGATTCCATCGATGAGTGGGGCAAGCGCCGTCTGGCCTACCCCATCAACGATGAGGAGGAAGGCGTCTACACCGTGATCAACTTCACTGCTGACCCCAGCTTCCCCGCTGAGCTCGACCGTGTGTACAAGATCACTGAGGGCGTTATGCGCAGCCTGATCGTTGCCCACGAGGAGTAATCTTTTCGTGACGAAAAAGGAGTCCGTATTATGTTGAATGTTGTAGCGATCATGGGCCGTCTCGTGGCGGATCCCGAGCTTCGCACCACCCAGAGCGGCACCAATGTGTGCAGCTTCCGCATTGCGTGTGACCGCAACTTTGCTCGTCAGGGCGAGCAGCGTCAGGCCGATTTCATCGACATCGTCGCATGGCGCCAGCAGGCAGAGTTCGTCTCCAAGTATTTCCAGAAGGGCAGTCTGATCGCCATCGAAGGCAGTCTCCAGACCCGCCAGTATCAGGACAAGAACGGAAACAACCGCACCGCTGTGGAGGTCGTGGCAAACAACGTCAACTTTGCTGGCTCCAAATCGAATGGCAGCAATCAGGGCGGCGGCAGCTATCAGAATGCTGCTCCGTCCTACCAGAACGCAGCCCCTGCCCGTCCGGCTGCTGTGGAGGCAGCTCCCAGCTATTCCGCCGGCAATGCAGATGACTTCGCCGTCATCGACGACAGCGACGACCTGCCGTTCTGATTCCCGAACCGGTGTTTTAACCGTAAAAATCCAACAGGAGGTAATAAGCAATGGCTTTTGAAAGAACCGAAGGCTCTCGCCCCGCACGCCCCATGCGTCGCGGCCGCAAGAAGGTTTGCAGCTTCTGTGTCGATCGCATCGACACCATCGATTACAAGGACGTTCCCCGTCTGCGTAAGTACGTCTCTGAGCGTGCAAAGATCATTCCCCGCCGTGTCACCGGCACCTGCGCTTTCCATCAGCGCGCACTGACCGTGGCTATCAAGCGTGCTCGTCACGTTGCTCTGATGCCCTACGTCAGCGACTAATCTGAGATAATCAACCCAATCAAAATAATCAGCAATCAGCAAAGTGCCCTCACCGATGACAAGGTGAGGGCGCTTTTTGGTTGTCATTCAGGGGCATAAACAAAAGAGCTTCGAGAGATCCCGAAGCTCTTTTGTGCTTGATAGGTTACAGCGTCTTGCAGAACTCTTTCAGGTAGGCGCGGAACGCCTCGCCGATCTCGGGGTGCTGCAGGGCCAGCTCCACCTGTGCCTCAGCGACTTTGAGCTTGTTGCCCATGTCGTAGTGCTTGCCGGTGAACTCCACAGCCGTCATGCCGCCGTAGTTGCGGGCATACTCGGCCATGGCGTCGGTCAGCTGGATCTCGCCGCCGGCACCGGGCTTGGTCCTGGCGAGGATGTCATAGATCTCCGGGGTCAGCAGCACACGGCCCAGAATGGAGTAGTTGCTGAACTCCTGACCCTTCTTGGGCTTCTCGATCATGTCGTCCACAAAGAAGTAGTTGTCGTGGATGGGGGTAGTCTTGAGGCTGCAATAACGGCTCACGTCGGCCCAAGGCACGGCGGACACACCGGCAGCCGGGCGGCCAAACTCTTCGTAGGCACGGATGAGCTGAGCGCAGACCGGGTCTTCGCCCCAGATGACGTCGTCACCATAGATGACCACAAAGGGGTCGTCGCCGGTGAAGGGCTTAGCCATGCTGACAGCGTGGCCGAGGCCGAGGGTCTGCTGCTGGCGGACGAAGAAGATGTTGGCCAGATTGGAGATGCCGAGGCACTCTTCCAGCATCTTCTCCTTGCCGGGAGCAGCAAGTTTTGCTTCCAGCTCGGGGCTGCGGTCAAAGTGGTCCTGGATGATGTCCTGATTGCGGCTCACGATGATAAGGATGTCGGTGATGCCGGAACGGACAGCCTCCTCCACCAGATACTGGATGGCGGGTTTGTCCACGAGGGGGAGCATTCCTTTGGGCATCGCCTTGGTGGCGGGCAGCACGCGGGTGCCAAGACCAGCGGCGGGGATGACTGCCTTGGTGACTTTTTTCATGGTTCAAACTCCTTCACATTTATAGCAATTCGACTTTTTAATGCAACAGCGTTGAATTGCATATCGCAACTATGCTGTTTGGATGTTGCACTAATTTCTTGACTTGCGATAGATTCACGGCTGGGTGTATCAGCCATAGAAAGCGTTGAGGATGGCCTGCAGATCCGGGCCGAGCAGCAGGGTGAACGCACTGCCGCAGACACTCAGGAGCAGGACACAGAGAAAGACCGCGCCGAAGCTGACGCCGCCCTGGGCGCGGAGCACGGCCTGACGCTGCTGGGCATCGGGGAACTCAGACTGGATGCGGCGGATGTGGTCGGCGGCGCTCTTGCGGTAGAGCCACTTGCCGTACATACCGCGCACCAGCATCAGCACGAAGCTGAGGACAGAGCAGACGCGGGCAAATACCGTCAGAGCTGAAGCGCTCATGGCCGGGGCGAGGGCGCTGCCGGAGAGCTGCAGCATCTCGATAAAGGTGGGCGCTGCCAGCAGAAGTTCAGCGGCCAGAAAGCCGAAGGCCGGCTTCCACGCCTTGCGGTAGAAGAAGTAGAAGGGACCGAACAGCAGAGCCGAAAAGCTCATGGATATTTTGCTCTTCTGGAGCTGCATCCGGCTGTAAGCGGCGAGGTAAGCGGGAGCGGCAGGGCCGATATAGTCCAGCCAGTCCTGACGGTCGATGCCGTCCATCTTGGCCTCTTTGCCGAAGGCGTCCTCAAAAAACTCCTTCTCCGGGTCAGCGGAAGTGCCGAACTGACGGTACATCTGGGAGTAGTCGAAAGTCTCTTCACCGCTGCCGCGGGAAGAAGGAGGCTCCTGCCCCTCGGGGGGCAGCACAGCACCGCAGCAGCGGCACGTTTCCTCGTCCCGCAGGGTGCGCTCGCCGCAGGACGGACAGGTGCGGAGCTGGCTCTCCTCGTAGGGGAACTTCCACTCGTAGCCGGCGGCGTGGGCGGGGCGGTGGATGCACTGGCCCAGCTTCTCGTAGCAGACGCGGTGATAAGGCGCGCCGCAGTCGGGGCAGACCACGATATCATCCTGAAGTGTGAGGGGCTTGCCGCAGCCCTCACACGGACAGCCATAGTATTTTGGCATAACATCCTCCAATGAATAGGGTAGTTTATCAGTATTATACACTTAAAATGCGGAAAAGAAAAGGCGAAAATCTTCAAATTTCCAGCACAATGGTATTTTTTCCTCTTTACTTTATCATGGATTCTGGGTATACTAATGAAGTATCTGTGTATAAACTGTATCTTTTAGGAGTAAATCTCTCCATCATTGGCCGAGTCCTCGGGCAGGCTTTCCTTCGTACAACCTCTCCGTCACGCCTACGGCGTGCCACCTCCCCTGGTAGGGGAGGCTTTGGCAGTCTCCGCAAAGTGAACGGTTTCGCCAGAGGCTCCCCTACTAGGGGAGCTGTCGAGCGTCAGCGAGACTGAGAGGTTGTACTAAGACGGGCCTGCCCGTGTGCGTGGCTGATGATGAAGAGGCTGCTCCTGTTCTTTGAGACGAGAGGAATAAAACGATGATCACCACTGATGAACTGAAAGTACAGCTGGCTGAATACCACACCGCTGTAAAGGACTTGGAGGAGGCGCTGGCCATCGACGCTTCCCGCAAGCGCGTGCAGGAGCTGGAGCACACCATGTCCCGCCCCGGCTTCTACGACGACGCTGAGCTGAGCAAGAAGGTCTTCGACGAGGTGGGCGACCTGAAGGGCAAGCTGACCCGCTTCGAGAAGCTGCAGGGCCTGTACGATGACGCAGAGACCATGCTGGTCATGCTGGACGAGGAGTACGACCCCGAGATGGTGCCGGAGGCCGAAGAGGCCGTCAACGCCGTGGGCAAGGCTGTGGACGAGCTGCAGCTGATGACCATGCTGAACGGTGAGTACGACCACAGCAACGCCATCCTGACCTTCCACGCAGGCACCGGCGGCACCGAGGCACAGGACTGGGCCGAGATGCTCTACCGTATGTACAACAAGTGGGCGCAGGCTCACGGCATGACCGTCGAGGTCCTGGATTATCAGGACGGCGACGAGGCCGGCATGAAGAGCGCTTCCATGATGGTCAAGGGTGCCAACGCCTACGGCCTGCTCAAGAGCGAGAACGGCGTCCACCGTCTGGTGCGCGTCTCTCCCTTTGACGCCAACGCCCGCCGTCAGACCAGCTTTGCTTCGCTGGAAGTCATGCCCGAGCTGGACAACACCATCCAGGTGGACATCCGCCCCGAGGACATCGAGATGCAGGTCTACCGCTCCTCCGGTGCCGGCGGCCAGCACATCAACAAGACTTCTTCCGCTGTCCGACTCATCCATAAGCCCACCGGCATCGTGGTCAGCTGCCAGACCCAGCGCAGCCAGTTCCAGAACCGCGACTACGCGATGGAAATGCTGAAGGCAAAGCTGTACCAGATCGCCAAGCAGCAGCACATGGATAAGATCGACGACATCAAGGGCGTCCAGAACGAGATCGCATGGGGCCACCAGATCCGCTCCTACGTCTTTATGCCCTACACGATGGTCAAGGACCACCGCACCAACTACGAGACCGGCAACGTGGACGCTGTCATGGACGGCGACCTCGACGGCTTCATCTTCGCTTACCTCAAGGCCGCAAGCCGTGGTGAGCTGCAGGATACCTAAAATCAGAGCATAATAAAAACGTCTGTACTTCGTTTGGAGGTACAGACGTTTTTCTTTTTATTCGAGGTCGCCGAGTATCCCCGGCCAGAGCGCTTCCTCCTGCCGCATGGCGACAAAGCAGCAGTCGAGGTACATCTTGTTTACGGCAGCGACGATGGTACCGCGCAGCAGACGCTTTTCGTCGTCGGCATCCGGGTCGAGGTCGCGGATGGTGCTGCCGGCACCGAAGATGTAGGGCAGGCAGTTCTCTACCTCGTCGCAGAAGTAGTCGTAGGCTTCGGCGGCGGTGCAGTGAGCCCTCTGCATCTGAAAGAGGGTGTCGATGTTTTCCAGCGAGAGGACATTTTTAGACAATACGATATAGATGAGAGAAGCCAGCTGTTCGCGGGAATACTTCTTTTTGACGGGGTGGGAGATGACTCCTTTCTTGACGTAGTTGCTCACCATGGAGGGGGTGAGCTCCACCCCGGGGAAGCCCCGGAAGCAGCTGTTGACGAGCTGCACGGTCTGGTCGAGATACAGCCCCACGGAGGGCAGCTCCCGGTAGCGCGGCAGGGAAAACCCGGCGGCGCAGGCCGTGACACGGCGTTTCATTTCCTGATTCATGGTGGTAGTATAGCGCATTTTTGAGTCGGGGTCAACCGTTTATGAAAACAATATTAAGAATTTTACAAATCACTTGACAGGTTTTTGAAAAACTGATATAGTGGACTCACCGAACGTAAAAAATGCGGCGGACACCCGCCGGAATGGAGATAGATGAGATGAAACGAATCGTTGTGGACTCTTCCGCCAGCCTGTACAAGCTGGACGGCGTGGATTTTGCTGCTGTGCCTCTGAAGATCGTGACCGACGAGAGGGAATACCTCGACGACGGCACGCTGAACGCCGTGGAAATGGCGACTACCCTGCGCACCTATAAGGGCAAGACCAGCACCTCCTGCCCCAACATCGGCGACTGGCTGGAAGCTTATGAGGGCGCAGATGAAATTTATGCCATCACCATCACCGGCACCCTGTCGGGCAGCTGCAACGCCGCCCAGCTGGCCGCAGAAGAGTATCAGGCAGAGCACCCGGGTGCTCAGGTCTTTGTGCTGGACAGCCTGTCTGCCGGCCCGGAACTGGTGCTGCTGGCAGAGCATATCCGTGCGCTCATCGAAGAGGGCAGGGAGTTTGACGAGGTGTGCGAAGAGATGCTGCGCTACCGTCACCACACCCATCTGCTGTTCTCGCTGGAATCGCTGGCGAATCTGGCCCGGAATGGCCGGGTGAAGCCCGCTGTGGCTGCTGTGGCGCGGATGCTCAACATCCGGGTCATCGGCAAGGCCAGCGATGTGGGCGAACTGGATGTCCTCTGCAAGACCCGCGGCGAGCACGGCGCTCTCGAGCGCATCGTGCTGGAGCTCAAAAGCCACGGCTACACGAACGGCAAGGTCATCATTGCCCACTGCGGCAACCCCGCCGCCGCCGAGCGCCTGATGCACATGGTGAAAGCTGTCTTCGAGGGCGCACAGGTGCGGGTGACCGAGTGCGGCGGCCTGTGCAGCTACTACGCCGAGCTGGGCGGCCTCATGGTGGGCTTCGAGGACGCGGACGCCTGAGCTTGAAATCTCCGCATCTCTGCGCTATACTATTCCCATAAAAATGCTGCCGAAAGGCAGCGGGGGAGGCGCAGATGTTCTTTCGGCTGCCGGTCGTACGGTTCTTCAATCGTGTCATCAACAGGGCCACGGTTACAGTGGCCCTTGTTTTGCTGCAGATCGGCTGGCTGCTCTGGGCCTTCTTCTCCCTCACCGCCGGAAAGGTGTGGGTGAATGCGGGGCTGAACGTCCTCAGCCTCTTCATCACCCTCTACCTCGTGCGGAAGGACGAGAACAGCGACTATAAGATCATCTGGCTCGTCCTCATCGGCATGATGCCACTGCTGGGCGGTGCGCTCTATCTGGCATTCGGCAACAAGGCCCCTGCCAAGCGGATGCGCCAGCGGATGCAGGCGGTGGAGCGCCAGCACACCGCCGACCTCGCCCAGCAGCCGGGCCAGACCGACGCCCTCGACCCCGCCAGCAGGGGACTGAGCCGGTATGTTTCGGAGTACGGGCCATACCCCGCATGGAAAAACTCCACCGCAAAATATTACCCCTGCGGTGAGGCCATGTACCCTGACCTGCTGGCCGACCTCGAAAAGGCAGAGCGGTTCATCTTCCTCGAGTTCTTCATCGTCCGCACCGGCAAGATGTGGAAGGGGGTAGAGGACATCCTTGTCCGCAAGGCGGCGCAGGGGGTGGACGTCCGGCTCATCTACGACGATTTCGGCAGTCTGCTGGGCCTGCCGTCCGATTTCGTGGTGCAGATGGAGCGGGCGCATATCCGCTGCATCCCGTTCAACCCGGTGGTGCCGCTGGTGTCGCTGGTCATGAATCACCGCGACCACCGGAAGATCGTGGTCGTGGACGGAAATACAGCCTATACGGGCGGCATCAATCTGGCCGACGAGTATATCAATGAAGAAGAGAGGTTCGGCTACTGGAAGGACGCAGCCCTCCGCACCGAGGGCGCGGCGGTCTGGAACTTCACGGTGATGTTCCTCGACCACTGGAACGCCTTCCGCCCCAGCGAGGAGGATTATGCGCCCTTTATGCCTCAGGCTGAGTCCCTGTCTGCCCAGTCGGACGGAGTGATACAGCCCTACGGGGACAGCCCGCTGGACGAAGAGGCTCTGGCCGAGACGGTCTACCTGAATATCATCAATCAGGCCCAGCGGTATGTCTATATCTATACGCCCTACTTCGCGGTGGGCGAGACCATGCTGGAAGCCCTCAAGGCGGCGGCAAAGCGGGGCGTGGACGTCCGGCTGGTGCTGCCGGGCATCCCGGACAAGAAGCTCATCTTCCGGCTGACCCGCTCCTATTATGTGCCGCTGCTCCGGGCGGGGGTGCGCATCTACGAGTTCACGCCCGGCTTCCTCCACGCCAAGTGCTACGTCAGCGATGACCGCGCCGCCGTGGTGGGCAGCATCAACATGGATTACCGCAGCCTCTTCCTCCACTTTGAGTGCGGGGCGCTGCTGCTCTATAACAGTCAGGTCATTGCTCTGCGGGACGATGTGCTTCGCACCCTGCCAGAGTGCCGGGAAGTGCAGCTGGCCGACTGCCGCACCTCGCTGGCCGGGACGCTGCTGGACAGTGTGCTCCGCCTGCTGAGTCCGCTGATGTGAGCGATACTGTGGTGGAATAAGTGGCGAAGTGACAACTTAATGATATATCTACGTTATATTTTATCACTTCGCCAACTTGGCGAAGTGCTTTGACTTGGCGAACTGGTCACTTCGCCAGCTGTGCTCATTTCGCCACGGTGGCGGAGTGACATTCTCGACGATGTTTCGTTTATAATTTCTCACTTCGCCAGATAACACGTCGGTCTCAGAGCACAGTTGTAAATTTTCTGTGCGGTGCTTGACTTTTGCGGGGAATCGCATATAATAAAGATGGTAAATGTGGAAGCCAATATGTCATTGGCACACCCAAAAGGAAAAGACCCCCTCCCGGAGCGGCAATCTCCGAAAGGGGGTCCTTTTTAGTGCTTACGGCCCGTCAGCCATCCGTCAAGCCACTTGCAGATATAGTGAGAAGCTACATTTGCTCCGACGGACAGGATAAATGTGGAAATATACGCCATTGGACAACACCTCCCTTCCCATAAAACTGGGCGGGGTAGGCCGCAGGACAAGTATAACACAGTTTCCAACAAAAAGATACATAAATAAATAGACTCCTGTCGGGCTATACTACTCCCAAAGAGATGAAAGGGAGCGTAACGCTTATGACACAGAGACAAAAAGCTCTTCTGAGCTGTGCCGTGGCGGCGGCACTGCTGCTGTCCGGCTGCCGCAAAGGCAGCAGCAATTCCGGCAGCATGAGCAGTTCGAACGCCATGTCCGGCTCGTCCGGCAGCGCCAGCACCACCCAGACCGGCGGCTGGAAGACCGGCCTCGGCATCCTGACCGAGGCCTCCGATGAGGCCCGTACCGGCACCATCCATACCATCGCTGCCGCCGTCCTGCTGGACGGAGACGGCAAGCTGGCCGACGTGATGCTGGATGAGCTGGAAGTGGAAGTTACCGCCGACGGCAAAGGCGTCGTCACCATGCCTACCGACTACCGCACCAAGCGCCAGAAAGGGGACGACTACCCGCTGGCAGCGGCATCTTCGCTGAAAAAGGGCTGGGCCGAGCAGGCCGATGACTTCGCCGACTACCTCACCGGCATGACGCCCGAGCAGGCATCCATGCTGGAAACGGATAAGGACGGCAAGGCTGTGGACGCCGACCTGCTGTCCGGCTGCACTATCCGGGTGGATCAGTACCGCGACGCCGTGGCGAAAGCCTGCACGAATGCGTCCGCCCTCGGCGCGGCGAAGGGCGACCGGGTGAGCCTCGGCGTGGAGGCGGAGAATGCCTCTTCGGACATCACCGCCACCGACGACAAGGATGTGAACGCAGAAGTTGACCTTACCGTCGTGGCCCTGACTTTGGATGCCGATGGCCGTGTGACCAGCGCCATCGGCGACATGGCAGAGCCTGCGCTGACCATCGCGGCAGACGGCGGCGTCACCGCCCCGGACACCGTCCGCTCCAAGCTTGAGCTGGGCGACAGCTACGGGATGCGGAACGCATCCAGCCTCGGCAAAGAGTGGTACGAGCACAGCGAGGGCTATTGCAGCTACCTCAAGGGCAAGACTGAGAAAGAGGTGGCGGACATCCCTGCCGACGGCTCGGACGCCGACCTCGCGGCCCTCTGCACCATCTCCATCGACGCCCTGCAAAAGGCCGCAGGGGATGCGTTTGAGAATGCGTCATTATAAATTGAACGGAAAGTCTGACCGTCACCGTGAGGTGGCGGTTTTCTTTTTGTCCTTTGTACAAATACACCGAAAACCCGATCGGAAAGGGGCGGTCTGCGGGCAAAACGCGAAAAAATCGGTTTTCCTCTTGCAAAACGGGGCAAAACGCGCTATTCTATAGTCACAGTTTAACAATTTAGCATGGTAAAGCGGTAAAACGAAGCGCCGCATCTGCTGAATCTGAGGGAGGAAATTACAACATGAAACGTCTGATATCTGCTTTTCTGGCCGGTGCGATGGCACTGAGCCTTGCCGCCTGCGGCGGTTCTGCATCCACTTCTACGGCTGCTTCTTCTGCCGCCGCCTCTGCCGCCCCGGCAAGCTCCGTGGCCGCTGACAGCGACCTGGCTTACATCCAGTCCAACGGCAAGATGGTCATCGGCTACACCGTGTATGAGCCGATGAACTACACCGACGCCGACGGCAACTTCACCGGTTTCGATACCGAGCTGGCCACCGCTGTCTGTGAGAAGCTGGGTGTCGAGCCGGAGTTCGTGGAGATCAACTGGGACACCAAGGAAACCGAGCTGGCTGCAAAGAGCATCGACTGCATCTGGAACGGCCTGACCCTGACCGATGACCGCGAGGAGAACATGGCCTGCACCAAGCCCTACGTCAAGAACGCCCAGGTCGTCGTGGTGAAGGACGGCACCGATTATACCTCCACCGCCGACCTCATCGGCAAGACCGTGGTGGCCGAGGCCGGCTCTGCCGGTGAGACCACCATCACCGAGAACGCCGACCTGTCTCAGGCTGATTTCATCTCCAAGGCTGTTCAGACCGACTGCCTGATGGAAGTTGCCGCTGGCACTGCTGACGCCGCCATCCTCGACCTGACTCTGGCTTCTGCCATGATCGGCGAGGGTACCGACTACGCAAACCTCAAGATGGTGGATGAGCTGAACGTCGAGGAGTACGGCGTGGCCTTCCGCAAGGGCAGCGACATGGCCGAGGCTGTGGACAACGCTTTCGACGAGCTGAAGGCTGACGGCACCATGCAGACTCTGGCCGACAAGTACGGCCTGACTCTGGCTGAGTAACTTACATTATAAACGGATAGGTGTAGTGATTCTGTGACTGTGATTTTGGAGCGTCTGACCGGCGCATTCGCGCTCAACTGTGAGCTGTTCTTTCTGACCTTGCTGTTTTCGCTGCCGCTGGGCCTTGTGGTGGCCTTTGGCTCCATGAGCCGGTGCGCACCGCTGCGGGGCGTCGTCAAGACCTTCGTGTGGGTCATCCGCGGCACGCCGCTGATGCTCCAGATCATCGTCATCTACCTCGGCCCCGGCCTGCTGGGTATGACCAACCCCTGGCCCTCCGGCTCTTCGGGCCGTCTGGTGGCGGCGGTGGTGGCTTTCGCCATCAACTACGCCTGCTACTTCTCTGAGATCTACCGCGGCGGCATCGAGGCTGTGCCGAAAGGCCAGACCGAGGCCGGTCAGGTGCTGGGCATGACCAAGAGCCAGATCTTTTTCAAGGTCACGCTCCTGCAGGTCGTCAAGCGCATCCTGCCCCCGATGGGCAACGAGGTCATCACGCTGGTAAAGGATACCTCGCTGGCGAACGTCATCGCCAACAAGGAGATCATCATGATGGCGAAGGAGTACAGCGCCAAGGGCCTTATCTGGCCGCTGTTCTCCACCGCGATTTTCTTCCTCGTCTTTGTCGGCGCACTTACCCTGCTGCTGGACTGGGCCGAGAAAAAGATGGACTATTTCCGCTGTTAAGGAGGATACTGAATTATGGCATTACTCGAAGCCTCCGGCATCGGGAAGAATTTCGGCGAGACGAAAGTTCTCAAGGACATCTCGCTCACACTGGAACAGGGCGAGGCGCTGGCGATCATCGGCTCGTCCGGCTCGGGCAAGACGACGCTGCTGCGCTGCCTGAATTTCCTTGAGCGTCCCGACACCGGCGTCATCAGGGTGAACGGCGAGACCATGTGGGACGCCGCCGACCCTGCCACCCAGCGGGAGAGCGAGGTGCGGAAAAAGCGCCTCCACTTCGGCCTCGTGTTCCAGAACTTCAACCTCTTCCCCCAGTACACCGCGCTGGAAAACGTGATGCTGGCGGGGGAGCTTCTGGCAAAGGAGCAGCCCGACTACAAGGCCAACAAAAAGGCCATCCACGCCCAGCTGGAAGCACAGGCCCGTGACCTGCTGGCCCAGATGGGCCTGTCGGAGCGGGCAGGCCACTACCCCCACCAGCTCTCCGGCGGTCAGCAGCAGCGGGTGGCCATCGCCCGCGCACTGGCGCTCCACCCGGACATCCTCTGCTTCGATGAGCCCACCAGCGCCCTTGACCCGGAGCTGACAGGCGAAGTCCTCCGCGTCCTGCGGGACCTCGCTGACCGAAAGACCACCATGATCATCGTCACCCATGAGATGCACTTCGCCCGCGACGTGGCCGACCGCATCCTATTCATGGACGGCGGCGTCGTGGTGGAGGAAGGCCCGGCCCGCCAGCTCATCGACCACCCCCAGGAGGAGCGCACCAAGCAGTTTTTGGCGCACTACTCTGAATAAGACAGGCTATGGCCCTCCCCGCTCGGGAGGGCTTTTTTGCGCCACTCACGCCGAAAACACCACGATTCGCGCAGTTTTTGTTTACATTCTCCGGATTTTTTTGGTAAGCTTGTATCAGATGAGGCTGATTCTTCAAAAGACGAACAGACCAAAGGAGGACGGACTATGAGACTGAAGAGCGCACTCCGGCGGGGCGTGGCCGCCGCCGTCATCGCGGGCATCGTGGTGAGTTCCGGCATCCCGGCCTATGCGGCCCGGTGGGACATCGCCAACGGCGACATCACCGTGAAAGCGGGCGACGCCGAAGGAAAGAACAAGGTCTCACAGGGCGAGACCATCGACAAGGACGACACCAACACCGTCATCACCGGCGAGTCGGATAAGAACACCGTCACCATCGACACCTCCAAGGGCAACGTGGACGTCACCTTCGACGACCTGAAGATCGACATCAGCGGCAAGAAGGAGGGGGACGGCAGCGGCAAGACCGAGGTGGATGGCAGCGGCAAGACCGAGGGGAACGTCAGCGGCAAGAAGGAGGGGGACGGCAGCGGTGACAGCCCAGTCGATGCGGGCAAAGCCGCCGTCACCGTGCAGGGTGACCACGATGCCGCCATCGAGCTGGACGGCGACAACGAGCTGAAGAGCGGCGGCTATAATGCGGGTCTTGAGAAGAACGAACACGAGTCGAAAGGCACTCTGACCATCAAGGACGACAAGGGCAAGGACGGCTCCCTCACCGCCGAGGGCGGCTTCGGCGGCGCAGGCATCGGCGGAGGCATCGAGAGCACCGGCAGCAACATCACCATCCGGGGCGGCACCATCGAGGCTGTGGGCGGGAGCAACGCGGCAGGCATCGGCGACGGTGCAGGCCGCGCGTCGGACGACACCGACGACCCGAACCCGGGAGACCTCTACATCTGCGGCGACGCCGAGGTGACGGCCAAGGCGGGAAGCCAGATGACGGACGCCAAGGCCCCGGCCATCGGCGGCAGCTACGGCGAAGTACCCACGGAGAACCTTTCTGACGATGAACATAAGGTGACGGGAGGACGGCTGACCCGTCTGAACGCGGACGGCACCGTGATGGAGGGGATGGGCTACGACTACACCTCCACCCCCAAGCCCCAGCCGGACGACGACGAGGACGACGATGATGATGACGTCCCGCCCCCGGTGCAGGAGAACGCCCCCGAACCCCTGCCCGGCGGCATGGTGGTGGGCGGCTTCTTTTCCAGCCGGGTCACCATCCAGCGGTGGGATTCTGCTTTGGCCATTATTGAGAGCACCGACCCCATGCCCGGCAGCTTAAAGGCCGGCGACGCCGGAGAGGTCCTCACCCCGGGGGGTGTGGTGCTTATTGAGAGCGCCGCTCCCCGCTCCACCGTCACCACCGACATCTCCAGTCTCCGGGAGGACGGCGTGGAGGACATCTTCTTCCGCTATGAGGACACCATGACCCACTATAGCGTGGACAAGATGGCCGACGCGGCGGGCGAGGACGCTGACGTGGAGCTGAAGCAGAACAGGGAGGACATCAGCCTCCGGCTGGACGGCGAAACGCGGGACGACCTGTCAGAGCGCTATCTGGAGTGGGTGCCGGTGCAGACGCCAGAGCCGCAGGAGTGGCTGATATTGACCCACGAACTCGCGAAAAAAAGGGACGACCGCCCGAGTTTGGATTGGTGGCTCGAGCCTGAGAGAGAGGAAACGGTAGAGCAAAAAACGAGTGAAGAGCTCAGACGTGAACTCGACGAATTACTGAAACAAGAGCGGGAGATGATGGACTTCCAACTCGCGAAAAAAAGGGACGACCGCCCGAGTTTGGATTGGTGGCTCGAGCCTGCGAGAGAGGAAACGCCGAGAATCGGGCTTGAGGAGTCCCTGAAACAGCTGGCTTCCCGATTTGAGGCCATCGCTCCCGAGGAGGATAAGAAGCCACTGCTCTTTCTGGTCTACCCCCCTCGCACGGAACCCAAAAAGTATACCAATCTGTTGGAGAGTGACCTGCGGAGCTATACCGACCGTGGTGACGACTGGGACGACCTGCCGGATACCCAGGGTGAGATAAAGCTCTGGATACCGGAGGACTTGGGGCAGCCCAAAGAAATAAGCATCTCAAAGGAGAGCCTGAGCCGCAGCGACGGCATTGCATGATACACAGAACGAAAGGAGATGTACGATGAGACTGAAGAGCGCACTCCGGCGGGGCGTGGCCGCCGCCGTCATCGCGGGCATCGTGGTGAGCTCCGGCATCCCGGCCTATGCGAAAACATGGAACATCGCCGACGGCGACATTACGGTCAAAGGTGCGAGCGATGAAAGCGGAAACTATAACAATGTCAAGCAGGGTGAAAAGGATTTCGAGAAGGATGAGGGGGAGACCGTCATCACCGGCGAGTCGGATAAGAACACCGTCACCATCGACACCTCCGAGGGCAACGTGGACGTCACCTTCGACGACCTGAAAATTGACGTCAGCGGCAAGACCGAGGTGGATGGCAGCAGCAAGACCGAGGTGGATGGCAGCGGTGACAGCCCAGTCGATGCGGGCAAAGCCGCCGTCACCGTGCAGGGTGACCACGATGCCGCCATCGAGCTGGACGGCGACAACGAGTTGAAGAGCGGCAGCTGCAATGCGGGTCTTGAGAAGAATGGCAATGAGTCCTCCGGCAAGCTGACCATCAAGGACGACAACGACACCAAAGGCTCCCTCACCGCCGAGGGCGGCAAAGACGGCGCAGGCATCGGCGGCGGCTACGAAAGCGGTGCCGGAAACATCGAGATCACCGGCGGCACGGTAGAAGCCGTGGGCGGTGAGGGTGCTGCCGGTATCGGCGGCGGTGTGTACGGCCCGGGCCGCGACATCGAGATTTCCGGCGGCAAGGTGTCGGCCACGGGCGGCAGCTACAGCGGCGACCCCCGCCCCGGCGCGGCAGGCATTGGCGACGGCGCGGGTGCGTGGTCTGAGATAGACCCGGATGCGCCGCCCAGCAATCCCAATCACATCATCATCTCCGGCGACGCCGAGGTGGAGGCCAAGGCAGGCGCAAGCACCGGCGGCAAAACTGCGGCCATCGGCGGCGGCATAGTCGGCGAGATCCCCAATGACGCCCTCTCCGACGACGACCACAAGGTGACAGGCGGTAGTCTGACCCGCTACGACCCCGACGGGAAGAAGATGGAGGACTACAGCTACGACCGGCGGACGCCCTCCCAACCGGACAAGCCAGAGCAGCCGGACAAGCCGGAACAGCCGGACAAGCCGGAACAGCCAGACAAGCCGGAACAGCCAGACAAGCCGGAACAGCCAGACAAGCCGGAGCAGCCGGACAAGCCGGAACAGCCCGATGATACCGAGGACGACGACGCTCCAAGCGTGCAGGTCGGCGAGGTGCCGGACCGTGTGAAGCAGATGTACGAGGCCATGGGCGTGATCACCCATCCGGATGGCACACAGGAGCTTGCAGATGTGACCACGGCAGAGTATGACCCGGTCAACAAGGTCCTGCGCTTCGATGCCCACGGCACAGTCTTTCGGATGACAGGCGACTCGCTGCGGGAGCTTGCAAAGGAGGTCGATGAACTCCGCGTCCGATTCCTTGATGGGGAAGGGCAGGAGATGGAGGCCGTCATTCCGCTGGCCCGGATCAAAGATCTGGTCGGCGTGAATGGTGCGTTCGAACTCGAGCTGTCCCAGGAAGGGCTCTATCGCTTCCATGTTATCAGGCAGACGGGATATGATAGAAAAACATTCTCGGATGAGACCGCCCTGCGCCGAAACGGCAGGGAGCTGGTCCTTGTGTACCGCGTTGGCGATGAGGAGCAGAAAGCGCAGGAGACTGCCCGGGTGGAGGAGGCGATCGCCCGCCGCAAGCAGGAGAAAAAGCAATGGGGAACGGTCCTCTCCGGTCGGGAAAGCAGCTCCCTGAGCGGACAGCCCGGGCTGACTCAGCCGGGAACAGGCACCGTCGGCGGCGTGACCGACTCCATCGCAGACCCGAAGGTCACCGACATGGGCTCCATCACGGTCCGTCTGCCCGAGAAGTCCGCCTCCGACTCGACGGGGTGGAAGACATTTACCGGTAACATCGTGAAGCTCGCGGGCGGGAAGCAGGACAGCAAGAAGGACGACCCGGCCCCCTCCGTCGGTGACCTCAGCGGCCTCCCGACTCTCTCGCCGGACAGCCTTACCACGGTCCAGCAGCCGGAAGCAAGCGCCCAGCCATCGGAAACAAGCACCCAGCCATCGGAAACAAGCGCCCAGCAGCCGGAAACAGGCGGATGGGTAACGGACAGTCAGGGTGACTGGGTGTGGAAGCCGGGCAAGGATGGCGGTCCGCCGCCGGATTTGAGAGGAAATTGGGAGACAAGAAAATGGATGGGGAGAAGCGACGATTATTGGTGGGAGTGGCAGCCGGTGCAGGAGGGCGATCAGTTATATTGGAAACCAATCCTGCAGACACGGATCAGGGATCATGCTCGGTGGGATCCCTTTTATGACTCTGCATATTATGACTCTGAATGGGATTTCGATTATAAAGGCTGAGAGCGTGGGCTGAGAGGGAGTGCAGCAGGAGAGTCCTGCGCAGGGGCAGCCCTGCCGCCCCCCTGCGCACAATCACCAAAAACCACCGATAGAAAATAGCAATGTTGTACGAAGAAATCTGCCCCAAACCCCTTGCAAAATCACGATGAGCTGAGTATAATACCATTCATGAAACGCAAAACGTCCTGCCCCTCATCCGGCAGGGCGTTTTTGTCGGTAAAGATCCGGCAAAGAAATGTTAAGTGACCGCCCGGGGAGGGGCTTTGTATGACAAAAGACATGACACAGGGCAGCCCGCTCAAGCTCATCCTTGCCTTTGCGGTGCCGCTGATGCTGGGCAGTCTGTTCCAGCAGTTCTACAATCTGGCCGATACCATCATCGTGGGCCGCTTCGTGAGCGTGGATGCGCTGGCGGCGGTGGGCAGCGTGGGCGGCCTGAACTATCTGGTGCTGGGCTTCGTCAACGGCATCGCCTGCGGCTTCTCCATCCCCATCTCGTGGACCTTCGGCGCGAAGGATTACAGAGAGATGCGGCGCTACACCGCCAATACCGTCTGGCTGAGCCTCTTTTTCGCCGTCGTGCTCACGGTGGTGACGGTGGCCCTGACCCGGGCGGTGCTGGTCTGGACCAACACCCCCGACAACATCATCGACATCGCGGACATCTACATCCGCACCATCTTCTGGGGCATCCCCTTCACCCTGCTGTACAACGTCACCAGCGCCCTCATGCGCGCGCTGGGCGACAGCAAGCGGCCGCTCTATTTCCTGCTGGTGGCCAGCGTGCTGAACATCGGCCTCGACCTGCTCTGTATCCTCATCTTCCGGATGGGGGCGTTCGGTGCGGCCTTCGCCACCGTGTTCAGTCAGGCGGTGGCGGGCATCGGCAGTCTCATCTACATCGGCCGCCACTACCCGGAGCTGAAATGGAGCAGGGAAGAGGGCCGTCTGAGCGCCAGCCACTGCCTCAAGCTCTGCAACATGGGCATCCCTATGGGCCTGCAGTGCAGCATCACCGCCATCGGCAGCGTCGTGCTGCAGGGCGCGGTGAACGGTCTGGGCAGCAGCATCGTGGCCGCGCAGACCGCAGGCAGCAAGGCCGCCCAGTTCCTCTCGGTGCCGCTGGAGAGTATCGGCACCGCCATGACCACCTACGCCAGCCAGAACATGGGCGCTCACGACCTCAAGCGTGTGGACCGGGGCGTCAATACTGCGCTGGGAATTGGCTGCGTCTACAGTGTGGCATCCTTCCTCATCCTGCGTGTGCTGGATGTGCCGCTCATCAGCCTCTTCCTCGAGAGCAGCGAGGTGGAGATCATGGCGAATGCCCGCAGCTTCATCTTCTGGAACAGCGTGTTCTACATCCCGCTGGCTGTCCTCATCATCTACCGCTACACCATCCAGGGCCTGGGCTATTCCAGCCTTGCCATGTTCGCGGGCGTGGCCGAGATGGTCGCCCGTGCCATGGTGGGCTTCTGGTTCGTGCCGCTCTGGGGCTACTTTGCGGCCTGCATCGCCAGCCCTGTGGCATGGTTCTTCGCCTGCTTCTTCCTCATCCCGGCCTACTTTGCAGTGCGCAAGCGCCTGACGAAGGAGCTTGCCGCAGCGCGGGTGGAGGATTGACCCTCGCCTACAGCTCCCCTTCGGGGGAGCTTTTGTTGTATTTACAAATCCCCCCAAAACCGCTATACTAGATATAGTTGTGTCAAAACGAGGAGGCGGGACGATGGAGCAGGAGCTGGAACGGCTGGAAGGCACGGTAGAGGACATCATCTACCTGAACGAGGACAACGGCTACACTGTGTTCGAGGTGTCGGGCGGCGGTGTCGTCACCGTTGTGTGCGGCGTGGTGGGAGAACTCCACGCGGGCGAAAGCGTCGTCTGCCGGGGCAGGTACGAGAACCACGCCACCTATGGCCGACAGTTCCACGCACAGGAGTGCGAGACGGATATGCCCAAAGACCTCGAGGCCGTCTACGCCTTCCTCGCCAGCCGGTCGCTGCCCTACATCGGGGCTCGGACGGCGGATAAGATCATTGACAAATTCGGCGCGGCGGCGCTGGAAGTTATCGCCAACGACCCCGCCCAGCTCACCCTCATCCCGGGCATCTCGGCGGACAAGGCCGACCGCATCCAGCAGGAGTTCAAGCGGATGTTCGGAATGCGGGAGCTCATCGCCTATCTGGCTCAGTTCGAGATCAGCCCCCGCCGGGCGATGGAGGTCTTCCGCACCTTCGGGCCGGGGGCCATGCAGGCCATCCAGCAGAACCCCTACCTGCTCTGCGGGGAGCCGCTGCAGCTGGACTTCCGCCATGCCGACAGCATCGCTCAGTATTACCAGATGGCAGGGGACTGCGCCCAGCGGCTGGAAGCCGCCCTCCTGCGCACCCTGCGCCACAACGCAGGCAACGGCCACACCTGTCTGCCCCGGGCGCAGCTGCTGGAAACGGCATCGAACTTCATCCACCAGCCCCCCGAAAAGCTGGCGGCGGCGCTGGACAGCTGCATCCAGACCGGGAAACTGGCGGTGCGGATGTTCGACGGAACACCGTATATTTATCTGCCGGATCTGCTGGCCGCAGAGCAGGACATCGCCGACCGTCTGGCCATGCTGACCAAGCGTGGGAAGCAGACGGCCCACGGCCTCGACAAGAACATCCAAATACTGGAACTGGCGCAGGGCTTTGCTTACGCGCCGCTCCAAAAAGAAGCCATCCGTAAGGCCATGACCGAGAACTGCCTTGTCCTCACCGGCGGCCCCGGCACCGGCAAGACCACCACGGTCAACGCCATCCTGCAGCTGCTCGAGAACGAGGCCGAACGGGTAGCCCTCTGTGCTCCCACAGGCCGCGCCGCCAAGCGTCTGAGCGAGCTGACGGGCCGGAAAGCCTCCACCATCCACCGCCTGCTGGAAGTGGACTACACCGGCGGTGTGGTCAGCTTCATCCACAACGACAAGAACCTGCTCAAGTGCGACGTCGTTATCCTCGACGAGATGAGTATGGTGGACGTCAAGCTGTTCCAGGCCCTCATTGCGGCACTGCGGTACAGCTGCCGTATTATTATGGTAGGCGACGCCGACCAGCTGCCCAGCGTCGGCCCGGGCAATATCCTCGGCGAGATCATCCGTTCCGGGCTGGTGCCGACGGTCTGCCTCAACGAGATATTCCGGCAGGCCGCTCAGAGCCTCATCGTGGAGAACGCCCACCACATCATCTCAGGCGAACCGCTGAAAAAGGGCGGAAAGACGGACGATTTCTTCTTCCTCGAAGCCGACGGCGACGCAGCCCAGAAGCTGGTCTGCGACCTTGTGACCACCCGTCTGCCCCGCAGCTACCAGTTCGACCCGGTGAAGGATATTCAGGTGCTCTGCCCCACGAAGCTCGGCCCCACCGGCACCCAGGCCCTCAACGCGGAGCTGCAGGCCATGCTCAACCCGCCAAAGAAGGGCAAGCCGGAGCTGCAGAGCGCGGCCCGGGTCTTCCGGGTGGGGGACAAAGTGATGCAGGTGCGCAATAACTACGAGATAACGTGGCAGCGCATCGGCGGGGAACAGGGTGTGGGCGCCTACAACGGCGACATCGGCATCGTGGAGTCCATCGACGTGCGCAGCCGCTCCATGGTGGTGCGGATGGACGACCGGCGGCTGGTCTACCCGGCGGAGAACCTCAACGAGCTGGAAATTGCGTATGCCATCACGGTACACAAAAGCCAGGGCAGCGAGTTCCCGGCGGTCATCCTCCCGGCGGCGCAGGTGCCGCCCCGCCTGTGCTACCGCAACCTCTTCTATACCGGCGTCACCCGCGGGCGGAAGCTCTGCATCGTGGTGGGCCGGCGGGACGTGGTGAACCGGATGATGTCCAACATCCGCCAGAACCTGCGCTACAGCGGCCTGGCTGCCCTGCTGGCCCAGGCTCTGCCCCCGGAGCAGGGGAAGCTTTAAGGGTTTCTTTTTGGATACACCTGTGTTATACTATAATGTGTTTTGATGACCCGCGCCCGGAGATGGGCGATGGAAATAGAGAATGGGCAGCAGAGAAAGGAAATATCACAACTATGGCACAGAATGACATCGGTATCGATCTTGGTACGACGACCATCATCATCGCGCAGGAGGGGCAGGGCGTCGTGCTCAACCAGCCCAGCGTGGTGGCGGTGGATACCCGCAAGAACTGCGTGCTTGAGGCCGGCGACAAGGCCCTTGCAATGGTGGGCCGCACGCCCAACTACATCTCCGCCATCTTCCCGCTGAAGGATGGCGTCATCAGCGACCACACCATGACCCGGGAGCTCATCTGCCGCTTCGTCAATCAGGTCTACAGCTCCCACATGGTCAAGCCCCGTGTGGCCGTCTGTGTGCCTGCCGCCATCACCGGCATCGAGAGCGACGCCGTGGTGGAGGCCGTCATGGCTGCCGGTGCGCGTCAGGTCTACCTCATTGATGAGCCTATCGCCGCAGCTCTCGGCTCCGGCATCGACATCACCGTGCCGGACGGTCGAATGATCATCGACATCGGCGGCGGCACCACCGACATCGCCGTGCTGAGCCTCGGCGGCAAGGTCAAGGCCACCAGCGTCCGCGTGGCAGGCAACCACTACGACGAAGAGATCCTGAAGTTCGTGCGCAACAAGTTCAGCATCGCCATCGGCCAGCGCACCGCTGAGAACCTGAAAAAGAACGTGGCCTGCTGCCCCCAGAAGGCAGATTTCAACGAGACCATGGAGATCAAGGGCCGCAGCCTGCTCACCGGCCTGCCCGTGCGTGTCAATGTCTCCACCGCCGACCTCTACGAGCCGGTCATGCGCCTGAGCGAGCAGATCGGCACCGCCGCCCATCAGGTGCTGGAGAAGACTCCTCCGGAGCTGGCCGGCGACATCTACCGCAATGGCGTCGTCCTCACCGGCGGCGGCGCACAGCTCCACGGCCTGCCTGAGTACCTCAGCCAGGAGCTGAAGGTGGAAGTGACCGTCTCGCCTGACCCCGTCAACTGTGTCGCGCTGGGTACGGCCATGAGCCTGCGTCTGGGCGACAAGCTGGAGACCGGCTTCATGGACGCCACCCCCCGCATGGGCCGCCGCTGAGAAGAAAGCGCTGTTCACAGAACCGTGAAAAATAATATGATTTTTGTTCATAGTTGTTGAATCGACCCGGAAAATATTGTATAATATCTTCAAATCGCTTTTTGCCGCCCGCCCCCCGGGCGGCAAAGAAAAAAGTAAATAGGAGGAAGACCATGGATTTAGGTTATGATGTGATCGTTACCATAACCGGTATTGTGCTGGTGTTTCTGATCCTCGTCCTGCTGATGGCTATCATCACGCTGGAGGGCAAGATCTTTGACGCCATGAACGGCAAGAAGGCAGCTGCCAAGGCTGCTTCTGTTGCAAAACCGGCTGCTCCTGTGAAACAGGCCGCTGCGCCCGCTCCTGCAAAGGCTGCTGCCCCGCAGGTCGAGGCCGGCATCCCCGGCGACGTTGTGGCAGCCATCATGGCAGCCATCTACTCTATGGGCAACGGCAAGTATGTGCTGAAGGCAGTCCGCCGCGGCAAGAATGGCTGGGGCAAGGCTGGCGTCAACGACACCACCGCACCCTTTTAACACAGGAGGAAAAACATGACTCAGTTTATTGAGACTCTGGTCGGTATTTTCCAGAGTTCCGGTTTTGCCAAGTTCGGTGAGCCGGGCGGCTGGCTGTACGCAGTGATGATCTGCGTAGGCTGCTTCCTGCTCTACCTCGCTATCGTCAAAGAGTTCGAGCCTCTGATCCTGCTGCCCATGGCTTTCGGCATGATCCTGGCCAACCTCCCCGGCAGCGGCGTCATCCATATGCAGTACTTCGTCGGTGACGGCCTCGAGCACCCGATGTGGGTCGAGATCCTGAACAACGGCGGTCTGGCTGACATGCTTTACATGGGCGTCAAGCTGGGCATCTACCCGCCGCTGATCTTCCTCGGCATCGGCACCATGACCGACTTCGCACCCCTGATCTCCAACCCCAAGAGCCTGCTGCTGGGCGCTGCCGCTCAGTTCGGTATCTTCGGCACTTACATGGGCGCTCGTCTGCTGGCCGCTACCGGTCTGGTGGACTTCACCCAGAAGCAGTCTGCCGCCATCTCCATCATCGGCGGCGCAGACGGCCCCACCGCTATCTTCGTCACCTCCCGTCTGGCTCCTGAGCTGCTGGGCTCCATCGCCGTCGCGGCCTACAGCTACATGGCTCTGGTGCCCGTCATCCAGCCCCCCATCATGAAGGCCCTGACCTCCAAAAAGGAGCGTACCGTCGTGATGAAGCAGCTGCGCGCCGTGACCAAGACCGAGAGGATCATCTTCCCCATCATGGTCACCATCATCGTCTCCCTCATCGTGCCGGATGCCGCCGTTCTGGTCGGTATGCTGATGCTGGGCAACCTGATGAAGGAGTGCGGCGTCGTGGATCGTATCCAGAAGACCGCCGGCAATGAGCTGATGAACATCATCACCATCTTCCTGGCTCTGTCTGTCGGCTGCACCACCTCTGCAAACACCTTCCTGAACAGCCGCACCCTGTTCATCATCGTGCTGGGCCTCATCGCCTTCTCCTTCGGCACCGCTGCCGGTGTTCTCTGCGGCAAGGTCATGTATGTCCTGACCGGCGGTCAGGTCAACCCCCTGATCGGTTCCGCTGGCGTTTCCGCTGTGCCTATGGCTGCCCGTGTTTCTCAGAAGGTCGGCCAGAGCGAGAACCCCTCCAACTTCCTGCTGATGCACGCAATGGGCCCCAACGTGGCCGGTGTTATCGGTTCCGCCGTCGCTGCTGGTATCCTCATCAACATCTTCGGCTAAGCATTTCCTGAGATCTCCGCTCCATCGTGGTATTGACTGCGGTGGGGCGGTTTTTGTTTGCATTGTTTTTATGTACAACTTTTTTGAAATGTGATATACTATATTTTAAGTGATATATCCAGAAATGATTGAAAAGAACAGGTGAAACAATGGCAACAGATCTAGCACAACAATTCTGCGCTTTGCGTGATACGTATATCGAAAAGCAGTTCGGACGCCTGAACGATATGCAGCGGGAGGCGGTGTTCACCACCAACGGCCCCCTGCTCATCCTCGCGGGTGCAGGCAGCGGAAAGACCACCGTGCTGGTCAACCGCATCGCTAACCTCATCCGCTTCGGCTCGGCCCACGGCTCCAAGTGGACGCCCCGGGAGGTGACGGAGGACGATGTGAAAGCCCTGCGCACTGCCATCATGACCGGTACCGATGCCCCGTCGTGGCTGGACGGAATGCTGCGGAAGGACGCCGTCCGGAGCTGGAACGTCATGGCCATCACCTTTACCAACAAGGCCGCCGGTGAGCTGAAAGAGCGTCTGCGCCGGATGCTGGGCGGGGAAGAGGGCGACGAGGTGTTCGCCTCCACGTTCCACTCGGCCTGCGTCCGCATTCTCCGCCGCTGGGCCGAGGAGATCGGCTACCCCCGCAGCTTTACCATCTACGACAGCGACGACTCCCAGCGTGTCATGAAGACTGTGTACAAAGAGCTGAGCGTGGACGACAAGTTCTTCCCGGTCAAAAGCGCCATCAACCAGATGAGCCGCTGGAAAGACCAGCTCATCAGTCCGGAAGAGGCCCTGAAGACCCCGGCCCGGGACACGAAGGGCGCTCTTGCGGCCAAGGTCTACGCCGCCTATGAAAAGAAGCTCAAGGAGGCCGGAGCTTTCGACTTCGACGACCTCATCTACCAGACGGTCATCCTGCTGTCGGAGCACGAGGACGTGCGGGAGTTCTACCAGAACAAGTACAAATATCTGCTGGTGGACGAGTATCAGGACACCAGTGTGGCTCAGTTCCGGCTCGTGAGCCTGCTCACCGGCCCGGAGAAAAACATCTGCGTTGTGGGCGACGACGACCAGAGCATCTACCGCTTCCGCGGCGCGACCATTGAGAACATCCTCAACTTCGAGCGCATCTATAAAGGCACCAGGACCATCCGACTCGAGCAGAATTACCGCTCTACGTCAAATATCCTGAATGCCGCCAACTGTGTCATCCAGCACAACACCGAGCGCAAGGGCAAGACCCTCTGGACGAAGAACGGCGAGGGCGATAAGGTGCAGGTCTACACCGCCGAGAACGAGCAGGACGAGGCCAGCCATATCGCGGATGTCATCGGCCAGCACCTCAAAGAGGGCGGACATCTGGCCGACCACGCCATCCTCTACCGGATGAACGCCCAGTCGGCCCCCATCGAAAGCTATTTCACTCGTGCGGGCATCCCGCATAAGATCGTGGGCGGCCAGCGCTTCAATGACCGCAAGGAAGTCAAGGACATCCACTCCTATATGTCCATCGTGGCGAACCCCCGGGACGATGTCCGACTTCGTCGAATCATCAACGAGCCTGCGCGCAAAATCGGTGCAACGACCATCGAAGTCATCGCGGATTTGGCGGCTCAGCAGGGCATCAGTATGCTGGATGTCATCTCCCATGCCGACCAGTACGCCAAGCTCAGCCGCGCCATCGCGCCGCTGTTCAAGTTCTGGGACATCTACCAGAAACTGCAGGAATCGCTGGAAACGAAGACGCTGGATGAGTTCGCCTCCGATGTCATCGAGATCACCGGCTACCGCGCCATGCTGGAAGCCGACGCCGCCAAGGGTCACGAGGATGCCGCCGACCGTCTGCAGAACCTCGGCCAGCTGGTCAACAACGTCAAGAGCTACTGCGACCAGCACGGCGAAGAGGCCTCGCTGGAAGGCTATCTGGAGGACATCGCCCTCATCAGCGACATCGACAGCTACAACGAGAGCGCTGACCAGGTGGTGCTGATGACCATCCACTCGGCCAAGGGCCTTGAGTTTCCCTATGTATTCCTCATTGGCATGGAAGAGGGAGTCTTCCCCAGTGAGATGAGCAAGTATTCCGAGGCTGACCTCGAGGAGGAACGCCGCCTGGCCTATGTCGGCATCACCCGCGCCAAGAAGGAGCTTTACATCTCCAACAGCGTCACCCGGATGCTCTATGGCCGCACCCAGCGCAACGAGCCCAGCCGCTTCCTCCGGGAAATTGAACCGGAGTACATCGAAGAGACCCGCAGCCCGGTGCTGGAACAGCGCTCCCGTCTGGGCGGCTGGGGCAGCGGTTACGGCAGCGATACCGTGCCGGGCGGTGCGTCGGGCTACTCCGGCCCCTCCGGCTGGGGGCGTGCGGCCTCTGGTTACGGCTCGGGCTATGGCAGCCGCGGCGGCTATCTGAATAAAGAATATAACGCACCGATGTCCAATAGCCGAGGCTTTGGCTCCGATTACGCGGGCCGGGGAAGTGCTTCGTCGGGTCATGGCGGCTGCAGCTCCGGTTCGGGAAGCAGCGGCTTTGGTTCTGGCTATGGCCGTCCGGCAGCGCCCAAAGCGCCGGTCAAACCCGCAGGCGGCGGTGTGACCTCTTCGCCCCGTCCGGCAGCGGCATCCACCGGCCCCAAACACTATGAGCCGGGCGACATCGTGGAGCACAAGGTCTTCGGGCGCGGCAAGGTGCTGAAAGTCAAGCCCGCCGCCGGCGACCAGATCGTGGAGATCAGCTTCGAGAAGGTGGGTGTGAAGAAGACTATGGCCAACTTTGCGCCCCTTGTGAAGATAACGACGGAGGAATGAGAAAAATGATGACTGTCCGATTGATAGCACATACGCCGGAGCCGGAGAAGGTCGTGGCGGCCGCGGCGAAGCTCTGCTACTCCGATGCCCACATCACCGACCTGCTGGACGGGCTGGATGAGGAGAAGACTGCCCGCTTCCTGACCATGCTCAGCGATTTGGGCCACGCCAGCCCCATCGAGCACGCAAGCTTCACCTTCGGCATCGAGGGCGTCAGCCGTACCCTGCTGGCCCAGATCACCCGCCACCGCATCGCGTCCTTCAGCGTCCAGAGTCAGCGGTACGTCCGTCTGGACGATTTCCGCTACGTCATCCCGCCCGAGATCGAGGCCATCCCCGAGGCAAAGGCAGCGTTCATCGAGAGCATGAACGAGGACGCCAGGCGCTACCTCGACCTCGTGCAGAAGCTGGAAGACGGCCACACCGCCCGCCTGATGGCCGAAGGTCTGCCCGAAAAGCAGGCCCGGGCCAAGGCTTCCAAGCAGGCCAACGAGGACGCCCGATTCGTGCTGCCCAACGCCTGCGAGACCAAGATGGTGGTGACCATGAACGCCCGCAGCCTGCAGAACTTCTTCCACCTGCGCTGCTGCAGCCGCGCCCAGTGGGAGATACGGCAGCTGGCCGAAGAGATGCTGCGGCTGGTCTACCCGGTGGCACCCCATATCTTCCGCACCGCCGGCCCGGCCTGCGTGTCCGGCCCCTGCCCGGAAGGCAAGATGTGCTGCGGCCGCACCGCCGAAGTCCGCGCCCAGTACGCCGCGCTGAAAGGGGAGAAGGCAGAATGAGCAAGGGCAGGCTTCTTGTCATCGAAGGGCTGGACGGCTCCGGCAAGGCCACTCAGGCAAAGCTGCTGGCCTCCCATCTGGCCGAGAGCGGCTGCAAGGTAATGGAGATCACCTTTCCGGACTACGAGAGCGATTCCAGTGCGCTGGTAAAGATGTACCTCTCCGGCCAGTTCGGCGACAAGCCCGACGACGTCAACCCTTATGCGGCGTCCAGCTTCTATGCGGTGGACCGGTACGCCAGCTATAAGACCAGGTGGGGCAGCTTCTACGAGGCGGGCGGCATCGTCATCGCCGACCGCTACACCACGTCGAACGCGGTGCATCAGTGCTCCAAGCTCCCGCCGGAGCAGTGGGACGATTTCCTCCGCTGGGCCTTTGACTACGAATACAGGCTGCTGGGCCTGCCCGCACCGGACGCTGTGGTGTACTTACAGGTAGACCCCGCCGTGAGCCAGAAGCTTATGACCGGCCGCTACCACGGCGACGAGAGCAGAAAGGACGTCCACGAAAAGGACATCGAATATCTGGCCCGCAGCCGCCGTGCCGCCGAGTACTGCGCAGAGCATCTGGGCTGGGCCACCGTCCATTGCGCGGAAAATGGAGCCATGCGCACCATCGAGGATATTCAGGCCGAGGTGCGGGCGCTGGCGGAAAAAGAACTCGGATAACCGCGAAAATGGGAGGGATACTATCAATGTATCGTTTGATGCAGCCGTCGGATGAGGCGGCAGTCGTGGCACTGTGGCAGAAAGAACGCGGCGACAGCGCCGAGTTCATCAAGACTGCTCTGGAAAAGTTCGCCGGGGTGGAAAATATCTACGTCGCTGAGGAAAATGACGAGATAGTCGCTGCGGCGCTGGCGGTCCCCGTCACCCTCAAGGGACGCAGCGGCAGTTACCTCTACGGCCTCTGCGGGCAGGGAAGCCTGCTTCTGGCAGGACTCGTGGACTATCTCTGTGCGCAGCAGAAGCTGCGGGGCGCGGGCTTCACCGTGGCCGTTCCGGCCGGACAGGAGCAGGCCGCGCTGCTGGAAAACAAGGGTTTCCAGCGGGCTTTTGCCCTCCGCTGCCTGCCCCGGGAGGTGTCCCGCAACCTGTGGAGTCAGGCGGAGTTCGACTCCGTGACGGCCCGCAAGCTCTGTGAGCTGCGGGAGCGCTTCTATCCCGATACCGTCCAGTTCCCGCCGGAGCAGATGGCCGTCGTGCTGACCGACCTCTACGCCCGGGGCGCGACCATCGTGTCCAGCGAGAAGGGCTACGGCATCTACTTCCGCCGGGAGGACACCCTCTATTTTGTGGAGCTGATGGCCGAAGACGACCGCTCCGCCGAGGTGCTGATGGAAGCGGCCCGGGAGAAGGAAGTCATCGTGGAGCGCGCCGTCATCACAGTGGGCGCGGCTCAGAACCTTTTCCTCGGCGAAGGCACCCGGCAGGACTACGGCATGATACGGTTCGACGCGGAGCCTTTCGATGTGGAAGAAAGCTATATGCGGCTGATGATGGAAAGCTGAACGGAATGGTAAAGGAGTGTGTACATGGCACACGATGCAAAACATAAAAAAAGCAGAAAAGGCGGCGCAGCGAAAATGATCCTGATCGTGCTGCTGATCCTGGTACTGGCGGCGGGCGGCTGTCTGCTGGCCATCCGAAAAGAGATCAACGGCAGTGCTTCCGCTGGCGAACCGGTGAGTGTGAGCATCCAGCAGGGCAGCGGCGTGGCAGCCATCGCCCAGAAGCTCAAGACGGCGGGCGTCATCAAGTACCCCCACGTCTTCCGCTGGTATGCAGGCAAACAGGGCGCGGCAGGCAAGCTCCAATACGGTGAGTTCGACCTCGCCCCCGGCAGCTCCTACGACGACATCATCGAGGCACTTTCCGCCTACGCGAAGGCCGACAGTGTCCGGCTGACCTTCCCCGAGGGTACGACGGCCATCGCCATTGCGAAAAAAATGGAAGATGCCGGGCTGTGCAGCGCCGAGGACTTCCTCAAGGAGGCCAACACCGGTGATTTCAGCCAGTACAGGTTCTGGCAGTACGTCCCCGACGACAAGGACGCCCCGGACCGCTTCCTCAAGTGCGAGGGTTATCTTTTCCCGGATACCTACGATTTCCTGAAGGATGACACCGTCCATCATTACGTTGAGACGTTCTATTCTCACTTCGACAAGCAGATCACCGATGAGATGTATGCCGAGATGGAAAAGCAGGGGATGACCCTCTCCGAGGTGGTCACTCTGGCGTCCTTCGTGCAGGAGGAGGCCGGCAACGATCAGGACGATAATGTGGCGCAGGTGTTCCGCAACCGTCTGGCCGAGGGTTCACCCTACCCCAAACTGCAGAGCAACACCTCCAGCTACGTCCAGAGCGACGCCGACAACAACTACCTCTGGAACTGGGTCGCGCCCTACTACGGCGGCTGGGACAGCATCCCGAAGAACATTCTGGAAGCCTACGACACCTACGCCTGCACCGGCCTCTCCGCCGGCCCGATCTCCAACCCCGGCATCGCGGCCATCCGTGCGGCGCTTGACCCGCAGCCCGACGATGAGGTGAAAGACGCCTATTTCTTTGTCACGGACCTTGCCGGTCACTACTACTACGCCCGCACCTACGCAGATCACCAGAAAAACTGCGATGAGGCGGCTAAAGTTAATAAAAGTATGAAGTAAAAGAGGAATACCATGTTACAGATACCGGAACTTCTGGCCCCGGCAGGCGACCTCGAGCGCCTGCGGTATGCCATCAACTACGGCGCGGACGCCGTTTACTGCGCTCTGCCCGAGTTCGGGATGCGCTCTGCACCCACCAACTTCACCCCGGAGCAGCTGAGCGAGGGCGTCATCTATGCCCACGCCCGGGGCCGCAAGGTCTACCTGACCATGAACACCCTGCCCACCAACGAGGAGGCTGACCGTCTGCCTCAGGCCATCAAGGACGCTGCCGCCGCCGGTGTGGACGCCTTCATCGTGGCCGACCTCGGCGTGTTGGACGCCTGCAAGACGTTCGCGCCCGACATCGACATCCATATGTCCACCCAGACCGGCATCACCAACTGGGCCGCTGCCCGCGCCGCCTACAACATGGGCGCGAAGCGGGTGGTGTTGGCCCGGGAGATGACCCTGCAGGACATCGCCACCCTCCGCGACAAGACCCCGCCGGAGCTGGAAATTGAGGCTTTCGTCCACGGCGCCATGTGCATGAGCGTCTCGGGCCGCTGCCTGCTCTCCAACTACATGGCAGGCCGCGACGCAAACCGCGGCCAGTGCGCCCAGCCCTGCCGCTGGAAGTACTATCTCAGCGAGGAGACCCGCCCGGGGCAGCTCTATGAGATCGGCGAGAACGAGAACGGCAGCTACATCCTCAACGCCAACGATATGTGTACCGCGCCCTTTCTCGACCTCATCTGCAACGCGGGCGTGGACAGCCTCAAAATCGAGGGCCGCGCCAAGACTTTCTACTACGTCGCCAGCGTGACGGCGGCCTACCGCCGCGCCCTCGACCAGTATCTGGCCGACCCGATGAACGAGAACTTCGAGCTGCCGGAAGAGGTTTTGGCTGAGCTGACCCGCACCAGTCACCGCCACTATTCGCCCGGCTTCTACTTTGGCCGGGAGCAGGCCCGTCAGGCTACCGACAGCGCTACTTACATCCGCGAGTGGGAGTTTGTCGGTACGGTGGACGGCTGGGAGAACGGCGTCGCCAGCTGCCAGCAGCGGGGCAAGTGGAGCCTCGGCGACACGCTGGAAGTGCTCTGCCCGGATGGCCGCAGCATCCCGCTGAACCCCGAGTGGATAAAGAATGAGGCCGGTGAGCTGGTGGAGTCCACGCCCCACGCGATGGAGCACTATACCATCCCCACCCCGGAGCTGCCGCCTATGAGCCTGCTGCGCCGGAAAGTCTGAGAATCAAAAGCAAAGCCGCCTGTCGTTCGTTGAATGACAGGCGGCTTTTATCGTTTATCTATATTATTCCGGCTTGACCTGCAGCTCCTGCTCGCAGTAGATGCAGCGATACTTGCCGTTGGAGCTCAGCTCGAAGATCTGGTCACACTCTTCCTCGATGGAGGAGATGCAGCGGGGGTTCTTGCACCGCACGATGTTGACCAGACGCTTGGGGGGCTGGGGCTTTTCCTTCTTGACAGCCTTGCCGTTCTCGATGACGGTCACGCTGATGTCGGGGTCGAGATAGGCCAGCACGTCGAGGTTGAGCCAGGATGCGTCGCCCTCCACCTTGATGATGTCCTTCCGGCCCGACTCTGCCTTGTGGCTGCGGGCGTTCTGGATGAGGGCCACGCTGGAGGTGCGGTTGCCCTTGATGCCCAGCAGGTCCATCAGGCCGATGGCCGTGCCTGCCTTGATATGGTCGATGACGATACCGTTCTGAATTTCATCAATGTTCAGCATCTCAGTTGCCCTCCTTTTCAGCCTTGGGGTCCTTGAGGCCCAGCAGTGTCATGATCAGCGCCATGCGGATGTAGACGGCGTTCTGCACCTGCTCAAAGTAGGCGGCGCGGGGGTCGTCGTCCACGTCCAGCGTGATCTCATTGACGCGGGGCAGGGGATGGAGCACGGCCATGTCAGGCTTGGCAAGGGCCATCTTCTCTTTGGTGAGGATATAGCTGTTCTTCAGACGGACATAGTCTTCCTCGTTGAAGAAACGCTCCTTCTGGACGCGGGTCATGTAGAGGATGTCCAGCTCAGGCATGGACTCCTCGAGGCTGCGGGTCTCCTTGTAGGGGATGTGGTTGGCCTCGAGCACGTCGGTGATGATGTAGTCCGGCACCCGCAGCTCCTCGGGGCTGATGAGGACGAAGCGGATGTTCTCACAGCGAGCCATGGTCTTGATGAGAGAGTGGACGGTGCGGCCAAACTTGAGGTCGCCGCACAGGCCGATGGTCAGGTCGTTCAGACGGCCCTTGCGGCGGCGGATGGTCATCAGGTCGGTCATGGTCTGGGTCGGGTGCTGGTGGCCGCCGTCGCCTGCGTTGATGACAGGGATGCGGGAGTACCGGCTGGCCCGCAGCGGTGCGCCCTCCTTGGGGTGGCGCATGGCCACGATGTCGGCATAGCAGGAGACGACGCGGATGGTGTCGGCCACGCTCTCGCCCTTGGATGCACTGGAGACGGTCTCGCTCGGGAAGCCGAGGACATGTCCGCCGAGGTTCAGCATCGCGGCCTCAAACGAAAGACGGGTGCGGGTGGACGGCTCGTAGAACAGGGTAGCCAGCTTTTTGTGGGCGGCCACGTCCTGATAGGCAGCCGGGTCGGCGCAGATGCGGTCGGCCAGGTCCAGCAGAGAGGTGATCTCCTGCTGACTGAAATCCAACGGATCGATTAGATGACGCATATTCTTTTGTTTCCCTCCGTCAAAGAAGCTTTCGAAGAATCGAGAAGTCGAAGAAGTTCGTGTAGTAGCTCAACGAACGCATGACGGGATGGCAGAGCCGGTTGTAGCATATCTCATCCAGCAGCAGCATGGCCTCGCCCGGGGCCAGACGCATGGCGGCCCGGATGGGCTCGTCGCCGCAGCTGGCCTTGAGGTGGGCCACATTGGAGGCCACCTGCTGGCGGCACTCCCGCTCCAGAACATCGAAGATGTCACCCGACAGGTCGATGCGGGTGTAGTCCCGGTTCCCAAACAGGGCGCGGGGCAGGTAGTCGATGGAGTAGATGACGGGGGTGGTGTCGGCGAGGATGCGCTTCTTGATGCAGATGACATCGTCGCCGGGCTCGATGGCCAAATCACGGGCCAGCTCTTCGCCTGCGCGGACGGGGTAGATCTGGATGCCGTCGGCGTGGGGGTAGCTGCCAAAGCTGCGGATGAGCGGGTAATACTCCAGCTTCTGGTCCAATCGGCTGCGCAGGTTCAGGACACTTCGGTTGACCACTGTGCCGATGCCGCGCACCCGCTCGATGTAACCCGCACGCTCCATCTCGCTCAGCGCATCGCGGATGACGGTGCGGCTGACGCCGAGTTCGGCGGCAAGGTCTACCTCGGCGGGCAGACGGTCGGTCTGTGCATAGCGGCCTGTGCGCAGTTCCTCTAGCAGAGCGCTGACGATGCGGTCGCTGATGACAGCACCACCCAGGCGGCTGGAAGGGGATAAGCTGGAATCTCTCATGGTTCGTTTCCTCCGGTACACGGGCAGGGCGGCCCTGCCTGGACTTCCGAAAAAGCTGTGCCTGAGCACAAAAGCTTTTCCTGCAAATATTATAGCATAAATTGACAATGATTCAAACGGCATTTATACTGGAATCAGCCGGAAAGTATGATTTTATTTTGGAGGGATAGAGCAAGAATGGAAATTCTTCTGCACAAAGTGTGCGGCCGGCCCGCAAGCCGCACCATGACCCTGCGCGCTGCCGGGCCGGAGGATGCTGCCGCCTTTTACGCCTTGCAGAACGAGGTGCGGGCCGCGATGCCCCACCCGGAGCAGTTCGTACCCGACACGCTGGAAAACATCGCCTGTTACCTGAAAGAGGACCTGTGCATCGGCGGGTGGGACGGCGGGCGGCTGGGGGCCTACTTCATCCTGCGGTACTGCGGGCAGGACGCGCACAACTACGCCGCCTTTATGGGCATCCCGCGAGAAGAGTGGGACGGCTGGGCCAACGCCGACAGCGCCATCGTCCACCCCGACTACCGGGGCAACGGTCTGCAGCGGAAGCTGCTGGAAGTGGCGCTTACCCTGCTCCGTCCGGGCATCGTGGGCATCGGGGCCACCGTCAGCCCAGAAAATCAGTACAGCCTCAACAACGCCCTGGCCAGCGGCTTTGAAATCGTCTGCCGCCGGGAGATGTACGGCGGGTATGACAGGTATCTGCTGGCGAAGGCCCTCTCCGTCACCTTCGGTGACACTGCCCGGGTTGCGGCTCCCAGCGTCTGCTTCGCTGCCGCTCGCATCCTTGCTGGCCGCGGCCCCAACAGCTCCTCCCTGTTTCCGCCGCTGGCGGCGGTCGTCGCCGTTGCTCCCGAAGGGAGAGGCACTGGCGTGTCGGTCAAGCCCATGCTGGACGAGTAAAGCTTAATTTGTATCGCAAACAGTAGTACCCTGCTACCAAGGTTAGCAGCAGCTTGACAAGGAACATGGTTCCGCAGCTGCTGCCCTCTGTAGCAGGGCACTATTTTTTGCATTATATCAGGCTTCCGGCGGCCAGCTCAGAGTTGACCGGCCTGCCAAAGGCTCTCCCTCTGGGAGAGCTGGCGCGGAGCGCCTGAGAGGGCAAGGACGCTGCCAAACAGCTCTTGCACTGCGATCGTATCGCTCTGACAAAGAGCCTGCTTACCGCTGTGCAGCAGCTTTAAGGTTCTCGTTCATCTTATGCCGCACCACCAGCAGGCAGGCCAGATGCACCAGTGCGGTGAGTATCCAGCTGACGGGGTAGCTGATGTAAAGCATCGTGGTGGTGTGGAACAGCTGGAAGATGGTGGCGATCCAAACGAGGCGGAGCAGACAGCTGCCCACGAGGCTGACCACCATCGGCAGGACGGAGTAGCCCCGGCCACGCAGACAGCTGGCCAGAACATCCATGCAGCCGCAGAGCAGATAGGTGGTGCAGATGATATGCATACGGGCCAGACCGGCGGTCACCACGACCTCATCGGAGGAGTAGAAGTGGAGCAGCTGTTCGCCCAGCAGGGAAGCACCGCCGCCCAGCACGAGGCCGGTGACGATGGCGCAGAGCAGGCAGTTGCGCATGACGCGGTCAAGGTTGTCGTATCGGCGGGCGCCCATGTTCTGGCTCGTGAAGGTGACAGCAGCCTGGGCGAAAGCGTTCATGGCGGTATAGACGAAGCCCTCGAGGTTGGAAGCGGCAGAGTTGCCGGCTACGACGATAGAACCGAAGGAGTTGACCGCCGACTGGATGACGACGTTGGAGAGGCTGAACACGGTGCTCTGCAGACCGGCAGGCAGGCCGATGCGCAAGATCTGGCCCAGAGCCCCCGCATGGAAGCCCAGCTGGCCGAGGTCGAGGTGGAGCGGGCCTTTCTCCTTCACCAGCAGGGCCGTGACCATGCAGGCTGAGACGGTCTGGCTGATGATGGTGGCCAGAGCGACGCCCGCCACGCTCATGGAGAAGAGGATGACGAACACGAGGTTCAGCACCACATTGATGACGCCCGCCACGGCCAGACAGAACAGAGGTCGCCTGGTGTCGCCCACGGCGCGCAGGAGGGCCGAGCTGAAGTTGTACAGCATGGTCATGGGCATACCGATGAAGTATATCTTGAGGTAGAGGGTGGACAGCCCGATGACGTCCTCCGGGCAGCTCATCAGCTCCAGCAGGACGCGGGCGGCGAAAAAGCCCACCACGGCCAGCAAGAAGCCGCTGACAAGGCCCAGCGCCACGGAGGTCTGGACGGTGTTGCGGACGCCCTCATCGTCCTTCGCGCCGAAGCAGCGGGCCGCAACGACGTTCGCGCCCAGCGACAGGCCCACGAACAGGTTGACCAGCAGGTTGATGAGCGCACCGTTGGAGCCGACAGCGGCCAGCGCCGTGCTGCCCGCAAAGCGTCCTACGACGACGACATCGGCTGCGTTGAACAGCAGCTGCAGGATGCTGGATGCAGCCAGCGGCAGGGAAAACAGGATGATCTTTTGCAGCATGGGGCCGCTGGTCAGATCGCCTGTCCGGGTATTCTGTGCCATGAAAATGCTCTGCCTCCTCAAATATCAGATGGTACTCACGAAAAAACGCGCCGCTCAACAGCGAGCGACGCAGATAGTATTATAATACGGTTTCGGGTAAAATACAAGTGAAATCAAAGCTTTTTCCGTACAAAAATGCACCCCCGCACACAGGGTGCAGGGGCGCGGAGGTACGTTTGCGAAACAGAACGCTTACTTCTGGGGCTTCATGTAGATGTGATGAGGCAGACCGGCGATGTAGAGCGGGGTCAGCTCAGCCTGGATGAGGGGCCGTGCGTAAGCGAGGAAATCTTCGGTCATCTGGGTGTGATTCTCGTTCATCCAGCTCAGCGGCACCTTCTTCTCGAGATTTGCGACCTCGCTGATGGGGTGCAGCTCAGTGGTACACTGATAGGGGCTGTTGGAGATGCGCTTCAGGGCCACCATCTGGCCGGTGACGCCCTCAAACGCAGCCTTGACAGCAGCACCGCCGACCTGATAGGCCTCGGTGATGTCGGTGCGGCTGGTCAGGTGGCCGGCGCAGCGCTGCAGGGTGGAAAGCTCGATGCAGCGGGTCTTGGTGTCCAGATTGCGGGCCACGACGTTGGCCAGATAGCGGGCGGTGCCGGTCAGGGCCTTGTGGCCGAAAGCGTCCACTGCGTGGACATCGTCGGCCAGCTCACAGACATAGCGGCCATCCTCGAGCTTGACGCCCTCAGACACCGCGATGACGATGCTGGGCTTCTTCTCCTGCATCACGCGCACCTTCTCGATGAAGTGCTCCACATTGAAGGGGACTTCGGGCAGGCAGATCATGTCCACGCCCTCGCAGTCGTCGCTCTTGGCCAGTGCGGCGGCGGCGGTCAGCCAGCCGGCGTTGCGGCCCATGATCTCGACGACGGTGACGTACTTGGTGCCGTAGACGGTGGCGTCGCGGATGATCTCCTTCATCACCACGCCGATGTACTTGGCCGCAGAGCCGTAGCCGGGGGTGTGGTCGGTGACCATCAGATCGTTGTCGATGGTCTTAGGCACGCCCATGAAGCGGATGTCGCTCTGGATGCACTCGCCGTACTCAGCCAGCTTGCCGATGGTGTCCATCGAGTCGTTGCCGCCGATGTAGAAGAAGTAGCCGATGTCCAGCTTTTCGAGGATGGCGAAGAGATTCTTGTACACGGCCTCGTCGGTGTGCCAGTCGGGCAGCTTGTAGCGGCAGCTGCCGAGGAAGCTGGAGGGGGTGCGCTTGAGCAGCTCGATGTCGAGGTCATCGGTCAGCAGGGTGGACAGGTCCACGACCCGCTCCTCCAGCAGACCGGCGACGCCGTTGCACATGCCGTAGACGATGTCCGCGCCGCGGCTCTTGCAGCTCTCGAACACACCAGCCAGACTTGCGTTGATGACAGAGGTGGGGCCGCCGGATTGGCCAACGATTGCATTTTTACCCATGATGATTTCTCCTTTTTTGTTTTTCTGTTTCGGCTTTATAAAATCGTGCAGGAGCACGAAAACAGACGCGGGGAAGGGGAGAAGCGAGTTTCCTTACAGGCAGATGTGGCGGGGCGTACCGTTGACGTAGACGGGGGTGACCTCGTCGAGGATCAGCGGGCGGGCGTATTCCTCGAACGCCGCCGTCACCTGCATCCCGTCGGGGGTGATCCAGTCCAGCGGCACCTTCTTTTCGAGGTTTGCCACCTGCTGGACATCCACCGCTTCGGTGGTGCACTGGTAAGGATACTCGGAAATGCGCTTGAGCGCGATCATTTTGCCCGTCTCACCGGCAAAGGCTGCGGCTGCCGCTGCGCCGCCCACGGCGTAGGCCTCGTTGACATCGGTGCGGCTGGCCAGATGGCTGGCGCAGCGCTGCAGTGTCGAGAACTCGATGGCGCGGCTCTTGCAGTTCAGCTTGTCGTGGATGAGGTCGGACAGATAGCGGCTGGTGCCGCTGAGGATGGCTTTGTGGCCGAAGGCGTCCAGCTGGCCTGCCGTGGACACGAGGTCGCACAGGTAGGTGCCGTCGGCGGTCTTGACACCCTCGCTGGCCGCGATGATGACGTTGGACTTCACCCGCTGCAGCTCATCCACTCTGGCGAGGAACTTGTCCTGGTCAAAGGGGACTTCCGGCAGAAGGATGAGGTCGGGGCCGTCGCTGTCGTCGCCGCCTGCGAGGCAGGCCGCACCGGCCAGCCATCCGGCGTGACGGCCCATGATCTCGGCCACAGTCACGCTGCGGATGTCGTAGACGGAGGAATCACGGATGACTTCCTTGAGGATGGTGGCGATGTACTTGGCCGCAGAGCCGTAGCCGGGGGTGTGGTCGGTGAGGCAGAGGTCATTATCGATGGTCTTGGGTACACCGATAAAACGCACCGCACTGCCTACCTGTGCGCCGTAGCGGCTGAGCTTGGCGATGGTGTCCATCGAGTCGTTGCCGCCGATGTAGAACACCGCGCAGATGTCGTACTTGTCAAACAGGGTGAACAGCTTGACGTAGGGCGTGGAGTCCGCCTCCGGCTCGGGGAGCTTGTAGCGGCAGCTGCCCAGATAGCTGGACGGTGTGCGCTTGAGCAGCTCGATGCTGAGCCGGTCGTCCAGCAGGACGTTCAGCTCCACGAGTTCCTCTTTCAGCAGTCCCTCGATGCCGTATTTCATGCCGTAGACCTTGTCTGCGCCCAGACTGCAGGCGGCTTTATAGACGCCTGCGAGACTGGAATTGATGACGGCGGTCGGGCCGCCGCTCTGGCCGATGATGACATTCTTGGCCATGAGAACCTCCTTGTACCATTTACCGATAAATTGGACTTCCTGTGCGCCGCAGCACCGCTCCGCGCTGTCCCCGTTTCGCGGTCCGTACACCCTGCACAGTGTACAGACGGGGGAACAGCCAACAATCGATGACCGCAACTCGCACAAAAATTCTGGCAGGTCGTGCAAGCACTTCGAGAAATGTGTGCAAAAATCTGCTCTTCTTCTATTGTAACCGTTTTGCCTGTTGTATGCAAGTCCTAATTGGTTGCAGAGGCAAAAAAATTATGATAAAATAGGTACTGCACAGCTCTGCCGGGCCGGAAAGCGGGGATAACCCGCCGACGCCCGGGCAGACTAAGAGCAGAACCAAACGAAAGCGGGAACACCTTTATGGGCATTTCACACGATTATCATAGCACGGGCCGGAGCCGCAGAGGCGGTCCCGGCGGAGTCATCCGGTTTGCGGGGGCCGTGGCCGGCATCCTGCTGGTGAGTTTCGCCATTACGGCCATCCTCGAGCATGGACAGGCACAGCCCGAAGAGCTGCCCACCGTGACGGCCAACGGCACGGCGCAGAACATTCTGGCTCCGCTGCCCATGCAGGGCGCGGCAGACAGCGCCACCGACAGCGCCGTCAGCGGCGGGGAGAACGCAGCGGCAGACGGCACGCCCGCCGTGACCCTCGAGCAGTTCGGCCCGGCCCGTCAGACGGCGGGAGCCTACAGCGTCAAAGCCTACGACAGCAGCGTCATCCGTCAGCCTGCCAGCGGTCAGGTCGATTTGAGCTACTTCTCCGATGCCGCCTTCCTCGGTGACAGCCTGACGGTGGGCTTCTCCGACTATAAGATCAACCTCGGCGGAGCACTCATCTGCGGCTACACCGGCGTCGGTCCGGATGCCATCGTCAACCGCAGCGCCGTCAAGAGCAGTGTGCGGGGCGAGGAAGTCGCGCTGGACGTGCTGGCCGCTGCTCAGCCCAAGAAGCTGTATATCCTGCTAGGTACCAACACCCTGACCACCGTGGGTGCGGCAGACCGCTTCCTCGCTTACTACGGCCAGATGCTGGATGTGCTGCGCCAGACGCTGGGGGAGGACTGCGTCATCTATGTTGAGTCCATCCCGCCCGTCCGCCCCGAGGCCGCAGCGGAAAAGCCGGGCCTTGCCTCGGACATCATCCGCTCGGTGAATGAGCAGCTGGCCCTGCTGGCCGCAGATAAGGGCTGTGTCTACCTCGATTTGTGGGAGACGCTGGCCGACGGCGAGGGTAACCTGAAAGAGGTGCTGGCTGCGCCGGACGGCGTCCACTTCTCGGCGGGCAACGGCTACGGCGCGTGGGTCACTTACCTGCGCAACCACGCCAAGTATTCTGCCGATAATGCATGGACGCCCGGCAGCGCCTACGCAGGCTGAAATTTCAAAAATACAACGGCAAATGCCCTGAATCGCAGGATCCAGGGCATTTTTGCTGCAAAAAATCTCAAAAGAGAGTTTTATCGGACAGATGATTTGTAAAATAGGAGGCAGAAGAGAGCACGGCCAGAGGAAAGGACGGTAAAAATGAAGTACCTGTTTGTGACGCTCATGTGGAATGCCCGGGCCGAAATGCCCATGCCGGGCGATATTTTTGCGGTCTGCTGTCAGTCTTACAGCCCGAATGGAATGACGCGGTACGGACGCTACACCCATCTGGACGACATGAGCGCCCTGACGCAGTGGACAAAAGATGCTGTTTGCCACAACATCACGGTACTGGAAACAGCAAAGCCGCGAAAAGAGATTTTGAATACGGTAGCGGAGACCTTCCCGGCCTATGACGTTCTGGTCCTGTGGAGCCGGAAAGAATATGAGCTGTTCCGGCAGGCGATGCATGACTGCGGACATCGCCTCTGTACGGCGAAAGTCGTTCTGCTGGAAGAACTGCTGGGAGCAGTCGTCCGCCCCGGAAAGAGGGGCCGGGTGCCTTTTCAGCAGGTGCTGAGGGCGTTTCATGTCCAGACGACCCGGGAGACGTTTTACCAGCCGAAATACCGGGCAGGCTTTCTGCTTGAGCTGTGGGACAGGGTGAGCCAGCTTGCGGCGCAGAGCGAGGAGTGGACGCAGACAGAACTCTGCATTAACCCCAGGACAAACACCGTCCACCTGCCGGGATGCAGTCATCTCGGCCTGCCGGGCGGACAGCCCTGTACGCCGCAGGTGCTGCTGGAAGGGGCCGCTCTCTGCAGAGACTGCCAAAAGAAGAAGGCGCTGTATCTCTGGGAGATGGAACGGCTGCATGCAGTGAAGTTCCAGCCTCACACAGGTGCTCTGGGGACGCCGCAGAATTATCCGCCGGCACCGAAGCTGTTCTACCGGGAGGGCGACCCGCAAAAGCTTTACCATGACCGTGCCTGCCCCTGCTGCAAACCGTTCCGGGAGGGGCCGGACTATCTGCAGTGGAAGCCGCTTTTCGGGAGAGCCGATGCGGCGGCCCTCGGCCTGACGGCCTGCGACCGGTGTTCACCGCTGGGCATCCGGTATGGGCAGACCCGGACGCAGATAGAGTCCTTCTGCAGCCAGAGAGGGATGCAGTGTGTGCTGCGGGATGGCGAGATCGACGTCACGACGTCCATCGGCGGGTGGCGGATCGTCTGGAAGGGAAAAGATAAGATCTGGCTCTATCACAAGAACACCCATAGGAGCCATCTGACTGAGAGTGAGGACATCCCCGGCTATCACAGTCAGGCCATTCACAAGAAGACCATCATGGAGTATTTGGAATACATCGTCCAGCACGACCTTTACCGGAAAAACAGTCCGCTCCCGGAGACGGGGAGTGTCCCTGCCGCAAAACCGCCGGAGCCGACCCATCGGGGACACGGCCATCATCGGGACGCAAAGGGGGCAAAGCATTTCCAAAAGCACAAGACGAACAAGGTGAAGGTGAGTTCACTGGAAGAACTGCAGGCGCTGGCCCGGCAGAAAATGACCGGAGAAGAGGAATAAAGACAAACAAAAATCCCGCCCTTTGCACATAGAGTGCAGAGGACGGGACATTTTGCATTTTATGAGGAAGGCTTACTTCATCTTGCTCTTGGCCTTCATGCGCTGCTCGTGGTTGAGGATCTGCTTGCGGATGCGCAGGTTCTCGGGAGTGACCTCCAGCAGCTCGTCCTGAGCAAGGAACTCGAGGCAGCCCTCGAGGCTCAGCTTGCTGATGGGGATGAGGCGCAGAGCGTCGTCAGAGCCGGAAGCACGGGTATTGGTCAGGTGCTTGGTCTTGCAGACGTTGACATCGACGTCCTCGCCGGAAGCGGTGTAGCCGATGACCATGCCCTCGTAGACCTTCTCGCCGGCGCCCACCAGCAGAGTGCCGCGCTGCTGAGCGTTGAACAGGCCGTAGGTGACGGCCTCACCGGTCTCAAAGCTGACCAGAGAACCGGTGGAGCGGTTGGCAATCATGCCAGCCCAGACGTCATAGCCGTCGAAGATCTGGTTGATGATGCCCTCGCCGTGGGTATCGGTCAGGAACTGGTTGCGGTAGCCGAACAGGCCGCGGCTGGGCATACGGAACTCCAGACGCACACGGTCGGAACCCAGAGACTCCATCTGCTGCAGGATGGCCTTGCGCTGGCCCAGACCGGTCATAACAGCACCCTGATACTGAGTGGGGACGTCGATGACGACGTGCTCCATAGGCTCGTAGGTCTTGCCGTCGATGACCTTGGTCAGAACGTGCGGGGGAGAGACCTGCAGCTCATAGCCTTCGCGGCGCATGGTCTCGATGAGGATGGACAGATGCATCTCACCACGGCCCATGACACGGAAAGAATCGGTGGTGGCGGAATCCTCCACCTTCAGAGCGACGTCCTTCAGCAGCTCTTTCTGCAGACGGTCACGGATCTGGCGGCTGGTGACATACTTGCCCTCACGGCCGGCCAGCGGGCTGTCGTTGACGGAGAAGGTCATCTCGACGGTGGGGTCGTTGATCTTCACGAAGGGCAGCGGCTCGATATTGGAGGGGCTGCACAGAGTGTTGCCGATGGTGACGTCGGGCAGACCAGAGAAAGCCACGATGTCGCCTGCGGTGATGTTGTCGCAGGGCTGACGGCCATTGGCCTGGAAGTCATACAGCTTGGTCAGACGGCCGCGCATCTTGAGGTCGGGGTTGTGCCAGTCGCACACGACCACTTCCTCGCCCACCTTGGCGACGCCGTTCTGGATGCGGCCGATGCCGATGCGGCCAACGAACTCATTGTAGTCCACAGAGGACACCAGCATCTGGAAGGGAGCCTCGGGGTCGCCCTCGGGCGGCTTGATGGTGCTCAGCAGGGTGTCGAACAGGGGAACCAGGTCAGTGCCGGGTACATCGGGGTCAAGGCTTGCAGTGCCATCACGGCCACAGCAGAACAGCATGGGGCAGTCCAGCTGCTCGTCGGTAGCACCCAGATCCATCAGCAGGTAGAGGACCTCGTCGATGACTTCCTTGATGCGGGCATCGGGACGGTCGATCTTGTTGATGGCGACAACAAGGCTCAGATTCTGCTGCAGAGCCTTCTGCAGCACGAAACGGGTCTGGGGCATGCAGCCCTCAGCAGCGTCCACCAGCAGCAGAACGCCGTTGACCATCTTCAGCACGCGCTCGACCTCGCCGCCGAAGTCGGCGTGGCCCGGGGTATCGACGATATTGATCTTGACGCCCTTGTAGGTGCAGGAGCAGTTCTTGGCCAGAATGGTGATGCCGCGCTCACGCTCGATGTCACCGCTGTCCATGACACGCTCTGCCACAGCCTGATTGTCGCGGAAAGCGCCGCTCTGGCGCAGCAGGGCGTCCACCAGCGTGGTCTTGCCGTGGTCAACGTGAGCGATGATAGCGACATTGCGCAAATCGTTACGAACCATAAAATACAACCTCTCTATTTTGAATCTCAGTAGAAGTTACGTCATACGATTTAAGTTTATATCATCCGGGGGTGGTTTGTCAAGATTGTATAAAAAATTTTTGATGGATTCGGCGTTTTGCCCGAGAATCGGCTATCGATTTGGGCGGCATTACAACGCGAAACGTGATATACTTAATGTACCAAAGTTGGATAATCTCGTTGGAGGTGTGTCTATGAAACTGACGTTTTTGGGTGCCAACCACGAAGTGACCGGCAGCTGTACCCTCTTGGAAGCGGCGGGACAGCGCTACCTCATCGACTGTGGTATGGAACAGGGCAAGGATGTCTATGAGAACCAACCCATCCCCGTTGCGCCGGGCGAGATCGACGGCGTGCTGGCCACCCATGCCCATATCGACCACACGGGCCTTCTGCCTCTTCTGGTGCGCAACGGCTTCCGGGGCAGGATCTATGCCACCAGGCCCACGGCAGAACTGTGCAGCATCATGCTGCGCGACTCGGCGCACATCCAGGAATTCGAAGCCGAGTGGAAGAACCGCAAAGGCCAGCGCTCCGGTGCAGAGCCTGTGGAACCCATGTACACCATTCAGGACGCCGAGGCAGCCATCGCGCTGTTCCGGGGCTATGATTACAATAAAGAGATCGAGCTTGCGCCCGGCATCGTCATCCGCTTTGTGGATGTGGGCCATCTGCTAGGCTCGTCCAGCATCGAGATATGGGTGACGGAGAACGGCGCGACCACAAAGCTGGTCTTCTCCGGCGACATCGGCAACCACGACCAGCCTATCATCAAAGACCCCACGTATCTGAAAGACGCAGATTATGTCTTTATGGAGTCCACCTACGGTGACCGCAGCCACGGCCCGCGGCCCGACTATGTGGCAGAGCTGGCGAAGATCCTGCAGCGCACCTTCGACCGCGGCGGCAATGTGGTCATCCCGAGCTTTGCAGTGGGCCGCACTCAGGAACTGCTCTACTTCATCCGCGAGATAAAGGAAAAGAATCTGGTCACCGGCCACGGCTGTTTCCCGGTGTACATCGACAGCCCGCTGGCCATCGAGGCCACCCGTATCTTCAAGGACACCGACTCCTCCTGCTTTGATGAAGAGACCAACGCCCTGCTGGCAAAGGGCATCGACCCCATCCAGTTCCCGGGCCTGAAGGTCAGCGTCACCAGCGATGAGTCCCGTGCCATCAACACTGACCCCGTGCCGAAGGTCATCATCTCGGCCAGCGGCATGTGCGAAGCGGGCCGTATCCGCCACCACCTCAAGCATAACCTCTGGAGGAAGGAATGCACCGTCCTCTTTGTGGGCTATCAGGCCGTGAACACGCTGGGCCGCTCTCTGCTGGAGGGTGCGGACAACGTGAAGCTCTTCGGCGAATCCATCGAGGTGCAGGCGGAGATCTGCCAGCTCACCGGCCTTTCGGGCCACGCCGACAGGGAGGGCCTGCTGAAGTGGGTCAACTTCTTTGAGCCGAAGCCCAAGCGGGTGTTTATCATCCACGGCGAGGATGAGGTGGAGAACATCTTTGCCCAGACCCTCACGGAGCAGGGCTTCAACGCCTGCGCACCTTATAATGGTGAGCAGTGGGCCATCGGTGCCGAGGGCGCAGTCTGCCTGAAGGAAGGCACCCGTATCCGCATCGAGCACCACGTCAGCGAGGGCGCAGCCCGCGCGGCTACCGTCTTCCAGCGCCTGCTCAATGCCGGCAAGCGTTTGCTGCGAGTCATCGAGCACAACGAGGGCGGTGCCAACAAGGACCTCGCCAAGTTCGCCGACCAGATCAACGCTCTCTGTGACAAGTGGGACAGATGAGGCAAACATCCCGGCGGCATAGCTGCTCCGAAAACATCGTTCTGAAATAAAATGATGTAAAACCGACCCGAGTTCGTGTATCCTCACACGGCTCGGGTCGGTTCTTTTTTTGCGTCCAAAAGAGGAAAACACAGTTTTTTGTGCGCTTTTGCACAAGTTTCCGACTATTTCATGAGAATCGTTGACTTTGAATGTGCAAAATGCTACCATATGGCACAAGAAAAGACAAAGATAACGAAATAAAGTTGTTTCAAGGGCGCAGAGGCCGGCATCTGTGCTGGAAACGGCTCGAAGTTTTTGTCTGCGTGCGGATGGTATCGGCAGAAGCCTCCGCACAGGAAATGACTGCCGAAAAAGGAGGTCTCAATGATAGAATACAAGCTTTCTCTTGCGTCGTCCGGCGCGGTAAAAGCACCGGGTTATGAGGATATGCTGCGGTTTGGCTACAACAAGAACTGCGGCGTCTATCGGCTGAGGGTGACTGCCGCCGACGAGTGGAAGGGGATGAAGCTCCGGGTGTTCTGGCATACGCCGGAGGGCGACCCGCCTGCATCACTGGTAGAGAACGGTGTGGTGGAGGTGCCTGCCTTCGTCACGGCTGTGTCCGGCGAGGGCCGCATCACCTTCGAAGGCTCCGACGGCACCCGGACCATCACCAGCGCCGATATGCGTTACCGCGTGGCGGCAAATTCCGGCACCGAAGACGGTACTATGCCGCCGCTGGGTACGCCTGCGTGGCAGCAGCTGGTGGGCCGGGTGGAAGAAGTCGGTGCAGACGCCCGGAAAAGTGCCGAACAGGCCCGGAAGTCGATGAAACAGGCCGAAAGCGAAAAAAGCGCAGCGGCCGGTAGTGCTGCAGCGGCGGCGAAAAAACTGAAAGAGCTTCAGGATGGCATCGCTGCGGGAGATTTCAAGGGCGAAAAGGGTGATACAGGCGCGAGAGGTCCGCAGGGAAATACCGGACCTCAGGGGCCTAAAGGCGAAAAAGGCGACATCGGCTCGACAGGCCCCACTGGTGCAACGGGTCCACAAGGTCCAAAGGGCGAGACTGGCCCGCAGGGTCCGAAGGGCGACAAAGGCGACACCGGTCCACAGGGTCCTGTAGGCGCGACCGGCCCTCAGGGACCGAAAGGCGAGACAGGCCCGGCGGGCAAAGAAACGAAGGTGGACGCCACCCTCAAAGTCTCCGGCGTAGCTGCCGACGCCAAAGCCACCGGCGACGCGCTGGCGGGTAAAGCTGCCGCCAGCCATACCCACAACTACGCTGGTTCGTCCAGCGCGGGCGGTGCGGCAAACTCAGCCAACAAACTGAACAAGAACGCGGGTTCTGCTACGCAGGGCGTATACTTCAAGGATGGTGTGCCGGTCGCTATGACCTACACGCTGGGCAAGAGTGTGCCTGCGGATGCAAAGTTCACGGACACCAACACCTGGCGCGGCGTGCAGGACAACCTGACCAGCACGGCCACCGACCAGAGTCTGAGCGCAAATCAGGGCAAGGTGCTGAAAGGCCTCGTGGACGGCAAGGCGGCGTCCAGCCATACCCATGACGACCGGTACTACACCGAGAGCGAGATGAACACCAAACTCAACGGCAAAGCCAACAGTTCCCACACCCACAACTATGCCGGGTCTTCGAGTGCGGGCGGCACGGCCAACTCGGTCAACGGCCTGACTTTTGCCGCCCAGACCACCGACCCGGGGGCGGGAAGCGCATTGACCACCAACAAGGTGCTCATCGTGTACGTGTAAAGGAGGCCGGATATGGCAAAAGCAGTTTATGTGGGCGTTGGCAGCAAAGCCCGCAAGATGAAAAAAGCCTACATCGGCATCGGCGGTAAGGCCCGCAAGGTCAAGAAGATGTACATCGGTGTCGGAGGCAAGGCGAGGCTGTGCTACAGTGCAGAGGCTGACAAATTTGGCATGGCAGCATCGCTGAGCAAGGCTAGAAGTCTGCTTGCCGGAACGACAGTTGGCGGATATGCCCTGTTCGGAGGCGGCGGTTATGATAGCGACGCCAAAAAAGGCGAGGCCATAATGGACGCATACAACGCATCTCTCACCCGGACGACCGCAGCTTCTTTGAGCGTGGCAAGGCAAGGATTGACGGCGATAACGCTGGGGAATCACGCACTATTCGTCGGTGGACGAAGCGGAGACACGTCCTTTGGCACGGTGGATGTCTACGATGCATCTCTTACCCGGACGACCGCTACAGAGCTGAGTATTACCCGATATGACAGTGCCGCAGCAGTTGTAGGATCCTATGCGCTTTTTGCTGGCGGCAGAAGGTATAATGGCTTATTTGCAATATCGCAGTCCGCCGTAGATGCATACAACACGTCTCTCACCCGGACGACTGCAACTCCGCTGCCCAGTAATGCATACGCCTGTGCAGGAGGCACAGTCGGAGGTTATGCAGTGTTTAGCGGCGGCAGCAGCATGAACTCGGATTCGACTCTTGTTGAAACCATTGGGGCTATGGAGATAGTGCGCGCATATGATTCGTCTCTTACGTCCAGTAAGGCCGCGCCCTTGAGTTGCCCCAGAGCAGTCCATTCTGCCGCAACCATCGGGAATCATCTTCTTTTTGCAGGAGGATACAACAGCACTACGGGAAAATACCTCTCCACAGTAGAATCGTACGATGCCTCGCTGACCCGAAGCACTGCCGTCGAATTGAGCAGCACAAAGAATGGCCTGGCCTCGGCCACAGTGGGCGAATACGCAATGTTTGCAGGTGGCTATAAAGGCAACAGCGATGCAGCCTATGTGGCAACGGTGGATGCATACAACACCGCGTTAACCAAGATGACGATGCCAGACTTGAGTGTCGGACGGTATGGCCTTGCATCTGCTGTAATTGGAGATTATGCGCTGTTCGCAGGCGGTATCTCAAAAATCCAGAGCACGGTAGACAAATATCAGGATGTCGTCGATGTCTATTCGGCGTAATGAAAGGAGAAATCAAAATGGCACGATACAAAATTTACGACAACAAATCTGACGTCATCACCCCGGTGGGCGAGAAGCTTACCGCTGAACAGTGGCTGGACCGTTACCAGTGGGGCCGCTACACCAAGATGATCGTGGGCGGCGGCATCATCAACGGCAGCGTCGCACTGGTCTTCGACGATGAGGTGGAGCGTTACCGCAAGGCGGGCTGCGATTTCAGTGCCTGCACCACTGACGAGGACTATCTGGCCGCCATCGAGGCGTTCGAGGATAACCCGCCCATGGCAGACGCCGGCGTCTCCGACCAGACCCGCATTGCGGACGCTCTGGAAGACATGGTGGCGCTGAGCCTGCCAGACGCAGAATGAGAAAGGAGAACGAAGTTATGAGCAACAAGGAAAAACTGACCGAGCGCTGGACGCAGGGCCGCATCTCTGAGGCGATGCTGCGGGTGTATGTCCGCAAGGGCATTATCTCGAAGGCGGATTTCGAGGAGATCTGCGGGAAGAAGTACTAAACAAAAAGCAGCCGCTCGAATGAGTGGCTGCTCCGGAAATGAAAATTATTTATCTCTGTAGTGGGAACCGCACTGGACGATTTTGACTACATTTCCATCAATTCGGTAAACGATACGGTTTGCATCGTCGATACGGCGGCTCCAATAGCTGGACAAGTCTCCGCTGAGGCGCTCGGGCTTGCCGATGCCTTCATAACTGTTTCGGTCAATGTCCTTCAGGAGCTGCAGGATGCGCTTGAGCACCTTGCGGTCCTGCGTTGTCCAGTATTCAAAATCTTCCCATGCTTCCTCTGTCCACGCCTTAATCATCCAAATCGACCTCGTGGATGGTGCCGCCGGTCGCTTCCATCTCCGCGATGGACTTACGCAGACGAGCCTGGTTCTGCTCAGAGTAGAACGGGTCCACCGAAAGCTCGAAAGGCAGGCGCTGTTCACGGGTCATCTTCTTGGCCAGCATGGTGACAGCAGTGGACATGGACATCCCAAGTTCATTGCAGATGTGGTCGAAATTGTTTTTCAAATCATTATCCATACGGATGCTGACAGTGGTCTGTGCCATAGTATCACGCTCCTTCTGAATACAATGTAGCACATATGCGATACAATGTCAATCAACAAAGCAAAAAGAAAGGATGAAGAAATTGGCAATCAGAGAATATTCCATGACCCGCGATTCCACCCGGCAGCTTTCGCCCAGCTTCCGTGTCCGCGAGTTCGCCTGCAAGGGCAGCGACGTCGTCCTCATCGACGACGAGCTGGTGGTGCTGCTGCAGTGCATCCGGGAGCACTTCGGCAAACCGGTACATATCACCAGCGGCTACCGCACCACCGAACACAATGCCGCCGTGGGCGGCAGCAAGAGCAGCCAGCACCTGCTGGGCCGGGCAGCGGACTTCTACGTCGAAGGTGTGCCGGTGGCGACTGTCGCCGCCTACGCTGAGACCTTGCTTCCCGGGCGCGGCGGCATCGGGCGGTACCCGAAGGATGCAAAACATCCCAAGCGCATGACCGGCTGGGTACATATCGACACCCGGACGAATAAGTCCAGATGGAAGGGGTGAGACCGATGGAGACTGTTCTCGCAGCGCTTATCACCGGGGCCGTGACTCTCATCGGCGTACTCATCGCCAACAGCCGCAGTCAGGCTGTCACAGACACCAAGCTTGAGGAGCTGACCCGCGAGGTGCGGGCGCACAACAACTTTGCCCAGCGCGTCGCCGTGCTGGAAGAGCAGATGAAGGTGGCAAACCACCGTATCGCCGATTTAGAAGCAAACGGACATACAAGAGAAAGGAATTAAGCTATGAACTCACATATCATTACCAACCGCACTGTCTCCGCCGGTACTCTGACCCGTACCGCAGCGCTGGGCCTCGCCCTGACAAATCAGCTGCTCAGCGCAGCGGGCAAGCCTTTGCTGCCCATCGACAATGCCCAGCTCGAGCAGATGATCTGCACCGGCTTCACCGTCGGTGCAGCACTGGCCGCATGGTGGAAGAACAACAGCTTCACCCCTGAGGCCATCGAGGCGGATGCATTCATGGCAAGGATGAAAAAGAGAGTGCGGTGAGAGCTGTATAGTCTAATAATGCCTCCTTCAAAATTTTTTCGAAGGGGGCATTATTATATGGTATGGAAAAGAAATGAGGTAATGAAGCAAGAAAACCGCCTGGATTCTGACGAATCTAGGCGGTTTTTGTGGAGCGGGCAATGGGAATCGAACCCACCTCCTCAGCTTGGAAGGCTGATATACTAGCCGATGTACGATGCCCGCATATTCTATTTTGCCGGGATGCAAGCAGTATTATAGCATGATTCGCGGCAAATGTCCAGCTTTTTTTGCCCAAAGTGCAGAAGGAGAAGAAACCTTTGCCGATGAGCTGGCGTTTGCCTGTTTACTTTGGAGCAGTTTTATTGTAAAATAGATAAGAGATAAAATCGGCGGCGTACAGCGCGGCCAAATCTGATACAGGTGGTGTATGTTATTATGGCATTGAAATATCAGCGTATCCTTCTGAAGATCAGCGGTGAGGCCCTCGGCGGCGAAAAGGGGACCGGCTTCGACGAGCCGACCATGGACGCAATCTGCGGCGGCGTAAAGAAGGCCCATGAGCTGGGTGTTCAGATCGGCATCGTTGTGGGCGGCGGCAACTTCTGGCGCGGCCGTTCCAGCGGCAAGATGGAGCGTACGCTGGCCGATAAGATCGGTATGCTGGCAACGGTGATGAACGCCCTGGCTGTCTCCGACAAGCTGGAGCAGCTGGGTGTGCCGACCGAGGTGTTCACCTCCATCACCATGCCGCAGGTGGCCCCGGCCTTCACCCGCAAGGAAGCTCTCCACGCAATGGAAGAGGGCAAGATCGCCATCTTCGGCGGCGGTACGGGCAACCCCTTCTTCTCCACCGACACGACCACTGCTCTGCGCGCCGTTGAGGTGAGTGCAGACATCATGTTCAAGGCCACGATGGTGGACGGCGTCTATGACAAGGACCCCCATAAGTACCCCGATGCCAAGAAGTACGAGACCCTTACCTTTACCAAGGTGCTGGAAGACCGTCTGGCTGTTATGGACGGCACTGCCGCCACCCTCTGCCGGGACAACAAGCTCCCCATCCTCGTGTTCGACCTGGCCGACCCCGACAACATCGCCCGCGCTGTGCAGGGTGAGAACGTGGGTACGCTGGTCTACGAGGGCTGAGCATACTGCCCCGCTTCCGACAATAGAATATGCCAGACGCCTTTTCGCGGCTGGTGAGAATTGATAACAAACAGGAGACAAGGACAATGAGCAGCAACACCAAGGCATTCGAAGACAAGATGAAGAGCGCAGTCGAGCATCTGGAGCGCGAGCTGAAGACCGTGCGCGCAGGCCGTGCCAACCCCGGCGTTCTGGACAAGGTGACCGTGGATTACTATGGTTCGCCCACGCCCATCCAGCAGGTGGCTTCTGTGGCTGTCAGCGAGGCCCGCACTCTGACCATCACCCCGTGGGACCGCACTCTGTTGCGCGCCATCAGCAAGGCCATCCTGGCCAGCGATGTGGGCATCAACCCCATTGATGACGGCCAGACCATCCGTCTGAACTTCCCGGCTCCTACCGAGGAGCGCCGCAAGCAGCTGGCCAAGGAAGTCTCCAAGATGGGCGAGGAGGCAAAGGTCGCTGTCCGCAATGTCCGCCGCGACGCTATGGACAAAGCCAAGGCCATGAAGAAGGCTGGCGAACTGACCGAGGACACCCAGAAGACCATGGAAGAGGACGTCCAGAAGCTGACCGACAAGTACGTGAAGAATATCGACGCTGCTGTGGAAGAAAAGCAGACGGAGATCATGTCCGTCTGATTCTGACTGCAAGCAAGCAGGGAGGTGCCGTGCGCTGAAAGAAGGTGCGCGGCACTTTTTGCCAGACTGAAAATAGAGGAATAAGATCATGGAACATCCAAAGGATTTTGCAAAGGGGCTGTCCATCGGCATCATCATGGACGGCAATGGCCGCTGGGCCAAGAGCCGCGGCCTGCCCCGCACCGCCGGCCACAAAAAGGGCGCACAGGTCTTTCAGGACATTGCGAACTACTGCGATGAGCTGGGTGTGGAGTCGGTGTATTTCTACGCATTCTCGACCGAAAATTGGAAGCGTCCCGCCGAAGAAGTGGGTGCTATCATGCGGCTGTTCGGCGAGTACCTCATCAAGGGCTTCGACTACAAGAACCGGAACATCCGCATCTGCTTCATGGGCGACCGCACTGCACTGGACCCCAAGCTGCAAAAGCTGATGAACGAGCTGGAGACCGACTCGGCTTCCAAGACCGGTCTGACCATCAACATCGCCGTCAACTACGGTGGACGGCCTGAGATCGTCCGGGCGGCCCAGAGTCTTGCGGCCAAGGTGGCTGCGGGTGAGATGAAGCCCGAGGACATCACGGAAGAGGCTCTTTCGGCCCAAATGTACACCGCCGGCCAGAAAGACCCCGACTTCATCCTCCGCCCCAGCGGAGAAAAGCGGCTCTCCAACTTCATGCTCTGGCAGGCAGCCTACTCGGAGCTGGTGGAGATGGACGTTCTGTGGCCTGATTTCACCCGTGATGACCTCGATGCCGCCATCATGGAGTTCAACCGGCGTTCCCGCCGCTTCGGCGGACTTTGAGCGCAGCAAACGATACGCAAGATGCCGCGCGGCGTGCGCGGCCCCCGGAGAGCGTCCGGTATTTCCTCAGGCGCTGACGCTGCAGACCCTGCCAGAGCAGGGGAGCGGCTCCCGGACGAAACAAAGGAGAACATGAAACTATGAAAACACGAATCATCACAGCCGTGGTGGGCCTGATCGTTCTGGCAGGCGTCCTGTTCACCTTCGATACGCTGGTGTTCAATCTGGTCATCGCGGCCATCACCCTCATCGCCCTGCATGAAATTTACTCTGCGCTGGGTTTTGAAAAGCAGGACTGGCCGCTGCTGGCCGTTCTGGTACCCTACACACTGCTCATCATGCTGTCGAGCTACAGCGTCTGCCGGGCGATGGTGATGCCCGCTTCCTTCCTCGTGGTGCTGTTCTATGCCATCTACCTTGTAGTGCGCAACGGTGTCATCAGCTACCAGAAAGCCAGCGGCCTCGCCATGTTTTCGGGCATCGTGATCTTCTGCTTCTACTCGTTCATCCGGCTCAAGGAGATGCTGCCGGTGGAGGAATATGGCTACGACGCCATCTTCTTCATCCTGCTCATCCTTTGCTTCGCCTGGGGCGGCGATACCTGCGCCTACTTCGCGGGCCGCGCCTTTGGCAAGCATAAGCTCTGCCCGGTGGTCAGCCCCAAAAAGACGGTGGAGGGCGCTGTAGGCGGCGTGCTGGGTACTATGGTATTCGGTGTGCTGGTCACGGTCATCTACTCCATCGCAGCAGACCGGATGGAAGAGTTCACCCGCTCCAATATTGGCGTATCCATGTATGTCATCATTGCGCTGCTGGCCTGTGTGGCTGCGGTGTTGGGCATCTACGGCGACCTGTTCGCCAGCGTGGTCAAGCGCCAGTGCGGCATCAAGGACTACGGCACCATCTTCCCGGGCCACGGCGGCATCCTTGACCGCTTTGACAGCGTGATGTTCATCGCGCCCTTCGTCACGATGGTGGTCATCGCAGCGTTCTACGATTAAAATCAGCAGGAGGTAGATTCTTTATGGCTAAGAAAATCACGCTGCTGGGTTCTACCGGCTCCATCGGCACCCAGAGCCTTGATGTCATCCGTGCTCAAGGGTATGAGGTGTTCGGCCTGTCGGCCCACAGCCAGACGGATAAAATTTTGCAGCAGATAGAAGAATTCCACCCGAAATATGTTTGCATGACCAGTGAGGCCGGTGCCGAAAAGCTTTCGGCTGCGCTGGCAGGCCGCGCCGATGCACCCAAGCTCCTGACCGGCCCGGAGGGCCTGAAGACCCTCGCCGCGATGGACGGCCCGGACGTGGTGCTGAACAGCGTGGTGGGCATCGCTGGCCTCGGCGCAAGCCTTGCCGCCATCGAGAGCGGCCATGACCTCGCCCTCGCCAACAAGGAAAGCCTTGTCACCGGCGGCCATCTTGTCACTCAGGCCGTGGCGAAGCACGGCGTCAAGCTGCTGCCTGTGGACAGTGAGCACTCGGCCATCTTCCAGTGCCTGCAGGATAAGGAGAGCGCCAAGAGCCTGACCAAAATTCTGCTGACGGCCTCCGGCGGCCCCTTCTTCGGCATGAAGACCGAAGAGCTGCGGGGCAAGACCAAGGCCGATGCCCTCAAGCATCCCAACTGGAACATGGGTGCAAAGATCACCATCGACAGTGCCACTTTGATGAACAAGGGCCTCGAGCTCATTGAGGCTGTGTGGCTGTTCGGTCTGCCTCCGGAGAAAATTCAAATCGTTGTCCAGCGCCAGAGCATCGTCCACTCGGCGGTGCAGTACAGCGACAACTCCATCATCGCCCAGCTGGGTGTGCCGGATATGCGCATCCCCATCCAGTATGCGCTGACCTATCCGGCCCGTGTGCCGGGCGTCGTGCCGGAGCTGGACTTCACCACCCTCAAACTGCTGACCTTCGATGTGGCCGACGAGGAGACTTTCCGCTGCCTCGCCGCCTGCAAGAAGGCCATCAAGAAGGGCGGTCTCGGCCCCTGCGCCGCCAACGGTGCCAACGAGGAGGCTGTCAAGCTCTTCCTTGAGGATAAGATCGGCTTCCTCGACATCGGCCGTCTGGTGGAGGCTGTCGTGGACAGCGACAGCTTCGGCGGCGACTACAGCCTCGCGGATGTGTATGAGTGTGACCGTATGGCCCGTGCATTCGTGAGAGCACATCTGTAATATAGGAGAAATAATGTCAGTTTTCATCACCTTTGTTGCTGCGCTGCTCATCTTCGGCGCGGTCATCGCTATCCACGAGTTCGGCCATTTTGCAGTGGCAAAGCTCTGCGGGGTCCAGGTCAACGAGTTTTCCATTGGCATGGGTCCGACCCTCATCAAGACCTATCGCAAAGGCACGCAGTATACCCTGCGGCTCCTGCCCGTAGGCGGCTTTGTGGCGCTGGAAGGGGAGGAGAGCCCTGAGAGCGAACAGGCCGAGGGTGGAAGCGGGGACGATGACGGCCCGGACATCCCGCCGGAGGTGCTGGCGCAGCGGACAGGCAAGCCGCTGAACAAGGCGGCTGTCTGGCAGCGGATGCTGGTGATGGCGGCAGGCGCGGTGATGAACTTCGTGCTGGGCTTCGTGGTGCTGCTGCTCCTCATCTCACTGCGCAGTGAGCCGATCACCAGCAAAGTCATCTATGCCGTGGAGGACAACGCCCTCTGTGGCCAGACCGGCCTGCAGGCCGGCGACGAGATCGTGGCCGTCAACGGTCGGCACTGCTTCGTGGCCAACGATATGCTCTACGAGCTTATGCGCACCGAGAGCTACCGCGCAGACTTCACCGTCCGCCGGGACGGCAAGCTCGTGGAGCTGCCGGACGTCCAGTTCGACACCTGGCAGGATGAGCAGGGCCAGACCCACATGACACTGGGCTTCACAGTCTACGGCCTTAAAAAAACACCGCAGAACGTCCTGAAAGAGTCGGCCAACAGCGTCATCTACTATGGACGCATCATCTATACTTCGCTGGCCGACCTTCTGCGGGGCCGCGAGAGCATCAACGACCTGTCCGGCCCGGTGGGCATCGTGACCGCCATCGGTCAGGCCGCAAGCTACGGCTGGGAGGATGTGGCTGAGCTGCTGGCGCTCATCACCATCAACCTCGGCGTCCTCAATCTGCTGCCGTTCCCGGCGCTGGACGGCGGCAAGATCGTATTCCTGCTCATCGAGGCAGTCACCGGCCATGCAGTGCCGGAAAAAATCCAGAGCAGTCTGACCGTCGCAGCCTTTGCGCTGCTGTTCGGCCTGATGCTCTTTGCAACGTACAATGACATCGTCCGGCTCGTGACCGGAGCAATTTGAAAGGGGTAAAACCATGCGGCAGCTGAAACGTGAAGTGAAGATCGGAAATGTGACCATCGGCGGCAAGAATCCCATTGCCGTGCAGACCATGCTGAACGTCCCGGTGGAAGACATCGAGGGCAATGTGGCGCAGGCAAAGCGCTGTGAAGCGGCAGGCTGTCAGATTTTGCGCGTGACCTGTCCCAGTGCGGCAGACGCCAGGTGCATCGAGGCTGTCAAGAACGCCGTGAATATCCCCATTGTGGCAGACATCCACTTCGACTACAAGGCTGCCATTGCCTGCGCCGATGTGGGCGTGGATAAGATCCGCATCAACCCGGGCAACATCGGCGACGATGACCGCGTGAAGGCGGTCGTGGATGCCTGCCAGCAGAAAAATATCCCCATCCGCATCGGCGTCAACGGCGGCAGTCTGGAAAAGCACATTCTCGCCAAGTACGGCGCACCTGTGCCGGAAGCGATGGTGGAGAGCGCTCTGTACCATGTCCGCCTGCTGGAAAAGTTCGACTTCAACAACATCGTCATCTCCATCAAGAATTCCAACGTCCCCCGCATGATGGAGGCATACCGCCAGCTCAGCGCTGTGACCGACTACCCGCTCCATGTGGGCGTCACTGAGGCCGGCACTTACCAGATGGGCCTGCTCAAGAGCGGCATGGGCATCGGTGGGATGCTGCTGGAGGGTATCGGCGACACCATCCGTGTCTCGCTGGCTGCTGACCCTGAGAAGGAAGTGGAAGCAGGCTACAATATCCTGCGCGCTGTCGGCTTCCCGGTGGCCGGCCCGGAGGTTATCACCTGCCCGACCTGCGGCCGCACCCAGTACCCCTGCACTGAAATCGCAAATGAGGTGGAGCGGCGGCTTCAGGGTTGCAAAAAGTCCATCAAGGTGGCTGTCATGGGCTGTGTCGTCAACGGTCCCGGCGAGGCCCGTGAGGCTGACATCGGCATTGCCGGCGGAAAGGGCGAGGCAGTACTGTTCGTCCACGGCAACCCCGTCAAGAAGCTGACGGGGGATAATATCCTCGACCAGTTCATGGAGGAGATCTATAAGCTGTAAGCTCAAGAACAACCTGCTGCCACGCCCTTCTCCAGGGCGCGGCAGTTTGTGCTGTTATCTGATAGAAAAGGAGTACCACTGTGACACCACTTGTTTCCCAGCTATGGCCGCAGTTTATGGCGGACCCGGACTTTGCGGCCTGTTTTGGCCGCGTGGTCGTCGAGCACGCCCAGATGCTGCGGCAGGAGCGGCAGGTCATCTTTACGCTGCGCAGTTCTGCCCCGCTGGACAAGGGGCTGTGCGCCCGGCTGCTGGCCTCGCTGGCACCGGATTACGAGGGCTTCGAGCTCCGCATCAACAATCTTTTCGGCTATGCGACGCTGGATGAAGCCGGTCTGCGGGAAATGATGGAGGAGATGAAACGGGATGGTGTCCCCATCAACGGTTTCCTCGACCGCTGCCGCATCATCATCACCGGCCAGAACATCACCATCGGCGTCTGCCACGGCACGAAGTTTTTGCAGGAGATGCAGTTCGAGCGCCTGCTGGCGGAGCGCATCGCCGCCCACACCGGCGTAAAGCCAAAAGTGACGCTGGAAAGCAGCGTGGGCGAAGCCGAACAGCGCCAGATGGAAGAAAAGCTCGAGCGGAAAATTGCGCCGCCTGTCGTCAAGTTCGAGAAAAAGAACACTGCCCCCTCCATCAAGGTGGAGGGCCTCGACCTCACGGACAAGCCCGTCACCATCTTCCACGGCAAGATGTTCACCCCGAAAAACCTCACCCCCCTCAAGGATTTGGGCGGCGAGGGCGGCAAGTGTATGATTTGGGGCGACGTCTTCTTCACCGAAGTGAAGGGCAACTTCCGCAAGATATACACTGTCTCCATCACCGATTACACCGGCTCCATCAACCTGAAGATCCGTGCGCAGGAAGGGGAGGACTGCTCCAAGTGGGAGTCCATCCCCAAGGGTACGACGGTCGTGGTGCGCGGCGACTGCTCCTACGATAAGTACGAGCACGACTATATCGTCTGGCCCTACGACGTCCTCTTTGTCGAGCGCAAAAAGCGGGAGGACAACGCCCCCGTCAAGCGGGTGGAGCTGCATCTGCATACCAAGCTGTCCAGCATGGACGCCTTCTGCGACCCCGGCGGCATCGTCAAGCTGGCCCACCGGATGGGCCACCCGGCCATTGCCATCACCGACCACGGTGTCTGTCAGGGCTACCCCGAGGCTATGCTGGCTGCAGACGCCATCCACAAGACAGACCCGGACTTCAAGCTCATCTACGGCTGTGAGGCCTACTTTGTCGATGACATGATACCCTGTGTCTACGGCGTGAAAGACGAGCCGCTGAACGGTGAGTTCTGCGTCTTCGACACTGAGACGACGGGCCTCGACCCCGGCGTGGAGTACCTGACAGAGATCGGCGCGGTCATCGTGCGGAACGGGGAAGTGGTGGAAGAATTCGATACCTTCGTAAAACCCGGAAAGGCCATCACCTCCAAGATCACCGAGCTGACCGGCATCACCAACGAGATGGTGGCTGACGCCCCCAGCGAGGCCGAGGCGCTGAGAGCCTTCCTCGACTTTGTAGATGGCCGCATCCTTGTGGCTCACAATGCCCACTCCTTCGACATCCGGTTCCTTCGCGCCGCCGCCAAGCGGAGCGGCATCGAGTTTGAGCCGACCTATATCGATACCCTGACCATGGCTCAGGCCATGTACCCCGGCCTCCACAACTACAAGCAGGGGACCATCAACAAGCATCTGGAGCTGCCCGCCTACGAGGCCCACCGCGCCTGCGAGGACTCTGCCGCACTGGGCCGCATCTTCTGCGTCATGCTGAAAGATCTGGAGGAAAAGCAGGTCACCGCCGTCAGCGGCATCAACACCGGCCTCGGCGGAAACCGCGAGGTGCTGAAAAAGAAGTACTATCACCTCATCATCCTCGTACGCAACCAGATGGGCCTGAAAAACCTCTATAAAATCGTCAGCGAGGCCCATGTCAACTACTTTTTCAAGAAGCCCCGCGTTCCCCGCAGCCTTCTGAACAAGTATCGGGACGGCCTTATCCTCACTTCTGCCTGTGAAGCAGGAGAACTTTACAGGGCTGTCGTAGAGGGCCGCTCTTACGAAGAACTGAAGAAAATTGCATCGTACTACGATGTTTTGGAGGTCCAGCCCCTGGGCAACAACGCCTATATGGTGCGGGAGGGCAAGGTGGAGAGCGAAGAGGTCATCAAGGACTTCAACCGCACCGTCATCAAGCTGGGCGAAGACCTGCACAAGCCCGTCATCGCCACCGGCGACGTCCATTTCACCGAGCCGGAGGACGCCATCTACCGTTCTGTCCTGCAGGCGGGCAACGGCTTCAAGGACGCGGACAACCAGCCGCCCCTGTTCTACCGCACCACCGAGGATATGCTGAACCAGTTCAGCTACCTGCCCAAGGAAAAGGCCTACGAGATCGTCGTGACCAATCCCCGCAAGATAGCGGCCAGCATCGACGGCAACGTCCGCGCCATCCCGCGCGGCACCTACCCGCCCAGCATCGAGGGCGCAGAACAGCAGCTCCGGGATGCGACCTGGGAACACGCCAAGCGGGACTATGGCGACCCTCTGCCCGAGATCGTGGAGAAGCGCCTGCAAAAAGAGTTGGACTCCATCTGCGGCCACGGCTACGCCGTCCTGTACGTCATCGCGGTCAAACTGGTGGCCTACTCCAACGCGGGCGGCTATCAGGTGGGCAGTCGTGGTTCGGTCGGCTCGTCAGCTGTGGCCCATTTCTCCGGAATCTCGGAGGTCAACAGTCTGCCGCCCCACTACCGCTGCCCCAAGTGCAAGTACAGCGAGTTCATCACCGATGGCAGCGTGGACGACGGCTTCGACCTGCCCGACAAGAACTGCCCCCACTGCGGCACCCGGATGCTGGTGGACGGCCACGACATTCCTTTCGAGACCTTCCTTGGTTTCTACGGCGACAAGGAGCCTGATATTGACCTGAACTTCTCGGGTGAGTACCAGTCCAACGTCCACCGCTACACGGAGGAGCTGTTCGGCAAGGCCAACGTGTTCAAGGCCGGCACCGTCTCCGGTATTCAGGACAAGACGGCCTACGGTTACGTCAAAAAATATCTGGATGAGCGGGGGAGAACGGTCAACCACGCGGAAGAAAACCGCCTGACGCTGGGCTGCACCGGCGTCAAGCGTACCACCGGCCAGCATCCCGGCGGCATGGTCGTCGTGCCGGATACCTACGAGATCTACGACTTCTGCCCCATCCAGCACCCGGCGGACGATGTGGCGGGCGGTCTGCTGACCACCCACTTCGAGTTCAAGTACCTCCACGACACCCTGCTCAAGCTGGACGAGCTGGGCCACGATATGCCCACCTTCTACAAGTATTTCGAGGAGTACACCGGCATCCCCGTGGACAGCATCCCCATGAATGACCCCAAGGTCTACAGCCTGCTCACCAGCCCGGAAGAGCTGGGTGTGACGCCGGAGCAAATCGACAGCCAGACCGGCACCTTCGGCATCCCTGAGATGGGCACCAACTTCGTTCGCGGTATGCTGGTGGAGGCCCGTCCCAAGAATTTCTCCGAGCTTATCCAGATCTCGGGCCTGTCCCACGGCACCGACGTCTGGACCGGCAACGCCGACGAGCTCATCCGCAGCGGCACCTGTACCATCGCGGAGGTCATCGGCTGCCGTGACAGTATCATGCTCTATCTGCTGCGCAAGGGCCTCGAGCCGAAGATGGCCTTCGATATTATGGAGGCCGTCCGTAAGGGCAAGGTGGCCAAGGGCGGCTTTGCGCCCGGCTGGGAAGAGGCCATGCGGGAGCACGATGTGCCGGACTGGTACATCGAGAGCTGCCGCAAGATAAAATATATGTTCCCGAAAGCCCATGCGGTGGCCTACCTGATGTCGGCCATCCGCCTCATGTGGTTCAAGCTCTACCACCCGCAGGCGTTCTATGCGGTGTACTTCACCGTCCGCGGCGATGACATCGACTATGAAGCCGCTGTGGGCGGTGCGGCGGTGGCCCGCGCCCACATGAACGAGGTGAAGCGCCGCCTCAAGGAAGAGAAGAACGCCAAGGATGAAGATGTGCTCGTCTCGCTCCAGCTGGTCAACGAGATGCTGGTGCGCGGCTACGAGTTCCTGCCCATCGAACTGGGCAAGAGCCGGGGCTCCAAGTATGTGGTGGAGGACGGCAAGGTACGCCTGCCCTTCTGCTCCTTGAAGGGTCTGGGCGGTGCCGCCGCCGATGCGCTGGAAAATGTGACCATCCACGGCGAAGAGTATCTCTCCATCGAGGAACTGCAGCAGGCCTCCGGCGTTGGCAGCAGCATCATCGACCGCCTGCGTCAGGTGGGCGCTCTGGGTGAGCTGCCGGAAAGCAGTCAGGTGAGCTTCTTCTAAAATTGCAGCAAAAAACGACCTCTGCAGCCGGATGGACCGGAAGCAGAGGTCGTTTTGTTATACGATTGAGTTTTTGAACAGGGGAGAGGCTTACTCCACGCTGATCATATAGTAGTAGACCGGCTGACCGCCGCGGATGTGGCTGACCTCAACATGGTTGGGGCATTTTGCCTTGACGATCTCGGTCACCTTCTCAGCATCCTCGTCGGAGACGTCGCAGCCGGAGATGATGGTGACGAAGCTGGAATCCTTCTTGCACATACCGCGGGCCAGACGATAGGTGGCCTTGGTGATGTCGTTGGAGGTGGAGACGATCTTGCCGTTCTCCAGGGCCATGATCTCGCCCTTCCTGATGCGCTTGCCGTCGTACTCGCTGTCGCGGGCGGCGTAGGTGATGAGGCCGGTGGAGACCTTATCGGCAGCAGACATCATGTTGATGGTGTTGGCCTCCACGGTGGCAGAGGGGTCGAAGTTCAGCAGAGCGGTGATGCCCATGGGGACGGTACGGGTGGGCAGGACGACCACCTGACGGTCAGCCAGCTTCTGGGCCTGCTCAGCAGCCATGATGATGTTCTTGTTGTTGGGCAGAACAAAGACGGTCTTGGCCGGGACGCTCTGGATGGCGGCAAGGATGTCCTCGGTGGCGGGGTTCATGGTCTGACCGCCGGAGACGACAGCGTCAGCGGCCAGGTCGGTGAAGACAGCCTTCAGGCCCTCACCGGCGGCGACAGCAACGAAGCCATAGTCGCGGCTGGGGTCAACGGCAGCGTAGATGAACTCGCTGGCGGGGTCGGGCTTCTTCTCGGCGGAAGCCTGCTTCTCGAGGCTCTTGCCCTGCTTCTGGCGGGCCAGGAACTGCTCGTGCATATTCTCGATCTTGAAGTTGGTCAGGTAGCCGTACTTGATGGCCTCGCTCAGGATCTTGCCGGGGTCGGCGGTGTGGACATGGAGGTTGATGACGTCATCGTCCTCAATGCAGACGACACTGTCGCCGTTGGACTCGGCGAAGGCGCGCATCTTTGCGGCGCTTGCACCCTCGTTCTTATTGATGAGGAACTGGGTGCAGTAGCCGTTCTTGATGTCCTCGACCTTCATCAGGTCGTCGGTGAAGACGCCCTTGCCGGCGTTTTCGGTGGAGAGCTTGGCCTTGTTGGGGACAGCCTCGCCGCCGGCCACGATGGCCTCGCCGTGGAAGACCTTGCCCATACCCTCGAAGATGATCATGATGCCCTGACCGCCGGCTTCTATTGTACCACAGTTGACAGGGATTTGCACCCCGCCGGGAAATAAAAA
>NZ_JAJEQG010000019.1 GCF_020687245.1 Faecalibacterium longum CLA-AA-H243 | reverse complement strand
GTGCAGGAAAGACGCACTGCCGATGAAGTTCTAAGCTCAAATATCTCCTTTGGCAAGGGCGATGGTACCCGAAAAAGACCATTTGCTCTTTACATATAGTATTTTCTGCTGAATAATCGACATATTGAACTAGAAAGAGAGGACAGGAATGAGCGAGATCGCAGCCTGCACTTTGATTCAGGAAGAGCCTGACCGAAAGACGGAGAGGTATCTGACGATGTTCAAGGACTACCCGGATGTGGTGACGGTGGAGCATCTTCAGGAAATGCTTGGCATCTGCCGGAAGAATGCGTATCTGTTGGTCAAGCAGAATAAGATCCACTCGGCGCGTGTAGGACGCAGCTATAAGATACCAAAACTCTGCGTGGTAGAGTACCTGCTCGATCAGGATCGGCAACTTGGAGGGATGCACCTTTCAAACTCCCTTGTGCCATCCTTGCAAAACACTCCAGAATCTTCTAAACTTATGATGCCTAAGCAAAGGACGTTTGGCTGCGAACAGAAAGGAGCATAACTATGACAAATGTGGCCGGACATTTAAGAGAACAAAACGGTATGTATCAGATGATTCTGAGCTGGAAAGACACAGATGGAAAGCGCAGAACCAAATCCATCAGCACAGGACTTCCTGTTAAAGGAAACAAAAAAAGAGCTGAATCTCTGTTGCGTAAAACACAAAAAGAGTTTAACCCTGAAACGATGCAGCAGGTTTCCGACCTGCCGGTATCGGAATATCTGAACCGCTGGCTTCGAGAAAGCGTGATGAACCTTCCGCCCGAAACCTATGGCAGTGATCTGGGAAGAGTAGTTGTCCCATACTTTGAAAAGAAGCGGCTGTCTTTGAAAGCACTCTCTCCGCGCGATCTGGAAACGTTCTTCCGCTATGAGCGTCAGCAGGAGGAGGCCAGTGTACAGCAGCTTCTGGATTGGCACAAGGAGTTGACCGATGCCCTACAATATGCCGTTGACAATAATTGGCTGAAGGTCAGCCCCATCAAAGAAGTTGACCCCTGCCTTGATAACTCCCCGGTACTTTTCACCGACTTCATCACGGACTGGTTGAAAATGATGAAGTCACGAGTGGAAATCACAACCTATACCAGCTATGAAAGAGCAATCGTTCACAAGATCGTCCCATATTTTGAACCGCTCCACTATACATTGCAGGATATGGAACAGCATCCCAAATACATCCAAGACTTCTACCAGCATGAGTTGGATCGTGGCCTTACGGCAAACACCGTCATTCACTATCACGCCAACATCCGCAAATGCTTGCAGTACGCTTTTCAAATCGGCATGATCCGTTCCAACCCGGCAGATCGCGTTGAACGTCCTCGTAAGGAAAAGTTCAAGTCGGAGATTTACAGCGGTGAAGAACTGGAGCAGCTTTTCAAAGCGATTCAAGGTGACCCTTCGGAGTTTGGCGTTATCATGGCTGCATTCTACGGCCTGCGGCGCAGTGAAGTTGTTGGCTTGAAATGGGATGCCATTGACTTTGAAAACAAGAAAATCAGCATTCAGCATACGGTTGTGACCGCAAAGGTCAACGGAACGCTAACAGAAATCGCACGAGATAAGACAAAAACAAAGTCGAGCTGCCGGACACTTCCCCTAATCCCTGCCTGTGAGCAGATGCTCAATAAAATGAAAAAGGAGCAGGAGCAGAATCGGAAGGTCTGCGGCAAAAGCTATTGCACCGATTATCTTGACTATATCTATGTAGACCCGATGGGAAAACGGATTCGGCCCGATTTCCTGAGCCAACATTTCCCGGATTTTCTGGTCGCACACCAGATGAAGCGTATCCGCTTTCACGATCTGCGCCATAGCTGCGCCAGTCTGCTCTATGCCAATGGCGTGAGCCTGAAGGAGATTCAGGAGTGGCTGGGGCACAGCGACATCAGCACGACAAGCAACATTTATACACATCTGGATTTCTCCAGTAAGGTATCTTCGGCGAATGCAATCGTCAATATCTTCCCAGAAAACGCCAAAGTATAAAAAATGGGCAAAAAAGAAAAACAGCCTAAAATCTTTCGATCCTAAGCTGTTTTATGATGAAGTGCCGATGGTGGGACTCGAACCCACATGGTTTCCCGAACGATTTTGAGTCGTTTGCGTCTGCCATTCCGCCACATCGGCTGATATTCAATTTTGAGACATTCGTACCGGTTTCTGAAGATTGGAGGGATGTTCAGGAGGGATGTAAGAAATCCTGCTTCGACAAACCTTCAAAATTCAACGCACAATCGTGAATTTCTCGTACAGACAAGAAAAATCACGAAGCGGATTTTGAGTCGTTTGCGTCTGCCATTCCGCCACATCGGCTTATATTCAATTTTGGGACATTAGTACCGGTTTCTGAAGATTGGAGGGATGTTCAGGAGGGATGTAAGAAATCCTGCTTCGACAAACTTTCAAAATTTAACGAGCACTCGTGAATTTCTCGCACAGACACGAAAAATCACGAAGCGGATTTTGAGTCCCCCTCGTCTGCCATTCCGACACACCGGCGTATTCTGTTTTACAGACAACATAGTTATTATAGCGGATTTTTCTCTCAAAATCAAGATGCAGCTCACAACTCATCAAATTTCTGCAGATTTCCTCTCCCTTTTTGGGCCGCGGGCGTGTATACTGAGAGAGACAACATCGTACCCAAAGGAGTACTCTCTATGAATCATTTTCTTTCTGCCCCCGTTACCGACGCCCAGCGCCAGCGCGACGCGCTGTTAGGGGCGCTGGTGGGACTGGCCCGCTCCACCGTCAACGAGCCGAAGACCGAGGATACCGACCGTGTGCTGGCCTCCGGTCTCCGGCTGGCTGCAGACCCGGACGCTGCCGAAGACGCGCTGCGCCGGATGTACAGCATCGTCGAGACAGAAAAGCACCGCGTCGCCCCCAACTGCGCCACCTGCACCATGCGCTGCGGCAACACCGACAACTACGACTTCGCCCGGCTCTGGGCCGCGCCGGAGGACATCCGCGCCCTCAAACTGCGGCTGCTGGCAGCAGTATTCCGGCTGGCACAGGGCTGCCCGGACGCTTGCGCACAGGAGGTCATTGATCAGGCCCTTTTTGTCCTCGCCGAAGACTGGGACGAGGAACTTCTCGCCCCCGTCGTGAAGCGGGCCGAGGACTGCTGTGCCGGGTAATTCCCCGGAAATTTCTGCTTTTCCCCGTGCGCTGCATTTCTTTTCTCTCCGCTGCGCCGCACACAAATCCGGACAGTTTCTTTTTTCTAGGGCATTCTTCCCCCTTTTTGTCAGAATTTAGTGCTCCGGGCGCAGAAATATGGGGATGATTTTTCCAAAAAATACTTTACAAACGTCAAAGAAATAACTATTATATAAGTATAGTGCTCCAAATCGTTGGCACGAACAGAAAGCGGTCGGACTGACCGGTAATACAGCTTCCGGCCCGGAAATCATCCACGTTTCCAATTTGCAGTGGAATACAGGAAAGAAGGTATAAGCTATGTCTGAGAAAAAGTCTGCTGCCCCTGCAGCTGTCGCTGCTCCTGAGGCTCCTGCGGCAGAGCCGAAGAAGCGCAAATCTTCTGGTGCTGCACAGCGGCGCGGTCGTCCCCCGCTCTCCCCGGAGGTTTATGTCGAGTTCGGCACCAACCAGTACAACATCACCGATGTCATCGAGCGCGCCAAGGCCGACTACCGCGCCACTCATAAGGTGGGCGTCCAGTCCTGCAAGGTCTACGTCAAGCCTGAAGAGGGTATGGCCTACTATGTCATCAACAAAGTCTCCGGCAAGCTGGAGCTGTGATGTTCCTCAACACGAACAAAGGCGTCTGCACAGTCATTTGTGCAGACGCCTTTTCTTTTTTATAAGCCGTACAGTTCGGTGTACTTTCGGGTAAGGTACTGGATATAATCCTCAGCACTGAAATCACCGCAGGCGTTCTTCACCACGTCGGCAGGCTCCATCAGCCCGCCGTACTGGTGGACTTTTTCCCGCAGCCACGCCGTGATGGGTGTGAGGTCGCCCTTTGCCGCCGCGCCCCAGACGTCCACGTCCTGTTCCATCCGGCGGAGCATCTGAGCGCCGTAGGCACTGCCCAGCGCGTAAGACGGGAAGTAGCCGAACGCGCCGCCCGACCAGTGGCTGTCCTGTAAACAGCCATCCCGGTCATTCGGCACCTCGATGCCCAGATATTCCTTATAAAGCTTCGCCCAGACAGCCGGCACATCTTTTGCTTCCAGCGTGCCGCCGATGAGCTGCTTTTCGATCTCATACCGTACCATGACGTGGAGGCAGTAGGTCAGCTCGTCGGCCTCGGTGCGGATGAGGCTGGGCTGAGCCTTATTGACAGCGCGGTAAAACTGCTCTGCACTCACGCCGCCCAGCTGCTGGGGAAAGAACTCCTGCACCTTGGGATAGATAGCTTCCACGAAGGGCCGCGACCGCCCAATGAGGTTCTCATAGAAACGGGACTGGCTCTCGTGGACGCCCATTGAGACTCCGCCCGCAAGACAGGTGTACTGCAGGTCATCCCGGATGCCCAGTTCATACAGAGCATGGCCGCCCTCGTGAAGGACAGAGTACATCGAGGATGCCACATTGTGCTCGTCGTAGTTGGTGGTGATGCGGACATCCTTATTGTTGAATTCCAGCGTAAAGGGATGCTCCGTCTCACCCAGACCACAATGGCTGCGGTCGAGGCCCATCACCTCCATCAGATAGTCGGCGAAGGCCTTCTGCTGTGCTGCCGGATACTCCTGATGGAGGAAGCTGTCGTCGATCTGCGGCTTCTCGCCGATTTTGTGGATGAGCGGCACCAGCCCCTCCCGCAGCGTCGCAAAGAAGCTGTCCAGCATCTTCCTATCCACGCCGCGCTCATACTCGTTCAGCAGAGCGTCATAGGGCGCTTTCGAGGCGTCATAATAACCGGCAAAGCGGCGATTGTAATCTACAAGCTCCTGCAAGACGGGGCAGAACAGGGCGAAATCGTCCTGTGCCTTGGCCTTGTGCCAGACGTCGTCCGCCCGGTTGCACAGCTCTTTGTAGGCCATATATTCGTCCGCCGGGATGCGGGTCAGCTGCTCACAGCTGCGGCGCAGCTCCTCCACTTCGCGGTGGTGGACGAGGTCCAGCTCCCCGGCCCGGGCGCTCAGCTCATCCAGCAGCGCTTTCGTCTCGGGGCAGGTCATCAGTTTCTGGCTTTCTCCCGCCAGAATGCTCATGGCCACGCCCCGGCCCTCGGAGGTATCGCTGGGCGCGGTGGTCACAGCGTCCAGATAAAGGGAGCTGTCCGCACAGTGGTAGGCGTACAGCTTCTTTTGCAGCAATTCCAGCTGCTGCAAGGCGCGTTCTATCTCCATTGTCGTTCTCCTTTTTCTTTGATTTTTATCCCCGCCCGAACAGCTTCCGCTTCGGCACCTGAACGGGGTCGGGTATCTCAAACTCGTACCGCTCGGTAGCGTTGATGACCGTCGTGCCGCCCCGGGTGCAGACACGGGGCAGGTTTGCCCCATAATTCAGATGCATATGCCCGTGGATGAACCACTTGGGCTGATACAGGTCCATCAGATCGTTGAACACCTGAAACCCCTTGTGGGCCTTGTCGGTGCCGTCGTTGAGGCCGGATGCCGGGGCATGGGTCAGCAGGATGTCGATGCCGCCCGCCCGCCGGGCCGCGAGCCAGAGCTTCCGGGCGCGCCGCCGCATTTCAGCCTCAGTGTACTGGAAGGTATCGTCCCTGTTGTACCGATTGCACCCGCCCAGGCCCATGATGCGCAGTCCCTTCCAGACATAGACCGCATCGTCCACACAGATACAGCCACCCGGTTCTGACTCCTTGTAACTGCCGTCGTGGTTGCCGTGGACGTACAGGATGGGGACGGTGGTGAAGTTTGTGAGGTATTCGAGATATTTTTTCGGCAGATCACCGCAGGAGAGGATAAGGTCGATGCCTTCCAGCCGCTTGCGGACGCTCTCGTCCCAGAGCAGTTTGGACGGCACATCCGAAATCGCAAGTATTTTCACGATGCTTTTGCTCCATTCTTTTCTATCCTTGGGTCTTTGCCTGTTACTGCGGCGTTCCCTTTACGTTGTCCAGACCATTGATGTTCAAAAGGCTGCGGGTCTTGGCGTCCAGTTCGTCGTAGCTGGGCAGTTCGCCCTCCACGCACTCTTCCAGCCAGTCCATCTCCATCAGTTCCTTGGGCGTATAAATGCCGGAAGCCGCATGGTGAAGGGCATGGCCCTGACTGTAGCTCTCGGTCGGGAAAACCTGTATCTCCCCATCGCAGAGCTGGCGCTCTGCCATCTTGAGCAGCTGCATGGTGCCGTCGTTCAGCCGGGTGGGGTATTCCACCCGCTCGGCACCGCTCTTGAGGCCCCACCAGTAGTTGATCGCCCTGCCGCCGGGGGCGCTGTCCCATGTTCCGGCAAACACGGAGCGGACGATCTCGGTGAAGAACACGTCCCACCGCCACTCCGGCAGGCCCAGCGGCTGCAGAACGCCGTCGGGCAGGCGGCGGCAGAGGCCGTAATCGCGGTAGGTGCCTTCCGGCTCCCGGAAGTCCTGACTGTAGAAGACTTCGATGTCTTTCCTGTCAGAGAAATCCTGCGGGTGTGCCGCATCGCACAGACAGGCCCAGCGCAGCACCACCCGGCTGTCGGGCCGGACGGCACGCACGCCCTGAGCAAAGGCATTGATGGCCGCAGGCACACCGTACACCGGGTTTGCAGCCACATAGCCCACCTTGTCGCTGTGGGAGACGATGCCCGCCAGCATTCCCAGCAGATAGGTCACCTCATAGGTGCGGGGGTAGTAGGTGCGCACCAGCGGATGAGGCGCATTGAGGGAACAGTTCAAGAAACGGGTCTTGGGGTGCTGGGCCGCGACCTTCAGGCAGGCGGTGTGCATCCGGGCGCTGGTGGTGAAGACGATGTCCGCATGGTCATGGGCCACCTCTTCCAGCACCTGCTCTGCATCCACCTCGGGGTTGACGTTCTCCCGGCAGCTGACATAGAGCTTATCCGGGAAAGCTTTCACCAGCGCGGCGCGGCCCTTGTCCTGTCCGCGCACCCATGCGCTGGTCTGGGCGTTGTGCTCGTGGAGGAACACCACCCGCAGCTCGCTGGGGCGGGAGCTGAAAATGTTCAGCTTGCTCAGCAGCGGCTCAGAGCTTTGCTTCGGCTCCAGCAGCAGTTCCACAGCGTGGGGCTCTGCCAGAATTTTCACCTCGTCCCAGAGGCGGGCCAGATTCTCCCGCACCTTGGTCGGGGTGGACTCGCAGGCGTCGGCGTAACGGTACACCGACAGGTACACCAAAAGCGCGTCGCCCGGCGTCAGGCCCAGTGAGCCGCCGCCCAGCGCATAGAACTGCTGGCTGAACATGGTGTAGAGGGACGAAAAATTCAGCCGGTCGTCGTCCGTCCACGCCTCGCCCGTGGCCTTACAGGCCAGCGTCTGCAGCTTTGCATAGCCCCCCAGCCGGGAGAAGCTGACGTAGTTGATGCGGGAAAACTTGTAAAAATCAAGGAACTCGTAATAGAGCTTATTCTCCAGCGTGTCATTCTTTGCCGGGATGAGCCGGGTGACAGTGCCGGGAATTTTCACGGCCTCATAGTATTTGAGGACGGAGACACGCTTATTGCCCTCCTGCACATAGAATTTGTTCAGGTATTCGAAGGCAATAATAGGGGTGTGGATGCCCTCTTCCAGATGGGCGTCACAGAGGTTCGACCACTTGACTGCAAACTCGGTGTCGTCTTCGAGAAGAGGCATGAAATTGGAGGCAAAGGCGGTGTGGCGTCCGGCGGTCTTGGTACCCACGATGCTCTCGGCCGGGATGTCCACCAGCCCCAGAGGCTCCTGCGCCACGATGTCCACATCGGTGAGGATGTCGTCCAGCACCGCGAGATAAGGCGACTGTCCCCGGGCCACATTGGCCCGATAGGCACGCTGGCCTGCACGCTGGGCGCTGCGGTAATCTTCTATCATAAACAAAACTCCTTCTGCTTTTTCAGCAAGCGAAGAGGGATACTTTCCTCTAAGGGATAGTATAGCATGAAAATCGAAATTATGGGAGACTTTCTCGCCGCAAGGTGTTGCTTTCACACAAATTTTAAGGTACGATAAAAGAAACACACGTTTCTTGTGAGGTAAGCTATGCTTTGTGAAACTCTTCCCCGGCTGGAAGCCGACGAATATCCCGGCGGTCTGTGGTACTACGAGCCCCACACCTACCAGCCCTACCGCTATGTGCTGGGGCGGGTGGGCCGCCGCCCGCTGGTGTGCATCGGCATCAACCCCAGCACCGCCCAGCCCGGTGCGCTGGACCCCACTCTGAAGAGCGTCGAGCGTCTGGCCAACGCCAACGGCTTCGACAGCTGGATCATGTTCAACGTCTACCCCCAGCGGGCCACCAACCCCAACGACATGGACAAAACGCCTGACCGCACCCTCTGCGACGAAAATCTCCGCTGGCTGCAGGCCGTGCTGGCCCAGACCGAGCCCACCATGTGGGCCGCATGGGGTACTCTTATTGAAAAGCGGGACTATCTGCCCGGCCTGATGCGGGAGATGGTTGCCCTGACGCGGGAAAAGAACATCCCCTGGGTGACCTTCGGCCCCCGCAGCAAAAAGGGCCACCCCCACCATCCCCTCTACCTGCGCAAGGACTCCACGCCGGAGCCTTTCGATGTAGAAAACTATCTCAACACCTGTTTTGACTGAATCTCTCAGGGAGGGAATTGCATGACACCGGAACGATATAAAAAACTAACAGACTGGCTCGAGGGACATCCCGCCCTGCGGGAGGGCATCATTCTGCTCAACCGCTGGCTCCCCCTCGTGCCTTTCGTCTGCTATCCGGTGCTTCTGGTACTGCTCAACCTCCGGTGGTTCACGATGCTCACCATCGGACGGGGCGGCGGCGCTCTTGATTTTATGCAGGTCATTGCCCGGGCCATTCTCGTTCCGGGTCTGGCTTTCGGGCTGGGAACCATCCTGCGGGCGAGGCTCAACTTTCCCCGCCCTTATGAGCAGCCGGGCTTCGTGCCGCTGGTATCTAAGGAGACCCACGGCAATTCCTGCCCTTCCCGCCACGCACTCAGTGCCGCCGTCCTCGGGATGGTGTGGCTCTACTTCTACCCTGCCGTCGGCGTCGTGATGCTGGCCATCGCCGCCCTCATCTGTCTGCTGCGGGTGCTTTCTGGGGCGCACTTCGTCCGGGATGTGCTGGCAGGCGCAGCCTTCGGGCTTACGTTCGGCTTTGTGGGGATGTGGCTGCTGTGAGAAGCCTTTTGCAAAAAGCGCAAAAAAGTTTCAAATTTCTCTTGACAGAACCCCGGGGCTATGGTATTATACTTCTCGCAGCGTGCTTCGACTTACAGCTGCGAACCATATCAGAACCCAATGGGATAACAACGTGCGCCCGTAGCTCAGGTGGATAGAGCAACTGCCTTCTAAGCAGTGGGCCGGGGGTTCGAGTCCCTTCGGGCGCATTGATGTGGTGCCCATAGCGTAGTCGGTTAACGCGCCAGATTGTGGATCTGGAGACCGTGGGTTCGAGTCCCACTGGGCACCCCACTAAAAAGACCCGCGAGCATATGCTTGCGGGTCTTTTTCTATTGTGGGGATGCCCAGTGCAGCCGAACCGACCGCCGCCTGCGGCGGAAACAGGGAGGTGAGGCTGGGGCCGCGCTCTGATTTTTCAAGGCCCCGCCAAGGGGCTGCGGAAAAATCAGCAAGCGCAACTCGTGAGCTACTCTCCCTCCTCTTCTACTTTATAAACAAACCAAGGCCGCAGCCCAGAGCACCTTTCCGTGTTCTACGCTGCGGCCTTTTCGTATTTTTCAGCTTCCCAACTGCTTTAGGATATTGGCGACCTCATCGTTGGAGTAGCCCTCCTTCAGCAGTTCGCTGCGGATGGCCGTGTCGCTCCTGCCCTGCCGGTAGAGGCGGGCTGCGCTGTAAGGTACGATGGTGCCGCCTCCGGACGACAGCACCGACCCGCTGCCCGAGCCTCCCGAACTGCCCGCACTCTTTGCCCCGGCGTTTGCCGCAGCCTGCTGGGCGCTCTGGGCTGCCTTGGACTGCTTGAGCGCCCATTCGCCCTTGGCGATATTCAGCTTTTCGCTGGTCACATTGTTGTTGAACTCCTGCTGGCGCAGGGTGTCCTGATACTGCCGCTCCGCCTGCTCGTTCTTGTACTTCTGCTGGGCAAGGCTGTCCTGCCGCTGGGTCTCCTGCATCTGTTGGTCCCACGCAGCGTCAGCACGCTCGGCCGCGTAGGCGCGGTCTTTGGCATACATATTATACCCGGTGTTGGCCAGCGTACCCACCAGCGAGCCGATGCCGGTGGTCCCGGTGATGGCCAGCTGCACCGCGTCGCCGATAACGCCCAGAATGCTCAGCACATTATTGAACGTCTGCTGGCGCTTGGCGATGGCCTGCTGCTCCTGATTGGAATAGTAGCCGTACAGGGTGTCCAGCCGGCCCAGATAGTCCTGATAGCGACCATAGTCCTGCTCGTAGGCAGCATTGTAGGCGCTGCCCTTCCGGTCGAGCTGACTGTAATAGTCCGACAGCTCCGCGTTATACTGCGCCTGTGCGTTCTGCTCCTGCGTGTTGAGCTGGTCGATTCGGGTCACGACATCGTCGCCCTCACTGTTGTAGGTGTCCAACGCCAGCCGGTAGAGGGACGGCAGGGCGTCGTTCAGCGCGCCCATCTGCTGCTGGTACGCCTGCTGGGCCACACTGGCCGCATAGCTGGAGCCGTAGCCGCCGGTGAGGGCCGCAGCCTGTGCGGCGGCGTCCGCGCTGGCGTTGCGGGCGTTCTGGGTGTACTGCTGGGCATACTGGCGGTAGAGCGGGTCCTGTGCATAGCTGTACTGGAAGCTGTTCCGCTCCAGCAGCTGACCGATGAGGTCTTCGATGCGGCCCTGATAGGTGCTCTCATACTTGCCCGGACGGTTCTGCTGCCAGTTTTTCAGGTCCGCTGCTGCGTCGGTGACGCTCTGGCCGGGGGTGTACACCGCATTTGTCAGTGCATTCTCCACCTCTTTGCGGCTGTTCAGTCCCGCCGTGCTGTAGGAGGACTGGACTGCAGGCTGGGCAGTCACATCTTCCAGCAGCTGCTGTTCTTTCTTTTTCTCGGTGCTCATAAATTCTCCTTTCTCACTGGATGCTGTTCAGCCGGGCGCGCAGCGGCTCCGACATATTTTCCACGTCCAGATTGCAGAGCACATATTGTAATTGCTCCTGCATCTGGTATAAGTAGTTACGGATGGCGCGGGCATCCTCCGCGTCCATGTTCTCGCTCAGATGGGGCAGTCCGATCTTCGAAAGTCCCGTGACACTTGCCATGTTCAGTTCACCTCCTGTGCCAGAATGCCGCCCTTCGCGGCGGCGCTCGTCCGGGTCAGGCTGCGCAGGGTGAGCTGACCTCTGCCCTTCAGCCGGAACCGCAGGCTCCCGCACCGCCTCGGCACAAACGGAACATCGAAGCAGCGCCGCCCGTCGGCGGTCAGCTGGGCCAGTGTCTCCCACGCTCCGCTGTCGTAACTCACAGCCACCTCGATGCGGCTCTTCACCTCGGCCTCGAGCCGGAGCGTCAGCCGGGAGAGATACAGCTCTTCCGGGCTGTCCAGCCCGATGTTCCCGCTGACGAGCTCGAAGCTCACGCCGTCCTCGATACCGCCCGCCTGCTGCCAGTTCTCCTCCCGGTCTGCATCTGCGGCCCAGATGGCCTTTCCGTCCCAGAGATAGAGCTGCCCGCCGCTTCCGGCCATCTCGTAGGAGCAGACATCTTCCTCCTGCCAGAGCCCCCGCTCGGTGTCGTAGACCAGCAGCCGCACGGCCTGGGCTTCGCCGCTGCCCCGCACGAGGTGCAGATAATACCGCCCGTCCAGCGCGCCGCCCAGCGCCGACTTCACGTTCCGCAGCCGGGCCGGGTCGAGGGCCGTCGAGACTTTGGTGGGGATGCTGCCGTCCCAGGCCATCACGCCGTCGGGCGAGAGATAATAAAGTGTCTCGTTGATGACGCAGAGGCTCCGGGCAGCGCCCTTTGCCACTCCCCGGCAGCGCAGGCTGCTGAGCTGGAAATCCGAGGGCTTGGAGCCGTAAAGCTTGTGAAGGGTGTTTTCCTTGAAGAAAAGCGCGTATCCCATACAGGTAGCCGCGCCGGTAAATGCCCCGTCGCTGCCCACGGTCACAGCATAGCTGTCGGCGGCAATACCCCGGTAGGAGAACCAGTTGGTGGGGTCGCCCAGCTTGCAGGCGTAGATGACGTTCTCCTTGTTGGAGCATCCCCACACCCGGTTGTCGCACTCGGTCAGGTAGTCCATATCCGGCACCCGGCGTTCCAGCTCCACCACCTCTGCCGAGACGAACTCCCGGCTGACGCTGCCGTCCAGACTCACCCATCTTACCGCTGCGCCGGTGCGGGTCAGACGGCCATAGAACCACTCGCCGCCCGGGTCGGCCTTGACGCGCAGAGCATCTGCGCCGGCGTCGTAGACGATGCGGTCGCCGTCCAGCTCGTTCCACTGCCCGGCCTGTTCTGCTGCAGAGCCGGTGAGGGTCACGGTGTCCTCTGCTGCAAAGTCTGTTCCCACCCCCTTTGCCGAGATGCGGCAGTAGTCCAGCACCACCGCCGACCAGTTGCCGGACGCCTCACTATATACTTCCAGCGTGCTCTCGCTGCTCCATGGCTTTTCCGGGTCTTCCACCCGCAGGAAAAGCTGGCCGTCCGTCGGCTTGTCGGGTTCAGCAGGGCCGCAGCCACTCACCTCGTAGACCTTGCCTTCCGCGTCGCAGGGTGCAAACTCTACGCTGGTGTTTTTGCCCGACCACACCGCGCCCAGAGCGCTCACCTTCCGGCTGGCAGTGTCGAAAGCCAGCTTGTCCGGGAAGATCAGGATCTTCGTTCCGATGCCCACCAGCGTTTTCCTGCCGTTCTCCACGGTGTCTTTCAGGGTCACTTCCATCTCATCAGCATCATCCGGCGTGTAGACGAGGTCTCTGCCGCAGACGGTCAACAGGCCGTTCAGGTGATACATCCCGTTCAGGTCTGCTTCCTCCCGCAGCTTCCGCCGGGGCAGACGGGTGCTCAGGGCCGGGAAATTCCGGGCCGAAAAGTTGATGCCCGCGCTGTACTCTGCCTCGGTGCAGCTGTACGTCTCGTTCAGCCCGCCGAACACCCGCAGCATGTTCCGTGTGTTTTTCAGGCCGTTCCGGTTCGAAAGTATCATCTTTCTCCCTCCTTACCAACGCCAGCTGCAGCCCCGGGTGGGCAGATTCTTCCGCCGCAGCCACGCGGCCAGTTCGGCTAAGATGCCGTTGTACTGAGCCTGCTCACCGGCGTACCGGTCGTTCTCGCCCAGCGCGGCGTCCGTCATGGCGCACAGATAGTGCGGGTACAGGCTGTCGAAGGGCGGCGGCACCAGCAGCACGTCGTCATCCCGCAGGCCGTTGTCCCACGCAATGTCCGCGCCCACGCCCTCCCGGCTGTCGGCGCTGCTGGGCCGGAAAAATTTCTCCCGCAGCATCCCGTCCACCTCGCACAGCCAGCGCTGCCGGGTGCGGGCCGCGACACGGCTGCCCGGGCGCAGCTCTTCGGCTCGCTCCATCGCTTCTCCTACCGTCATAAAAAGCCTCCTTTCGCTTTTTCCAAAAAGGCCCGGCAGAAGCGGCCTTCTCCGCCGTTTCTGCCGGGCCGCGTTGTCTTATTTTACTGGGCCGCAGTCTCTGCCGCAGCGATGCGGGCGGCGGTGTACTCGTCCTGCTGCTGGCTGTGTTCCAGCACCTCGGCCACTTCAGGCGGCACTTCCACCTCCACGCCCCGGCGGATCTTGTAGTTCACGCCGTTGACGCTCACGAACAGATCGCCCTTGTACCGGCTGTTGTCCTTGAACAGCCGGATGCGGACATTCTTCTTTTCTGCCATAGCTTCTCCTTTCCGGCCGGCTCAGTTTGCCGCCGCAGTGGTGGAATAGCTGGACACGCTCTCGATGCGCACCATGTACTGCTCCACCAGACGCTCGGCGGCGCGCATACCCTTCCAGCCCACAGAGGCGCGCTGGTTCAGCGGATCGTCGCCGTAGCCCAGCTGCTTGACGATGTGCTCCAGGCCGCCGCCTTCCAGCTCGGTGACGCCGTAGGCGTGGGCGCCCAGCACGAGGGTGCCAAAGACGGCCAGACCCTCCGGACAGGTAGCGTCCTTCCAGATCTTCGCCTCGCTGGTCTCGATGAAGCGGATGTTGCCCAGCTTGCCGATCTCGCCGCGGTACATGGTGTCGGGGTCGGCGTACTTGTGGGCCTCGATGAACTCCTTGCAGGTCTTGAGGTCGTAGGCGGCGTAGGGATGGATGATGGCGATGTAGCTGTCGCCGATGGGGTCAGCGTTCATCGCGCCCAGCTGTGCCGCAGCCTGGAAGAACAGCTTCGGGGTCAGGGTGCAGCTCTTGTCCAGCGCCTTGCGGCTGGTGACGGCAGTCTCGGTGCCGTCTGCGGAAAGCTTCGGCGCATAGATGACGTTGGTGCCGCCGGCCAGCACATCGCGGGTGATGCTGTCCATGGTGCGGCCCGCCTGGCTTGCCAGAACGCGGGTGGCCTGTACCACATTGTTGTCGATGGCCGTCATCTGCAGCACATCGGTGAGCGGAGTCCAGCCGCCGTACTGGTGCAGGTCGCTGGTGATGGTGGTCACATTCAGGGTTTGGCCGTTGGGAGTCACGCCCTCGGTCAGCGGGGTATCGGCCTTGGGCAGGCTGTCGTACTTGCGGAACTCAATGGTCTTGCCGCCGTTCTGGGGTACGGGATAGTAGTCCGCGAACTGGTCATGCACCAGACGGGGCTCTGCCTGGTCGATAAGACGCTTCTCGTAGAAGGTCTTCATCTCGTTGGTCATGGTGCCGGTGGTGTTCTGCAGGCTGGCAGAAGGGTCGGCAAAGAGCTGGAGGTCCATCTTCAGGTTGTAGTTTTTCATGTCATTTGTCCTTTCTGTATCAAAATTTTCAAAAACTGATCTTCACCCCGTGCATCGCACGGCGTTCCAGTGCCTCACGCTGGGCGCGGGTCATGCTGGCCACATCGGCCCGGGTGATGGCCGCACCACCGGGGCTGGTACCGTTTTCCGCCGGGCGGGCCGAACGCTGGCGGATGCGCTCCACAACGCCCTGCTCCACGGTCTGGGCGGTCTGACGCAGAGCGTCGTTGTAGTGGGCCAGACGGTAGGCGTCACCCATCCGCATCCCGGGCAGCTCCATCAGGCGGCGCATCTCGGGGTTCGCCAGCTCCTGCTTGAGCGAAAAATCCGGCATATCCCGGCGAAGCATCGCCTCTTCCGCCGCCCAGCGGGCGTGGAGGGCGCGGACGGTGTTCGCGCCCTCTCTCAGGCCCGGGATGGGCGGGAGCGGCAGCGGCGCAGGGCGTTCGGGCGGTGCAGGACGCTCTTCCGGCTCCTGCACTGCCGCCGGTGTCGGCACATCCGAAGCTTCCCGGCCCTCATCCGCCTTCATAGTCCCGGAGGCGATGGCCTGCTGAGCCTGTGCATGGCTGAGGGCAGGAGCGGAGGGGGCGGCGGCATCGCCGCCCTCCGAGGCAAAGAGCTGCAGATCCACCATCGACTGTTCTCCCCGTCCGCTCAAATCGGCGAAGCGGACATTGTCCGGGTAGCGTTCTGCCAGCAGAGCAAAGCCCGCCTTTGCAAATTCGAACGCCCCCTCCACCCACGGCTTCTGGGGTGCTGCCGCCGTCACGGCCAGACGCGGGCCGTCCGGCTCATCCCACACGCCGCTCCTGGTGCCTTCCTCGCCCGCCAGCAGGGCGCAGAGGGTCTGCATCAGGGTGCTGGCCCCCGCACACACGATGTCCTGCCCGGCGGGGGCATAGCCCGCATGGCCCGAAGCTTCCAGCCGACAGGTGGGGCCTGCCGGGCCATCCAGCTCGGTGTAGTTTACTTTTATCATCTCATTTCTCCTTTCTGCGTCTTCATCGCCCTCGCCATTGCAGCCGTGCTCAGCTCCTGTGCCGGGCCGCTGAGCTTGGGGGCTTTGGACTTTTTCTGCACTTCCAGCAGACCCGTCAGCTGGGCCATCTGGGCCTGCATCTGCGCCAGCTGCTGGGCAAGGGTGCCGTTCTGACGCACCCTCTGGCGCACCTTTTCGATGCCCTCAAAGTCCATCATTTCCAGCGCCGCCAGCGCGGCGTCGGCGTTGGCCGGGGCGAAAAAGCCCAGCTGATAGCACTCCTTGGCCGTCTCGTTCTGCGACAGGCGGGAGAAGGTGGACTTTTTCTCCGCACTCACCACGATGTCGAACACCGGCTCATGACTGCCCAGCTCCACGCCGCCCACGACTCTTGCAGGCTGGGCGCGGAGCACCTGGCCCGAAAAGCGGACGAACTCGCTCTCGCCGCTCTTGCCGGTGATGCGGAAGATGCGCTCCTCGTCGTAGAACTGCCTCATCAGCTCGATGATAAGGTAGCACTCTTTGGCAAATGCCCTGTAAGCGCTCTTGAGCATATCCCGGCTGAGCTTCGAACCCGCCTCCTGCAAGGCCGCGATGGCCGAAGCTGCCGTCACGCCGCCTGCGGTGCCGCCCTGGGTCATGTCACGGTTTCCGCTGATCTCCTTCAGCTCCTCGATGCGGCTGTTGCGGTAGCTCAGGCTGTTGCCCTGCAGACCCGCCGTCTGCAACGGCCGGAAACTGTCGTCGTTCAGGCGCCCCACCACATGGATGATGTCCCGCGACAGGTCAGTCAGCTCTTCCTCATTGACGCCCGCCGTGTCGCTCAGCACATACCGCTGGCGGGACGAGAGCAGGACGTTCTCGTCCATGGCGTGGTTCATCTTGTCGATGGCGGTCTGGCACTCCTTCATCACATCGATGTACCCGAAGCCCGCCGGGCTGTCCTCTTCCATGAACAGCGCGTCGAACACAAAGGGATACTTGCCGTGGTCGTAGAAGCCTCTTTCGGCCAGCGCCGGGTCGTTCTCGCTGGCGTAGAGCACCACGCCATTGCAGAACTTGCAGTAGTGCAGGACGCTCCTGCCCTCGGGGGAAAGCTTTTTGTAGTACCAGTCCACCACGACGCTCTTGTCGCTGGTATCAAGGCCGCCGTCGTGGATGTAATGCGGCACGTCCAGCACGCTGGCAGTATGTCCGGCCAGCTGGGGCCAGCGGCTTTCCAGCTGAGCCGTGTCGGCCAGACTCAGCGAGAAAAAGTGGGGCGACGCCTGAATATTGTCCACGCCCGGCTCCCAGTAGAGCATCAGCAGGTTCATGGGCCGGATGGCGATCTCGCCCACACCGCCCCGCTGCTCCGAATCCCAGAACACGCCTTTGACTCCGGTTCCCTGCTTGAGCTTGCGCCACCAGGTGTCGCTGTACACCCGCTCATAGTCAGCCTGTTCCAGCACCACGGGCAGCACGCTGGAAAGCGCCTGTGCCGCTGCCTCGTCGTCCTCGGCACGGGGCAGGACGTTGGGACTGGGGTAGTTGTCCATCGCGTCGGCATGCTTGTTGGCGATGGAGTTGAACAACCAGCCGCTGGACGGCTGGGGTTTGCCCTCCATCATGGGGTTCTGGTAGTTCTTCCAGTGTCCCATCCGGAACCACAGTTCGTTGTCCACCAGGCGCTTGTCCAGCGCGGCCTTGCCCGCCTTGTACCGCTGCAAGATCTGCGCAGCCTCAGCCACCTCTTCCGGCCCGATGGGCAGTTTTGTTGCTTCATCCATAGTATTTGTTTTTCTCCTTCCTGCCCTCTGTTGCAGGGCGCTATCGTTTTTCTCCGCCCCCAGCCTCTCCCAAAGGGAGAGCCTTTACACCCTCAGAAATTTCGCCTTCCGATGCAGCTCCAGCGGGTCATCCAGCACCGGCGGGGCCGATGTATGCCGGGGCGGCGAGATGGGATTTTCCATCAGCACATAGCGGCACTCATCGTAGATGTGGTCTTCCTGCCGGGTGTCGATGTCCTCCACATTGCTCTCGTCGTACACGAGGTTCGGGATGGTGCGGATGAAGTGCTTGCAGGTATTGAACACCTGCAGCATCGGCCTGCCCTCGCCGTCAAAATTCAGCCGGTAGTGCATCTGCATCTTGCCCGCCAGACGGGTGTGGTCGCCGGGCATCCAGTGCAGAAAGTTCGGCCCCCGCTCCATCATGGCGGCGATGCTCTCGCCCCGGCTCTCGTCGAAGATGGCCGGGTCGGCGATGCCCTGAATGACTCTGCCCCGGAGCACCGGGTCGTTCTGCTCGGCCTCCCGGATGCGCCGTGCCTGCTCCACCGGGTCGATGCGCAGACCCTCGTTGGGGCGTCCGGTGCAGCCGTACAGCTCCTTGATGCGGTAGAGCCGCCCTTCCTCGTCCGCCGCGTACCACCCCACCGAGAACGGCTTCGAAAAGCCGAAATCGTAGCCCCGGTAGATTTTCCAGTGCTTCGGGATGGTGAACGGCGCGATGACGTGGGTCCAGCGCTGGTCTTCGTAGTGGTTCGGGTCATTCCGCCACTCGGTGAACACCTGCCCCGAAAAGCTGTCCCAGCTGCCGTAGAGCAGCGCCTGCTTTTCGGCCTCCGGCATGGCCGCGAGGCTGGCCAGATAGTCCGGGTCATTTTCCAGAAGGGCTGGGTTATCGAAGATGCTGGACGGGATGAACACCCGCGCCCGCCGCAGCACCTTTTCGGTGCCGTCCGGCATCCGCACCGGGTATTCCTCCACGATGGGGGTGCCGGGCGGAGCGGGCGTGATGAACCGCGCCTTCACCCAGCCGTGGCCCACCCCGCCGGGGTTGGTGGTGGCCCGCAGATACACCCGGGTGCCGGGGCCGGTGGGGCGGTTGCGGCTCATCATGTAGCTGTACTCCTCCCACTCGAAGTGGGTCAGCTCGTCGAACCCGATGAAATCGAAAGCTTTGCCCTGATAGTTCGTCCGGTCCTTGGTGTACTGCATCGAGCCGAAGTAAATTTTCGCCCCGCTGGGGAAGACCCACACATGGCTCGTGGCGTTGTACTGCGCCTCCGGAAAGGCCCGGCGGTAATAGCTTTGACTCTTGTCCACGAGGTCGGAAAGCTGCGGATAGGTCTTGCGGAGGATGAGCGCCCGGTAGTGCGGAATGTGTACCTGCCGCAGCGCCTCGATGACGAGGGCGTCGCTCTTACCGCCGCCGGCCGCGCCGCCGTAAAGTGCTTCCGGCTCCGGCCTCCGCATAAATTCCATCTGCCTCGGCTGAGGCCTCCACACGACGCCCGCATTCTTGTTTTCTGCCATCATACATCCTCCACCGGCGGCAGCAGCACCACGCCGCACTCCCGCCCTTCTGCGTCCACGCCCTGGTCGTTCAGGGTCTTCGACACGCCCGCCAGGTCTTTCAGCACAGCAGTCGCTTCTTTCAGTCCCTTCATGATTCCGGGGTCGGTGCTGTTCTCTCGGCGGGCCGTGCGCTGGCGGGCATTCAAATCTTTCACCTCCTGCGCCAGCATGGTGCTCAGGGTGTCGGTGGCTTTCCGGAGACTTTCCTGTCCCTTGGCCGCAGTCTGCTTTTCCTGCCCCATCCTGTGTTCTCACTTCCTTTCGTTCTGTCGCTGGCAAAAGGATACCACGCTTTTCTCCGCCGCAGGAGTACATACTTTTTGCCCTCAGATTTGTATTTTACTGTATATTTTATCCTGTAAGTAATATTTCAAAGTGACAAAAATCCCCTGCCTGTGTTCTTTTCCACAGACAGGGGATCTTTCACTCAATTTTCTGCGCAAAGTCTCCGGGAGACTCTCTGCGTATTTTTACAGGGTTTCCACCCGGTCAAACAGCTCCTTTGCGGCCTCCACAGCCTCCTTGCTGCCGAAGACCACCCTCACGCCCTTCTCCATCCGGGCCGACAGGTCCGCCGCCTCGGCCTTGAGGGCGGCAGCATCCACACTGCACAGGCTCTTGCGCTCGGCGGCAGTCATCTCGTCGGTGATGCCGCAAAAATATTTGCAGTCGGTAGACGCAGCCTCTTCCCGGGGCTTGCGCGGGGTGTCCAGCTTTGCTGCCGCGCCCACGATGAACTCGTTCATGTCCTTCTCGGTGTAGTCGCGGCCTGCCAGTTCTGCCGGCCCCTTTGCGAAAGTCTCATAGCTTTCTTTCAGGTGCGGGTCGCGGTAGGTGTAGAGATATTCGGTGTCGTCGTTCTGGGTCACCATGCCGGTGCCGTACGCGCCGCCCACCTCGCGGATATTGTGCCACAGATACTCGTAGCTCATCACCCGGGCCAGCACCTTCCGCTCCAACCGCCGCTCCATGGGCCAGACCAGCACATCGTAGTTCACGCCGCCGTCGATGATGAAGGCCTCGTTCACCGGAGCTGTCAGCTCCTCAGTGTAGGGCTTTGCCTCGCCGCGCTTTTCTGCCGCGAAGGCACTGCCCGGCAAAAGCTTTTTCAGGGTATCCAGCGCCGCGTCGCTGCCGTGGAGGCTGACGGTCAGGGCGTTCTTTTTCAGCACGCTCTTCCACACCTCTTCCATCTTTTTGCCCAGAGCGGTCCAGTCGGCCTTTTCCAGCAGCTCACAGAGATAGTGGTAGTAGCTCACGCCGTTGCAGCGCTCACTCAGTGCGGATTCCACCGAGAAATGTGCCGCCGCCCGCATGGCGGCGAAGGCGTGGCCCTCCCGCAGGAACTTCTGCTCCATGAGCAGCTTCTGCTGGCTTGCCACCCGCTCCATAGCAGCTTCGGCCTGCGGGCCGCTGAACTTTGTCTCATACAGCCACTCACTGCCCAGCTCCACAGCCTTTTCGAGGCTGCGTTCCAGCATACTCATCCCCACGATGAGCTTTGCGTGGCAGGGCCTGCCTTCCTGCCGTCCCGTCCAGCAGTCCATCCACGCACCACTGCTTCCCAGCCAGGTGTTCCGCAGAGTGTTCAGTTCCTGGGCCGTGTGCTTTTCGGTGTCCAGCTCATCCATGACATCCGTGAGCAGATGCAGGCAGGACATATCTTCCGGTGCCATGCCGCCCAGATCATAGTAAAGGTACAGGTAGGTATTGCCCGCCGAGGGGTGGTGCAGCAGTTCTGCACCCGCCAGCAGCTCCTTGCTGCCCGGTGTCTGCTTTTTGCCCTCGCCGAGGTCGGCGGCTGTCAGCGGATGGTCCAGCACCAGCTTGCCGTCGGTGCGGGCGGCGCGCCCCTCTTCCTCTTTCTTGGGCAGGGTCGGCACCTGGATGATCTCCACCGGCGCAGGCGCGAACAGCTCCCGCAGCAGCTCATTGAACCAGCCCTGTTCCAGCTTCTCCCGCAGGGAAGCGAACAGAGCGTTCGTGTGGAGCAGCAGGGCCGGGTCGCCGGTGTGGAGCCATCCGGTAGATGCATTAATGGCGTCCAGCACGCCGTCCGGGATGCTGCCCGGCCGCTCAAGGGAAGCGAACTCGGTGGAGTTGAGGCTTGCCATCAGCAGCTCCTCGGGGATGCCCTTCTCGAGGATGCCGTCCACGGCTTTGCGCACTGCAGCGGCAAACTTGCCCGCCGACTCTTCCGTCGCGCCCCGCAGCACAAGCTCCAAGGTCGGCTGCAGCGTGCTGTCATCGAAGCCCACGTCGATGTCCGCGCCCAGTTTTTCTTCCAGCAGAGCGGCTTTCAGAGGCGCCTGGTTCGTTCCCAGCAGGGCGTCCAGCAGGATCTCCACGCCCAGCTGGCGCTCCCGGTCGCTGAACGCACCGGTGTACCACGCCAGCGCACACTGAGCCTCGTCCGGCTCCGGCTTCTCGGTATAGTACGGGATATTCCGCTTCGCACCGGCCTGCTCGTCCTGCACCGTCAGGCGGGGGCGGCTGGCGCTCTTGGGCATACGGCTCAGATACTGCTCGTCGAGGAAGGCCAGCTTCTCGGCCATGTCCATCTTGCCGTAGAGGGTGATGCAGCAGTTATCGGCGCTGTAGTGGCGGCGGTAGACCCGCACATACTTCTCATAGGTCAGCGCCGGAATGGACGCCGGGTCGCCGCCGGAGACGAAGCCGTAAGCCGTATCCGGGAACATTGCCCGGCTCAGAGCGTTCTGCAGCTGTGCGTCCGGCGTCGCCAGCGCCCCCTGCATCTCGTTGTAGACGACGCCGCTCACCGTGCCGTCTTCGTCCCGGTGCCAGCCCTCCTGCTCGAACACGCCCTTGTCCACCATGGCCAGCGGGCAGAACACCGCGTTGAGATAGACGTCCATCAGGTTCTTGAAGTCCGTCTCGTTGGGGGTAGCGAAGGGATACACCGTCTTGTCCGGGAAGGTCATGGCGTTCAGGAAGGACGCCATGCTGCTCTTGAGCAGCTGCAAAAACGGCGACTTCACCGGGTACTTCTCGCTGCCTGCCAGCACCGAGTGCTCGAGGATGTGGAACACGCCGGTGTCGTCGGAAGGGAAGGTGCCGAAGCCGATGCCGAAGGCCTTGTTGTCGTCGTCGTTTTCCACCAGCAGGACAGCCGCCCCGCTGACGTCATGGGTCAGCACGGTCAGCGTTCCGTGCTGTTCGGGGCAGTCCTCGCGCTTGACGAGGGTGTAGCCGGGATATTGTTTCATGGTCTTGCTCCTTTGTATTTTCTGGATTTTGATTCTATTGTATCATCCTACCCGCCAAAACACAATGAATGGTTTGTGAATCATAACTCGCTGGTAAACAAAAAACTCTGCCCTGTCCGAAGACAAAGCAGAGGTCAAAACGATTTACACTGTCTCACCCTGACGGAACGACACTCTGAACAGCACGAATCCCACGATGAACAGCACGATGAGGGAGCCGACACCCACATTGGCGCTGCCGGTGAGCTGGCTTCCCACACTGACGATCATGGTGCCAAGGAAGGACGCGCCCTTGCCGCAGATGTCGAAGAGGCCAAAGTATTCGCCCGACTTTTCCGGCGGGGTGATCTTTGCAAAGTGGGAGCGGCTGAGCGCCTGCACGCCGCCCTGGAACATGCCCACGATGACGGCCAGCACCCAGAACTGCCACTGCTGGGTCAGGAAAAACGCAAACACTGCGATGCCCGCGTAGGCCGCGATGCACACCGGGATGAGTTTTGCCGAGGGGTACTTGTTCGACAACCGCCCAAAGATGAGGGCCGACGGGAACGCCACGATCTGGGTCACAAGAAGTGCCAGCAAAAGGCCGGTGGTGTCCAAACCCAGCGCCGTGCCGTAGGCCGTCGCCATGTCGATAATGGTGTACACGCCGTCGATGTAGCAGAAGAACGCCAGCAAAAACCAGAACACCTGTTTATCCTCCGGCAGATGCCGCAGGGTATGGCCGATGCGGGCAAAACTCTGCCGGACAGCGTGCTTTTCCACCTCCACATAGTGGAGCTGTTTATAACTTTTCAGCAGCGGCAGGGTCGTGAGCAGCCACCACGCCGCCGTCAGCAGGAGTGCCAGGTTCAGCGCCGTCATCTGGCTGATGCCGATGCTCCCCGCCCCCAGCACAAGACCGAGGCAGACCACGAAGGGTACACAGCTGCCGATGTATCCCCACGCATAGCCCCGGCTGGACACTTCGTCCATCCGCTCGGGAGTGGTCACATCCCCGAGCATGGAGTCGTAGAACACCAGGCTGCCCGAAAAGCCCACCTTCGCGATGACGAAGATGACCAGAAACGGCAGCCACGCCGACGCCGCGCCCATGGCGCAGCAGCCCACGATGCCCACGAAAACGCAGAGTATGAAGATAGGCTTCTTGAAGCCCTTCGTATCAGCCACTGTCCCCAAAATGGGGCTCAAAACAGCCGTGATGACGGTCACAGCCGAGCTGGCATAGCCCCAGTAAGCCAGATACTCCACCGAGCTCAGGCCCCCGGCCTCCGCCAGCGCATTGAAGAAAATGGGGATAAGGGTGGCCACCATCAGCACAAAGGCCGAGTTGCCCACGTCGTACAGGATCCAGTTCCGCTCCAAGCTCGTCAGGCGGAATTTACCGCTCTTTTCCATCCGGTGCTCCTCTCAGTTCTCCCCAAACGTATGCTGATACTCCGCCCCAAGCGGCTTGTTCTCTGCATACTCTTCGATGAGCCTTACCGCCAGCGGCACAGCCGTTTTATACAGCTCTTCGAGCTTCTGGCTGCTCTGGACGCATTTGGGGTTCAGCTGCGGATTCGCCACAAGGCCGTGCATGAACTCATACTTGCCCGCGACGCGCATCCCGGTCAGCACCACCCAGCGCTTGACGGGGTTCGCCGCCTGCAAAAAATGATGCACCGTTATCATCCCCTTCATCGCCGCCAGCGTCTCGTCCACCGTGACGCCTTCGTAGAAGGGCGCGATGACCTCGGCCCGCTCCCGGCTGGGTTTGATGTGGCTGGCCGTGAAGAACTTTATGGGGTCGAGGCCGTCTTCCCGCATCAGGGCGTTGTCAAACTCCGTCTCGATCTCGCAGTGTCCCACACCGCTCTCCCGGACATAGGCCTCCACATAAGGGTGACAGGTGCTGTCCAGCGCGAAGTGACAGACAAAGCCCAGCGCATAGGCCAGAGCAGCATCTTTGTCCGGCGCATTTTCCACCACGGTGCGGGCACGGGTGAAAAACACCTCGCCCTTCTGCTCGTGCATGGTATTACCCAGACGGTTCACCGGGTTCGACTGCAAGGCCTTGTAATAAAACATCAGGTCCGGCCCGTGGAGACCTATGTCGTAAAGCTCCCGGTGCTGTTCCAGCGTCGCGCGCAGACCGTCCGGCAGCAGGGCCAGAACATCCGCACCAAAGCGGCGGTGTGCGTAGGTAGAAGGCATGATACCGCCCCTTTTCGTTTATTTTTCGTAGCCCTGCGGCAGCTCGTTCTTCAGGCCGCGCTCCATCAGGGACTTGACAGCCTCTGCCGCACTCATGCCCTTGTTGACGATGGCGTTGACGGTCTGGACGATGGGCATTTCCACCTGATACCGCTCGGCCAGTTCCAGCGCAGCGGGCAGGGCGTTCATGCCCTCGACCACCATGCCGACTTCCTTGACGGCATTTTCCGGGGTCTCGCCCTTGCCGATGAGGATACCGGCGCGGTTGTTGCGGCTGTGCATACTGGTGGCGGTCACGATGAGGTCGCCGATACCGGCCAGACCTGCGAAAGTGTGGACATTGCAGCCCATCGCCACGCCCAGACGGGCGATCTCGGCGATGCCGCGGGTGATGAGGGCAGCGCGGGCATTATCGCCGTAGCCGAGGCCGGTGGAGATGCCGACGCCCAGCGCGATGACGTTCTTCATGGCGCCGCTCAGCTCTACACCCTTGATGTCCTCGTTGGTGTAGACGCGCATGACATTGTTGGTGAAGACCTCCTGCACATAGGCAGCGGCCTCCATATCCTTGCTGGCCGACACGATGGTGGTGGGCAGGTCGATGGCCACTTCCTCGGCGTGGGTGGGGCCGGACAGGGCCACAAGACGCACGCCCTTCGGGCCGCCTTCCTTGCCCAGCTCATCGGCCAGGATTTCGGTCATGGTGTACAGGGTGTCGGGCTCGATGCCCTTTGCCACGTCCACGATGATCTGGCCGTCGGCCACATAGGGCCGGGCCTTCGCCGCCGTGGAGCGGACGAACACCGACGGCACTGCGAACAGCAGGATGTCCTTGTCTTTGCAGACTTCCTCGATGCTCTTGGTGAACCGCAGCTCGTCGGGGATCTTCATCTGCGGCAGATTGGGGTGCTTGCGGGTGGTGGAAAGGCTGTCGATTTCCTTCTCGATGGCCGACCACACCAGCACATCATTCCCGCTCACAGTCAGCATCCGTGCAAGGGCCATGCCCCAGGTGCCAGCGCCCAGAATACCAATACGTTTCATCACGTTTGTCCTCCGTATCCGCCGCGCTCCCGTCTGGCGGGGCGTGCGGCCTGTTTGTACCTTTACAGGTCTATACAGTTCTATTGTACCCGAAAGCTTCTGCCGCGTCAACTACTCTGCCGTTCTGCACAAAGTCAGCACCTGTTTTTCATCCATTTCGTCTATACCATGCAATTTTTCGAAACCATTTGCGTTCATTTCCAAATCATGTTATAGTATTCTGGTAGGTTTTGTAGGATTTTCATTTTTTCCTCTTGACTTCGACCCTGCTTTAAGGTATATAATATGTCCACCCACTTGTCCTGTCTGTTTATTCAAATTTTGAAAAAGGAGTATCCATGCTGGAAACACTCTTATCCAACCGCACCGTCAGCGTGCTCTGGGAGGCTCTTCCCCGCATCCTCTCGGCGGGCCTCACCATGACCATCCCCCTCACCCTCGTCTCGTTCACCTTGGCAATGGTGCTGGCGGTGGCTGTGGCGCTGGTGCAGTACGCCCGGGTGCCGGTGCTGAGCCAGCTGGCCCGGTTCTACATCTGGGTCATCCGCGGCACGCCGCTGCTGGTGCAGCTTTTCATCATCTTTTACGGCCTGCCCAGCGTGGGCATCATGCTGGACGCTTTCCCGGCGGCAGTCATCGCCTTCGCCTTCAACGAGGGTGCATACTGTGCCGAGACCATGCGCGGCGCACTCGAGAGCGTGCCGCAGGGCCAGCTGGAAGCCGGCTACTGCGTCGGCATGAGCTGGTGGCAGATCATGCGCCGCATCGTGCTGCCGCAGGCCCTGCGCACCGCCGTGCCTGCCCTCTCCAACTCCCTCATCGGCATGATAAAGGACACCTCTCTGGCCTCCAACATCACGGTAGCGGAGCTGTTCATGGCCGGCCAGCGCGTCGCCGCCCGCACCTACATCTTCCTGCCCATTTACTGTGAGGTGGCCGTGGTGTATCTGCTGTTCTGTACCGTCATCACCAAGCTGCAAGGGCTGCTGGAGCGCCAGCTCAACGCCCACGGCTTCCAGTAAGAAAGGAGTGTGGCTGTTATGGCAATGTTAGAGATACGCGGCGTCCACAAATCCTTCCATACTTACGCAAAGCCCGGCGTCCATCCCGGCATCTTTGGCCGCGCCCCCAAGCCGACCAGCAGTCTGGACGTACTGCGCGGCGTCGATTTGACGGTGGAAAAGGGCGACGTCGTGGCCATCCTCGGCCCTTCCGGCTCAGGCAAGACCACCCTGCTGCGTTGTCTCAACTTCCTTGAGACGGCGGACGCAGGCCAGCTCACCTTCGACGGTGAGACCTTCGACCTCGCCCACGCCGATCGCGCCAGCATCGCGCGGCTGCGCCGCAAGACGGCTTTCGTCTTCCAGAACTACAACCTCTTCCGCAACAAAACGGCCCTGCAGAACGTCACCGAGGGCCTCATCGTCGCCCGGAAGATGCCCAAAGCGGAGGCTGATGCCGTCGGCATGAAGATGCTGGAAAAGGTCGGCCTCGCCGACCGTGCCGACTACTACCCCCGTCAGCTGTCGGGCGGTCAGCAGCAGCGCGTGGCCATCGCCCGCGCTCTTGCCTCCGGCCCGGAGATCATCTATTTCGACGAACCCACCAGCGCCCTCGACCCGGAATTGACCGGCGAGGTGCTGGCCGTCATGCGGCAGCTGGCACAGGAGGGCATGACCATGCTGGTCGTCACCCATGAGATGGGCTTTGCCCGCAACGTCTCGTCCCGCACCGTCTTTATGGAAAACGGCGTCGTGGTCGAGGAAGCCCCCTCGCAGGAGTTCTTCGCCCATCCCAAAGAGGCAAGGACCCGTGAGTTCCTTCAGAAAATTTCCCATACTGAATAAGAAAGGATCATCACCTATGAAACGCAGAACCTTTATTTCTCTCATGAGCGTCATGGCCGCTGCCGGTGTTCTCTCGCTGGCTGGCTGCTCTTCCAACACTTCCGCCTCCACTGCTTCCAACATCGCTGCTTCTGCTTCCGCTGCTGCCGCCAACAAGCTGGAGACCATCCAGTCCAACGGCAAGCTGGTCATCGCGCTGGAAGGCGCATGGCAGCCCTGGAGCTTCCACGATGAGAGCGACACCCTCGTGGGCTACGACGTCGAAGTCTCCCGTGCCATTGCCGAGAAGCTGGGCGTCGAGCCCGAGTACGTCGAGAGCGACTGGGACAGCCTGTTTGCCGGTCTGGACGCTGGTCGCTACGATCTCGTCTGCAACGGCGTCGAAGTCACCGAAGAGCGCGCCAAGACCTACGACTTCACCACTCCCTACGGCTACATCCACACCGCCCTCGCCGTCCGCAAGGACAACGACGACATCAAGAGCTTCGAGGACCTCGCCGGCAAGACCACGGCCAACAGCCTCGCTTCCACCTACATGGAGCTGGCCGAGAGCTACGGCGCGACCGTGCAGGGCATCGACACGCTGGAAGAGACCATCCAGCTGCTGACTGCTGGCCGCATCGACGCCACCCTGAACGCCAACGTCTCCTTCTACGACTACCTGAACGTCCATCCGGACGCCGACTTCAAGCTGGTCGCCCAGACCGAAGATGCTTCTCACGTTGCGATCCCTATTGTCAAGAGCGAAGACTCTTCCTTCCTCGACGCCCTCAACAGTGCCATCGACGAACTGCGCGCTGACGGCACCCTCAAGGAGCTGGGCGAGAAGTATTTCGGTCAGGATATTTCTTCCGAGAATTAACTTTTTGTTTTGATCGTCAGCAAAGCATCAGAAGTGCATCATGGTCTATCCCGTAGGTGAAACCGCAAAGCTTCCGGGAGTCGTCAAAAATATCCGGGAAGAAGATCTTCCCGAGCGTTTCCGTGCCGAACTGCGCGGTGTCCCGGAAAGCAAATAAGAATATTGACGAAGGGGGCAGGTGCCATGCAGCACCTGCCCCCTTTTTGTTATAAATATCTTCCGGTAATACTCTCCGGGTTTCCCTGGATCTCCTCCGGCGTGCCTGTTGCCACGACGCGGCCGCCGCTCTCGCCGCCGCCCGGCCCCATGTCGATGACATAGTCCGCGTTGCGGATGACATCAAGGTCGTGTTCGATGACAACGACCGTTGCGCCGTTGTCCAGCAGGGCTTGGAACACCCGCAGCAGCACCTGCACGTCCAGCGGGTGGAGGCCGATGCTGGGCTCATCGAAAACGAACACCGAGTCGGTCTGGGTGCGGCCGATCTCGCTGGCCAGCTTGAGGCGCTGGGCCTCGCCGCCGGAGAGGCTGGGCGTCTCTTCGCCCAGTGTCAGGTAGCCCAGACCCAGCTGCTGCAATGTCTGCAGGCGCTGGCTCACTGTCTTCATCCCGCCGCAGAACTCAAGAGCGGAGTTGACGTCCATATCCATCAGTTCCGGCAGGGAGACGGCCTGCTCCGCCTTGTTCATCAGCTTCACGCCGTAAGCCACCCGCGCGTAGCGGGAACCCCGGCAGTCGGGGCAAACGATGTTCACATCCGGCAGGAACTGCACGTCCAGGCTCACCTCACCGGTGCCGTCGCAGCCGGGGCAGCGCAGACTGCCCGTATTGTAGGAAAAATCGCTGGCCTTGAAGCCCTTTTGCCTGGCGTCCGGAGATCTGGCATAGAGCTTCCGCAGCTCGTCGTGGACGCCCGCGTAGGTTGCCACGGTAGAGCGCACATTGATGCCGATGGGCGTCGCGTCGATGAGCTTGACGTGCGCGATGCCCTCGGCGCAAATCTCCCGGATATGTGCCGGGAGGGCGCTGCCGTTTATCTTTGCTTCCAGCGCCGGCACGAGGCTTTCCAGCACCATCGTCGTTTTGCCGGAGCCGGACACGCCCGTTACCACGGTGAGCCGCCCCTTGGGAATGTCCAGCTCCAAAGGCTTGACCGTGTGGATGCTGCCGGTGGAGAGATGGATCCCCCCCTCTGCGAACAGCTCTCCTTCCCTGGCACACCGGCGCAATTTCGTCTCAGCTTTTCCGGAGAGGAACGGCCCGATCTGGGACTCCGGCTTTGCCTCCAAATCAGCTATCGTCCCTTCGGCAATGACATGTCCGCCCTTAGCTCCCGCTTCCGGCCCCATCTCGATCACCCAGTCGGCCTCTTTCAGGATCTGGGTGTCGTGGTCCACCAGAATGACCGAGTTGCCGTCGGCCACGAGGTCGTGCATCACGCCGGTCAGGCCCACGATGTTCGACGGATGCAGGCCGATGGACGGCTCATCCAGCACATAGAGCACGCCGGTGGTGCGGTTGCGGACGGCCCGGGCCAGCTGCATCCGCTGGCGCTCACCGGTGGAAAGGGTCGAGGCCGAGCGGTCAAGCGTCAGATAGCCCAGACCTAAGTCCATCAGCCGCTTGGCGGTACTTTCGAATGCCTCGCAGATGCTCTCCGCCATCGGGCGCATCTCTTCCGGCAGGCTGCCCGGCACGCCCTTCACCCACTCCACGAGGGCTTCCAGCGTCATCTGGCAGGCTTCGTCCAGCGAGATGCCTCGCAGCTTCGGCGCACGCGCCGCCGCTGAGAGCCGTGAGCCGTGACACTCGGGGCAGACATCTTCCCGCAGGAACTTTTCCACCCGCTTCATGCCCTTGTCATCCTTGACCTTTGCAAGAGCATTTTCTACAGTGTAGACGGCATTGTAATAGGTAAAGTCCAGCTCGCCGGCCTGATTCGAGTTCCTGGCGTGGTAGAAGATATGCTTTTTCTCTGCTGGACCGTGGTAGACGATGTCCTTTTCCTGTTCGGTCAGGTCGCGGAACGGCACATCCGTCCTCACACCCATCTCCCGGCAGACATCTGTCATCAGCGACCACATCAGGCTGTTCCACGGGGCCACTGCGCCGCCGTCGATGGTCAGCGAGTCGTCCGGCACCAGCGACGCCATGTCCACCGTCCGGACGCTGCCTGTGCCGCTGCACTTCTGGCAGGCCCCTTGAGAGTTGAAAGCCAGCTCCTCCGCCGACGGCGCATAGAAATGCGCACCGCACTCCGGGCAGACTAGCTCCTTGCCCGCCGCAACAGCCAGCGTCGGCGGGATGTAATGCCCGTTCGGGCAGCGGTGGCTTGCGAGGCGGGAGTACATGAGCCGCAGGCTGTTCAGCAATTCCGTGCCGGTGCCGAAGGTGCTGCGGATGCCCGGTACGCCCGGCCGCTGGTGCAACGCCAGCGCCGCCGGGACATACAGCACCTCTTCCACCGAGGCTTTCGAAGCCTGGGTCATCCGGCGGCGGGTGTAGGTGGACAGCGCCTCCAGATACCGGCGGGAGCCTTCGGCATACAGCACCCCCAGCGCCAGCGAGGATTTACCCGACCCCGACACGCCCGCAATGCCCACGATCTTGTTCAGCGGGATGTCCACGTCGATGTTTTTCAGGTTGTGTACCTTTGCCCCGCGCACGAGCATTTTGTCTATCATTATGGTTTCCCTTCCCTTTGGCTTTTTTGCGCCAGATGAATTCCATGTTCTCTGTTTTAGTATAGCGTATCCTGATGTGTATTTCCACAATGGTCACCAATAAAATGCTATTTGCACCGGCAGCCACAGAAGAGTATACTATAATCAGTAAGGATCTCAAGTTCCTGTACACATGTATCTGACGAGATAAAAGGAGAACGAACATGGCAGTATTTCCAAAAGAATTTGTATGGGGCGCTGCGACTGCAGCCTATCAAATCGAGGGCGGTGCCGTCGAGGATGGAAAAGGCCGGAGCATCTGGGATGTTTTCTCCCACACACCGGGCCGCACCTATCGGGGCGAGACCGGTGATACCGCCTGCGACAGCTATCACCGCTGGCGGGAAGACATCGAACTGCTGAAGTCGATGCACCTGAAAGCCTATCGCTTCTCTGTGGCGTGGACGCGCATCGCCCCCACCGGCGGCACGGACTGGAACGAAAAAGGCTTTGCCTATTACGATGGTCTTGTGAATACTTTGCTGGAAGCGGGCATCGAGCCATATATTACGCTGTATCACTGGGATTTGCCGCAGGCGCTGGAAGAAAAGGGCGGCTGGCAGAATGAGGACACCGCCCGGGCGTTTGCAGTCTACACGGCAAAAATGGCAGAACATTTCAAAGGCAGGGTCCACCAGTGGTTCACCTTCAATGAGCCTGCCTGTATCGTGAAAATGGGCTATGGGACAGGTGAGCATGCGCCGGGGCTGAAACTCCCGCTGGAAGGGCAGTTCACCTGCTGGCAGAATATCATCTATGCGCACTGCCTTGCCGCGCAGGAGCTCCGCCATACGGACGCCGAAAACAGAGTGGGCTTCGTCTCCACAGGCCGCATCTGCTACCCCGTATCTGAGGCAAAAGCAGATGTGGACGCCGCCCGGGCTCTGACCTTTGCCTGCCCGGACGAGGACTGGGCCTTTACCCACACGATGTCGCTCGACCCTCTGTGCCTTGGCCGCTGGCCCGGACCGGACCTCTGTGGGCCGCAGCTTTCCGCCTGCATCGGTGCTGTGCCGCAATACATCAACGACGCCCTGTCTCTGGGCAGACCGGATATGCTCGGGCTGAACATCTACAATGCCGCGCCTGTACAGATGGGAACGAATGGCCCCTGTTATGTGGAGCGCCCTGCGGGATACGCTCACACAGCCATGAACTGGCCGGTAGAGCCGGAAAGCCTGAACTGGGGTCCCCGTTACATCCAGGAGCGGTATGGACTGCCCATGTTCATCGCGGAGAACGGCTTATCCTGCACCGACAAAATCTATCGGGACGGCAAGGTGCATGACGTGGAGCGAATTGATTTTCTGGCGCGCTATCTGGAAAAACTCTCCGAGGGCATTCAGGCCGGTGCCGACGTGCGAGGGTACTTCCATTGGAGCCTGCTGGACAACTACGAGTGGCACAGCGGATACAGAGAGCGTTTTGGTCTGGTGTACGTCGATTACGCTTCCGGGCGGCGCATCCCGAAAGACAGTGCCTTCTGGTATGGCGAAGTTGCGGCGACCAACGGCGGGTCCATCTGACCTGTAAAATAAAAGGGCGGCAGTTTCTCCAATACAGAACGAATATTGCAGCCATATCCAAGATACGTCTTACCCATCCTGCAAATTCTTTTATAATAGCACTGCTGCCTGAAAGCGCTGCAACAAATTCCCATATCAAAAGGGAAGCTTTCCGGTATGGGACAACGACAAATCATTTTATTGGGATGCGAAAGAGACGTCCTCCGCCTGCTTCGGCGCTGCCGGATGGCCCGGCTCCGCTTTTGTCAACATCTGCTGGAACTTCCGGGCCGCCGTGTTCAGTGGACGGTGATGGTCGTAGACGAGGCAGATAGAGCGGGATGGAATGATCTCCTGCAGATGCAGCTCGACAAGCTCGCCGCGGGCCAGAAGCTCTTTCGTCATCGGTTCCGGCACGAAGGCAAGGCCCAGCTCACTTTTCACCAGCGTGAGCATCTGGTCGGTGGTGGCGGCCTCGGTGTCGGGCCGGAGCACGGCGTCGTGGTCGAGGAAGAACTGCCGGTAGAAGCTCCGGGTCATGCTCTCATCGCTGAGAGAGATAAGCGGATAGCAGCTCAGTTCTTTCAGCGTCAGGCGCTGGCTGGCCAGTGCAGTGAAGGTCTTTCCACCCACCAGCACTTCATAAAACGGTCTCAGTTCCACCGTCTTCAGGCCCTGTTCTACTTCCGCCGGGGTGGAGATGATGGCAAAATCCACTTCTCCGTTCTTCACAGCCTGCACCGCCTGGGGCGTAGAGTGGTTCGAGATGCGCAGCCGGATGCCGGGATACTCGGTGTGGAACGTCCGCAGCTTCTCAGCCAGATAGATGTTCAGCGCCGTCTCCGTCGCACTGATGCTGATGGAGCCATGCTCGAGGGTGGCGCTGGCGCTCAGCTCTTCCTCCGCGTCCTGTATCTGCACCGCCGCCGAGGCGATGCGGGAGTAGAGCATCTCGCCCTCCGGCGTCAGGGTGACGCCCCGGTTGGAGCGGGTAAAGAGCACACAGTTCAGCTGGCTTTCCAGCCGGTTCATCGAGTGGGTGATGTTGGGCTGGTTGTTGCCCAGCACCCGCGCCGCTTTCGTAAAGTTCTGATACTTCGCCACATAATAGAAAATTTTGTAGTATTCCCAATCGACGTACATGGGAGCCTCCCCTCTTTCATACCGGAATCACATTTTTACTTCTCCCCCACCAGCGCCACGGCAACATCATTGACATTCGTGCCAGTAGCGCCGGTCATGATAAGGCCGTCCACAGCTTTCAGTGCATGGTAGGCGTCGTTGTTTTGCAGGGTGTCGAACACATTCCAGCCCTTGGCGGTCAGTGCGGAGAGGGTGTCACCATCCACATAGCCGCCGGCAGCATCCGTGGGGCCGTCGGTGCCGTCACTGCCCGCCGAGAACACTGCTGCATCCAGCCCGGCCAGCGCCGGAGCCGCTGCAAGGGCAAGCTCCTGACTCCGTCCGCCGAGGCCTTTGCCGGTCAGGTGGACGACCGTCTCGCCGCCTGCGATGTAGGCCAGCTTTTTTCCCTGCCCCGCGTGGGTCCGGACGATGGAGCCAAGGAAGCTGCCCGCCTCCCGGGCTTCACAGCAGAGCTGGTCGGTCAGCAGGACGGGCTCATAGCCAAGCTCCCGGCAGGCGGAAGCGGCGGCGGTGCAAAGCTCCCGCACACTGCCAGTGATCTGGGTCGTCACATTGTCCAGCATCTTGGGCGTTTCCTGCGCCAGAAGAACTTTTGCCTGTTCCGAGAGCTTCAGGTGATACTTCTCCGCAATGGTAAGCGCCTGTGCGCAAGTAGAGGTATCCGGCACCGCCGGGCCGCTGGCTATCATATCCAGCGGGTCGCCCAGAATATCGCTCAGCACGATGCTGAATACCTGAGCCGGGGAGCATGCCTGCGCGAACCGCCCGCCCTTGACGCCCGAAAGCCGTTTGCGGATGGTGTTCATCTCCACGATGTCAGCGCCACTGGCAAGGAGCTGGCCGGTGATGTCCTGCAATTCTGTGCCGGGGAGCAGCGGTTTTTCAAACAATGCACTTCCTCCGCCGGAGAGCAGAAACAGCACGGTATCCTCCGCCGCCAGGCCGCGCACCAGCTCCAATGCCTTTTCGGTGGCCGCAAAACTGTTCTCGTCCGGCACCGGATGGCCTGCTTCATAACAATTTACTCCCAGAATTTCGCCCCTGACGTGCTTGTATTTGGTCACGACCACGCCGCCGTCCACACGGCCCAGCGCTTCCACCGCCGCGTGTGCCATCTGCCATGCGGCCTTGCCCGCTGCGACCAGCAGCACCCTGCCGCCCTTGGGCGCAAAGGCTTTCAATGCGCGGCGGACAGCTTCGTCCGGCAGGACAGCGTTCAGGCTGGATGCGATGATGGCATCGGCATCCTTTCGCAGCGTCAGATTCATGAAACAGACCTCCTTGTGGGGTATGATTTACAGCAGACCGGCTTCGGTCATGGTTTTTACAAAGCCCTGCCTGGCCGGGCCGTCCGGAATCATTATACAGCAAGACCGACGTTTCGGGAATACTTTCGGCAATGGTTTTGAAATTGCTGTACAGCTCGACATCACGGACTGTACCTTCCTTAGTTGGGTCTTGTATCTGATTTTTATACTCGCTCTCTACGAAATACAAAAATCTTGTTTACAAACATCCCCCATGCAGCCGCCGGATCACCTTAAATGCGATCTCATGTTCTGTTGTCAGCGGTTTTTTCAAAGCGAAGAAAACAACACCGCTGGTCGGACAGGTGATCTCTGCCTCCACCTCTGCAGTAAACGGGTCAAGGATCACGCCCGTTTTCTGACCATACTCCACTTCCTGTCCCGGCTCCACGAAGCGGCGGAAGATCCCGCCCGCCGGGGTGAGTACATTTGCCATCTCGTTTTCCTGCACGACGGTGGACAGATACCCGCTGTGGCAGTGGTATCGCAGTAAACCGACCCGGCTGAGATACCGCAGCACGGCGGCAACGGCTTCCTGTGCGCTCTGCTCGTCAGCTTCGTCCGTTTCCTTGGTATAAATGCTGAACGCATTGGTCTCCCAGATCTGCCAATTATAGTTCAGCGTCGTCGTATCAATGGGGGCCGGTTTACGCATGACCACATAAGGCAGGCCGAACAGATTGCCCAGGCTGGCCGTCTGATAGCCGGTGTTCATAATGCGAATGTGCGGAACAAAGTCACCGGGCAGATAGAAGGACGCAAAATGGATATGCCCACACGCAGGACAAGCCCCGGTTGGAGCTGACCGAGAAGATCGAAGCGAACTTCTATTCCCAAGACCTGACCCCGGCAGCATCCCAGATCCAGCAAAATAAAAAGCCGGCGGCAACAAAAATCTCCGGTAAGGAGATCCTTGAAGCCATCCGGCTGATGGACGCAGACGAACGCAGAGAATTGACGAGAGCCTTGTTCGCCTAAAATTTCTTCTTTTTATGCAAAGGAAAGCAGGCTGTGCAAACCTTGCGCAGAAAAGCCCCTGATTCGGGCAAATGTGCAAACGGTGTGCAGAAAGTGTGCAGCCGCTTTCCTACATAAAGAAAGAACGTCAAATCTTTCGATTTGACGTTCAAAATTTGGTGCACCTCGCGCACTCATATCCGAACTTTTCTCCGCTTTCACGGCTTCCCCGAAAGCGACCGTTTCTGTACCTTCCTTATAGTTAAAGGTAATAAGCACCTTATCATCGTAGAGATAGATGGCATTGATGAAGGTATCTACCAGTGCCTGCCGCTGCTCCGGCTGGGTCATATCCAGCTTACGGAAACGGAGCAGCCAGAACCGGACGAATTCTTCTTTCATCTTCGGCTTGGCCAGCCGTTCTTCTGCAATGCGGGCTTGCAGTTCCTTCCGCTGTTCTTCCAGCGCTTCCAGCCGCTCCTTGGTGGAGCTGGTCAGAATGCCCATCTGGATAGCGTTCAGCATATTGGTGATGCCGGTTTCCGTTTCCTTCAACTGCTTTTCGTAGATAGGCAGGTCAGTGCTTTCCTGATTTTGCAGCTCCATGACCTTGGCAATGATGGCATTCATGGAAGCATCATCTTCCACCAGCTTCATGGTTTCGGTCACTACCAAATCTTCCAGCCATTGTTTCCGCACTGCCTTTTTATCGCAGGTCTTTTTCTTCTTGGCGGCAGCACACTTGTAATAAGTGTACATCCTGCCGGTATGACTGACACCACTTTCGCCAAACATCAGCGCTCCGCACTTACCACAGTACAGCTTGGTGGTGAGCAGATAACTTTCCTCTGCCTTATGACGGGCAGGGGCCTTTTTCTTTTTCGCCAGCTTTTCCTGCACCTTGTTGAACAGGTTCGCGTTTGCGCAGCGAAGCGGAGCAATGAAAGCCCCAGTGGGGCTTTTAAGCGACAGAACGGTCTTGCGTAGCAAGATGGAGGGGCCTTGCCCCGACAAGTTCACCTGATACCAGTGCCGGGATCGCATTGGGCTGTACCACATCCCGCAAACGCAATTCGCCGATGTACCGGCGATTACTCAGCATCCGCTGAATTGTGTTATAGGACATCTCTCCGCCCATCGAATTTTTGATGTTGTGCGCCTTTAACCAATCCCGCAGGTCAGTCATGGTCGCACCGTCCGCATACTTCTGGAACGTCTGCTCCACATACGGAGCCAGCAGCGGGTCTGGCTGGTAATGCCGGGTCTCATCGATCATGTAGCCGAACGGAATCGTGCCACCATTATAAATGCCCTTGAGAGCGTTCTCGGTCATGCCGCGCACGACCTTTTCAGACAGGTCAGCCGAGTAGTATTCGGCGTAGCCTTCCAGCACTGATTCCAGAATAATGCCCTCCGGGCCAGCCGAAATGACTTCCGTTGCCGATACCAGTTTCACGCCGTTTCGCTTCAGCTGAGTCTTGTACCGGGCACTGTCGTAGCGGTTTCGGGCAAAGCGGTCGAGCTTCCAGACAATGATGATGTCAAAGATGCCACGCTCACTGTCTTTGATCATCTGTTGGAACTGCGGGCGGTTATCGGTCTTGGCGGAGATGGCACGGTCAATGTAATGCTTCACCACCGTGAAGCCGTTCTTTTCCGCATAGGCGGTGCATTCCCGGATCTGACCTTCAATGGATTCTTCGCGCTGACTATCAGTAGAATAGCGGGCATAGATCACGGCGGTCATGGCAGGCACCTCCCATTTATACATCATTGAACGGTGGAGCGTTCTTTCAAAACAGTGTTTCGTATAATGTATATGCCACAGTTTTTAACTGAATGCAAGACTTTTTCCAAAATAAAAGCCGCCCTCATTCTCAGATCGTCCAATTCTGGCTTGCCGATTGCAGATCCACCATGTGGGCATACAGTCCCTTCCGGGCGTACAGCTCTGCCGGGCTGCCCTGCTCGGCCACGATGCCGCCCGACAGCACCACCACCTGGTCCGCACCGGCCACGGTCCGCATCCGGTGGGCGATGATGAGGACGGTTTTGTTTTTTATGAGCCGGGATAGAGCCTCCTGAATGGCAGTTTCGTTTTCCACATCCAAGCTGGCGGTGGCCTCGTCCAGCAGGATGATGGGAGCATCCTTCAGAAAAGCACGGGCGATGGAAATGCGCTGACGCTCGCCGCCGGAAAGAGCGCAGCCATTCTCGCCGATATTGGTGTTCCACTTGTCCGGCAGCTTCTCGGCAAATTCCTCGCAGTTTGCCAGCTTTGCCGCCGCCAGAACCTCCTCGTCGGTGGCCCCCTTGCGCCCCAGACGGATGTTTTCGAGGATCGTGTTGTCAAACAGGGTCACATCCTGAAAGACGATGGAATACAGGCTCATGAGCTTTTCCGGGTCGATTCGGGAAACCTCCATGCCACCCACAGTGATGCTGCCCTTCTGGTAGTCCCAGAACCGTGCCGCCAGTCGGGAAACGGTAGTCTTGCCGCCGCCGGAGGGGCCTACCAGTGCCGTGACCTCGCCCTGCTTCGCGGTAAAGGAGACATCCCGCAGCACCGTTTCACCGGAGTTATAGGCAAAGCCCACATGGTCGAACACGATATCGCAGCCCTGATTGGTCAGCTGCTCGCTGCCGGTCTGCAAGGGAGCGTCCAAGATCTCATTCATGCGTCCTACATTGGTGCGCATGGCAATGACCGCCGCCAGATTCTGCAAAGCCCCCTGCATGGGGTCGTACATCCGGGATGCCGCCATCAGGAACAGAAACAGGGTCAGCACGTCGATGCCGCCCTGCACCAGCAGCACCGAACCGGTGAGCGCCACCGATGCAATGCCCAGCTTGAGCACCATGCCGGCGGAGGACACAAACAGCGCTGTTTCCAGCTCTGCCACAATAGACTGCTTTTCCACTGCCCGAATTTTGTCGGAAAGGCCAGACAGATACCACTGCTCCGCATTGCTGGCTTTCAGGTCCCGGAGGGTCTCGATGTACTCCTGAATGCCGTCCGCACAGGCCATTTTCGCAGCCATGGTCCTGGCCTGCACCTTATCCTGTACCCGATAGCTGCCCACCACGATGGCAGCGGATACCGGAATGACCCACAGTGCCGCCAGTGCCATCCGCCACTCAAATGCAAACAGGCTCAGGGCAATGAGCACCGTGGAAATGAGGGAACCGAACAGACCGGGGATGAAGTGGGAGCAGTCCTTTTCCAACACCTCACAGTCCGCCATGATGGTGCTTGTCAGGTCGGCAAGGTCCCGCTTGCCAAAAAAGGACAGGGGCAGCTTCCGCAGCCGCTCCGCAAGGGTCAGGCGGCGGGTGCCGCTCTCTTTATAGGTGGTAAAATAGGTGCCGTTGTACTGGAACCATGTGGTCAGTAAAATCAGTGCAAAGCAGGCAAGGCACCCCAGCAGATAGAAGGTGCTTCTCCCGCTCGTGGAGCCTGCCAGCAGGTCTTTTACCAAAAGATACAACAGCCCGGTGGGCAGCATGAACGCCATGTTCTGGAACGCACAGGCCAGAACGCCCTTCACAAGCCCCTTTGCGCCCTCCGGGGAGCTGGCTGTGGCGTGTTGAATTTTTTCGATCATTCCTTACCCCTCCTTTGCGACCTTCCACTGCACCGACGCCTGATACTCCTGCCACATCCGGGCAAACAGACCGTTCTGTGCACACAGCTCATCCTTTGTGCCGGATTCTGCGATCTGCCCATCCTGCACCACATAGATGCAGTCGGCGTTGGCGACTGTGGACAGGCGGTGCGCGATCATCAGCACCGTTTTGCCCTTGGCAAGCTGGGCAAAGGCTGCCTGCACCTTTGCTTCATTGTCCGGGTCGGCAAAGGCGGTGGCCTCGTCCAGGATCAGGATGGGCACATTTTTCAGCATGGCGCGGGCAATGGCAATGCGCTGCTGCTCGCCACCGGAAAGATACACGCCCTTGGTGCCGATGACCGTGTGGATGCCCGCCGGGAACTTCTCCACGATATCCATGCACTGTGCAGCTTTCAGCGCCGCCAGCACCTCGGCTTCGGTGGCCTGTGGCCTACCCAGACGGACGTTGTCCAGAATGCTACCCTTGAGCAGGCGGCTGTTCTGGAATACAAAGGAGATGGTGTCCATCAACTCTTCCTTGGGGATAGCCCGCACATCCGCTCCGCCCACCCGGATGCTGCCGCTCTGCACATCAAAGAACCGGCAGACAAGGTTTGCCAGCGTGGATTTGCCGCCGCCGGAGGGGCCTACAAAAGCCACGGTATGTCCCGGCTGAATCTCCAGCGAAACGCCCTTGATGACCTCGGTTTCTCCGTCATAGCTGAAATGTACATCCTGCAACGTGACAGAGGAATCCTTCGGGTACTGCGGAACAGCCTGCACCTGCATGGGCGCCGCCTCCAGCACCGAGTCGATGCGTGCCAGCGCATCCGCCACCACCATCTTGTTCTCGCTCATATACATCATACGGGTCAGAGTCAGGGAGATCACCGGCGTGATGATGATATAGAACAGCAGGTTCAGCAGAAACTCCGGGGTGACGCCGTGGGTCGTGAACAGCAGCCCGCCCGCGATCAAAAAGGCGAACACCCCGTTGACGGCGGCGGTATAGAACATCATGGGCAGTCGCAGATCTTTGGTGTAGGAGACGACCCACTTTTCGTACTCATCAATGGCGGCCTTGAACTTTTTGAAGGAAAACACCGACTGCCCGAAGGTCTTGACCACCGGGATACCCCGGACGTACTCCACGGCCTCATTGGACATAGCCTCCAAGGCGTTGCCGTACTGCCGCATTTTTTCAGCCATCCGCTTGCCAGTCATGGTCGTCATAATGAGAAAAGCCAGCACCACCGGCGCAAGGCTCAGCAGACCCAGCCGCCAGTCGAACACAAGCAAAAGAACCAACAGACCTATGGGTGTTGCCATTGCATTATATTTGTCCGGCAGCTGATGGGCGAGAAATGTCTCCGCTGCGCCAGTACTCTCGTGGATGATCTTGCGCAGCTTACCGCTGCCAAACGTCTCCGTAAAGCCCAGCGGCAGTGTGGCAAGGTGTTCGGAAACCTCCAGCCGCAGATTGGTCGCCACTCGGAACGCCGACAGATGGGAGCACATCAGTGCCGCAATGTAAATGAGGTAAGCCAGCACCGCAAACAGCACTGCCATCCAGCCGTAATGGGGGATGTTCACCGCCTGCGCATAGTCCGGCGCGGCGTTCAGCACATCCCGCAGGATCTTCCAGATGTACACAAAGGGCACCAGTGCCACCAGCGCGCTGACCGCAGACAGCACCCACGAAGCGTAGGTGAAATATCGGTAGTTCCCGGCGTAGCCCATCAGCCGGGAAAGATCGGACTGTTTTTTCACGGAAAGACCTCCTTCAAATAATTTTTATGCAAAAATGTGCCGTGGCGTTTTTGCTCCACAGCACATTCTGCGCATTAACCTGCTAGATTTTCAGTACAGAACAGCTCAATGCAGTTGTCGATCATAGTCTGGTCGCAATCCGTAGAAATGCCAGATGCCACCCAGTAAGCATATTCGCCTGCATCGTACTGGCTCAGAGCTTCTGCATCCGAACCATAGCGAAACTCAATGTGGTAGGTTTCCGCACTGGTGTCTGGCGCGAGGAAAAAGTAGGTGAACTCGCCGGAATCGGCATCATCACTTTCAAACTCATACAGTCCATGCACAGGCTCCATGCCAATGTAGTGATAGGTATGGGAGAACAGCACATTGCCGTCCTTATCGGTGCCGGAAATGGTAGAAGTTTCACCATCGAAGGTCAAGGTCGCAAGGCTATTGGTAAAGCCGCAGAAATAGGCTCCGCCGCCGTTGGCATACGCTTTGACTGCATCTTCGCCGTAAACATCACCTGTCACCATAGAGGACAGCTTCTCAAAAGCAGCTTCGGCATTGTCCTCGCCCACGAGAGCGGTACAATCATCCAGCCATGTCTGCTTATATTCGTCCGCCAGAATCACCGGCCACAGTTCCTGATAGCTGCCTGTTAGGTCGTTCAGCAGCTGTGCAGCGGCAGCTTCGTTTTCATCCACAGCAGAAGAGGCGGTCTCTTCTACGGAAGAAACAGTGCTTTCTGCGGCAGAACTTGCAGAAACGGGAACAGAGCTCGCCGTGCCGCTGCTGCAGCCAACCAGAAGAGAAGCAGACAGAGCTAGCGCAGCAGCTGCACTCAGAATTCTTTTCATCAAACGCATTATCAATTTCCTCCACAAAATCAGAATATCGGGGTTAGCTTCAGCTAATCACGATACTGATTTTACTGGAACCGGACTTTCTGCGCAAGAACCAAATCGACAGAATCTATCCAATCGGACGCATCTTCCGATACTCCGTAGGCGTCATGCCGGCTGCTTCCCGAAATGCAGAAGAAAACTTATTCGGATTTTCGTACCCGACCCGATGGGCGATTTCAGCAACCGTGCAATCGGTTTCGAGTAGTAGCTTCTGTGCCAGCTGCAGCCGGTACTCTTTCTGATACGCATAGACCGAGCTTCCGTAAATGCCTTTGAAACAGCTTTTTAATGCCGTAGGCGAAAGGCCGACCTCCTGTGCAAGCTGTTCGATTGTACGGTGAACTGTCAGTTCCTGCGTGAGAAGAGCCGCAGCCTGCTTCACACACTCCACCTGATGCTGATTGAAATACTCTGTCTGCTGCACATCTTCCCTGTTTTTCAGCCGGGTCAGAATATGCAGCAACTCCAGCACTTTCAGCCGAAGATAGCCGGTGTCCGGCACAGAATGCGCTGTGTAAAGCTCTGAAAAAATATGGGCAATGGTCGGTTCTGACCGCAGGATACAGCAGCGGTTTTCCGTGCAGATGTACCGCCGTATGACATCAAGGTCTACGCCGTACCATTCCATTTGTTTCCGCATTTCCGGCGAGATCGCATCCAGATCCAGCAGAATGGTAATGCCGTGATAGTGCCGCAATGGGAAGCAGGAGGAGGATTTCTTGCGCGCTGCTGCACACACCGCAAAATCCCCTGCTGCCAGATAGCAGCAGCTATTTGCCCCAAAACTGCACTCGTAACGCCCAACGCGGCAGTGGTTGACCTCGATCACATTCCGCGCTGGTGCGGGAGTCTCGTCAAAGGAAACAAGATGCATATCGTTGTAGTACAGTTCTGCCCCCGAAAACAGTGGACAGATGGTCATACTCCCGCTCCCCGTTCCGTTGGAGAACACGACGGTGCGGGGCATCGCCGTGGAAGCAGTTTGCTCCGGGGGAAAATCAAAAAATGATTTATATATAGCCATTCTCTTTTCCTTAAGATTCGATTTTTCTTACTGATTCGCAGACGTGAACTGTCAAATTCCATTTCTCTGCAAAAATGTTTCCATCAAATCAAGATACCGTTCCGCCTGAACAATGAAGCTCACATGACCGCCCGGAACCGTGCGGATCTCTGCATCCAGTTTCCGGAACAGATCTGCGAACCGTTTCTGATTTTCTTTTTTGAAAATGTCATTTTCCGGGAGAAGGATCAGTATCCTCCCCCGCAGATATTCAAAATCATTTGCTCTGAAAGGCGAGTAATCCTTCAGCATATATACACACCGGAAGCTATGGATGCACTTTCTGCAAAAAACACAGACAATTCAGCAATCGCTGTCATCCTGCGAGGTGCGCAGAGTGCTTTTTCTCATACACCGCAGCCGCGATGCACCAGCGGATAAACTGCTTTGTTTCTGCTTTCTTCATTTTCTTCGCTTCCTGTTCGTAATCATAATAGCCAAAAGCGTTCCAGCTCCGACGCAAGCAGCGCTGGATGATTGATGATATCGCCATGGCCGAAACCGGTGAAGCAGCGGACGATCAGGCTCGGATATGCCGTCCGCAGCCGCTGGATGGCCTTTTTCATGTGCCCTTCTTTTTCTCCGTACCAACAGGCGACCTTTGCATCGGGCTGTACCAAAAAGTCCGTTCGATAGAGATAAAGTCCTGCCTCCCAAGTGGCCCGGACGGATTCCAAGCTGATATGATCCGGGATACGGCGGAGCATAGTCTGCATTCCCTGCTCCGTCTGCCCCATAAAGCGCAGCGCCCATGCAGGCATGTACTTTTCGTGTGCCGTTCGATATTGCTTTTGCGGCATGACCTTCAAAATCAGTCGATTCAGCACTCCGAAATCCAGATACTCCGGCCCGCTGAGGATCATCCGATCGATCTGAACGGTTGGGGAAGCCTTCAGAAAAACAGCCGGTCCGCAGCCCAGCGACTCTGCAAAAAGCAGATCCAGCCGTCCGTCAAGCTCTTTCTCAATATAACCGGCCAACTTGTCCGCCTGATTCTGGGCGGTCGTGTAGGTTGTTTTGCCTGTTCCGTCAAAGCCATCGAAGCTGACGGCATACACGCAGAATTTCCTTTCCAGCAGCGGGATCAGATCCTCAAACTGCCGCCAGCACATAAGATTTCCGTGCAGCAGCATCATGGTCTTTCCCTCTATATTGCCGAATCGTTTGATCTCCATGCCAATATGCCTCCCCGCTATTATCTGACCTTCATGCAAAAATCGCAGCGGTCATTTCCACGCCCCAGCGTCATGGTTCTCTCCCAGATCAGCTTCGGATGCAGCCCGGTATAGCTGATGTCGTCGCTGTCGCAAAAGCAGCGGCACAGCTCCGGGCAGCCGTATTCTGTGCAGGTGTCGTGATAGGGACACTCCATCATATCCACACGCCAGACGCCGTTGCCGGTCTGCAGTTCTTTTGGGGCAAAGCCCGCCGCCGGGCCGAAAACACTCCGGGTGGATTTGACGAAAACGCCGGGAACAAGGCGGTAAAGCCCCGGTATGTGCAGCAGGGCGGCAAGCTGTTTGTGGCTCGTTCTCGCCAGCCGCTCCACATAGCCGTGAACGGTTTGCAGTGCCTCCTCTTTCGGCATGACCCGCTGCAAGGTCTCGTAGGCCGCAATGCCCGGTAAGATTTGCCGCTTGAGGTGGTATTGCTTTTCCTTGCTTGCATCTGCATTTTCAGCCAGCAGCGCACTCAGGCGCATATCGAAAGCGGTGTTCAGTTCCTTTGCCTGCGCGGGAAAGCGCAGTGCCACAGTCTCCCGGAAATCACGGGAAAGATAGGTTTCCTTCCTCTTCATCGTCCGTTACCCCTTCTTTTTGTACCCGCAGTCGCAGTAGGGTCCGCCGGAGGCAAGGGTGTACTGCCGCACAAAATTTGTCACACCGCCTGCTTCGCTCATGGTGTAGTCCAGATGGCACAGGGCAGGGGTCAGGTCGTACAGCCCCAGCTCCTTCATCAGCACACAGATGCCGCATTTGGTGAAGCGTCCCTCGTAGCCGCTGCCGTCGGGATATTCGTAAAACTCCATGTTCCACGAATATGGGTTGCGGTCGGCGGCTTTCAAGGTGGCGGTCGCCTTCATGCCGGAAATATCTTTGGGGGTAAACTTGCTTTTTCCGCTCTTGCGGCAGAACCACTGCATGGGCTTTGTCATCATGGACTTTGCGTAGTAATCCGTCAGCCTGTCCACCTCCGGACGTTGCGGCATGGAGAGGATGAACGCGCCGAGCATTGCGCAGTTGACGATGTTCATCTTGAAGCGGTCCGCTTTTTCAAACTCCGGCAGCCTGCGGATGATCTGCCGGTATTGCGACTTTGCCTTTTTCGTGATGGCTCTTGCGGTGGCTGCATCATAGCCCAGCACAGCGGTCAGCTGCTTTTGAAAGGAGCCAGCAAACAGCACCCACATTCCAAAAGGCATTCCGGCATACTTCATTGCAGATACCTCCCAGCTTCCGCTTCCAGTGCCTGCCACACCGGGTAGGCTGCGCCGTTCGCATCGAAAAACTTTTTGAGATCCCGGTTCAGTGCGTTCATTTCGTCGATGGCGTTCATGGCGTGGTCGGAGGCGCAGAGTTTCCCCAGCGAAGTGGCACACATCAGCTTGAAAAAGCGCAGGCAGGTCTTGCGGTACTTTTCCCCTTCAAAATCCGCATCCTCCTTGGGCAGAATGGCGTGCCCGGCATTTCTGATGGCGCGGTATCCCTCGATGTTTGCATCCAGCAGACGGTTCAGGTATGCAGTATCTCCCCTGAGCTTTTTCAGGTCGCCGTCTGTCTTATAGCAAGCAAAAGCCGCAGGCATCACAAACGCGGCATGGCAGAGCAGATAGTCCTCCATGTTCGGCTCGTAAACAACCTTATATTTCGTGCCATAGAAGATGCGCCCGATCAACTGTTTATTGGAGGTTGCATCCGGCAGCTGTCCGATGGTGATCTTTTTCAGGTCGATGGAGACCACCCGGTCAGCCTCCCGATGCCCGGCAGAAAGCGCAAAGGAAAACAGGACGTTCTTTTCCGGCAGTGCCGCCGCCAGCGCCCTCGCCTGCACATTGTTCCCCACAAAAACGACGTTCTTCGTCCGGTTCGCCCGCAGCGTGTCCAGAACGGAATCCAGCTGTGTATAGCGCAGGACCACAAAGATCACATCTTACATTGCATCCGGTGCAAGTTCCGTCACCACCGGAATGCGGCTGACCGAAGTGCGGAGCGAAAATTTGTCCTTGATCCGCAGGCCGTTCTGCTTGATCTCCGCAGCCCAGTTTCCCCGCGCCAGCAGAGTGACATCCTTTCCGGCGCGCAGCAGATTTCTTGCTAAATTGCACCCCAGAACGCCTGCACCATATACCAGAATTTTCATAGCTTGCCTCCAAATCCGATCCTCACGATCTGCATTTTCATCCCGTTGTCCCCGACCTTGGCGAGAAACCGGAAAAAGCCGCTGACGGAAGGGTCTTTCCGATTACTGTACTGTCATCATTGCCGCCAGCACCGCCGATATGACTGCCATGCCCACCGTGCCGAACAGCCACTTTTTCTGCTTGTCTTTTGCGGTGATGTACGGCTTCAGATCTTCTGTTCCGGGGATCGTCCATGCGTTCGTGTGCCCCACCCAATAGCCGTCAACCAACAGGCGGTCCATGAGATTCATAACGGACAAGATAACGAGTAACTGCCAGAAGCCCGCCGCAAAGCTGCGCGCACCGTTTATCCCATAGACACAGACCAGCACATAGCTGATATAGCCGGGGACGCAGACGGCTTTAAAAAGTAGAGAATTGCGCTTGATTTTCTCGTGTGTTGTAAGTCCCAGTTTCACGCACCGCTGCTGCACCGCCGGGCTGTAAAGATGCACCATCCCAACAGCCCCCTTACGGATGCCCGCAGCGCAGATCAGAACCAGCAGAACTCCCAACCCAAGACCTTCCAGAATCACCTGTAAGAGCATTCCCTGTTCCTCCTGTATCCGTTTTCATCCCGGTATTCTGGATGCTCCTTTAAGTACGGATCCTTGTCGCCGCAGATGGTATAGTCGCATCGGCAGCCGTCCACGCAGGTGGTCGTCCGCACGAGCTTGGCATGGAGCAGTTCCATGGACGCATAGTCCACATTGCACAGGGCGGGCATAATGTCCGCAAATCCGAACCGCTTGGCAAATTCCGCCGCCGGACACGCCGTAAATTCATAATAGATGGGCTTGCTGTTTTCGTAAGGCGTAACATCCATCTCGTAATCATGCCATGTGTCACAGTGCTTTTGGGCGGTGCTGAATGCCCGATACATCAGCTTTTTCCAGAATGGCTTGTTGATGTCAACGAATCGCAGCTTCCGGAAGGACGGCAGGATCAGATTTTCTTCTATCTCTTCCATTTCGCGGAATGTGACCACATCCCGGCACACATCGTAAAAGCACATGATGGCGATGCAGTCGTAGGTGCCGCCTACGCCGTTGTGAAAATTCTTTTTACCGCCGAGGTCGGTGCGCCACTTGGAAAGAAGCTCTGCGTATCTCAGCTGCACCTGCCCCCAGACAGCCTCGCGCTCCACCTCCGGATAGTGCAGAGTGATTTTCGCCAGAATTTCCTTTTTGCAGGGTTTGGAATATAGCACATGGCAGCTACGGTCAATTTGTAATTCGCTGTCCTTCATCTTCCCACGCCTTTCAGAAAGCCGCTCTTTGCATTTTCTTCGGTGTCGTCCGATTCGTCGTAGGCATCATAGGGTGCCGATGGGTCGTGTACTCGTTTTTTGAATGGTGAACAGTGCTTGCCTTTGTGGGCAAACGCAAAGGCAAAATTGTCCGTCCATCCCGTGTGACCGGTGATGAAATATGGATGCAGCCCACGTGCGCGCAGTTTCCGCTCCAGCTCCGCCAGTGACTGCACAGCCAGCTTATTGTCCTCCGCCAGCGAGGAAATGAAGCTGTAGCCGCCGTCCGCGCCAAACCACAGCGTGTCGCCGGTAAAAAGGTACTTATCGTCAATGAGGTAGACCATATGTCCCCATGTATGACCGGGAACCAGAAAACACTCGATTCTGACGCCGTCAATGTCAAGTACCTGCCCATCGTGCAGCAGTACCTTTTCGTTGTTGATCGTGACCTGCGGCAATTTATAGAGATGATAGATGACTTTTCGCCGCACCTCGCCGGTGAGATACCGGTTCTCGATCTCGCCGATGTACAGATTCGCATTCCGGAACAGCCCCGGACTGTCTGCTTCCACCGCACCCACATGGTCGGTGTCCTGATGGGTGATGAGGATATGGTGTATCGACTTCGGATCAATCCCAAGCCAGCCCATTTTTTCGGCAAGGCGGTCGTAGTTATATCCCGCATCGACCATAATGGTCGTATCGCCTTTGCGGTAGAAGAAGATGTTCGCCACCCATTCGCGTACGCAGGCAACATTCTCGTCGATCCAGCCGGTGTTCAAAGGCTTGAAGATTTCCTTGCCCCGGTACATCCAGCTCATTGCTTTTCTTTGAAATTCCGTTGCTTTTTTCGACATGATTACACCTCATTTCTGTGCTGTGATGCACAGCCAGCCCTTTTTATTTTTGTGGTTCTGGATCTTACAAAATCCTGCTTGCTCCAGATACGTTTTACCGTTCACAATGCAATGCTTTTTACCAGATGCGCCCACTGCACCGGATGACAGGCCAGCAATTCCTCGTGCTGCAAGTTCTGCTCATGGAGAACAGGATGTGCAAAATGCTGCTGATACCGGACACGGTATTTTTTGCCCATCTTCAGGGCGTAAAAGATATGGATCTCGGTACCGGGCACATGGATCTTATCCGGCAGCGGAGTGATAAGATCGGAGTAGAACTGATTTTTACAGCTCTGCATGGTCACATAAGGGCGGGCATCGCCAAACATTTTCAGAAAGGCTTTGACATAATCCCCCGGCTCTTTAGCACACTTGTCCAGACGTTCTTGGAGAAATTTCGCCTTAATCTTTCCGTCCCGCACCACAGGGTAGATCAATGGCAGCAGAAAATCAGTCTGCAATCTTGCCGCCAGCGGCGATGCCTGATCCAGATCGGAGCTGCCCAGAATGCCACAGTCCATGTGGATGTTCTGCCGTGCCGCCAGCAGCCCCACAAACGAGCCGCCCAGAGAGCAGCCGTAGGCCGCCCGGATGTGACCGCCGCAGTGGGTCTTGAGGTAGGCCTCGATCTTTTCGGTCTCCTCCAGCATGGTGGGAAATTCGGTCTGTTCAGTCTCATCAAAGCCATCGTAGCTGACGCACAGCACCCGGAAGCTGTCAGCCAGAAGCGGGATCACGGCACCGAAATTGCTTTTCCAATGGCAACAGGTGCCCGGCAGCAGCAACAGCACCGGGGCATCCTCTGCACCAAAATAGTAGATCTTCATCCTGATACGCTCCTTCTCTATTTATTTTCCACCTGTAAATAGAAGAGATATATTTCTTCGTATAGGGCAGAGTTTAGAGTTAGGTGGAACTAACTTTTGGTCTTATAAAAAGCCGCTTCTCAGCGGTCCTTCTGCCAAAATAATACGCCCTGCCGTCTCCTCTGTCAAGGAGTTTAGCCATTTTCGGAGATTTTGAAAAAGATTTCGTTATTGGAGCCTCCCCTGCGGCATAGAGGAAGCAAAACGTTTCCCGCATCGAAAAAAATTCGCCCCTGTAAACTTGTCTGTCTCTGCTTGACAACGCCCGGTGGGAGTGCTATTTTTACTTCGTGAATTTGTTTTGCCTAACCATCTGAGGGGTTTTTTCCCTGCATTTTTTTGCATCGATTGTTAGACAATGGTCAAAAATGCAACATCCTGTTGCTGCCGGCAATAGAAAGATCTACCGCAGACAGAAAATGGGGTTTGTTCTGATTCACATAGCGTATTTTTTCCCAAAGCTACAAGATGTGTCATACTTTTCTTGCTTCACTTCAATAAATTTTTCAAAACCCTCTTGACGCATTTTACATGCCGTGGTATTTTTCTTGTAAATCCCATTGATTTTGTGGATTGGTTCAAATTCATCCACAAGATGTGGTCGTGTTCATTTTGAACACAGCCACAGAAAGTGGTTGGTTATCACCGTGAGACCCACCACTTCCGTGAGGAAAAGTCCACGAAGAATTTACCGCCCCGCAACACACCCGATTCATTTTGCCGCCGATTCCCCCGACAAAATCCATCGCTGCGCTGCGTGGGCGGTATTTTTCTTTTTCACAAATAAAATCTTATGTGGTTGTACAATTCTCCGAAATTCTCTTTCGGTTGTTGGCAGCACAGCCTCAAAGCGTTATTTTTGTGCTTGAAAGAAGCAGAACGTAGTGTCCGCACTGCGCCCAGCTTTCTTCATACTGTACCTTGAATCCTTCATAAGCCGTCCGAACGTGATACCGTGCCATGACCTCACACTTTCCGTGAGCGAGCCGGACAACGCCGCTGCATAAACAGGGGCAGGAACTTCGTTCGGGTCAAACGGCGATCCCATCACATGAGCAGAGCCCCGCTACTTATTTTTTGCGTCTTAACAATTCGGAAACAATTACCCAGAAACGGTTTTGAGCGCAGCGGTAGAGGGCAAGAACCGTCCTGTGGCCACAAATTTTCAATTCTTGAAAATCTTGTGTTCCACCGGGACTTCACTTCTGCAATGCGTCTGCATTTCCGAAGTGATCTTGTTGGGGCGTGCCTGCCCCAAACCCTGCTCATATTCGCACCTTGCGGTGCGAAAGAACGGCGTGTCGTGCTTACATAACTTCACCGAGGAGTTATCGAACAGACAGGAGGTTCAATGAACAAAACGAATGTCAAAGCGAATCCCAGCACGACCCACCGCCACGACACGCCGAACAACAAAACGCACATCATCAAGTTCCGAGTGACGGAAACTGAAAAGATGGAACTCCAATGCACAGCAAAACTCCTTCATCTCTCCCTGTCCACCCTCATCCGCCGTGCGCTGCACAGTGCGAAGATCGAGCGCACTGTTGTCGTTACCGGCGGCGGAGAAGAAACCCTGACTGCCGTTTCCACCCTGCTTGCCCAGTGCAGCAGGGTGGGCGGAAATTTGAACCAACTCGCACGACACTTCAACTCCGGCGGCGCAGACACTGAACAGCTGCGGGCGAAACTCCTTGAAGAACTTGCAGACCTGACCGCATTTCGGCTGCACGCCGAGAAAGTTCTGGGTGAACTGTATGGCAACGCTCAAGCATATCGCCTCTAAGAACTCGGACTACACCGCCATTGAAGCGTACCTGATCTACCAACACGATGAGTTCACCGGAAAGCAGCTTCTGGATGAACAGGGCAAGCCGAAGCTGCGGGAATCCTACCTGCTCGACACCCTTGAGTGCGGTGATTTCTCATTTGCAACGGCCTGTCTGCTGGCAAACCGCAAGTATGGCAAGAACACCCAGCATGGTGATATTAAAAGCCACCAGTATATCATCAGCTTTGACCCAAGAGATGCAGCCGACAACGGCTTGACCATGGAAAAGGCACAGGCACTTGGCCTGAAATTCTGCGAAGAAAACTTCCCCGGTCATCCCGCCATCGTCTGCACTCACCCCGATGGGCACAACCATTCGGGAAATATCCATGTCCACATCGTAATCGGCAGCATCCGAACACGAGAGGTGGAACGCAAGCCCTATATGCAGAAGCCTCGCGATTGGCGCGAGGGCATGAAGCACTCCAGCACAGCCCAGACCATGCGACACCTCCGTGTCGAAGTCATGGAGCTGTGCGAGGGTGCTGGTCTGTACCAGATCGACCTGCTCAACGGCTCCAAGGAGCGCGTGAGCGAAGCTGAGTATTGGGCGCGTAGACGCGGCCAGTTGAAACTTGATCGTGAAAACGCAGCCCTCACCGCAGCTGGACAGCAGCCTCGGCAGAAGAAGTTTGAAACCGTGAAAGACACTTTACGGAAACAGATTTCTTCAGTGCTGTACCGTGCCACGAGCTTTGAAGAATTTTCTGACAAGCTCATGCAACAGTATGGCATCACGGTTAAGGAAAGCCGTGGACAGCTTAGCTATCTGCCCGCTGGCAGAACGAAGTTCATCCGAGCGAAGCATCTCGGTGACAACTATGACAGCGATGCCGTACTCGCCACCCTGACCGCAAATGCCGAACGCAAGCACACGGTTACGCTGAAATCTAATAAAATCGGGAAACTGATTGACATTCAGGCAAGGCTGACTGAGGGCAAGGGCATTGGCTACGAACATTGGGCGAAGAAATTCAACCTCAAAGCTATGGCACAAACTCTGATCCTCTTGCAGGAGAAAGATTTGCTCAACGAGGATGATCTGAACCAGCGCATCGCCGAACTGGAAACCAAGTATCACGACTCGCTGGCGGTGGTGAAAGACCTCGAAAGCTGCATGAAGGCCAACAAAGAGCTGCGCTATCATGTCGCAGCCTATACCAGCACCAAGAATGTCGCACAGCAGTTAAAGACCGCCAAGCGACCCGTAGCCTTTGAGGAGCAGCACCGTGCAGAACTGACAGCGTACCGGGCGGCAGCAGCCTATTTCAAGGCAAACAACATCACAAAGCTGCCCAGCCCGAAAGAGCTGGAAGCCGAGTATGCGCAGCTGGCATCCGAAAAGGCAAAGTTCTACGAGCAGTACAAGGAAGCTAAAGAGGAACTGCTCAAACTGAAAACCGCAAAGCAGAA